>CAXUHG010000004.1:96695-111407 GCA_964250805.1 uncultured Ktedonobacteraceae bacterium | reverse complement strand
GGGCTTGCCTCTGTCATGTTTTATCATGCATGCTTCAACATACATTTGTTAAATTGTGGCTATTCAGTCCAAAAGCTCTGCAATGATATCTAGCAGTTTGTTAATATCAACGGGTTTGCTCATGCCGACCATGTGCCGATCTTGAATATCGTGTTGTAGCACACCGGCGGTAATTAAAATTGCAGGAATGCGAGACAGATGCGGCAACATATGAATCTGGTCGTAGAGTTCAAGGCCAGTCATGTTGGGTAGGTGATAATCTAGCAGTAGCAGGTCGGGTATTGTCTCTTTCACAATCTCTAACGCCTGGATACCACTTGTGACAAGCAGAAGCTTATAAATGTTTTCATCGGCAAGTGTTTGTACAAACATTTCCCCTATAGACGGATCGTCCTCAACAATCAGGATCGTTTTTAGGTGTGTTCCTGAGGGCTGTGTAGATAGTTCTTGATTATTAGACATACATTTTCTCTCAAAAGATGCTATCGAGATTGGCACAATAATAGAGTATTGTGTGTGGTACGTTTTTAGCGTAAAACAGGTTTCACTCTACTGTATGATTTTGTGAGAAGGTGAGGAGAAACAAAAACTCGTGGTTGCCGTCGCGTCCAGTAATCGGCGAATCTGTCTTATCTACGACGCGAAAAGGTGTATGTAAAGGTATCCATTCCTCCAGTTCGCGTAGCACGCGTTCGTGAACGAGGGGATCACTTATGACGCCGCTGCCTCTATCAACCTCAGCCTTGCCTGCCTCGAATTGCGGTTTGACAAGGGCGACGATCCACGTTTCGGGCGATGGTACAAGCAATGGTGCCAGGGCAGGTAGTACGAGTCGTAGCGAGATAAACGATACATCAATCACAGCGCACTGCATGAGTTCGGGCAAGTTTGTGAGATGACGAATATTGGTATGCTCCATCACCACGACGCGGAAATCGTTGCGTAGCGTCCAAGCAAGCTGTCCATGCCCAACATCGACCGCATACACACGCATTGCTCCGCGCTCTAACAGACATTGTGTAAAGCCTCCAGTTGAGGCACCAACGTCGATAGCAATGCGTCCAGTCGGGTCGAGCTGAAACGTGTCCAGGGCTTTTTCAAGTTTGAGGCCGCCGCGACTGACAAACTTGAGTTCGGGCGAGACCTCCGCCATATGACAATCGGCGTCGAGCGGTATCGGCGTTCCGGGCTTATCGACAACCCGTTCCCCTACGTAGACCTGACCTGCCATAATCAAGGCTCGGGCCCGTTCGCGGCTAGGAGCCAGTCCACGTCGTACCAATGCCACATCCAAACGTTCTTTTTGTGACGCCATGTCTCTCTTGTTAAATCCTATCTTGAACAACATTTGGTAGGGACCGATTTATCGCGTCCTCGATGGGGGATGGGGAACACGTCGCCATAGAGAATCATTGCTCACGTATTGCCCCTCCCCACCCCAGGACGCGATAAATCGGTCCCTACAAAATATCTCTTTTATAATAAATCAAGGCACCCGCGCCTATCAGACCTACGTCGGAGCCGAGTTCCGCGAGAATTATAGACGCGGCCTCGCGTGGAACCGCCATTGCACGTTCTTCGACAATTTGTTTGGCGGGGTCTAATAATAAGGCCCCCATTTGTGTCACACCTCCACCGAGAATGACTTTCTCTGGATTGAAGATGTGAAGAATATTGACCAGACCTACACCGAGAGCCTCGGCTGCTACTGCAATAATTTCCTGTGCAATGGAAATACCAGCTTCGGCTGCCAGCGCAATGGTGCGAGCTGTAATATGTGTGGGTGTATGAGCGGCGGCATCTTCGGGCGTGCTGGCTTTCTTATTTTCCATGCTATCGGGATGATGTTCTAGGGCGAAGGCGAGCAGTTCGTCGCCTCTACCCTCTGCAATAGCAGCGTTCGCATGGCGGGCGATAGCAGTGCCGGAGGCAAGACGCTCAAGGCAACCGATATTGCCGCAGTTACAGCGTTCGCCATGCCAATCTATGGTCATGTGTCCCAGTTCGGCGGCAGTACCATTTGCTCCCTCTAATATTTTGCCATCGGTAATCACGCCCCCGCCAATGCCTGTGCTGATAGTGAGATAGACCATATTACGGCTATTCCGACCTGCACCAAACATATACTCGCCCAACGCAGCGGCATTCGCATCATTCTCGACAAAGATAGGGACAGGAAACTGCTCCTTAAAGAGATCGCGGAGTGGCACGTTCTCCCAACCAGGGAGATTGGGCGGCGCATAGACGACGCCAGTATAACTATTCAATGGTCCTGGCGCACCAATACCGATACCTGCGACTTGAGAAAGCGCGATTCCAGCTTTCTCAAGTGCCAGATCGACCGCTTCAAAGATACGCGGAAGAATGCGTTGCGGCGTAGGATTCTCGCCTGTGAGTAGCCCCACGCGTGACAGCAGTGTGGCACCACGCAGTACCGCCGTGCGAATCTGCGTGCCACCTAGATCAACAGCTAACACCATTGGTATCTGCTCGGACTCTTTCCGACGTACCTCGTCATTTTCAGTGTGCATAAATGCCCCCAACCAGTGAAATAAGAAATCATGCTTAAATGATACTTCATTTAGGGAATAGGAACAAGAGAGTTCACAAAAGCCAGGGATCAGTTTCTCGAAAACGAGAAATTGATCCCTGGCTTTTGTATGGTAAGGAGACATAATCGCCATTCGTTGCCGATGCTGTTTTGTCAGCAGTACTTACTGATACCGCTACGGTATCTCCTAATGAGGAAACACAACACCAAAAGTACTAGTGACAGGAGCAAGGCACGCTTCCATAACGGAGTGCGACTCTTATCGAAAAATTGAGAGATGTGTCGCACTACCAAATGGTAATGGGAGCGCGATGGTTTATACATTATACAACCTCATATCCTATATCATTAGATATAGCTAAATTTGAGAACGCAAAAAAGCGTTCCTCATACGTCTTAGGTAATGAGAGGCAAAAAAATACTAGAGAGATACTTTTAACAGACTTCTCCAATTGTACATACCAAGACATGTGTAATAGGTAACTTTTAGTTAAAAATTGGTTGATTTGTATATTGCAGTAAGAATTACTGCATATATTTCTATCTATGTTTACACTAGGTAATGAGGGCAGTAAAAATTTTATTGGAGGATTGCATTCCTTCTATGAAAGTCAACAAGGTAATCTGAAGAAGAGCATGATTCGTATGTAGAGATTAAGCAAGCGATCTGTAATAGTTTGCGGATTTCTTGCCTTCAATCTTTATAATAGTGATGTATAGTTGGTGAGAAATCAATGTGTGGACTAAATGTAACCTCTCTGAGCTATATGTAACCGAATCTTAACAGTTTTGCAACAGTGGTTAGGTTAGGAATAATGGTACCATTAATGTTGGATAAGGAAAAAACATGCTTCTGCATCTCCTCAGAGAAGAGGCATTATAGAAAATGCCCCCCGAAAATACTAAAGACGTGACGATATTGCTGTCTTTTGTGATCCTTGTTATAAGAAATGTAGTATCCATTCATTTGATTGTTTCGAGTGGTTTACGCGTTATAACTTATAGCGATGCCTCTCTAAATTAGCTGTTCCAATGAGTGCTAAATGACATTTGTACAGACGAAAGAAAATGGAGTAATTCTGTGGATAAATCAACAACCTACTTGTCGGTTATTGTTCCTGTTTACAACGAGGAAGAGAGCATTCGACCTCTTCATAAGAGTATCAGCACCGTTTTAGAGAGCCAGTCCTACACATACGAAATCGTGTACGTCGATGATGGCAGTCGCGACGAGACCTTTGCGCATCTCAGTCGTCTTGCTGAGGACGATCCCCGCGTCTGTATTGTGCGTTTTCGCCGCAACTTTGGGCAGACAGCAGCTATTGCCGCGGGTGTAGCGCATAGCAAGGGTGAGGTTCTCGTGTTCATGGATGGCGATTTGCAGAACGATCCCATTGATATTCCCCGCCTGATCGCAAAGATAGAGGAAGGCTACGATGTCGTAAGTGGCTGGCGCAAGAACCGTCAAGATGCACAGATTAGCCGTAAGCTGCCTTCGCTGATTGCGAACTCGCTCATTTCAAAGGTCACGGGCGTTCATCTACACGACTATGGTTGCACGCTCAAGGCATACCGCCGCGAAGTGTTCGAGCATATCCGTCTCTATGGTGAAATGCATCGTTTCATTCCTGCATATGCCGCCCTTGGTGGTGCATCGATTACCGAGCTTGAAGTTTCGCACCATGCACGTCAGTTTGGTAAATCGAAGTATGGTATTTCACGTACTGTACGGGTCATTCTTGACTTGATTACCTTAAAGTTCCTGGGTAGCTATGGTACCAAACCATCGTATGCCTTTGGTATCCCTGGTCTTGCTTCACTATTGATGGGCGGAGTTATCGCAACTCCAATGGTGGGCAGTAAAATCGCGTCGCCTGTGAAGTATCGTATACACCGAAGCCCGCTACTGCCAATCTCTCTACTGGCTATCGGTTTCGGTTTGCAGTCGATTATGGTAGGTCTCCTGGCTGAAATTCTCATGCGTACCTATCACGAATCTCAGGGCAAGACGACATACGTTGTGCGTACTGTGAGTCCTACGTCATTGCCTGAAGTGGAGACGCAAAAGGTACCTTCGACGGCGAAGAGCAAATTGAACTGACTCCAAATACTCTATTAAAACGAGCGTTTTGCTCCTTTAAGGAAAATATTCATGCGTATTCTTATGATTTCGCCTCAGCCCTACTTTGAGTCGCGCGGTGCGCCTTTTTGTGTTCATCAACACATCAAAGCTCTTGTGGCTCTAGGCTATCAAGTTGACCTTGTGACATACCCAATCGGTAAAGATATTTCTTTGCCAGGTTTAACCATTTACCGTGCCCCTAAGTTACCATTTATTGGGAGTGTGAAACCAGGGCCTTCGTTGGCGAAGTTCCCGCTCGACCTCGCCGTCTTCTTAATGGCGATCTGGCGTTTGCTGTGGAGACGTTATAACTACATTCATACGCACGAAGAGGCGGGTGTTATGGGTGTGATTCTCTCAAGAATGTTTGGTGGAAAACATCTTTATTATATGCATTCAGACCTTTCTACGGTTGTAGCCAGCTCTGACTTTACGAAGAACCCGCTGTTGATGGGGATTGTAGGGTTTGTACAAAAGTTTATGCTACAAAATGCTGATGGCGTGGTTGCATTTTATCCCGGCATTGCCGAAACCGCACAGCAAATCGCGCCGAATAAACCCATTTACATGATTCTACCACCAGCCGTCGATGAAGAGGTGCCTGCCGCAGTGCCCGATGAGGTTGCGCAGTTACGCAAGCAACTCAAGTTACACGATGGGCCGGTATTGCTCTATACAGGTACATTGGAGAACTATCAGGGAATAGATATTCTATTGGAAAGCATCGCTACTGTACGCTCCGAATTTCCTTCGGCTCAGTACATCGTTGCTGGAGGCCGACCCGACCAGGTTGAAAAATTGCAGCAGTTAGGTGAAAACCTGGGCGTTGCAAGCTCAGTGCATTTCGTCGGGCAGCGTCCATTGGAAGAAATGCCCAAATATATGGCGATGGCTGATATTCTGCTAAGTCCACGGAACAAGGGTACGCATACACCATTGAAGCTGTACACCTATCTTCATGCAGGTGTGCCACTGCTGGCGACTGATATTCCTGCACACACACAGATTCTAACACCCGATGTAGCATTGCTCGTCCCGCCAACCGCCGATGGTTTAGCACAAGGGACGCTTCAATTGCTACGAGATGCAAAGTTTGCCAATGCTTTAGGTGCTTCCGCTCATCAGAGTTGGGAAGAAAACTATAGCTGGCCTGCTTTCCTGGAAAAGAATCGCGAGTCGTATAACGATTTTGCCGGAATAAAAGAGAACAACATATTGTCGCCAGTGAGCTAAATACAACTGGTACTAAGGAAACGGGGGAAATATATGCGTTGTCTCGTAACAGGAGCAGCAGGATTTGTTGGTTCACATCTAAGTGAGCGGTTGCTGACCGATGGTCATACCGTCGTCGGAGTGGACGTTTTTACTGATTATTACTCGCGCTCGATAAAAGAGCGCAACTTAGAAAATCTACGTTCGCGCGAGGGAATGACCTTCATTGAGGACGATTTGCTGCGCATGGACCTTCATTCATTACTGGATGGCGTAGATTGGGTATTTCACCAGTCCGCTCAGGCAGGAGTGAGAGCAAGCTGGGGCGACGAATTCGCATTTTATCTCGATGCGAATATGCTCGTAACGCAGCGCTTGCTGGAAGCGGCTAAGTACGCTCTCTCTTTGAAGCGTTTTGTGTATGCTTCGTCTTCATCGGTCTATGGAGACACAGACATACTGCCGATCTCTGAAACAGCTTTGTGTCATCCATATTCACCTTATGGTGTCACAAAACTGGCGGCTGAACATCTGTGTAGTTTATATTACGCGAATTTTGGCGTACCAACCGTTTCTTTACGGTACTTCACGGTTTATGGACCGCACCAACGTCCAGATATGGCGTTCCATCGTTTCTGTAAGGCCGTGTTCGAGGACAAGCCTATCAACCTTTATGGTGATGGTGAGCAGACAAGAGATTTCACCTACATCTCCGATATCGTCGAGGCGAATGTTCGTGCTGCATCAGTATCCAACGCGGTTGGCAAGGTGATGAATATTGCTGGTGGATCGCGTATCTCGCTACGCAACGTGGTCAAACTTCTGCAGGACATCAGCCATACAACTATTCGCTATGAGAGCAACGAGTCGCAACATGGGGATGTGCGTCATACATTCGCCGATATTACATTGGCGGAGAAGACGCTTGGTTATGCTCCTGTTGTCTCTTTGGAAGAAGGGCTTACTCGTGAGTTCCACGATATTGTAGCACTCTATAGTACTGCTTTATTGCCTAAGCGATAGCAGGTCTGCTACAGTATAGCAGGAGACAAATCGATGGAATTAAACTCTCCACAACGAGTAAATCTGAACGGTACACAGGTAAAAGAGATTCAGCCATTGCGAACAGATATCTCAGAAGAGGACACACTGAAGCTTAAAGCGTATAAGCTACCAAGTTCCGCGGGTCAGCACTCTGCTCCTGTCCAGGATGATATGAGCAAGAGTTCAACAACGCCTCCTTTTTCGAGGAAGGCGTTGTTTGAGTCTCCGATAAATAATGGGCAGGCTGCAAAATTTGATGTTGCGAAGGAAGAGACGCTGGCACTTCCATCATATCAAACGTCACTGCCTCTTGAACAGAACTTTGCCGCAACAGAGCCACCAGTTTTGTTTGAACAGAACTTTGCTGCAACAGAGCCACCAGTTTCGTTATGGAATAATGTTGCATTTCATGAAACGGTAATGATACCGGAGCAACATGCGGAAGGTGCGGAATCGCCCATTATTCAGTTCTCGCGGTCGGCAGAGATTGCCGCTATAACGCATGACATTTCGGTATCTCCCACCCAGACTAATATCACACGCATCGCAGAGAAAAAAAAGAAAAAATGGCTGAGCGTAGGCTTGCGCGTCGGTATGACCGCATTGCTCTTCGTAATACTTTTCAAATCATTCTCCTGGTCGAGTCTGCTTGGTGTGCTAACACACGTCGATGTTGAGCAGATACTCGTTGCCTTCATTGTCGGCTTATTCTGTATTATTGCGAGTGCTTATCAATGGCGTAGTCTACTACAAGCCGAGCATATCAGATTTGATCTGGCAGAACTGGTTGATCTCTACCTTGTTGGTATCGCCTTCAGTCATTTCCTACCTACTGGTATGGGCGGTGATGCAATAAAAGCTATACGCGTCGGCAATGCGTCGGGAAATAATGCAGGTTCTGCCAGTGCTGTGGTCATGAGCCGTGTTACAGGTTTCTTCAGTATGATGCTGATCGGCATTCCGATATTGCTCATCTGGCACGTTCATTTTAACAATACCATCATACTTGAATTTCTTGTACTTAGCCTTCTTGTCTTTGGTATGATTGGAGGTGCAGTCTTTTTTGCTGTGCTTTTACCACGTCTCGTGAAGGGTAAGTGGATTGACCATAAAGTTTTTCAATCCGGCATTAAGATTGGTAAGGCTTTGAGCGTCGCGATGCAGCGACCACGTTCCCTTAGTATCGCAATTCTCTATGGGGCGATTTTCTGGATTTGTAGTTGCTTGAATCATTATGCATACGGTGTGGCACTAGGTATTCATTTGCCTTTGTACTTCTACTGTGTTGCTGTACCATTCATTTCACTTATAACATTCCTACCAATCTCCATAAATGGCTATGGATTACGTGAAGGTGCCTTTGTGTACATCTTCTCAATTATGCATGTCGCGCCAGCACAGGCACTATTTCTCGCATTGTTAATGGATGCACAGGCATTGCTATTTGGAAGTATGGGTGGTGCATTGTACCTTTTCTCTGGTAACAAAGCAAAAAATGATAGGAAACAGCGTGCGGCTTGACGTATATATAGATGCGTCTGTGTTCTTTGTAGGGCAAGGTAGTAAGTAGATTGTATATCATTAAACATGGAGTTAGAAGTTAATGAGCAATAATTCTGGATTTTTTCCCAAGAATGGGCAACCTACTGGGTATAATGGTCAACATCCAAATGATATGAGGAATATACCTTCTTCTCCTGTTAACCCCTCACTCCAACAGCAATTCTCATCGTTGCAGAACGGACCTGATGCTACGGTGAGACTAAATAATCGTAATCCTCCGCTTAATACTGCTTCTGTTATGAATCAGCGACCAATGGGATCACCAATCCCTTCGACACCGCCAGCACCATCTCAGCGTCCCGATCAGAAAAAGCCTGGGATGTTCAAAAACAGAAGATTGGCGATAGTGGGGGCGATAGCAAGCGGTATTCTTATCGTTGCACTCGTTGTGTTTGCCGTGATTGGCTTGAACGGCGGACAAACCGATGTAACATTATATCAAGCTGGTACTCACAATGTAAGCAGTAGTATCGGTGGTGGTGGTATTACCTATCCATTGCAACAAATCAACATTTCTTATCCCTCGGCTGAGACTGTACTCAAAGTGTCCGTAAAGGCTGGCGATCCGGTAAAAACGAATCAGGCGTTGATGCAACTGGACCCGACGCAACTCAATTTGTCTGTGAAACAGGCATCTGATGATGTTGCTGCCGCACAAGCATATTTGAATTCTGTATCTACAGCAGGAAATGCGGTTGCGGTTGCTGACGCACAGAAGCAATATGACGATGCCAAGAACCGTTACAATGCTCTCGTTGCTCAGTCTACATCGCCACTAATACATAATGGCAATATCATTTCTCCTATGGATGGAGTTGTGACGGCTATAAATGTTAATCCAGGTGAAACTTTTGCTTCGGGTACGACACTCGTAACAATTATGGACGAATCAATCGAGGTTGTACATGTGAAAATTCCTCTCGCAAATATACAACAGGTTCATGTGGGACAAGCCGCAACAGTCACACCATCAGCCCTACCAAATACCAACCTTGTCGGTACAGTAATCTCGATTGTGCCAGTCGCCGATCCACAGACGGACACGTTCGAGGTATGGGTACAGGTAAAAAATGACACCAACGTCTTGCTACCAGGAATGAGTGCTTTCGTCAGCATTCAAAGTAATCCTGCTAAGGCAATTAGCATACCACGTTTAGCCGTTGTGAATCCTCAAAATGACTCTGTGGTGTTTGTGGTTCGTAAGAATCACGCATTTGTGCAGCATGTACACATTGTTGGTCGCTCTGCTGAACAAATTTTCGTTGACCAGGGGTTGTCGCAAAATGATACCGTTGTGCTGACAGGAATCCAGAACTTGCGGGATGGGCAATCGGTTCACGTTATCAAAGTTGAACAAGGTGTATAAGAACTGATGAGTGTCATGGCTACTACTAAGAAGCAATTCTGGTTTCTGGAAATGACGGCGGGTATACATCTAAAGGTTGTTCTACCCGTTGTTAGTGGTTGTATTATGTTAGCGTCTAGCGTGTTTCCTTGGCTTATGGACCCCGTACAGGGAAACTTTTCAGCATGGCAGCTGCCTATTGATATTGGTTGGCAGCTACATACGAAGTATGTCTCCTACGGCTTGCTATGTTTGCTATGCGCGATTTTCGCTTTTCTCGTCGCTGCCGCCAATATAACGAGCTTTAAGGGAAGTGCCTTTTTCAGCAACAAGCATTCGTTCGCTGCTTTGCTTTGTCTTGCACCAGTACTCCTTTTCTTCTTACAGTATCTTACGGTTGATATGGTGGGTGTTGACTTACTTGCACAACATAAAGTTCAAATAATTTTGCTGCAACGTCATCTGGGATATAGCTTACAAACCGACCGCTTACCTATAGACCCCTATACGTTTACAGATGCTACGATACTGGGACGCCTATTGTTGCTTGCCGACCAGCTATCCTTTGGGTTGCTTTTGCCATTAGCGGCTTCATGGTTTCTTTATGACTATAGAAGAATTGTGACAACGCTGCCGCGTATCGCTACAAACAGTTCTAAAAGTCGATATTTGTGGCTGGCTGTTATTGGTCTGTTTCTCTTGATCGTGTTCGGACGCGGACCTATCTCAACGATTTGTGATTTTAAAGCCAAGCAGTCTCTCTCTTCTGGTGACTATAGTCAAGCATTGAACTGGCTTTACTGGACGCAAGTGATGAATCCTTCATTCTTGCAGGTGGCATCATTTCACATTGATCGTGGCGAGGCGTTGTATTTTCTGCATCCAGATCAAAGCAGTGATGATAGTCGTGTGTTTCTGGGTGCAACCTATCGTAACAATAAGGATTTTCTCGATTCGTATCAGGAGCTATTGGGCGTATGGCAAGCGAATCCTACCTCTCCCTGGGTGACGAGCGAGATAGGTACAACGATTGAAAGGCTTTCTGAGTTTACGACCACTCCTGATGGTCTCATTGCGTTGAGGGCAGATAACGATGACACTGCGTTAATCTGGGTGCAACTTCTTAGTAAGGTAGATTCTACGAATGTCTACGGACAATATATGAATGGCTTTATTCTCTACAACCTCCATGACTATGATGCCTGTATAACACAAATGAATGCGGTGCTTAGCCTTCGTCCCAACAACGATGTAAAATCATCCGCTATTACCTACATAGCCCTGAGTGATATCAGCGAAGGTCATTATAACGAAGGTCGTAATTTGCTCTTCCAGGCTGTAAAACTCGATCCGAATTATCGAAATAATACTGCCCGTGAAGCACTATCAGGTTTGTATTAGGGTGGATATGCAGAAAGAAGTGGTGTTATGATCTCTTCTCAAACAACGAAAACCTCAGAAGAAGCATCTTCTTTTCAAATCTCGCAAATAGAAATGCAACAGACGGTAGTAGCGGGCAGAAAGTTAGGCATTCAGTCACTTGTATGGATATGTCTTTTGCTGGCCTGTTTTGGTGCCTCAATATTCTCCTATCAATTGTTTATTGTGCCACAACCCGCAAGCTTCCCGCCAAGTTGGGGGAATGCGCAGTGGGTGAAAGCGGCTGATAGCGCAGGGCCAGTAGCTTATTTTCGTCATTCACTAGACATCAATGCGCCCCCTAATAGTGCTTTCGTGGTGATCGCGGCAAACCAGGTGTTCAGCTTGTATGTGAACGGAAAGTTTATCGGCTCGAATAAACGTGATTTTTATCAAGGTACTTTTCCGCGAGCATATGTTTATGATGTAACCTCAGTCGTGCAGATAGGTACAAATGTAGTAGCAGCTCGTGTCGCAAATGTCGATAACGCTTTACCCGCGCTGCGTGCTAGTTTTGGCATGGTGCATGGGGATACGGTATATCGAGATGGTTCAGGAACTGGCTGGATTGGAACTGGAGACAGCGGTCTTGTCTACCAACGTTATCCATCGGAGTCCAGCGTATGGAGCAATGTTGACTACGATGCTACTAGCTGGAGGGCCGTACAAAACAACAACGATCTGAATCTTAACCCAACATCGGAAGTCAATCCTTTGCTGTATGAACATCCTTTGTCGCAGCAGTGGATTGGAGTAGGTGTGAGTCATGATGCCTATTTCGTGCGTCAGTTCTCGCTACCATTGAGCTATAACGGAGCGTGGTTGCGCCTTGCCGCAACTGGCACAGCAGACGTGTATATTAACGGAAACCAGTTTATTTCTTGGAAAGGCCAGGCACCGCTTACCAACCCGCTTATCGGTCAGGACTTAGCGACCTATCTGAGTGATGCTGATGTACCAGATCAGCCGCGTGCTGGCCTTGCAGTAGGTATCTACAACATTTCTCCATATCTACATGTGGGGATAAATACTATCGCAATACACGTCGCAGCTCCTGGTGTGAATACCGGTCATTCTGGTCAGACCGCATTAAGTTCAGCACTTTCGACGGATGCCCTGTTAAGTGATAATTCTGGCAAGAACTATTGGCTTTCTACAGACTCTTACTGGCGTGTATCTCCTAAACCTGTGGATGGCTGGCTACAAGGCGGTTCCGCCATTCAAGCTTGGTCTGCTCCTACAGTCGTTGCACGTCCAGGTGATATTGGCTCTTTCTATTTGCCAGAGAGTTTGAGCCAAAATAATGTTCAGGTGGTACCAATTGCCCTCTCTATTGTGACAGTCGTTGGTGCCTCTGTTTTGATAATTGGCTTGTGGCTGTTTTTCTCGCTCGTTGTACTGCGTCGCTTTGCCCGCTCTGGTGGAGAAGCACTGGCAATTGGTAGCTTGATGTATGTGCCTGCCATCGTGCTTGAAGGCTTGCTTCTAGCATTATCACGCGAACCACAGATGCCCCGACCATTTCCGTTTACATGGTTCTGGGTGACTATCCTCTCAGCAGTTGTATGGGTTACATGTCTGATTCTTTGGCTTAATACTGCGGCTCGAAGCAATCAGAAGGTACCGGGAGCTACGGCGTCGTTACTCTCAAGTTCACGTTTTGCCTTTGTGCAGGAGGGCTTGCATGATCTGTATACAACAGCCTCGATAAGAATTCCGGCGCGTCAAAGTGATAGAATAGATCGAGTCTTGCGCTGGCTACGTCAAAATTGGGCGTTGGTGGCCCTAGTTCTGATCGCGATTCCTCTCAGTTGCTATAACTTAGCTTACGAACCGTATTGGCAAGATGAGCTATCAAGCTACTATGCCTCACGTGGCATACTAGCATCAGGTTTGCCATTTTTCCCATCTGGCTTTTTGTATCCCAAATCCGAACTCTATTCGTACCTGCTTGCGCTCTGGACAACGCTCTTTGGACAGGCGGATGGTATTCCTCGCGCGATCAGCGTTGTAGAATACTTGATAAGCTTGCCGCTTCTCTATATCGTAGGCTCGTACTTCTTCAACAAGCGTATTGCGCTACTCGCTACAGCCATGTTGACATTCTCGCCTACTTCGCTGGTGTGGAGCCGTCAAATGCGTATGTATGAGCAGGAGCAAATGTTGACGCTGCTAACGGTCTTCTTGTTCTATGTGGCTATTCAGAAACGTAACAAGGCGTATCTTGTCTATGCGGCGGCGATAAGTCTTGTGCTGACGTACTTCAGTCATGAAGAAGTCTTTATTGCCTTGCCGGGTTTCTTGCTAGCTATTCTGGTAGCGAGTTTTGATAAAAAACGCCTTTTGCCCTCGGTCATGTATGAGAAGCATTGGTGGTTTGCTGCAATATTTTGCGTTGTCATAATCGGGCTTCAGTTGCTGGTGGTAAAATACTCACATCCACCAACACTTGGTACCGATTCAAGTCAACGACCACAGGTAGGATTCACAACAGACAACATTCCCTTCTATATGAACCTGTTCTTTATACCAAGTAATCTCGGTAATGGTTCATATCCTTGGATAACGCTGAATTCCATACTAGCAACACTGGGATGTTTCTGGGCACTTCGTAGCAAGGATACGCGAGCAAAGTATTGTGCAGTGTTCCTCGTCGTTTCCGTCTTAACGATTGTATTTGTGTTCACTGCTACGGCTGATCGCTATGTTTATGCGATTCTGCCCGTCTATTACCTGATGGGTTCCTATGCTCTCTTGAGGATGTTGCTTGTCGTATGGTCATTAGCTCGCCCATATGTGACATTGCAGAAAAGACAAGATGATGCCGTCGGCACACCCGTAACAAAGAATGACCGTTATCTGTCGTGGCCTATGAAACTTGCGCTACGCGTAACTGTACTTATGACATGTGTCTCTGTACTTGTTCTACCAATCTTACCGCTCAGTGGCTATAACCTGTTCGTGAGCAGGTTGGTTGGCTTCGCCTATCATCGCCACTATGCCGACTACGATGCTACGGGGGCATATATGAAGGCACATTTACAGAAGGACGATATCGTAATTTCTATCGCACCACCAAATACAACATTGTACTACGAAGGCAGAGTCGATTACTTCTTCTCTGTCAATCGCGCTCTCTTCTTGATTGAGAAGAACGGTAGCGTCGTCGAAACGGCGTCCAATGCAAAGGCCATGTTTAACCAGGATGATTTTCAGACGGTTCTCGCAAGCCATAGCCGTATCTGGATTATATCGGATAACGGGTCATATCAAGCGGAAATCTTTAAGCGGTTCACATTCCCAGAGGATTTTCACCTTGTCTATGAGGGCTACGGATCGGCTGTCTACTTCCGAGGAGCGAAGTAAGTAGTACGAAAGAAATAGAGAGACGGGGGGGGGGGGGGGGGGGGGGGGGGGGGGGGGGGTGTGGGGGGGGTGTTTTTTTTTATTTGTTGT
>CAXUHG010000004.1:12817-96685 GCA_964250805.1 uncultured Ktedonobacteraceae bacterium | reverse complement strand
TTTGATTCTATTCCCCCACTCCCCCCCCCTACCCCCGGGCGCGCCCCCCCCCCCGTCTCTCTGTTTCTTTCGTACTACTAAGCGAGATTGTGATTAGCTGAGAAGCGTTTGAATAGCCTCCATTGCTATGACCGAAGCCTCGGTGCTAATCCAGTTTTCTGTTCCTTTGTAAAGCTGGTAGTCGTTACTCACTTCGTACATCCAGCCAGCAACAGGCGTTGGGAAGAAAGAACTTTTTGCGACTTTAATCAGGCTCGCCTCAAAGTCGGCATAACGGTTATTGAAGATCGCATTAGCCTCGTGAACCGCCTGAAGAATTTCGAGTTGGCGCATCTCTTTACGGCTCTTATCAACTGTGCCACTATCCAGCATAAATTTGAAGTAGATACCACCATTCTGCATATCCCGTAGTCCAACCGATGGGTCTGACACTGCATCAAGAATTTCTTTTGCAAGGTTGAGATAGGTATCATTGTGTACATAGGAACCGGTCTTGAGCAAGGCATCCACCTCCTGACCGATTTCGCCACCTTTAGCTTCCCAATCCGATATTTGTCCTTGACAGACAATGCGTGCAAACATATGATACTTGGTTACGTAAGCCTGCTTAATGACTGTATCTACTTCCTGTGAGCCTATTTGTACCCAATTCGGCTCGTTGAAGCGCGTTCCTGCGTCCACTAGTGCTAGGCCGTTTTCTAAACTCTGGTCTACACGGTAGCCATCTGGACACGATGGCGAATTATCGGCAGTCGATGTAACAACTCTGGCATGGGCAACTCCAGCAGTTGGGTCAATCCCCTTGGCAACATAGGTAGCCCAGTGCTTCATTGTGTTTGTCCAGATGGTGCTATCATCATATTGGACAAGCCGCTGGAACATAAAGTAAATCCAACCTTTCGGGTCGTCGGAGCCTTTCGAGTTAGCGGTTGTAGCCCATTCCGCGTAGACGATTGGTTGTAAGCGAGCAATATTGGCCTTCATTGACGTGTCGCCGGGATGACGCGCCTCATACCAGACCATATTTTCATAGACGCGAATATCATTTTGCCCATCATGACCCTTGTTTTGTTGGTCGTTGGGATTGTCGCGATACCAGTTAATACGAATACCTGTGCCATATTTATTTGTAGAGCCATAGCCATACTGGTTGATATCGCCGAGTGCCTGCATGACCATTGTGTCCAGTTGTGGATCGGATACCGGTGTACCCGCTAAAGATGTACCTCCAGGAGTGCCATTTACTACAGGCTTGGGTTTCAGCTTTGGTGCTGGTTGTGTAGTATTGCCAAAAAGTGAACATCCGCTAACTATTATACATAGTAGTAGCAGTAGTGAGGGAAGAAAGAAATTTTTTGAGTGTATTTTCATTGTACCTCATATCCTATTATAGTAGTGAAAGCGCGAATAAAACTGTTCATTGAACTATGACGTTGTGGAGAGAATCTCAGTAACATGCCTATTACTCTCGATGGATGTACGTCCCTTCCAACTATGGGAACGAATCACGCCTCGCATTTTAGACGGTGAAAGTCGATAAAACGTTCCTTTTTCAAAAGTCAATCAACGGACACTCGCGAAAAGCAATACTGTTTGAATAATAAGAATGGTACAAAAAATACGAGGACGGACGCCCACAAGGGACAATACTGTTCAAATAAGACGAAGGTCGGTGCATTGGAGGTCGGACGCCCACAAGGGGCGAGTCCCTACTATACCAAATGCGCGGAGCGCATACCGACGTTATATAGTAGGGACTCGCCCCTTGTGGGCGTTCGTCGTCTTATTTCTATACCATTCTTAGTATGTGAAGTGTATTGCCACAAGGGGCGAGTCCTGCTCCCATCCACCAATGTCCATCGACCTGATTAACTGTCGGGACATTGGTGGATGAGGAAGGTCTAGGCGATTATTTTTGGTCTCTGGCATCCATCACGTAGGAACATAGGCAAACGTGAAGCTGAATGTAGGACGCCACATTGATTAGTGCTAGTGGTAGCTGAGTTGGTTGATATGACATACCAACCATTTGCTGTGCGCCCCTGATTGCCGATTTGGTAGATCGGGTTGCTATCCGTCTGGTTTTGGAACAGACCAACCGCGATCTTATAGGAATTCGTGTTCAATCCGTTGAAGGTGAAGTTCGCACTTTCTGTCGTGGTTTGTCCAGGTGCCCATGCGTTCGGATTTGAGCCGCTAAACCACTGCTTCTGCACTACGTTGTTTGAGCTATCAAGTAGGGCTACTGCGACATAAGCGTGTTTGTACAAGTAGGTGACACCCTGATTGTTCCATGAGAGACTAATGGTTGTTGGTTGGTTGTTGCTAATCGTCGTTGGCAGAGTCGCGCTTTTCAGTACGAAATCGTAACCCATATGATTTGCAAGGTCGCGGATGAGTGTTGGTTGTGCCGCAAGCATCAATTGAGCATCGTTATCCCATTGTCCCATGCCGATGTAACTCGGTTTGCCTATTTCCACTTCCTGGCGTAGCTTATCGGCGTTCCAGTAGCCGCTACTATTGAGCCATTGGTAGCTACCGTAGAACTCGAAGACGGCAGGTGCTTTTCCATTGGCAGGCGCGAGTTCACTACCGTTAGAGTCTACCATCATGCCGTCGCGCCTCATACCGACGCCGTTGTTGACTGCCCAACCGTAGACGCTGTTATAATCGGGCATGCCCCAGGGAACGATGAGCTGCGTATGCTGAAAAGCATTTCTATACATCTGGATGTGTGTCTGCACGCCTGTTGCTGAAAGGGCGACTGAGGGCGAGATGCCGTACACATGCTGCTCTCCCCAGTTGCCATAAGAGCGGATATCAATGTAGGCGATATGTGGATTGCCGTCATACCGTTTTGCAAGAGCCGCAAGGAAGTCACGTACTTTTTGTAGGTAGATTGGGTCATTCCAGACTGGGACATACTGCACACCCTTTAGGCCACTAACATCATCAACAGAGTTGGTGCGAACAGAGGCAGCCCCATCTTTGAAGACCCATGAAGGCGTAACATAGCTCGTCGAGGAGGAGCTATCGGCATTCATGACGCCAAAGGCGAACTGCTTACCAACTGCAACCCACGAGTTGAGGTCATAGTCGATCATAGACCAGTTATAATGACCCTCAGTTGGCTCAACACTCGACCAGTCGTAGCGCACATAACCGACGCTGCCATAGGCAAGTGTACCCGCGGACTGCTGTGAAGGCGAGCCGTAGAGAACCCAACCCTTGCCAGGGTTTGTGAGAACATTGGTGCTGATTTGGGGGGTCGTAGTATAATAAGATTGTGAGCGAACAGTGTATCCCTTTGGTCCCTGGGCAGAGGCAAAAGGAAGAATGAAACTAGCCGCGAGCAAAAGTAATGCGCATGCTATGATGCTGGTGAAGATGCGCGTCCGACGAGTCCGAGTCAATTGAGTCATGTGTTATTTTCTCCTCACAAGAGAGATTGACAATTAAGAATATCCTCTGTTGTTAATTGTCGGCATACTTGCTCTCTTCTTTAGGAGAACGATGAACAATTTTTCATTGTGTATAAAATGCAGAGGTCACACTCTGCATTTTATACACAATGAAAAAATTTGCCTGCTTGGTTAAAATGGAGCGTGATGTGGACTTGACGATACACGCTGCTTGAACTGTTTCCCTTGTAAAGCTTTACCTCTACGGTGGTGGTATGTGTAGAGCTTGCTGGAACGAGAATGGGTTGATCCCATGTCTGGTTCGGGGCAAGGGCAATAGAGGGCCATACAACCTCCCGCACTGTATTAACGCTCAAGGTTACGGAATAGGTGACGGGTGTCAACTCAAAGCTATGTACTCCCAGATGCACGATACACTGTTGTTCTGGCTGAGCGGGTGGTAGCATCCATAGCTGTGTGAAGCCTGTATGAGGCTGTTGCGTGACTCCATTCGTGGCATACACGAGCGCGACGACAACGAGAATGATGGCAAGGCAGAGAATCGCACCGCCGCGTAGTATGGAACTCATTGTAGGGGCCTGATTTATCACGCCCCGATTGACTACGTACTGATCATGCGATTGAACTGTCGGTAGGGACCGATTTACCGCGTCCTGTTGGTACCTCGATTGCCAAGAAGGACGCGATAAATCGGTCCCTACCTCATCTCTTCTCAGCAATGGTATGAGCAGTGCAAATAGCAAGGTAAAACTGCCTAATAAAACAACCCATGATTCTGCACGCAGCCCTACTGGTAAAATATTCAGGAGGAAGCCGCCAATAATGTCGAGAGTTATGCTCAAGCCAAGACTAAAAATAATACGGTGGAACGTGCTGAGCATGCTCTTGAGGGCAATCATCTCTATAAGTACATAACCGGGTATAAAAAAGACAAGTGGCAGAGCCAGTGTAGCACTAACAAGAAATACGTGTGTAGGAAGAAATGCTCCTACGATATTCAACGCAGCGATAGCTATAGCCGCGAACATGTCACTATTTCTTTGGCGCATTGCCCAATCCTCCCACATCGTAGATAATGATATCTCCACTGTCGAAAACGCGATCTGCTTGGCGCGCATCACTGAATTTCATAAAAGCTTGTGCCGGAATAGGCGTTTTATGGTGATAGGCGTCTGGCTCATCCATCTCATAATAGTAACCGAGCAGAGGGAGCGCATGAGTCAGGCGCATATCGGTTACGAGGTAATGTACCTTCGCCTGCTGTATCTGTGTAATATCATCGTTGCTCAGCGTTGGATCAAGAAAGACTGCCGATAAATCTATATTATCTTGAATGGATGTAACGATGCGTTGATTGCCATAGGTTCCCATGATGACTTGATTGATGCGATCCGCCGCGAAGCGATTATCTGATTTCAGGTAGTCCTGAGACCAGAGAGCTGCCTGCACACCTTGCGGCTCAATTGAACGATTATCGGCGGTTGCCTCGTATGGACCGGGGAGCAGGGCGGATGCTGGTCCATCACCAAGCACGATGCCACCAATAAAGACCAGCGACATTGCTCCCGTAAGCATACAGAGAGTAAACCAGCGTAGACGCTGAATTGGCCAGAACTGGACGATAAAAAGCGCGAGTACCAACGCGATAGGAATGAAGAGAAAGGCAGCCGCTCTATCCGCGACCTCTGAGCCAGAATTTGTCAAGCGAAATGCCTGACTCACTGGATAGAGCAACGAGAAGAGGCCGAGCGTTAGAGCAAGGGCGTTAGAGCGTAGACGTTGCCAGAGACAGAGTAAACCGAACGGCAGACTGAACACGATAATAGCCATCGTTACTACCGTAAGAAGCCGCTCCCATAGCGGTGTCGGCGGACCAGAGTAATTTACAAAGAGTTGTTTTGCTGGTCCCGTGCCGCTGATAATGTGTCCGAACTCCTCGAAAGCTTGACCCATAAACGAGGAGAGATAGCTGATTACAGGATTGTCTACGCGCAAAGTGCTGAGAACTGAGGCTGTTATGCCTATTCCCACTGTAAGCAGCAACGTTGACCGATAGAAAGGAATAAGGCGTTTGCAGGTGTACGTTATCGCCCACACCGCAAGCACGCTTTCAAAGAAAAAATCTGTGACATGGTGAGTAAGAACAATGGCAATCAGCACAAACCATGTAAGTATTGTGATCCAGCGTAGATTGTTGTTTAGACTAGCACTTAGTCCATGTGGAAAGTTTCTCTTCTCGTTGAAGAGTTTGAACTGTGTTGGACGGCTAGAGACCTTTTGATGTGGTGACAGTGAGAAGAGCATAAATATTGCTAGCGGGAGCGCAAGCGACTCGTAGCCATACTGAGCGTCGAAGAACAGAAAATGCGGATTTATCATGTATAAGAGTGTCGCCAAGCTTGCAGCACGTGCCGATTTAAGAATTTGCTCATTGAGCGCGAATAGAGCCAGCACCATAAGCAGACGTGCCATACCAATTACAATAAGGCTTGCATGAAAACTGCTCAATCCGCTTGTTGTGCTGAGAGCGTTTGTTACAATCTCCAACCCTGGATAATATGGGCTAACGGGCAGTAACGAGTTAGGTGTGAAGAGATGTCCGCTATGCGTGATGTCTTCAAGCGTGCGCCAGTGTAAAAACTCATCGAAAAAGGTAAAATATAATGGGTTGGCTATTACCTTTACGAGATAACAGCTAACGCCAATGACACTGAGAAGCCCGATACGTTCGCTGCGTGTTGTCCTGGGCAGAAGCAACCTTATCGCTATGGGAGCGAATATCATAAGCATAGCAAACAGGAACAGTGTGTTAATTCCCGTTCCGCCTGCCCTTGCTCTCGTGAAGGCATAAGCTATTACAAAGAGGCCCGCCGCGTTCGTGAGCGCTAGCAACGAGACCCATTCAAAAGATGATAGAGATGCGTGGATGGCAACTCTGCTCTGTACTCCCTCTTTTTCGGATTCGGCACTACTAGCTATACGTAGCAAATTTTCAATAAGATGTTGTAGCGGTCGTGGCAGGCTTCTCATTATTCTATTGTTATATAGGCTAGTAGTGTGAGGACTCATGAAACTCATCGGTGCGGCACTTCCTGATATATCCGTTTAGTAGACACCGATACAGGTTCATGGCTCGACATAGAACGTTCGGAATGCAGTACATCAAAATACGCCTGCTCGATGCGGGTAACAACTGTTTGAGCTTGAAAGTGGACGACACGTCGCAGAGCCATTCTGCCCATCTGTGTACGACGTGCGGAATTTTTCAGCAAGTCCTGCATTGCCTGTCGTAAGGCTTGCACATTCCCAGGAGAAACTAGTAGTCCAGTGACATCATCCTCGACGATATCGGAGAGACCACCGATGCGCGATGCGATCACAGGGCGTCCCATTGCCATTGCCTCCATCGCTACAGTTGGGCAGGGATCGCGCCAGATCGAAGGCGCAACAGCAAGTACACAGCGACTCCATGCGCTCATTACAACGTCATGAGGCCATGCGGGTAATATCAGGACGTTCTCAGGAATGTCTACTCCCAGATCATCACACGGTCTACCAATAATGACGAGTGGAACCGTGCTTTTCATTGCCGCGTATGCCCGTAGAAGAACATCGACGCCTTTATCGCGCTTGACATCACCGACAAAAAGGATAAAATCGCCTCGTGGCAGTTGCTCCAGAAGTTGGGAGTCGTCACGCCTCTGTTCGCTGATGTTATCAGGAACAAAATTTGGAATTACACGATGAGGAACGCGTCTATGTGTTAATCGTGTGCCGCGTGCTACAGAGTAGCTAACGGGTAGAAACATGTCTACCAAAGAATTTTCGAGTTGGCTACTTGTCCAGTTTGTTAGCACGGTGGGAACGCCTTTCGTCGCGCCATAAAATTCACTGGCACACTCTAAACACTTTAAGGGTGAAGGACCTGTACACTGTTCGCCTCGATAGGTGAGCCGCTTTTGCGCACAGACAAGACTATAATCGTGAAGCGTGACGACTAACTTGGCCTTGCTCCATGTCTTGAGCGGCAGCATTGAGTGAATAATCCAATTATGGGCGTGAATGATGTCTGGCTGTTCCTCCAGAATGACGCGCCGTAGTGCTAGTAACAGTTCGGGGTCGGCGAACGGAGGTGCGAATTGTCTATCTTGATAGCTGAACAGCACACTGAGTCTCTGTACGCTGCCTCGAATGCGATGAACGTGTACTCCTTCGTCAAGCTCAAATGCAGGCGTGTTATCATGCTGTAGCGTGGCAACAGAAACGCTATGACCGCGCTGCACTAGCGCGATGGCAAGATTGCGTACATGACGCTCCTCTCCGCCAATCGTAGGTGGATAAAATTGTGCTAGCATTAAGATACGCATACGTCCTCCCTTTCCCTCTCCAAGCTTTTTACGCATGCTCTATAGACAGCTTCAACCTGTTCCGCACACTCGTCCCACGTTGGTAATGTGAAATGAGATGGGAGAGTAAGTGGCTCCTCGATCTGGTGCAGAATGGCGTTTGCCACCTCACGTGGCGTACTCTTCAATGGAATTTCACGCGCCAGACCTTGCTGGGCGATTTCATGAAGGCCAGACGTAGCGGCGACGACAACGGGACGCCGTAACGTGAGAGCCTCCATCACAGCTACTGGATGTGCTTCATACTCGCTTAATAGAGCCACAACTGTTGCGCTCGAAAGAGTCTCCGCCATGCCGCGACGGTCGGTAGCAGGAACCGACCGAATATCTACATAATCGCTAACGCTTGTCCGCCGCGCCAATTTGCGTAGTGCGTCCTCGTAGGGACCCGTGCCGAGAATGAGCAGGCGTGCATCTGGACGTTGCTCACGAATTGCTGGCAGCGCGGTGATGAGATTATGATGTCCTTTGTAGCGTTCCAGGCGACCAGGGGAAATGATGAGTGTGTCCTTGGAATCCGAGTGCGAGAGCGTTACCGCAGGAAAGGTCGCTCCGCCATTTGGTATGACGACGAAGCGTTTACGCGAGAGACGTAACAGACTACGGAAGTAGTTGGCCTCGAAGTGTGAGACGCCAATGAGTTTTGCGGCACCCCTATAAAGCGGGCGCTGAAGCGTCCATTGTATGTCGCGGATGGCGGTTCGTAAGCGCGAGGAGTTGCCGCCTGTGTGAAAGGTGACGACATATGGAATACCCGCTTGTTTGGCGGCGAGCATTGCCATTGGTGGCACAAAAGTATGACTACCCTGACAATGCACAACGTCCCAGTTGCCGCGCGTGATAAGCGTGTGTATTTCCGGTGCGATATAGTAGTCATGTTCTGCGGGCCAGTAGGAGACGCGTAGAATACGCATGCCTTCTATGATTTCTTCGCTTGGCAGCCCCGAGCGAGTCGCAGTTGCTCGTGGTCTTGTGGTGACGATGGTAACATCGACGCCACGTTGTACCAGTCGTCGTCCGACCTCGTAGACGTGCGTTTCGATGCCGCCCATAAATGGAAAATAGCGTGCTGTTACCATGAGTACACGCAGCGGCTGTATTGTGTTTCCCATCACTTCTATCTACCCCTTCCATCTTCATACATTGGTTCAAGAATCCCCCAGGTGAGTATAGCAAAAAATTTGTGTTTTCCTAAAAAGGGTACTTTGGTACCTCATAACGGTTTTGGTAGGGACCGATTTATCACGTCCTCGTCGGCAATCGAGACGCCAGCAGGACGCGATAAATCGGTCCCTACCTTCATGCGTACTTCTTTAGACGCGGTGGTTTGAGCCGAATTGGGTCGGGCGGATGTAGTGCGCTTATGCCCGACGATGAGGTGCTTTCGACGTGTTGCAATATCCTTACGCCAGGGTAGCTTTGTGCGATACTGGGCATCGAGACCGTCTCAACTAGCCAGATAGCCTGTATCTCCTGTGAACTGGATTCGTCCTGCACCGATAGTGTTTCTTTTGACCACACTGCCCTGTAGACTGTGCGGAACATGAATATCGCTTCGACGGCAATAGCCGCCACCCAGCCGAAACTTAATCCCGATAGACCACCGAGGTAAGCACCTAATATGGCGGCAAGCACTTCGAGAATACCGCCGGGGAGGATGCTGAGAATTGCGCTCCCTACGCGGTCCTGAATACGGCATATAGAGATATAGTGATTTTTTATAATCAGCGGAAAGGCGGCGAGGGCGAGTATGCGTAGACACCATGCGGCATTGGCGGCGTATGAGGCACCGAAGAGACTCAGCACCTGTTTAGCTCCAAACTGTAGGACAATATTGGTGAGAACGCCTGTGAGGACCGCTAATCCTATCGTGACGCGCGCTTTATGCGCAAGTGATGATGGTTGCGCAGAGTTCATCGCATGTAGCACGGTGGTTAACGCCCCAGGAATGATAAATACGAAGCTGACCAGCATCCACGAGACATAGAACCAAGCGTTCATCTGGGCCGAGAGTAAGGCGGTAACGACGATTGGCAACACCTGCGTCGGAAATTGAAGTGTGAGATTGAGCAGGTGATGCTGAATTGCAGCCGCACCTAGTTTGCGTAGTAATCCCCATTGTGGAAGATACTGCTGAATTGTTGCACCTTTTTTGAATACAATCGGGATGACTAGCACTACTATCGAAAGAATGTTAGAAATAGCCCACGTTGCATAGATTGCGACACCAAGATTGCTCGATAGCCACGTACCAACAAAAAAGAGCGTGACCAACTTGATCAGCGCGAACAGCGTGTTGCGCCACAGTTGTAGACTCCCACGTAGTATGCCAATCAAAGCTTGGTCCAGTACAAGCGTAACTCCATTAAGGCTGACGCCTAACCCAAAGATGAGTACGTTCATGCCGTTCGCACGAAGTGGTCCGAAGCCTCCAATGAAGGAGGGACTAGTGAGTGCGAAGGCAATGCCAATGAGAGTACCTATGCCTCCTACTACAAGCAGGGCTGTACTGATTAACGATGCCTCCCGTCCTGGTTGTCGTGGCAGCTCGGTGATGAGCAGAGTTCCCAGTCCCAATACGCAAAAACTGCCCAGTAGCATCATTGCCGACAGAGAGGCAGAGGCGATTCCTATTGTCTCGGTTGAAAAATGCCGTGCTGCAATCCACCAATACACAAATCCCAGTCCCGATGTTATCGCCGTTGTGCCAATCAATGAACCAGCGTTGACGAGCATCACGCTATTGGTTTTTAGCCACTGAAAAAGAGAATTCACTATACTGTTACTGCGCTTCCTATATCAACAAATTTGTATTGCATGTTCAACTTTGATTTGTTACTAGAGGTAACAAATCAAAGTTTAACATGCAATACAAATTTAAGTGTTTTGTGCTTGAGGAGTTCGAGAGAATGTACCCATAATATAGCCTACGGCAGTTGTCGTGAAGCCAGCAACAATCGCACCTGCTCGTTGTATACCTGTACTATCGCGGCGTAGCAAGCAATCTGCTACGCCACGTATGACTCCCAACGGTAGCATAGTGAATGTGTATAAACTCTCGGTTGAGAGACTATCTTGTACACCGACGTAGCGAGAGATGATGGCCTTTGAGAAGCCTTCGGCATAGCAACGCGAGAGGAAGTACTTCCAGGTCGCGCGATGCGTGGGTATGTAGTGGTGGATGTTTACGCGTGACTCGTAGAGAAACTTTTTATCGGGCCAGTGTTGCTTGGCACGAATGCACAGTTCCGTCTCCTCACCTCCAAGTACCTGTTTACCGACATGCCCAATGTCGCTTCTGAACGCTCCTACGGTCTCGAATACTTCGCGGCGCACACACATACAGCCAGCCCAGAGGTTGCGTACCTCTACGGGTTGAGCAAATGTTGGTTGATAGGAACAGCCAAGTACCCAGTAGAATTCTGTAGGAAACCATTGTGGGCGTTGCTTTTCCCAGTGTGGCTGTACACTACTTCCTGCTCCCATGACCATCGGGTCTGTACAACAATCACCAAGTTTTTCTAGCCAGTCGGCATCGGCGATGGCATCATCGTCGAGACAGGCGATCAATGCCCCCTTTGCCTTTGCAACGCCCGTGCTACGCGCCCCCGATATCCCTTTGGGACCCGTGTTCTCTATGACGGTGATGCCTTCGATGTTAGCGCAAGCACGTTCAAATAATGCCGAATTGTGGTCGATGACGACGATGATTTCGCGCGGCGACATATGTTGTTGCTGAATGGATTGTACCGCCTGTACAAGATTACTCCAACGTGCCTCCGTATAAGCACAAATAACAACCGAAATATTTACTGCTATCTGAACCGCCACTATCTTCCTCCTGCCACTATACCTGAACGCCTATATACCCCAATTCGCCCATTGGTTCTCTCTTCAATTATCCTCTGTTCCCCGTTGCAAGTGAAGAGCCGCGTCGCACCAATTGCCATACGGGAGTGCGTATACGTGCATATGTTGTAAAGAGTGTCATACTGTATGAGTTCTTTCCTGTAAGAAGAGCCTCAAAATTGGAGATGCTTGTCGTTGCTTTAACCATAAGTCGCGTCAATGCGAAGAGATTCGTGGTTTCGGCATTCATGCTATGTTTGACCGCACAAGCCGATGTATAACCAGCAGCCTGTACAAGTCTTTGTGTTGCCTGTGTGTAGTATCCATAGGGATATGCAAAACTCTGTACCTGTTGACCAAGAGTATCTTCCAGTACACGCTTACAGGTGACGATCTCGTTCCGTGCCTTTGTCGATGGAAGTACGTCGAGTTGCGGGTGCGTGTGCGTGTGACTCCCACATTCGATGCCCGATGCCTGTATCTCTGCAATCTGTCGCCATGTGAGCATGGGGCGCGTTGCTTCTCCCTCACGCTGAAGCCAACCGCATGTACCTCCGACAAAAGATGTCGCTATGTAGAGCGTTGCGCCAAATCCATAACGTGTCAAGATGGGTAAAGCGTCTGTGTAAAAATCAGCCATGCCATCGTCGAACGTCAGGACGACGAGTTTCTCTGGAAGTGGCTGCATCGCTTTTCTTGCCAGCGCATCTACCCATTGTGTTATAGTAACGGGAGTGTAGCCGTACTCATGCAAGTATGCCATTTGTTCCGCAAAGCGTGTAGGCGAAACGGTAAATTGCGCGAAGCTTGGGTTTGTGCTGCATGAAATACTATGATACATGAGAATCGGTATCTTCTTTTCCATCGGTTCCATGTTAGCGTACCGTCCTCTTCTTCACACTCGTGTAAACCAGAACAGCTTCATCGCTTTCTATAAGGGGCGGTATCGTAGGAAGCGATGCGCGACGCTCTTTGAGAATTGTTTTAAGGACACGCCAGCCATCGCGGAAGGTGCGTAGGTTGCTCTCACCATACACGCGCGAGTACTCGAAACTGGGCACCTCGACGATTTTGAAATTCGCTTTATGCATCCGCAGGTTCAGCAACGTTTCTATCTCGAAGCCATCGCAGTCGATGTTGATTTCGTCGAGACAGCGTTTCCAGAAGGCGTTATAGCCGTAGCAGAGGTCACTGAAGCGTGTTGCGAATAATACGTTGACCAGCATGCCGAGCAGATAGTTACCAGCCTGACGCAGCAGCGTAATATCTGTGCTGCCACCACCACGAATGAAGCGTGAACCCTTTGCGAAGTCGTTGCCCGCTACGAGAGCCTCGACGAAGCGCGGTATCTCTGTAGGGTCCGCGGACCCATCGGCATCGAGCATCACAACGATATCGCCCGTACAGGCTGCAAACCCCGCTCGTAAAGCATCGCCCTTGCCCTTGCCTGTTTGATGTACAACACGAATATTTGGAAGTAGTTGTCGCGCAACTTCTATTGTATCGTCAGCCGATTGTCCATCTACAAGCACGACCTCATGAACGATTGATGGAATATATGGTAGGACATGACTCAGATTTTTGGCTTCATTGCGTGCGGGTATGACGACACTAACACGTGGATATGGTTGTTCAGCAACGCTTATGCTGGTAGACCATGTTTCTTGTTTTTCCTCCATGAGGAAACCCCTCCCCACTACCTTCTATAGAGATAGCACCTGCCATCTCTACCACAAATATGTAAAATCCTATCTATGTTTCATTATACATGGAGCAAAAAATGTACTTACCAAATGGTTAGTTCGCTACATACGTGGGGGAACGGAGGGTGTGATAAATCAGACTCCTACTACATAGTCAACCTATTTTCGTAGGGACCAGATTTATCGCGTCCGAGAGCGTGATTTATCACGCGAGATCGTGTTTGATACAGCTTATAGACAGGGTTCATCACGATCTCGCTCAATAAATTGAACAGCGGACGCGATAAATCTGGTCCCTACGAAAAACTGCCACATCAAGATTATGTACTACGAGAGGAGATCGAGGCTGAGTTTGAGGGCAGTATCAACTTTGGCGAGTTCATCGGAAGTGATGGAGCCACGCCGACGTAGCAGACGCGACTTTTCAATAGTCATGACCTGTTCACACTTGACATCGGTGCGGTCGGTCAAGCCGTTCTCCTCAGTAGGAGCAATGCGCACATGCAGGGGAAGTTCGCGCTCGGTACGGCTCATAGAGGCGACGATGGTCAGGGGATACGCAGGTGAAGCGTTCCCTCGATCATTCTGGATAATTAAAGCGGGTCGAGTGCCTTGTTGCTCTGCACCTCGACCAGGGGACCAGTTCACGTCCCAGATCTCTCCGCGACGTGGGCTAGCTGGTGCCTCATGTTGTCTATGGCTGGGCTGTGTCTGCCTGGCCTCACTACTCATTCAACCCTCATACCTTACGCGACCATACCTTCGTTACCAGCATGAAAAAAGTATTGGGCTTCTTCGAGTGTGTCGGGGATTGTGCTAAGATAGGCGTAGGCTTCGTCGAGCGTGGAATTGAGGGATGAGAGAGCTTGTTCACGTTTCGTAGTAATTGCTGATTTGAGCTGCTGATAATTATCTTGCCGCATAAGTTCCATAATTGTCTCCACGATATCTCCTAACGATGATTCTAGTTCAACCGCTAGAGCCTTTAACTCTTTATGTTGTGTCGAGGGGATTTGGATCGATTTTCGGACGAGGTTTTCATGACGATAAAGATCAGTATGAATGACGGCCATGAAGATGCCTCCTATTTACAAGATGACTCTTATCTCTTCTCTCTCCATTGTACTTGTCTTATCGTCAATTGTCAATAAAGATTACGGAAAATGTAAAAATTTATCCCAATGGTAGTGCCAAGAAAAATGTTGTACCCTCTCCCGCAATACCCGAACTCTCGACCCATATTTGTCCATGCATTGCCTCCGCCAGTTGTCGGCAGAGATATAGACCAAGCCCCGCGCCGCGTTGCATGCTGTTTATGGCACTTTCCAGACGCCCAAATTTAGTAAAGAGGCGACTCATGTTCTCTTGCGCAATGCCCGTTCCCCAATCGCGCACGCCTAGTAGAACGAAGTGCGACGCGGTTGATGTTACTGGAAGTACTAATTGCGCTGGGCGTAAACGCTGTTCGACAACGATGCGTTCTGTACTTGTTGCTGTGATTGCCACGTTCGAGAATGGAGCATACTTGAGCGCATTTCCCACCAGATTGAGCAGAATCTGTCGTAGACGCAGGTCGTCGGCCTGAACATACAAGTGCTCGTCAATGTCCATCTGTAGCGCACGTTTCTCCATCGAAAACGCCGGTTCAAGAATTTCCGCAATGTGTCGGAAAGCATGACGCACAGAAACACGCTCGATTTGAAGGTGCATACGCTCATAATCAATACGACTAGTGTCCATGACATTGCCGAGGAGCAACACTAGTTCTTCACAGGCGTGGCTTGCAAGGTCTACAAAATGCTGTTTCGTCTCGTTATCAAGCGTTTTTGCATACGTGGTAAGCAATTCAAGGTAGCCCTGCACAGAGGTTAGCGGAGTCCGTAGCTCATGCGAGGCAACCATGAGAAAGTTGTTTGTGAGGTGTTCGGATTTCTGCGCCTCCTGTAGTGCCTCGCCTAGCTTCGCATAGAGAAGCGCGTTGCTCAAGGCTATGCCAGCCTGTATACCAATCTCTTCGAGCAACGTTAAATGTCGTTGTGTATAGACGTGACGCTGGTAACTTTGCGCAGAAAGGACACCAATCAGCTCATTGTCGTAGAAGATAGGCACAAACAGCAGCGATTGTGAAGGGCGATTGTTGCCGAATACATCTCTTCTCTTCTGTTCGGGAGTACGACGGTTTTGATTGGCGAACGCATCGTATTCTTCAGCCGTCCCAAAGACGTAGGTACGCATTTCTTTGGAGAGAAGCTTGTCAATCCACAAGGGAATCGAAGCATAGGGAAAAGGTGGGTATGGGACGCCTTCGTCGATGAGGAAGTCCATTGTCATGGTTGAATCTTGATAGTTGTAGCGTGAAATAAAAAAAGCGTCAACGGGCATCAATTTGCACACTTGCTCATAAATAGTCTGGTATACGTTCTGCAGGTCACGTAATGCGTTGGGAGCGAAGAGGGCGCGGCTAATTTCTATCAACGCGCTCCGCTCTTCGTTGTTCTGTTGCGCCTCTTTATGTAGCCGCTCCTCTTCGATGACCATTGCCGCCTGCTCCGCGAACACTTCGAGGAACAACAATGCCTCGTCGGTTAGCTCCAATTCGCTATAAGGGCGACAGAGAAGAAGCATGCCCAGTGGCGTCTGCTTGGCACTCGTCAACGGAACAAGAATTGCATCTCGCGCATTGCCCTCTTGCGAAAATCCCTCGGCAAATGTGGGCTGTTGCCATACATACGAGGTAGGAGGCAGAATGTAGAAATTATGCTTATGTACTGCATCGAGTTGGACCGAGGTGATTATATGCGTTGGCAGCGGATGGAGCTGAAGATATTTCTCCTGTTGGGGCGAAAAACCAGCGGTGGTACGAACAAAGAAGGTGTCTTCCTGCTCATGCGTATATAATGCACCCTGCTGGAAGCGTAAAGATGTGCAAAGGGCAATCACAACCTTTGTGAGCCGCTTGTCAAATTCCAGATATGGCGCAGTTTCTTGCATTGTATGCCCTCAAATACTAAGAAGCTCTTTCTTCGTCATAGTATATCATGGTTGAGCAAGCATGCAATGTGGAGATAGGAGTCATTCTGCAAACATTCCCCCCGCTGTTCACGAACAGCGGGGGGAATGTTTGCAGAATGACTTTCTACAAATTAGAAACACCACCACCAATCACAGGTGGGAGTTGGAGTGTCCGTTGGCGTTGGAGTAGGTGGTACATCCGTCGCTGTGGGCGAGGGTGCAGTCGTCGCGGTAGCCGTTACCGTCGCAGTGGTAGTCGTTGTCGCGGTGACGGTTGGCGTTGGACTTGTTGTGCCACCGCTTGCAAGCCACTCGGTTGCATTGGGATACAGCACACCATTTTGTGCGCCTGAGTCGCCCCAGCCGTTGTAGCACTTGTTACCAGACTCACAGGTACCATCGTCGATAGCGGAGCTATCGCCAGTCGCAACGACGCGACCAGAGCCATAGGTGCTACGCGAGATGAAGACGCCCGTTGTACCAGTGTTAGAGGAGCCGGTGGTATAGACGACGCCTACAACGTTGGGATTGTCGGTTGGGCTGATGGTCTCGGTAGTGCCCGCATCGATCAAACTGGTGGTACCCGTTCCAAATGGTCCCCGTAAAATTGGGTCGGAATTGGGTGTATCAACGCCAGGATAATCGTGCGCGATATCCGCAACATCAAATTGAATGCCGAAGGGATCGTTGCCGACGCCACCGTTGTTCATCAGATCGTTGAAGATATGCAGCGAGTCGTAACCGTCATTGTTACGGTCGCTACCATTGTGATCGGCAACCATGAACAGGCCGCCGCCGTTGTGGACAAACGTGAGTATCGCGGTCTTTTCGCTTGATGTGAAGAGCGTGTTCGGTTCTGGGAGAATGAACGCGTTAAAATTGCTCAGGTCAAGCGGATTGCTGGTGTTGCCATAGGTGATGGTGCTGGTGTTGGTCATTAGGCTATAGCGACCAGTTTTTTGCAGTGCCACACCCCACGAACTAATGCCACCCGTCCAGTCGGTCTCCACCTGCGGATTAGGATTTTCCTTGAGTGGATTGGGCTGGCTGGAACTGATTACCCAATCGGCATTGCCCGCCGTTTCCGCGTGGGCATTGTCGAACAGGACTTTGTAGGGAGTGCTTGCTGCGGTTGTGGCACGGTGCGCGTAGGTGGCCTGTGCCGAATGGATAGGCTGTTGGGTGAAGGCGAACAGCATGCCTACTAGAAGGACAACAATCGTAGCGAGAGCGAACAGTTTCCACCGCATACGTGGAAGTACTTTCATGAAAATAACTCCTTCAAACGTAATCTTCTCCCAATAAAAAAGAACGCTTGAAGAAGTCATTTTCTCGTAGAATATGCGCTTACGGTATTACAAAGTGGAAAACCCACGGACCACCTTTGACGGACAAGGGTCCATATGGTACAGGTGTTGCATTAGCTGGCGTAGTATATGAGACGATGGTAAAAGTTGCATCTCCATTCTGTTGAGTAAGCGATTCCTCCAACCACACAAATGGATGACCTGTACCTTGTCCCCCGAATTGAACCTCATTGTAATTCTTGTTGCCAAGTAAGAGATTGTACTGTAACGAATGTAACTCGTCACGGTCGTTGCTGTACGCGAAGCCATCTATGTACAAGCGTGTTTCTGATTGTGTGATAACAATGCGCTCTAACGTAATTGTTCTCCCGCCTGATGTAACTGATTGATGTACGTTGACGACTCGACCTGCGTGGAACGGAAGCGAGAAATCAAAGGCCCAGTTCAATTTGTTCGATACTTCTGTTGCCTTCGCCGAACAATCGCTCCCTGGCGTTGGCGTCAATGCAATCGTTGTTCCATTGATTGTCTCTGAACTTGGTCCTCCTCCTTCACTTCCGCAACCATAGGTAACAGTTGTGTGGAGGTTGATGCTCTTAGGATTGCCCTGTATCGTGCTACCGTCAAAGTACACAACATTCAAACCTGTAGCGATTTTGTTCTGATTGTTTTTTGAATATGCCCAATCGGGTTCTGTCCCTCTACTTAGCAATTCGGGTATATTGGCATCGTCCTTTGTTGCGAGCAAAACATCATTAAATGCCCAATGCCCTCCCTTACCTAACGCCTCTACATTAGCCGACGTAATAGAATAGCTCACAATAATCTCGTTGGCATCGGCATAGGCGTCTTCAACGGTCAAAGTGAAACCTTCAATGGTTTTTGTTTTTCCAATATGGACAAATTGTTGTTTCTGGAAAACCTGTTGCCCACCATTACCTGCTAACAGGATTTTTTGTAGCAATGCATTGATATCACCGCCGCTGAATGCAAATGCGAAACCACTGAAGAGCAGTACAACTACCAGTGCAAGCGCGGCAAGACTGAAGCGTACCGAGGCTCGCTGGACGGGCTGTCGCCATTGCGGTGTAGTAGCGGCTTTTGTGTCAACCTGTCTCGCCTGTAGTTGTAACCGTGTCCAGGTGAGTTGCGCGGGTAACTCATGCGATGTGTAGAGCGTTTCCAGGGTACGCACATGACGTGCCAGTTCCGGCTCGCGCTGCTCATCGAATATATCTGAGTAGTTTTGTGCTTTATCGTTCGTCATGATATTGCTCCTTGAAAGATTGCAGCAGGCGGCTAAGTTGCTTTTTGACGGCCTCTGGATTTTTGCCAAGTACGGCGGCAATCTGTGGGACGGTAAGTCCAGCGGCGAAGCGAAGCGATAGCAATTCGCGTTTATATGGGTCTAGTGTTGTAAGCAAGCGTTGAAGATGGGCTAGCGTCTCCTGCTGAAGTACATTCGCCTCTACATTCTGCTCGCTGGCTGGATGCTCCGGTAGTGCCTGCCACGATACTGTACTGGCACTGCGACTGGAGAGATTGATCCGCCAAATGGTGCGCGATACGAAATAGCCATACCGCGAAGGGTATGCCACGCTGCTTATATTTCGGCAGTGCCTTCAACGCTTGCAGAAAGACCTGCTGCGTTGCGTCGGCAGCGTCCTCATCATTATTCAGGCGCGTTCGTAAGTAGTGATAGACACGACCTCGATAGCGCAGGTACAACGGCTCAAAGGCGTTCGGAGAGGCTTGAGCTGCTGCTATCCATCTTGCTTCGTCGTCATTTGCTGCTAGGGGATTCTTGCCTCCTGCTGTCGGCAGAGCTGAGATGTCTTTCATGTATGTTCGTCCTATCTCAACATGTTATCAGGTTTGCATCATGCATGATGATATAGATAAGAACACAGGGAAGTATAAAAAGGGACATGAACAAGTGTCAAAGACATAAAAAACTGGCAGACCATACGGTCTGCCAGTTTTTTATGTCTTTGACACTTGTTAATCCCGCGAGCGGAATATCTTCACTCTTCTTTGTGGTTCCTTGCCTCGACTCCTTGAAATCAGGTTGTAGCGCGTCGCCATTTGATGCTGCAAGCGGCGAATGTAGGCGTTGGCAGGGGCGAGTTCAGCCGTTGTCAAGCCCTTGTTCAAGACTTGATGAATGGCGTCCTCCGTCTCTAGCATAGCCTTCTTCGTTGGGTCATCAAACTCTTGATTAGACAAGTCGTTTGGAGACCCTCCTTCGTCTGACTCGTCGCCTTCGCCATCACTCTCTGTTGTGGTGAGCGGGATGTCGAAGAGGCGAGCCAGCGCATGCTGCATCTGTGTGACCGTGTTGTTTTTCAGGATGATAATCATCTTGCGATCCTGCTCAGCTTGCTGCAAACGCTCTGGTTGACGTTTGTAGTAGTTTTTAATGCTGATGATCGCATCGGCCTCGCGTTCGTTCGCTGTGATAACAACGGGAACGCGCAATGTTCGCGCCGCATCAGCCAGTCGGTCGCGGTTTACACCAAACGGGTAGACGCGCATCGACTTCATCAGCGGAACCGGCATCTCGGCTTCGATAGGCTGGTAGATGCCCTCTTCGAGGAAGGGGCGTTCCGTCGTGATAAGGGCGGTGCTACCAATTTGCTTCACCTCCGATGGTGCCGTACCGGTTGGAGCCAGCGTTCTCATCTGTGGCTGAAATTGCTGAGACTCTGCTCCTCGTCCACGAAAGCGTTCGCCGCGTGTTATAGCTGCATCGTTTGAACGCACATCCTGTGAACTTCCACTCGAACGATATTGGTTCCAGTTGCCGCCTCGTCCGCCATTACGGTTCGAGCGTTCAGGGCGTTCTGGTCGCTCGAAGGTGCGTGGTGTGAAGCCCTGATCAGGTCCACCCAGTCCGCCGCTACCCCATGAGGGCACATCCATGCCGCCAGTGGTGATACGGCGCACGCTAACCTCACCCGTCTCCTCGTTGCGTGTGCGCTCTTCGGCGACGGTGGCTTGACCACGCAGCATGTTGTCAATAGTATCGGCAACGTCGCGGTGGACGACCGCCTCGTCCCAGCTTTGCTGCTCCACCACCACATCGAAGGTCGGGGCGGATTTGCGCTCGTTGATCGTCTTCTGTGTGTGACGACGACGCGCCTCTTCGTCACCGAGCGTCACGGTCTGGATGCCACCGATGAGGTCGGAGAGCGTCGGATTGACCAGCAGGTTGCCCAGCGAGTTACCGTGCGCGGTTGCGACTAACTGTACGCCACGTTCCGCGATAGTACGGGCTGCAAGTGCCTCCAATTCGGTGCCGATCTCGTCGATCACGATGACCTGTGGCATATGGTTCTGCACAGCCTCGATCATGACTGCGTGCTGCTCGACGGTGCGAGCCACCTGCATACGACGCGCACGCCCTATGCCGGAGTGGGGGATATCACCATCGCCCGCAATCTCGTTCGAGGTATCGACGACAACAACACGTTTATTGGCTTCGTCCGCGAGGACGCGAGCTATTTCACGCAACAGAGTGGTTTTACCCACACCTGGGCGACCAAGTATTAAAATTGATTGACCCTGCTCAACGATGTCGCGAATCAGGGCGATACTGCCAAGGACCGCACGCCCAATACGACAGGTCAAGCCGACTACTTTGCCTTTGCGGTTGCGTAATGCGCTAATGCGGTGCAGTGTGCGTTCGATACCTGCACGGTTATCGTCGCCAAACTCACCGATGTGCTCAACCACATATTCGAGGTCAGCCGAGGTCACAGGCTCAGAGCTAAGGATCACCTCCCCATCTGGGAAGCGGCCCTCGGCAATACGTCCGAGGTCCATTACGATCTCCAGCAGTTCGCTTCGGTTTTCGAGCCGATAGACCGCCTCGCGAATGCTCGGCGGAAGGGCAGCCAGCAGAGCGTTCAGATCGTCAGTGATCACATGTTGCATAGGCAGTTGTTCACCTCATAGTTTTTTGGCGTGAATTGACCGTCCCCAGACCTTTCAAGCCATAGACCGCACGTTGCTCTAGCAGGGGGACGGTGCTTTGACGCATGGCGAGTAAGGCCATGTGTCGCACGAGCAGGTCTTTGGTCAAGGTCTGCTCAAATCCGCTATTGCGTAGGGCGGTGATAACAGAAGAATCATACTCCCTTACCATACAATAGATCGGGCGTATGTCGTTTTCCTGAAGCCGTCGCATGCCGAAACGCAAAAGCGGTTCCGCAAGGTCAACATGTTCAGGATGCACCTGTATAAAGAGTCGGTGCGGAGTCGAGCCTTGACCTCGACAGAGCCGCAACCAGGCTCCTAAACGCACGCCGACATCACAGACGTAATTCTCGTTCCGGTTAGAGAAGAGCTGTTGCGTGCCAACGTGGAGTTTCGCATATTCCTCGCTGCTCTCCAGCAGTTCCGCCATCTGCACCCGTTGCGGAGTGACCGAGCGGTACAACTGGTGCAATCCCCACGCGTAGTGGCGATTCCAGCGGCGCAGCGATGATAGTGGAGGCTCGTCGAGTCCGCTTAATGCACCTTGTTGATAGACATAGGTGAGTTCGCGGGCGTAGCGTTGAAAGCCAGAGCGTTGGAACAGGCCAAGCTCTGGCACTTCGTCCTCAACTTTTGCAAAAATACGTAGAATACCGTGTGTCGCCGCCATCTCTGCCATGTATTCGAGCAGAGCGATCAGCACATCCTCCTCGCTGGATGCGGCGGGACTGCGTTGTACGATAGAGGCCAGATAGGACATATCCCAGGCGGTACGTGATGGTCGCTCCCGCATCTGTGCGAAGCCTAACAAGCGCCAGTGGTCTTCACAAATCCATGTGCGCGAAGATGGTGTGATTGGAAGAATGTTTCTTATAAGCGGTGACGGAGTGATGGCGTCCTCCACCGGCTCTAGCCAGCAGACGAAGTTCGCAAACTCGTGTTGCCTGCTGCGAGCGCGGCGGTCAATGGCGTAGATGATGCCCGGTAAATCCACAAACAGGACCGGTCGTATCATCGTTGCTCCTGCGTCGCGGGTGTGATAAATCAGACCCCTACAGGCATCGTGGGTAGAATCAATCAGACCTTACATCATGAGTACGATGTATTGGGTGTGATAAATCAGACCCCTACGAGGCGACGCTCTGTACTATACGGAGAAAGTAATGATGAAAACGTGGGTCTCTCTGGCCTTCGGCTATCGCAACCTCCGGGTGAAACGCGGTCCCTAGCAGAGTTCCTTCACGGACGGCGACGATGGTTCCGTCGTCGAGCTTCGCCAGCACTTCCACCTCTGGTCCCACCGTTTCTACGGCTGGCCCTCGGATGAAGAAGGCATGGAATGGAGCTTCTCCTAATGCAGGCACCGAAAGGTCTGTCTCAAAACTCTCTCGCTGACTACCAAATGCATTGCGGCGAACGCGAATGTCGAGTGAAGCCAGTAATGGCTGACCAGCAAGCGCGTTATCCGTCTCTTTCGCTAATAAAATTAAGCCCGCACATGTTCCCCAGAAGGGAACGCCATCTTGAATCTTTTGTTTTAGTATACCATCTAAGCCATATTCAACCATCAATTTGCCGATGGTTGTACTCTCACCACCTGGTAATATTATACCATCAATTTCGTCAAGATGTTTAGGTAATCGAACAGGAATTCCAATCACTTCGATACCCAACATCGAGGCCGCCATTTTCAGTGCTTGAATGTGCGCCTCGAAATCACCCTGTAATGCTAATACGCCGATACGTAGTGTTGGGTTGGACATTTTACTACCCTATTTTTATGTTTCTGTGATTCAGATGTTATTGCTTGTTGCAGCATATGTGCCACAACAAGCAATAACATCCTAATTTTTACCAGCCACGTTTCGCCATGCGTTCGTTTTCGGGAAGTTGGCTAATGTTGATACCAACCATCGGTTCGCCAATATTGCGTGAGACTTCGGCGATGATCTCTGGGTCCTGATAGTGCGTGGTGGCGCGAACAATCGCTTTGGCGCGTTTGAGCGGATCACCGGATTTGAAGATACCGGAGCCAACGAAGACGCCCTCAGCACCGAGCCGCATCATAAGTGCTGCATCTGCAGGTGTAGCGATACCGCCAGCGGAGAAGTTGACGACGGGCAATTTGCCTGTACGTGCAACCTCTTTGACGATTTCATACGGTGCGCCAAGATTCTTGGCCTCGGTCATCAATTCCTCTTCGGGCAGGTATTGCAGGCGACGAATACCGTCCATGATGGTACGCATGTGGCGCACGGCCTCGATCACGTTTCCTGTACCAGCCTCGCCTTTTGTACGCATCATCGCGGCACCCTCACCGATACGACGTAGAGCTTCGCCGAGGTCACGCGCACCACAGACGAACGGTACTGAGAATTTATGCTTGTCAACATGGAAACTTTCGTCGGCTGGCGACAGCACCTCGGACTCGTCGATGCAGTCTATACCGATGGCTTGCAAAATCTCGGCCTCGACAAAGTGACCAATGCGGCACTTCGCCATTACGGGAATCGTCACAGCCTCTTTAATCTTGATAATCATATCAGGGTCGCTCATACGAGCCACGCCACCTTGTGCGCGAATATCGGCAGGCACACGTTCCAATGCCATCACCGCCGAAGCACCCGCATCTTCCGCGATACGCGCCTCGTCCGCATTCACAACGTCGCAAATAACCCCGCCCTTGAGCATCTCCGGGAAATTGCGCTTCACCTGTACTGTTCCAGTCTGTTTTAACATAAGTTCTTCTCTCCTGCTGTAGCATCTAACATGTTTCGTTTCGTAGGGACCAGATTTATCGCGTCCGTAGGCGCAATTCATTGCGCGAAATCCTTACTATGTATATATAGGATGTATCAAAATGATCTCATGTGATAAATCACGTAACGGACGCGATAAATCTGGTCCCTACGAATGTATATGGGTACGTATACAAAAAATTGTTATGCTTGTTGATGTAAAGCTTAGCACGTAAATAGAGGACGCTACCAGAGCCAATTGTGTACTAAAGCGACCAGCCATTCCTGATTGGCTCCCCTTCATTATATATAACAATGCATAAGTGTTTTCTCATTCCAGAGCATGATATACTATGTGCAGAAAACCACTATCCCTTCTGATAGAGAACTACACGAAAGGCAGGATTGCTATAATGGCAACAACACACAGCCAAGATGATATAGTCACTCCTGCTGATTGGGTTATAGGCCCAAAGCAAGGTCATTGGACCTATGACGATTATGCAGCACTTCCTGATGATGGGAAGAGATATGAAATTGTAAATGGAGTGCTTTACAACATGGCTCCTGCACCTACAGGCCCCCATCAGGATGCTACTGGCTGGTTTTTCTATTACCTGACTGTACATGTACGCTTGGCTGGCTTAGGGCATGTGTATATGGGACCGAGAGATGTTGAAGTGGCATATAACGTTGTCGTCCAACCTGACGTGTTTGTGCTTCTTAACGATAACCTGGGAAAAATCACAGAAGCGCGTGTGATTGGTGCCCCTGACCTCGCTATAGAGATTTCTTCTCCCAGCACAGCCATTCATGACAGGCATCGAAAATACGTAGCCTATTCTCAAGCAGGCGTACAAGAGTATTGGATTGCCGAGCCAAAGGCGCATACAATAGAAGTGCTGCTCTTAGAGGACGGAGTATATCGCTCATCTGGGGTTTTTAGCGGTGAACAAACTCTACCATCACGAGTCGTACCGAATTTTCCCGTGCAGGTACAGCAGTTTTTCGCGTAATATATTGCTTACATAATTGATAAGGAACCTGTAGGGGCTATAATTTATTACGCCCTTTTCCTCATTTACAACGTTTTGTCTTTATTGTTGCCGCTCTCAATCTCTGTATACATGGTTAATGGGTACGAGGGCGTTATGAATAATAGCCCCTACGGGTTCCTCAACACCTTCCTCTCCATCTTCCTCCGTGATTGTCTGGCGTCTACGTGGCTTCCAAAACGCTATGACCACGAGCCATGCGAGCAGTGCAAGCAGACCAATTCCTGAAAGTACAGCACCGATACGGACAGATGATGGCGCGTAACTGTAACTCAATGTGTGAGTACCGGGGCCGACTTTGATTGCTGGCAACACTTTCGCAACGATTTGGGGCGATACAATATTGCCATCCAATCTAGCAATCCAGCCAGGGAATGTGGGTTCGGCGAGTACGAGATACGCCTGTGTGTTGCTCGTGAAGGTGTATGTCTCTTGCTCTGGCGTCTGCGTTACGGTATGTACGGGAATGTTAAGTTTTTGCATAGCGTCGAGCGAAGGAACCGAGCCATTCGAGGCGGGACTAACGAGATACGCGGAACCAGCGTCGAGTGTGTTCTTATAGATGTATACGTTATCTACTTTCTCCATAAATGCAAGATGCGGGTCGGTCATCGGTCGCCGCGAAATCACAACGCTCACGTTCATCCAGCCGAGTAGCTTTGCCTTGGGTTGAACTTGAGGACCATCAGCGCTCGGAATATGTAACTGGTAGCCAGCAATATCATAATCTCCAGCACTATGAATATACTCAACGTAGGACTGAATCATAAGCGGATTCCAACCACTGGCAAGGCGTGTTTGTAGTAGCACAGCAGTTGCCTGAGAGATATTATCATCCTGCACGTCGTAAATTCGTCCACTATCCGCTAACTGCGATGCTGTACGTGCTAGTTGAGAAGGCGTGGTTACATCGGTTACACTGCCTGTTTTTGTATAGCTCCAATCCATCGGTATGAGCGTACCTGCGACGACAAGAACGGCGAGCAGACCAAACGTCAATGAGCCGCGTTGAAATCTCCGCTGTACTATTTGTCGTAGTGCATCGGTGCCAAGCCCTGCAAGCAGAGCTATGGGGACAAGTGCCACGAACCAGATACGGGCAGGGCTACGAAAACGGTCGAAGCTGGGCAATATATGTGTGGCAACAATGTAGAGTGACGAAGAGTCACCCATTGCTAGTCCAGCGACAAGGACGATACCAAGCAGTAGAGGCCACGTCTTGTACCAGCGTAGTACGAATGCAATCGCAACGAGAGCAAGTACCGCCAGTCCAGGTGTGAGCATGACTTCCCAAGGAACACCTTGCGGTGCTGGTTGAATAAAGAGCCGTTTGAGAAAGTCCAATAGCGGATAGCTGTCACGCGACTTTACCTCTGTCTGGCGCGTCGAATAGGCTGTAAACTCGGCTAATGGTAGCAGGAAGACTGCAGCGACCAGGACACCAACTACGCTAGCACTCACTAAACCTGCGATAGATTTGAGCATTGACCGCCATCCGCTCGTCCACCAACGTCGTATGAGAAGCCATGCTGCCAATCCTGCAGTCATCAAAAGTCCATAGTATGCAATCTGTGGATGTCCAGCCAGCAACGTCATTGCGAAGCAAATCCCAAGTGCCACACCCCAGCGGCTCGGCTCTCGTATCGTTGCCCAACATGCAAGAGCGAGCCACGGAAACCACGCGACTGTTTGCACAATCGTAATATGTCCAGCACCAAGATGACCAATCAAACGGGGTGTTGCCATGAACGCAATCGCCGCTACCAGAGCAGGGAGACGCGGCAAACTCAATGCACGACGTGCCAGCAGCAACATACCTAGCCCTGCAAATACTAGATGGCTCGTAATCAATATAACATAGTAGTCGCGCAACGAGAAAAAGTGAACCAGATGTGTTGGTGGGTAGAAGAGAGCAGCGAGTGGGTCAGCAGCGAGTGGTTGCCCTCCTGCATAATAGGGATTCCAGAGCGGCAACCGGGAATCCTGCGCAAAGGTACGCTGAATTAAGAGCGCCGTGGGCCAGTGGCTCCGTGGTAGATCGCTGCCCGTCCAGAAAGCCGTCAACATGTCTGATGTAAAGGGAGTAAGTCGAAGAATTGCAATTGCAACAGCGACGAGTATTCCAAATTGACCGACGGTAGGCAATACCCCTACCAGTTTTTCTCTCCAAATACGACTTTTCGCTTCCGGCTCCTTAGCCATTCATACCTCTCCCATCATTTCTATGTAATCGTTCACCAATCATTCGTAGGGACCAGATTTATCGCGTCCGTGTGCGATTTATCGCGCGAGATTATGCCTGATACGTCTTGTAGAAGGAGTTCACAAGGATTTCGCTCAATGAATTGAGCGGTGGACGCCATAAATGTGGCCCCTACGAAAAATCGTCGAATCAGGTTTGGTGAATCAGTAGCATTCATAATACTTACTATTCTCAACGGTTCTAAGTATCAATAGTTGCACTCTACTGATTTTGGGTATGGTGCGTTATCCAGACGATTCCTGTTTCGTTTATTTCGGATATTGCGTTTATTTCGATTGTCGTGTATTATTCATAATATACATAGCATACAAGATATACACAGCATACATAACATTAGAGTAACAAGACAAAGAGGAGTTTCACATGTCGGTAATAGAACGAGAGCCAATCACGGCTAGTGAAAGTGAGCGCCCTGCACTCAAGAAAATCGAAGATGCGTTGAAGCAAGAGAAGCGTCGTCCTCGCTTGATTGGACCAGACGGAGAAGAGATAGAGTTACCGCTCTCTGTTTTTCAAGTGTTGCGCCAAATCATCTATCACATGATGCGTGGACGTGCTATTAGTGTCGTGCCAATCAACAAAGAATTGACGACTCAAGAAGCAGCGGATATACTGAATGTGTCACGACCATACTTCGTCAAGTTGCTTGAAGAGGGGAAAATCCCCTTTAACGTAGTAGGGACACATAGACGTATTCGTTTTGGCACGCTTATGGAATATAAAAAGCGTTACGAGGCTGAGCAAGATCGAAAACTTGATGAGCTTACCCGTTTGAGTGAAGAGTTGGGTCTATATGACGAGTGATTTCTGTGACAATAATTGAAAGATGAGGCATATGTACACATGTCGTCATTTAAGGCTGTGTTGGATGCTTGTGTTCTTTTCCCAGCAGCACCACGTGATACGCTTTTGCGTGCGGCGCGTGCGGGTTTATACAGAGTGCAGTTTTCAGATGACATTTTAGAAGAGGTTCGGCGTAATCATATTGAAAAAGGTATGCCTATAGATAAAGCTCAACACCTTGTGGACATGATGAGGCAAAGCTTTCCTTATGCAACTGTTACTGATTACCAATCTTTGATACCAGCGATGACTAATCATGAAAAAGATAGACATGTGTTGGCAGCAGCAGTAGTAATTGAAGCACAGGTAATAGTAACTCAGAATATAAAAGATTTTCCGCCGGAGTCTCTTGTGAAGTATAAGATTGAGGCACAAACAATTGACAAATTTCTCGTCAACTTATTTTACCTTAACCCTGAGATGATGATGCAAACCGTTATAAAGCAGGCAAAAGCACTTCATAACCCCGCGCGAACCCTAACGCAAGTACTAGATACTCTTGCACAACACGCTCCGAATTTTGTACATCTTGTACGGAAAGAAATAGACACTTCATTATAACATTGCCATTTTCCCCATTCATGTTATAATCAGCATGCGTATTTCCATCTTTCATACACACTTTTGGAATAGCGCACTGGGAGAATATATTTATTTTTGCATGAAGCCCTGTCGTAGTGCGCCATGCTGTCGTAGAGAGGGAAGGCGAATCCCTATGCTCATTACACGTGTCGAGTTAGAGAATATCAAGAGCTACAAGAAGGTCGAGGTCGATTTCAGGCGTGGCACCACTGCAATTAGTGGAGCCAACGGTGCTGGTAAGACAACGCTGGTCGAGGCCATTGGCTATGCCCTCTTCAATCACCTTCCTTATAAGCAGGATCAATTTGTGCGCGAGGGCGAGAAGTACGGACGTATCGTTGTGCATCTGATTGGGAGTGATGATCGTCCCTACATCGTGGAGCGGCGTTGTGGCTCTGGCGCACGCTGGTTCATGACCGATGAAGAGGCTAGCGAACGTCTTGAGCAGGGGGCAGATATGCAGGATCGTCTGCACGACCTCTTTGGCATTGACCGCGAACGCCCCCTAGAGTCGCTCTTCAAAGACGCGCTTGGCGTGCCACAGGGAACATTCACCGCTATTTTTCTTGAGACTCCCAGCAAACGCAAACAGACCTTCGACGCCCTGCTGCAAATCGAGGACTACAAAACGTCCGCCGAATATTTGCTACAGGTGCAGCACTACTATAAAGAGCAGGTGGCGGCGCAGAACATCAAAATTAACGAACTCACCTTTCGGACGAGCGAACTGGACGCTTGGCGCACTGCTCTCGAAACCGCACGCCAGCGCGACGAACGGCAGAAGCAACAGGAAAATCTCTGGCTACAGCAGCGTTCAGATAACGAAGAGCGGCTAGCAGCACTCAACGTACAAAAGTATCAATTGGAGCAGTTGAAACAAGTCTTTAATACCAGCCAAACGGAACACACGAACGCGCAACTTCTGCTTGGGCGCGATGAGAAGCTGTTGCAAGAGGCACAAACCGCGCAGGATATCGTTACCGCTAGCCTTGGAAATTTTCAGCAGTATCAACAGGCGGAACAGGCACTCGCTAATTTACGCAGAGATGAGCAGCAACGCAACAAGCTCCTTGACCAACAAAGGCAGGTGCAGACCCGAAAGGCCAAAAGTGAGGCCGAGCAACGAAATTTACAACAACGCTTAGAGGAAGTTGCTGTCGCCCGACGGCGTGTCGAAGAACTTGTGACGCTGGTGGAGCAGCAGAGCGAACTCGAACGGAGACGCGACGACCTCAGAGACAGAGTGACGCGTTACAATACGGTCATGAAGGAGGGTACGCGCCTCCGTGCCACCATTGACGGATACAGACAACAGCAGGCCGAACGAGAGCAGCGCATCGCTCTTATCAAGCCTCTACAACCGTTGGCTGAGCGCGTACATGAGTTGAGCGAGACGCTTTCCCAATTGCAGGTGCAGAGCAGTGAGCGCAAGAATAAGCAGAAACTGGTGCAACAGAAGCGCGACGACCTGAGCAGCAAACAGCGTGACCGCGATGAGATAGCCGAGAAACTACGCAAGGTCGAGATCAACATCGAGAAGATTGAGGAGCATCGCCAGGATGCCGAAGAGAAACCTGTGCTGGTCGCGCAACGCGAAGAGTTGACCGCTCGTCAAAACAAACTCGAAGGCAACATCGAAGGCTATGTCAAGTCACGAGCGCAATCCGCTGGTGGACAATGCCCTCTCTTGCATCAGAGATGCCTGAACATTCAGCAACTTGGTATGGTGAGCCTTGAGTCATACTTTGATACTTTGCTGACAACTGAGCATGCCGAACTTGATAGCGTGCTACAACAGAAGCAGACCGTAGTACAACGAGAGCAACAGATAGAGAAGTATGTCGAGTGGCTTGGCAAACTTGCTATGCATGTTGATAGACGTGAGAGCTATAAAGAACATTTGCAGCCCGTTGGAAACGAGATTGACCGATTAGAGGCCGATATCACGGAGTTGACACAAGAACTGACTGCACTTGAAACGCTTGATGCCACCATAAGCGCGACACGCAAAAGTTATGACGAGAGCAAAGACGCCGATAAGCAGGTACGGGAACTTCCTGGTCTCTACGAGCAGGTGCAGTCGTATAAGGAACAGATTGAGAAGGGCGACGTAGACCTGAGCGAGCTACGCCAACAACTCGCTGAACTCAAGGGAAGTGATGTATTGCTCAAACAGACCGAGACCGAGCTACTAGCTCTAAACGATCCACGTTCACGTAGTAAGGCACAACAACACATTGTCGAGCAAGAGAGCCTGTACACAGAAAAGTTGCACGACGAAGAGCAACGCCTGACGCAAATGCAGGAACAGGTAGCGCAACTCGACACACAACTTGCTGCATATAGCGAACTCGATAGCTTGATTACTCAGCAAGAGGCAAGGCGTTTGAGCAGTGAAAGCGGCTACAAGAACTACCTTAAAAACGAGGATGTGGCTCGCCAGCTACCAGAACGCGAACGTGCCTATCAACAGCAGTTGCGAAAAGCGTCACAGGCGGTAGAGCAACTACAAGTGGCGTCGCAAGCCTTTCACGATGCCGATGCTGCCTTCAATGAGCGCGAGTTGAGTGCGGTTCATGAAGAGGTCGAGCGTCTGAAAAATAATCTTGCCGCCTTAAAAGGTGAGATTGATCGTAACCAGCGCGATATGGAAAGGCTTGTGGGACAGATTACTCAGGCCGAAGCGTTGCTAGAAGAATTGAAGGTGGCACAACAGGAGCAGCAGACGCTCGAAGACCTGAACGCGATGATGATACAGTTCCGAGGCTATATCAAGGAGGCGGCACCATTTGTCTTGAAGGCGATGCTCGCCGACATCTCTGCCGAGGCCAATCGTATCTTTGGCGAGATTATGGGTGACCGCACTGCTCAACTTTCGTGGCAGAACGATTATGAAATTGTGCTACGTCGTCAAAGTACCAACCGCACGTTCGCACAGTTGAGCGGTGGTGAGCAGATGAGCGCGGCACTCTCGATTCGCCTTGCCCTGCTCAAGAAGCTCTCGACGCTCAATCTCGCCTTCTTCGACGAGCCGACGCAGAATATGGACGAGCTACGGCGCATGAACCTCGCGGAACAGATACGGCGTGTGCGCGGCTTCGATCAATTGCTGGTCATCAGTCACGACGACACCTTCGAGCAAGGGTTGGATAGTATTGTACGCCTCTCGAAAGAGCATGGCGAGACACGCATTGTCAGCGACGAAGAGGCGCAGCAGGAACGGCTACTTCACTATGCTTCATAAAGGAAAACTTCAGGCGGCACTCAACGCCAAACGCAACCAGTTCGCGCTCTACGACGGCACGTTTAGCGACCAACTCAAGTTGTATCAGCATGCCCTCGAAACGCTGTATCAGGACTATATGTCCAGTGAGCAACTCGAAGCAGCCTTGCCGCCAGAAGGCACACTAACAGCAGGTGCCAGACCAAGCATCGAGTTTGATCGCTGGTTAGTGAATGCGGAGCAGCAGCAGTATTCCGGCCCCATCTTTCCCTTTGGACGCGAGTTTCTCAATCATGAGCAAACGCGCCAATGGGCGGAATGTATTGAGGGTGTGATGACGCTTGCCGTCGATGGTAGCCAGCTTATGCCGTGGCGCGATGCCTCAATTCCCGTCGCGCTGGTACAAGTTGGTCTGTTTGCGAATCCACATCAACCAGGGCGACCGTATACGAAGGATGTACGCATGGAGGTGTTGGCACCAGAAGACATAGCCGACGAGGGAAAGCAGGGGGCGGCGAAGGACGATCAGGATGGCTATCCCTACTCTGATATGATGGTGACTATGCGCCGCCATCTGTTAGAGGTCGAGACGTTGTGTAGCCAGATGGAATACTTTGCCAGCGTGCGTAAACCAGATGACCCCGCGCACAGTCCGGTTGTCTTCTTCGATGGCTCGCTGGTCGTCTCGTTCGCCTTGACCATGCCCAATCAGTACCGCGAGCAATACGTCAACGCGGCAGTCTCCCTGCTCGAAACCTCGGAGCGGCTACGTATTCCGCTGATTGGCTACATCGACACTAGCTATGCACGCGACATCATCACGATGCTACGGCGCCTCGACGAAACAAAGCCTCAATCAGTGCTACGCGACACCAAGAAAATTCACGATGCGCTTCTCTGGAATGGAAAATTGCAATGGGGAGACCGCACACCCGCCATGCTATGTGCGCGTGGCGACATTCTGCAAAGTTATGGTCCGTATAGAGAGAGTGTCGCATTTTGCTACCTGCAAACAACCTCGAAGCATTCTCCCGCACGCCTCGAATTCCCACGCTGGATGATCGACGATGGTGTACTCGAATCGGTGATGGATGCAGTACGCGCCGAGGTCATCGCTGGTGGTGGCTATCCCTATGCTATCGAAACAGCGGACGCCGTTTCCGTGATTACAATGCAGGACCGCGACGAATTCTACGGGCACTTCAAAGCCTTCATCGAGCGACAGGGCGGCAAATTTCTCTTCTCCACGAAATCACAGAGTAAGGGGCGAAGAAGATGATTTCGTGTGCCATTCCTGTTTCTATATGATATACTTTCATTATAGCAAGCAGCATAATTCTTTACAGAAAGCACCATAGAAATAGTCATCATGTCACGTTCACATACACATACATTTACCTGTCCCTGTGGGACAACTTTTCCAGCAGTCACTTACGAATATGTCAATACCGCGCAAGACCCACAATTGCGCTATACCATTCTGTCCGGTATGCTCAACGTCGCTACCTGTCCCAATTGTGGGCGCCGTGCCGCGACCTCAAATCCATTTATCTATTCTGATCCAGAGCATAATTTGCTGGCCTATGTACACCCGCGCTCGGATGCACCTGAAGAGGCGCGTATGCTGGTTCTCGAACAGTTGCGTTCGGTCTATGTAGACCTGACGCAAGAGCAGGAGGAATATAGCGAGGGTGTGGGTGGAAAAAAGGCTTCGGTGGTGGTACAGGCAAAGGATTTGCCGCCATTGCAGGTCATTTTTGGCATGGAGCAACTTAATGCGGTCATAAACGCGGTTCTGAGTCCCGACGAACGACTCGGACGACTCGCGCTGAGTACGCAAAGTCGTAGTGTGCCAGAGCGCGGACAATTTCTTGATATCGTGCGCAAGCTTGCGTCCGAGATGAACTGTGGCGTCGAGGTTGAGGACTTGCCCGATGAATATACAGTCTGGGTGTTTGGTTCACGGCGTCAGATCGGGGCACTTATGCGCGAACTCACTCCACCCGCATAATATGCTTCTATCTATCTCAATTCGTAGGGACCAGATTTATCGCGTCCGTTGCGTGATTTATCACGCGAGATCACGTTTAACACGGCTTGGGGAGAGGGTTCACAAAGATTTCGCTCAATAAATTGAGCAACGGACGCGATAAATCTGGTCCCTACGAAAAGATATCGGATCAAGGCTGAGGAATATATGATTACGGTTGGCATTCTGACAATCAGCGATGGAGCAGCCAGAGGCGAGCGGCAAGATACCAGCGGCGAAAATATCCGTACACTCGCGCTACAACTTCCCGAAGCAACTATAGGTGCGGCAACAGTGGTACCTGACGAGACAGACGCAATCACGGCAGTCTTGCGCGAATGGAGCGACGTGCAACACCTCAATCTTATCCTAACCACAGGCGGTACAGGACTCGCACCGCGCGATGTCACACCAGAGGCGACGCTTATGGTTATCGAGCGCGAGGCTCCTGGTATTGCGGAGGCGATGCGCTCAATCAGCTTACAATACACGCCGATGGCAATGTTATCACGTGGCGTCGCTGGTGTACGTAGGCGTACTCTGATTATCAATCTCCCCGGTAGTCCAAAAGCTGTCAAAGAATGCCTCGAATACATCCTGCCTGTATTGCCTCATGCTGTCAATCTGCTAACCGAGGGACCACGAGAACACTAATTATGCAGCACTACACAGGTCATAACGACAATGTGTTTGCGCTATCAATATCGCCCGATGGTCATTTCGTCGCCTCCGCTGGACGCGATAAAACAGTGCAGGTGTGGGACGCCCATACTTGCGTAACCTCTCTTGTCTACACTGCTCACAATAACTACATTCTCTCGGTCGCATGGTCGCCCGATGGCACATCTGTCGCGTCGGGTGATACCGATGGTAGAGTGCATGTTTGGAACGCAAAAACTGGCGCAACTCAATATATCTATAGCGAACATGTACGTTTCGTGCGTAATATCGCGTGGTCGCCTGATAGCCGCTTTATCGCATCGGGTGGCGACTTTGGCGATAGTACAGTACAGGTCTGGGAAGCTCTAAGTGGAGCGCATATCTATACGTATACTGACCAATATCGCATCTTTGCGGTTTCCTGGTTGCCACATAACTCAATAATCGCATCAGGGAGTTTTGATGGTGCCGTACAACTTTGGGATGCGTTCAATGGTACGATAGCTCAAACGTATCGCGGTCATACTGGCCCTGTGTATGCAACTCAATCGTCTCCAAATGGTCAATACATCGCCTCGGCTGGTCAAGAGAGTACGGTTTCCATATGGAATGCTCAGAACGGGGCTACTCTCTGCATTTATACAGGGCATCAAGCGGCAGTCAAGACACTTGCGTGGTCGCCTGATAGCGCATGCATCGTTTCTGGTAGCGATGATACAACTGTGCAGATATGGAATGCGCTTACGGGGAAGCATGTTAAGACATATGCGGAGCAAAATGCATGGATACGTGTCGTCGCATGGTCTCCCAACAATGACTATATTGTGTCCGCAAGCAATAAGCAGGTGAATATTCAAGAGGTGCAATAAAACTGGGCATCGCCCAATTTTATTGCACCTCTTATTTATTTCTCGGCGGGAGATTGTGAGGATTGTGGTCGTCCTGCCTCGAACCATTTCTGATAGGGTGGTAGAGGCATCTCTTGCCACGGAATATCGAAGTTTTCTTCGAGGCCACGCACATGCATATCGTCGTTGTAGCGCACGAGTCGCCAGCGTGGTTTCCTGTTCTCAAAGGGTGCTGTCTTGCTCCAATAGGTGATGGAGGCGTTGCGCGTGTCAAAACGTACTTCAGGTAGACGCAATGTATCCATGTTGAGGAAGTAGATAAACGAGGCGTCGATTATACCGCCATGACACACTACGACAATGTTTTTGCCATCGTGCTCGGTAATGATACGATGCAGTGCCGAGCCTGCACGTAAAATGAACTGACCCCACGTTTCGCCTCCGGGCGAAACGGGATGAAAGGGATTTTGGTCCAGATTGTAGCCGCCAAATTTCTTACGGAACTCATCTACTGTCATATTCTCTGCTTCGCCTGGATGTAGTTCTTGTACCTCGTCGTCGAAGATAATTGGCATCTCTCGAAATGCGGGTGCGATAATCTGTGCCGTCTGACGCGCTCGTGGTAGCGTACTGGCGATAAATACGTCCGGCGCGATTTCGCCTGTTGCCGCTAAACGGTTGCGCAGTCTCTCCGCCTGTCGCACGCCAATGGGGGTTAAGCCGTAATCATGTAGTGACTTCCCCATCTGCGTGGTTGCCTCTCCATGACGAATAAGGTAAAGATGTGTCATAACCTGGAATTTGTCCTTCCGCTCTATAATGAAAATGTTTATTATAGATATTGTAGCACCGAATGTGGCGGCAACATGCCTGTAGAGACCAATTTATCACGTCCTTGTGAGCAATCAATTCCCGAACAAGGACGTGATAAATCGGTCCCTACCAGAGTTTGTCCATTCCCAATACACCATGCATTCTTGGATGTTTGCCCTTCCGATGGGATATAATGAAAATGTCTACATTCAAGATAAGTAACATAGTTCTCCTGTACATAGCTGCCAGAACTATGTGTCTTTATATTGTCGTAGCGACTCCCCTTGTTCATTCGTAAAACGTTATCTGACGAAATAGGGGCTTGGCTAGACAACGATTCTCGAAGGGGAGCATTTTTTATGCATTATGTACCGAATACGTCCGAAGAGCAGCAGGCTATGCTAGAGCGGCTCGGCCTCTCTAGCATGGAAGACCTGCTGACGACGGTGCCAGAGCATGTGCGGCTGGAGCGTCCACTCGATCTACCACAGGCAATGGCGGAACCTGACCTTAAACGCTTGCTCACACGAATGGCGGCGAAAAATAAAGATATTGATACAACTATCTCGTTTCTTGGCGCAGGTACCTACGATCATGCTATTCCGAGCGTGGTGCCACACCTGCAACGTCGCTCAGAGTTTGTAACCTCCTACACTCCCTATCAAGCGGAGGTCAGTCAGGGCATGTTGCAAGCGATCTACGAATTTCAGACGATGGTGTGTCAAATCACTGGTCTCGACATCGCCAATGCCTCGCTCTATGATGGCTCGACGGCACTAGTCGAGGCGGTCTTGATGGCACTTGGTCCTGGTGGACGCGGCGAGGTTGTGATTTCGGAGGGCGTTGATCCGCAGTACCGCCGTGTACTACATACGTATGCCTTCGCGCGTGGTTTCCAGATTAAAGAGGTGCCGACACAAAACGGCGTGACACCAATCGCTGCTCTCGATGCGGCTGTAAGTGCAACGACTGCCGCCGTGATTGTGCAGCAACCGAACTTCTTTGGTTGTGTTGAGGATGTTCGCGCTATCGAACGTATCGCGCACAAAGGCAAGGCATTGTTCGTGACAACCATCACTGAACCTGCTTCGCTTGGCATTCTTGCGGCACCAGGCGAATATGGTGCCGATATCGCCGTTGGCGAACTAATGAGCTTTGGCAATACGATGAGCTATGGTGCCCCTGCCCTCGGCTTTATGGCGGCAAAACAGAAATTTATGCGCTTATTGCCTGGGCGACTCGTGGGGCAGACCGTCGAAGAGGGCGAGAAGAAACAGACGGGCTATGTGCTAACGTTGCAGACGCGCGAGCAACACATTCGCCGCGAACGCGCTACCTCGAATATCTGCACCAATCAATCGTTGTTGGCTGTGGGCGCGACCATCTATATGGCTGCCCTCGGCAAGCAGGGCTTCCGCGAGTTAGGCGAGCTATGTCTGCAAAAAGCACACTACGCATTCCGCCAGATTACCGCTCTACCAGGATTTGAAGCCGCCTTCACGAGTCCATTTTATGACGAATTTGTGGTGAAGCTACCTGTTAGCGCAATCCAACTACAACAACATTTCGAGCAAGCTGGTATCATCGGCGGTTATTCGTTGAGTGCAGATTATGACAATATGGAGAACTATATGTTGTTCTGTGTCACAGAGACGCGCACAAGAGAAGATATCGACGCGCTGGTCGCTGTGCTACAAGAGGTTGCTGTGTCTACACCTAAGGAAGTTGAGAGGGTACACGTATGAGCGTAGAGAGCTTGATTTTTGAAAAAGGGGCAACGGGACGCCGTGCCGCGACACTACCAGCAATGGATGTCCCTACAGAGTCGCTAGACGAAATGATTCCCTCTAGTCTGTTACGTGAGACACCCGCGCCGTTGCCAGAGGTAAGCGAAATCGAGGTGGTGCGCCATTATACGCACCTGTCACAGCGCAATTTCAGCGTTGATACAGGCTTCTACCCGCTTGGCTCCTGCACGATGAAGTACAATCCCAAGTTGAATGAGGATATGGCAGCTCTCCCTGGTTTCGCGCATATTCATCCCTTGCAACCTGAAAGCACAGTGCAGGGTGCAATTCAACTCATGTACGAGTTAGAGCAATATCTGGCGGAAATATCGGGTATGACGCGTGTAACGCTGCAACCATCGGCAGGAGCGCATGGCGAATTGACAGGTCTTATGCTCATCAAAGCTCATCATCAAAGTAAGGGTGAGGGGCACCGTAACCTTGTCTTAATTCCCGATAACGCGCATGGTACCAATCCCGCGAGCGCAACCCTTGCCGACTATAAGGCAGTTGAGGTCAAGAGCGACGCGCAAACGGGCGGCATCGACATGGAGCATCTAAAGATGTTGCTAGAGTCAAATGGTGCGAATATAGCCGCGATTATGATGACCAATCCTAACACGCTCGGCCTGTTCGATGCCAACATCGCCGAGATCGCGCAAATGGTACACGAGGTTGGAGGACAGTTGTACTACGATGGTGCGAACGCTAATGCTGTACTTGGCATCACGCGTCCGGGCGACATGGGCTTCGACGTTGTACATTTCAACCTGCACAAGACGTGTAGTACGCCACATGGTGGTGGTGGTCCTGGTGCGGGTCCGATTGGTGTAAATGCTCATCTCGTACCATTCTTGCCAGGACCAATGCCCGCAAAAAATGAGGATGGAACGTACTTCTGGCAAGATATGGGTCCACAATCCATTGGTAAGGTGCGTGCTAACCTGGGCAACTTTGGTGTTCTGGTACGTGCCTACACCTACATGCGTAGCAATGGTCCCGACGGTCTCAAGCATGTCTCCGAGAGTGCCATTCTCAACGCCAACTATCTTAAACATGAGTTAGCGGCAGACTACGATGTGGCCTATCCTCAGACATGTCAGCATGAATTTGTGGTGACGGCACAGCGACAGAAGGACGAACACAACGTGACCGCCCTCGACATCGCCAAACGCTTACTCGACTTCGGCATGTATGCGCCAACGGTGTACTTCCCGTTGATCGTCCACGAGGCTCTAATGATCGAGCCAACCGAGACGGAGACACGCGAAACGCTCGATAACTTCGTCAGCGTCATGCACCAGATCGCCGAGGAGACGCGTACAAACCCCGAAATCGTCCGCACAGCACCACACACCACTGTCGTTGGGCGACTTGACCAAGCATTAGCCGCTCGTAAACCCAATTTGAGATGGATTGAGGGGCAAGAAGTAACGCATTAGGAAAGAAAACATGAATGGAGATAGCAAGCACGCTTGCTATCTCCATTCATGTTTTCTTTCCTAATGCGTTACGCTAGACTCTTCGCAATGCTCTCAACCTGATCACTGCTCAGACTTGACGTAATACGAATACCAACGCCCTTTTCTGTCCAGACCAGCGTGGTGTTACCAGCAGTAGTCGAAACAGTCGCGGTGGTGCCACGAATGCTGATTGACTGACCGGAGCCAGGAAGATTAGCGAGTGGTTTACCCTCGGCAATCGTGATAGTGGTATTACCCTTCATGTAATTGAGGGTGTATATCTGGTTGCCGGGGGCACCGAGGGCGTTGACGCCGTTGAGCGTGTACTCGCTCTGGCTTGCTGGAATGCTCAGGAGATGGTAGCCCGCCTGTTGTTGCGCCTGTACGAGCGTGAGCGTGCCACTACCAGAACTGGGCGTTGCGCTAAGTTGCGAGAATGGTAGCACCTTGACGCCTTGCGGAACGACAAAGGTAAAGGTGCTGGCAGGAATGGACTGACTCAGTTCGAGTGTAGGTATGTTCAGTACAACGTTGCCCACGCCTTGAATGTCCAGGTTGACCTGCACGGGTTGTTGCGTCGTTTTGTCGATGTAGACTTCGCCTGTATAGCTAAAGCTTGCTGGCGTTCCCGTACTAGTACCGCTCGTTGAAGGCACAACGTGGATATCGTAGGCACTGTGTCCATTGACGGTAGCATTTGAGGATTTCAGCGTACCATCGCTTTGCGTAAAGACGCTTTGCACAAGGTTGAGCAGAAAGAGGCTCTGGTTGCCTTGTGTACCACTACTCCCCACGCCGCCCTGTCCACCAGTTGGCGTCCCTGTAGTAGCAACGACTGGGCCAGTATAGACCACTTTTTGCGCGGGGTCGTATTGCCACTGCTGCTTACCGTCGGTGACATTGACGGTTCCCGTTGTCAGTTGCGTTATCGAGGATTGTAGCACAACAGTCCGGTTTTTATTTGGTGTCGCATTCCACACCTCAGTATTTGCATCTCCGCTCACAGTTTGTCCTGAAATGGTCAGATCGAAGATCCCATGTAGCGTCTTAGCCGTATTCAGCTTGTTCGCCATTGTGTTCAATATCTGTTGCCCTTGCCCTAACGTTGGCGTTGGTGAAGGGGTCGGTGTTGGCTTTGTCTGTACTGAAGGTGTACTGCTACCACCACAGCTTGCTAACAATAGCAATGCAGTAAGCAGAAGGGCAGGTACAAGTATTGGATTCCTCAAACGAGAGAGAATCATGGAAGGCTCCTTATAGAGATACCAAAGGGTTATTTGTTCTAATTCTTTATTTGCAGTATAGCATATATGAGAGACAACAAAAAAGAGTGGGTTATGCCTACACACCCTTGCACATACCTCGACGGTCTGCCTATGCAAGGGCGAAACACAACCCACTCTAAAACGACGCTTTTGGCGTCGAGATATTTTCTCTGGAAAATTTATTACTCATAAAGTGTACACTATTTTCGCGCAAATTTCAAGTGTTTTTGGCAAGTGTTTTTGAGCGTTTTATGTATTGACGAAAAATATTTACAGTTCGCTGTCGCGCGCTGTAAATATTTTTCGTCAATACATTCCCCCTTTGCGCCACTGTACACCTTGACGTATAATAAATATGCAATATCAAGTAACTTGGCTAGGAAGGCACGATGGGGTGCCGTGCTATTTTCTTGCCCATCTTCTACCCCATCTCTCTCCTACCTCCAGAATTGAGGAAAAGATGTACAAAGGTCAATCCGGCATGTGGTCCTGGCTACTGCACCGCGTGACAGGACTCGGCATTCTCTTGTTCTTATTTATCCATATCGTCGATGTGTCGTTGCTCGGCTTCGGGCCACTGGTCTACGATGATGGTATTGCGTTTTTCGATCAGTTCATTGTTCGTTTGCTCTCGCTGGCATTGATTGGAGCGGTGCTGTTCCATGCCTTCAACGGTGTACGTATCATGTTCATTGACTTCTGGCGTAAGGGCGCACGCTATCAGCGTGCGATGTTCATAGGTGTTCTCGCGCTCACGATTCTTGTGTTCTTGCCAATGTCCTACTTTGTGATTGTCCCCGGCCTCTACTGGTTTACACATGTACCTACGAGTAGCGTTTCTGGACATTGATGAGAACGTTGAAATTGTAATAAGAGGAGATTGTATTTATGTTACGTGTATCGACCGGTCGCGGTCCACGCCCGACAAGCGGCGGCTTCGAGACCTTTTCCTGGTACTACTTCCGTGTTTCTGGCGTGGTACTAATCTTTCTCGTAATCATCCACCTGTTCATTATGCATGTGACCAACGATGTGCATTGTACAACCTATCAGTTTGTGGCAATGCGTTACGATAATCCGCTGTGGCGACTCTTCGACTGGCTCCTGCTCACACTTGGCCTCACTCACGGCATGAATGGGTTGCGCGTCGTAATCGACGACTATGTACGCGCACGCGGCCCGCGCCTTGCGTTGCTGTCCACTTCGGCGGTCTTATTGCTTGTCTTTTTTATGTTAGGTACCATTACACTCATTACCTTCCAGCACACTGGCGCACTCGGCCCTGCATGTACTCCAAGGTAAACACAAGATGGGCAACAGGGCACCCGCAAGGGGATGCCCCTCCCATACACGAGTAAGCCTATGACGTAATGTCATATGGGAGGGGCATCCCCTTGCGGGTGCCCTAGTAAGGATTTTACTATGTACCATAAGTTTGATGTGATTATCGTTGGCTCCGGCGGTGCTGGTTTGATGGCAGCGATGCAGCTACCCAACGCCAGCGTTGCGGTTCTGACAAAGGTCTACCCCACGCGCTCACATACTGGAGCTGCACAGGGCGGTGTTGCCGCTGCACTTGGCAATCAGGAAGAAGACCACTGGCAGTGGCACATGTACGATACTGTGAAGGGCGGCGACTATCTGGTAGACCAGCCAGCGGCGGAAATTCTCGCACGCGAGGCTATCGACGCTGTATACGAGCTTGAGCATCGCGGTTTGCCCTTCAACCGTACCGCTGATGGTCGCATCGACCAGCGCCGTTTCGGTGGGCACACGCGTAACTACGGTGAGGGACCAGTGCGCCGTTCCTGCTACGCTGCCGACCGTACAGGCCACATGATTCTTCAGACGATGTATCAGAGCGCAATCAAGAATCAGGTACGCTTCTTTAACGAATATCTCATGCTCGACCTGTTAATGAACGATGGGCAGGCGTGTGGCGTAGTTGCGCTAGAGATTCGTACAGGCGAGATACACACCTTCCATGCCAAAGCAGTTTTGTTTGCAACGGGTGGTTATGGACGTGCATGGCGCGTCACCAGTAACGCCTTCGCGTGTATGGGCGATGGTATGTCGGTCGCGTATCGACGTGGTATTCCTCTGCAGGATATGGAGATGTATCAATTCCACCCGACGGGCATCTATAAAGTGGGCGTCCTGCTAAGTGAGGCGGCGCGTGGCGAAGGCGGAAAGCTGCTCAATGGCAAGGGTGAGTACTTCATGGAACGCTACATGCCGACACTGAAGGACCTCGCACCACGCGACATTGTATCGCGCAGTATCGTGCAAGAGATCAAAGACGGCAACGGCGTTGATGGCAAAGATTACGTCTTCCTCGACGTGCGACACCTCGGCGCACAAAAAATTGCTGAGAAGTTGCCAGATATCACCGATTTTGCGCGTAACTATCTCGGCGTCGAGCCAATCACGGAACCAGTGCCGATTCAACCCACAGCACACTACGCGATGGGTGGCATTCCAACCGATACCGATGCACGCGTTGTTCTCGATCCCCAGTGGACGGTTTCACCTGGCTTCTACGCCGCAGGTGAGGTCGCATGTGTCTCGGTGCATGGCGCGAACCGACTTGGCACGAATTCGCTGGTGGACCTGATTGTGTTCGGGCGACGCGCGGGCAAACACATGGCACAGTTCATTAAAGAGAACGATCACGCACCTTTGCCGCCCGACCCAGAAGCCTACTCGCGTGAACTTGTTGATCGTCTCTATAGCTCGACGGGCGGTGAGTCTGCCGCACGCATTCGTAGCGAGATGCAGAACGAGATGGACGAAAGAGTGATGGTTGAGCGCACCGACCGAGGTCTACGTCATGCTCTGGACACACTCGATGGTCTACAAGATGCGTACAGCAAGGTGCAGATTCAGGATAAGGGCAAGCGTTTCAACACAGAACTCGTCGAAACAATTGAACTTGGCTTCCTGCTCGATTGCGCCGAAGCCACAACGCATGGGGCGTTGGCGCGTACCGAGAGTCGCGGCGCACATTTCCGTCTCGATTATCTGAAGCGCGACGATGTGAACTGGCTCAAACATACGCTTGCCTACAAGGGTGAGACTGTACACGATGTTCGCCTGGACTACAAAGACGTGATTCTGGTCGATGACCCGATATTCAAGCCCAAAGAGCGCAAATACTAGAGGAGAATATATTAACATGAACGTACTGATGCGTATCAAACGCTATGACCCCGAACGGGACAGTAAGCCATATTGGGCGGAGTATCGCGTTGAGGCAGACCCGATTGATCGTTTGTTGGATGCACTGAACACCGTCAAATGGAATATGGACGGCACGTTAACCTACCGTCGCTCATGCGCTCACGGCGTATGCGGCTCCGATGCCATGCGTATCAATGGGCGCAACCGTCTCGCCTGTAAGGTGTTGATGCGCGATGTTGGCAACAAGGTGACGATTGAGCCAATGCTGGGCTTCTCAGTTATTCGTGACCTCGTGGTAGACATGGATCCATTCTTCGACAAGTACAAGTCAATCAAGCCGTATCTGATTACATATGATAACGAGCCGGGGACGGAGCGACTGCAAAGTGCCGAGGAACGCGCTCGCTTCGACGAGGGTACCAAGTGTATCCTATGCGGTGCCTGCACCGGATCGTGTCCGTCTGTATGGGGCAATCCCGATTGGGTTGGGCCAGCCTCGATTGTCAACGCGCACCGCTTCATCTTCGATAGCCGCGATCAAGGTGGCGAGGAGCGTCTCGGCATTCTGGGACAACGTGATGGTGTATGGCGTTGCCGTACTATCTTCAACTGTGCCGACGCATGTCCGCGTGGTATTCCCGTCACCGATCTCATCGAGCAGGTGAAACGCGCCATCGTGTATGATGATGCTGTAAACGGATAGTTTTCCTAAAGAGAGATTGGGAACGGCACGAGTGCCGTTCCCAATCTCTCTTTAGGAAAAGAGGAGTTTTTGTAATGGCAACAACAACGGAGACATGGCAGCATCGTAACATCATCACCAATGGCATACGCATGCATTATGTCATTCAAGGTGAAGGTCCCTTAGTCGTGATGCTACACGGCTTCCCTGAGTTCTGGTATTCGTGGCGGCACCAGATTCTCTTTCTGGCGGAGCAGGGCTATACCGTTGTTGCGCCCGACCTACGCGGCTATAATGAGACCGATAAGCCGCGTACAGGGTACGACGTGCCCAATCTGTTACGTGATATCGAAGGCTTGATTAAAGGGCTTGGATATGAGAAGGCGATTATCGTTGGACACGACTGGGGCGGTGCCCTTGCATGGACTTTTGCGATGAGGTATCCAGAGATGACGCAACGCCTGATTGTGTTGAACGCGCCGCATCCGTGGGCGTTGCAACGCGAACTTCGTACCTTCAAGCAACTCAGGAAAAGCTGGTATATTTTCTTCTTCCAAATTCCCTGGTTGCCCGAAGTTCTGCTCGGTGCCAACCACGCACAAGCGATAGGACGCGCCATCTATCAGAGTGCCGTGCAGAAAGCGGAGTTTCCACCCGACCTTTTGCTACTCTATCAAGCAACAATGAGCAAGCCAGGGGCATTAACCGCCGCTCTGAACTACTATCGTGAGGTCTTTCGTAGGGGCAACTTTGGTTCGACGAGGAGTAGCAAGCAGACGGTTATTCAAGCTCCAACGCTCTTGATATGGGGTGAGCAAGACGTGGCCCTCGATATCGCCCTGACCCACAACCTTGAGCAATGGGTGCCAAAGATACAGGTACGGCGTATCGCCGATAGCGGTCACTGGGTGCAGCAAGAGCAACCCGACGAAGTGAACAACCTCATCCAACAGTTTCTATAAGAACAAGAGAAAGAGCAACTCAAACGGCAAAACCGTTTGAGTCGCTCTTTCTCTTGTTCTTATATCGTTGCTGGCGTTTTTTGTTCTGTAAGGGAAGGTGACGCATTGTTCTGTGTTTGCAATTGGAAAAAAAACTCGCCTGTATCCTGTGTCCCCATTGCCTGCTCCATCCACCGCACTCCACATACACTACATATTCCATGTGTCGCGTCGTAGATTTTGGGCAGTGGTGCTGGTGAGAGATGCTCTCCTGCATTGTTCATGAGTCGCAGACACCATGCACACTGTCGTACCATGTTCTTCTATCCTTCCGAACGAGAGCTGCGAAGTTCTAGCTTTCGTTTCATGTGTTTGTTGTTTCCAAAGACTAGCAGTTTCCAAATTCGATATACTTATCGTAATGAACGGTCTGCCGACTATCTTTCGTATTCGTCGCGTCAATAGCGGTAGGTATGTCGTTACAGCTATTTATTCTCAATATGTCAATGAATGCACCATTTTCATCAACTTGTACATCATGTTTCTTGATTTTGCCGTCGATAAGGGTATACGCGATGACTACAGAACCGCCTGGAGTAAAGTTACTACCGCAGATATGTAAGTGGTGTTCCTTGACATCTGCATCGGTTGTACAATTGGTTTTGATAGTAGCCGTAATGGCATTGCCTGCACTCCCTGTAGTAATAGCAGGGGTGGCTGTTGGTGGTTGTGGCGTGTTGACAGTCATATGTGAAGGCAACAACGGCAAGGAACTCCACTTAAAGGGACTGGCAAAACTTCCTGTAAGTTGAGCTGTGAAGCCAACAAGCACTATGAGACATAGTGCCGCAAAAACCATGACCACAGATAAATGGATTCTTGGGCGCAAGGAACTTTTGGTACGTGCAGATTGCGCAGTATGCAGATTGCGCAAGACACGTTTCGATACCGTCGCATATGCTGCGTCTTTCTGATAGCCGTGCGTCCAGTCTTCTATCGTATGCCCTATATGTTTTAATTCGGCACATCGCCTACTACAGATTAGGCAGCTTGTAAGATGTTCGCGTGTATCTGCTTGCCATTGACCTTGCTGATTGCGAACATAGGCGAGTAGTATGTCGTCAGTTGGGTGTTTCATATGCTGTTCTCTTGTCCTCCCTGACTAACATTTTTTGAAAATAGCATTTTATAAGATGAACGTAAGAAAAAAGATATTTGAAGTAACATATTCATAACATACACTCACCATCTCACTGCTTATTTAACGCACTGCTTGGCCTGATGCTAGCAGTAGAGCGTACCAGCGGATTCTCCTGAGCATAGACCTTGCGAAACTTTTCAACGCCGCGCGAAACGCGTTTGCGTACCGCCTCCGCCGAAATATTGACGATCTGCCCAATCTGCTCGTATGTAAAACCGTCCCCATAGTGCAGTTGCACACATGCGGCATCTTTGGGCGAGAGATGCTTGAAGGCTTCCTGAACGAGTATGCTTGTCTCGGTTCGCTCCTCGAATGAAGCCTCTACGAGCGACTCCTCATGACTCACATCCTGTCCTTCACTCTCTGTATAGTCGGTGCCAAATGAGAACGGGATGAAATGGCGCAAATTCTTTCTGTTGAGATAGCGTAGCCCGAAATTTGTTGCAATACGGTATATCCAGGCATCTATTTCAAGATGCGAGGATGTCTTACCAATTTCTTTATAGACTTGTAGAAATGTGTCCTGTGCAAGGTCCAGTGCCACTTCACGCTCACCGACAAGACGATGAAGATATCCTGTAATCGGATATTGTAATCGTTCCATAAGCGCACGAAATGCCTGAGGATCACCCGCGCGTAGACGAGTTACCTCATCCCCCTGAACTTCCATCACCATAATAGCCTTACCTGCGATCATATAACCGCCGACCCCATAACGTTTGCCGCGCCAACCGATATCTGTGTTGTCGCTGTTTTTGTTAAGGAGTCGTTCCCCCTACATACTACAATCAATGAAAAGGCCAAAAGCGGACAAGTTGTGCCATGTCTTTTTGACGTTTCGCAATGAATAACGAATTGTGGTTAAAATAGTTGCATGCGTCTATGTATATGTGCGTTTTGGGGGATGTTGTTGGAAAGATAATTTTGCCCATTTCTTCATTCTGACGTGTCGGAATGAAGAAATGGGCAAAATTATCTTTCCATTTATTTCACGGTGAGTTCGATGGTGTGGTAGCCAGTCGAGCCGTCGGGCAGAGGTGGCGCGATATTGGGGTCCTGCACGTTGCCTTGCGCGTCGATGGCACGCACGATTGCCGTATACGTGCCTACTGGTGGTTGCCATGAGAGTTCCCATAGCACCCATGTTAGAGCCGATAGTGGACGTTTAAGCGTAGTTTTGTTCCATGTTTTGCCATTGTCAAAACTGACATCAACCTCGCTGATGCCCTTGTTACCAGAAAAAGCTACACCCGCTATATATGTGGTTTTGTTAGCTGTTAGTGTTGCACCCGTCAGTGGTGTGTCGATGCGTGAGGTCATGCGTAGTGGTGCGGGGTCGCTCCATCCGCGCTCTTGCCAGTAGCCTTGAAAGTCTGTATTGACAACCTCTATGCGCGTAATCCATTTGACATGCTTCATGCCATAGATACCAGGGACAAGTAGACGTAAGGGAAAGCCGTGTCCCTGTGGGAGGGTGGTCCCGTTCATGCGTAGAGCTAGCAATGTCGTCGGTTCCAGTGCTTTAGAGAGGTGAATGCTATCGCTGTAGTCATCGGCAGCGTAGAGAACAACCTTTGTCGCCCCTGGTTTTATCGCGCCCCCACGAGCGAGCAGATCCGCGAGCGGAATACCCTCCCAGAGCGCACTGCTCATGTAGGGACCACCAACCTCATTACTAATGCACATCATGGACTCGTACTGCTGTTTTGTTGGTAGTGCCAGTAGATCTTTATAACTGAGCGAGAAGCTGTGTTCAATCTCACCGGATACCGAAAGGTGCCATGTGTCCCCGTTGACCGAGGGATCAGAGAAGAGATTTTTCGAGACGATATAGTACTGATCGTTCGATGTGATCTCTTTCGAGAGCAATGGTACCTGCTGGATATTCCCGTAGTTTGGCACTGGTGCGGGTACGATCTTAGGCTTGTATCCTTGTAATAGACCAAGGGATGTACTAGTTGCTCCACCACCGCCGCCCGTAGTGATATCTCCTGCGCTTGTAATAAAACGCCACGCGAACACACCTAGCGCACCGAGTCCGACAATTTGAATGCCGCGTAACACAAGCTCGCGCCGCGTCTCACTCTTTTGACGCACCTCTAATGGCGCATTGAGGAGTCGTATACGCCGCGCCACTAATTGATTTTGTAACAAGACAAACAGGCCACCAAAGACAACACCAACGATTGCAAGACTAAGCGTGGTATTGAGTGGGCCAATGACAAGACGAAAACCAAAAAGGCCAAAGCCAGTAACTGGCAACAAGAGAAGTCCCGTGAATAACAAAAGTACCAGTGCAACTAACAGACCCGCGCTCCAATGCAGTTTCTCCTGGCCCGTCTTCTCGGCTCGAAACGAGCCTGTCCACAGTGTACAGAGACCGCCAGCAAGCGCGAACACAAGGCATTGCCCTACAATGATGCAGTAAAAAAAGTAATGTTTGGCGTCACCACCAATCAGTTGATGCAACGTATTGAAGGTTGTTGGCGACATCAATTGCGTCAGAGCCGAGCCGAAGACCTCCGGCAGCGAGACCCCGTTGAGGGTGACGCTCAAGAGCAACATCAGCACTGTCGCTATGATGCCCGCGCCAAGCCCTGCAATAAAGCCAGTCCAGAAGCGTTGGCGGCGTGTAAAAAGTATTTTTTCCAAAGTTCTCATCTCGATACATATATCAAATTGCTATTACATATAGCATAACAGACATATCCACGATTGGCTAAGCTAAAATTGTCGGATATTTCTACCCTTGACAAAATAGCTGATTCAGGATAATATATTGCCAACGGATACATCCGTTGGCGATATATTATCCTGTGCGAGGAGGCACAATGAAAAATACTGAACGTGAACCCGAATCACTGCTTCCACTCACGCCAGCAGTCTTCCATATCCTATTAGCTCTCGTTGGAACTGAGCGGCATGGCTACAGCATTATGCAAGAGGTTGCGCTACACACGAATGGCGAGTTGCGAATGGGTCCTGGGACGTTGTACGGCTCGATTAAGCGCATGTTGAACGATGGCTTGATTGTCGAGTCGGGAGCGCGACCCGATCCTGAACTAGACGATGAGCGTCGGCGTTACTATCGTCTCACAGATTTCGGGCAAAGGGTGGCACAGGCTGAGGCTCGGCGTCTGGAACAGTTGTTACGCGTAGCGCATAGCAAGCATCTCTTGCCAGGATTGGATACGACAGGGGGTATCGCATGAGTATACAACCTGTACAACCGCGACGAGTTCCGCGCTCCGAAATGTTGTATCGTGCTCTCTTATGGCTGTATCCACCTACGTTTCGTCGCATGTATGGACGCGAGATGCTGCAAACATTTCGCGATTACTACCGCGATACTGTGTGGCAAGAGGGCGTAGTAGGACTTGTACGATTATGGAGGCTCGTCCTGCCCGATTTTGTTGTTAGCGTTTGCTCTGAACAGGTCAGGGCAAGCATTGGTCTGTTGAGACGTTTGTTCGGTTTGCAAGAAAAGGAGTATCGATTCATGAGTTTACTAACACTGGACACCGCTGCTCGTACCGATATCGGGCTGAAACGCGCGAACAACGAAGATAACGTCGTCTCCGTTGTGCCGACAGATGCACAGGTGATGGCGCAAAAAGGAGCATTGTTCGTCGTAGCCGATGGTATGGGTGGTCATACTAAAGGCGAGGTTGCAAGCGAACTCGCGGTGAATACGGTACGTGACACTTATTATCAGGATGCTCGGAATGATATTGCTGCTGCATTGCGTGCATCCGTCGAACAAGCAAATAGAGCCATTTTCGATCATGACATGCACATGGGTACAACCTGCGTTGCTGCTGTACTCAAAGATAACACCGTTTATATCGCCAATGCTGGTGATAGCTTCGTCTACTTACTTCGAGCTGGACAGATGCGACAGCTTGCGGAAGACCATTCGTGGGTAGCGGAACAAGTGCGTACTGGTGCGATGACGCGAGAAGAGGCCGAGGCTCAAGGTAAAGGGAATGTGATTGTACGCTGTCTTGGTGAGACACGCGACATAGAGGTTTATGTTGGTGCTGAGCAAGTGCAAGACAAGGATATTCTCGTGCTATGCACCGATGGCTTGCATGGACTGGTGAATGAGGACGAGATACGCGCAATCGTCGAGCAGTACGAGCCAGAAGAGAGTGTGCAACGCTTGATCGCGCGTGCAAACGAGAATGGTGGCACAGACAACATTACAGCCGCTGTGATACGCGTCTCACTGGTGCAATAAATCTGTACATGCTAAAAGTTCTTGTGACATTTGTCACAAGAACTTTTAGCATGTACAGATTTATTGCGCTTTTGTATCTGCTCCGTCATCGTGTATGATGATGTTTCCGCTGTGTTCGATATGTACCTCTTCGCGTTTCAGCGTGTCGGATATCTCTCTGTTTTCCTGTACCTGCTGTTTGCGTACAAGAATCTCTTCGATAACGACAGGTTGTTTGTTGAATGTCACCTGTTCCTCGCGCACAAGAATGCGAATTGTGCCATCGTGGTTGAGCATCTCTCGACCGTCGGTAACAGGGGCATCGGTTTGATCAAGATCAGTTCTACGGTCAAGTAATGTGTCATTGCTAGGCGTCTGTGTGTTAGACGTGGACACAGCAGCGTTGCGTGCGGGAAGACGTTCAATAGTCACCTCTTCGCGCGTAACAGGAATGGTGAAAGTTTTGTTCTCGGTGATGACGCGCTTGCGAATAACCACCTCACCTGTCTGCACAACCTGTTTGTCTACGTGTAGCCGCTCTTCACGCACAGGAATGACGCGTCCACCGCCGCCAATGCGACTCTCATCTGTTGAAGCATCGTAGGCACCATGTTGATAGAGAATATCTCTTGCCTGCCTCTGCTGCCCATAGGATTGAACTGCGACGATGAAGTTTCCTGCTTCAATTTCCTGCTGATAATAGGCGATATTATCCTGTCCGATGCCCGCCTGCGTCAGTTCGTCGGCAGTGTCAGTCGTCGTTGTAGTGTGTTTTGAAGAGAAGAGATTCTTGAGACCTTCTAACGCATTGCCGCCCCCGCTGTGTCCCATGAGATGTATCTGGTCATCTCTGAAGCCTGCTTGATGTAGTTCACGGATGGCGGCATCTGCTATCGCACGGTCTCGGAAGACGCCGATCACCGTTGATTGTTCTGTCGTTGACATAGGTACGCTTCCTTTTTATGATTTTTATAGAACCTATAGAAATTCTTATATTGTTCTCTTAATACACGCGTAACAGACATGAAAAGTTGCGTTTTATCGGAGTGCTGGCTCTTCTGTGCTCTTAGAAAAGCTGAAAGCTCTAGCGAATGTATGCGTACAAGTTGCCATCGCGTGCCCCAACCAGCAGCCATGTGGAGAGAACGGCTGGCGATGAGGTCATAGCACTATGCACATTGATAGATTGTATCTGTTGCCCATTCGTGGTGTTTAGCACGATTATGCCTCCGTCCCCTGCTACAAAGGCATCGCCTGTTGCAACGTAGAGTGCTTGCCCGGAGACCGCTGGTGAGGCGTAGATGATTGTGGGTATGTCGTAATGCCAGCGAGCTTTACCTGTCTGTGCGTCGAGTACAGATACCGTTGCTGAGTGTCCCGTGAGACCAATCGTGTAGAGTACGCCGTTCGTGTAGCTGGGCGAACTAAAGACATGCTGGCCTATCATCGTGTGCCAGAGCAGTTTTCCTGTTTTGCCATCAAGGTTATAGACGTTGCCGTTCTTGCCACCAACTACGACGCGAAGTTGTTTCTTGTCATTGTGATAGAGCAAGGGTCCAGCACCGACATCGGTATCGCCAATATCCTGAACCACAGAACGCCAGTGCCAGAGAACGCGACCCGTCTGCAAGTTCAGAGCCTCGACACCATCATCGGGATCGCCCGTTCCTACATAAACCGTTTTGCTTGCTACGTCAATCGCGGGCGAACTCCAAACGCCTCCACCTGCTTTGCCGCCTTGCTCTATATAGGCACGCCAGCGCATCTTCCCTGTTGTCGTATCAAAGGCCAGAACCTGACCCGCTCGCTTCGGATTTTCGCTCAAAGTCGAGGCAGCTCCAATGACAAGTAGTCCATTTGCGATTGCCGGCGAAGACCATATCTTCGCCCCTAGCGTGTCAATTTGTGTGTGCCAGCGTACAAAGCCATCCTTCGTGTTGACGGCGTAGATAGTTCCATCAAGTGAGCCTACATAGAGTACGCCATTCAGGAGAGCTGGTGTGCCATAAAAAGCGTCTCCTGCCTGAATTTGCCACAGCATTCTCGCGCTCGCAATATCTATCGCGGTAAGCGTCGTACTGGTCGAAGCGATATACGCTACACCATCTTGTACAATAGGCGAAGAGAAGACAGCCCCACCCGTACAAAACGTCCACGCCAGATGAAGCGTATTTCTGTTTCCGTTCGTCGGTGCCGCACCATCGCGGTTGATATCGCCATGAAATGTAGGCCAATTTCCCGTAGCAGCAGGCAACGTGCTAGTGCTGGCGATGTGTACTGCTTCAGTCACATTACATACGGTAGATGTGGGCGTCTTTTGTGTGTTCGGTTGTGGTGTATTGCCAATTGCGCACGCACTCAGGAGCGTCATGCACAGCAAGAGCGTAAGGCTCAGTTGTCTTATCTTCATAAGCATATCCTAGCATATTTGACCCTGTTTGTGGGTAGAGAGAGGCAAGAAATATGCTTGCTTAATAGCTCGACAATAGATGGCTTCCATGTTACACTCACTGAACAAGAACTTAGGGGGTAAGTATATTGTGGCAAAAACGAAATCGTGGGACTCGACTCTAAAGCGGCTCATCCATGTCAATCCAAATGAGTTTGTACAATGGCTCATTCCGAATGCAACTTATCTTAGCGAACAACCTTCTGAACTAGAAAGTTTGCAGCGAGAGGTTGACATACTGCTACAGGTAATGGTAAGCGGACAACGTATGTTGCTCCATATCGAGTTTCAGACATACAATGATAAGGATATGTCAGAGCGACTTTTGCTGTATAATGTATTAGCAAGGAATGCTCATAAGCTACCGGTTTTCTCATGTGTAATTTATCTTTTGAAAGATGGAACTGTACCACAATCACCGTTTCGCATAACGTTTCCTGATGGAGAACTAATTCACGAGTTTCGCTTTGAAAGCATCGAGATAGGGCAACTGACGCCTGACGATATTTTGAATATAGACTCTGTAACTTTGCTTCCGCTTTTGCCATTGACGCAAGGAGGAGCTAGCCGCGAAGTTATAAATCGTATGTTTGCAAAATTGAAAGAACAGAGAGAGGCCGAAACACAGGTAACTGAATTGGAGACAATTGGTTATACTTTGGCTTCGTTTGTCCTACAAAAAAAGAGCGCAGTAGACCATGAATGGCTTATCAGGAGGTTTCGAGAAATGCATGACATATTTAGAGACACGCCGATCTATCAAGAGATACTACGAGAAGGAAGGGAGGAAGGAATAGGACAGGGAATAGAGCAAGGAATAGAGCAAGGAATAGAGCAGGGACGTTTAGAAGCAGCACGTCATATTCTTTACATACTGACGGAGAGACGTTTTCCCGACTTGGCTCCCTTAGCTCAGGAGCAAGGTGCTAAGATTCAAAATGTGGCTGTTATAGACAAACTTATCATAGCTATCAGTTCAGTTCAAAACGAACTGGAAGGATATTATGCTTTGCGTGGATGGGATAAGAAGAGCCAAGCGTAATTTTACTGTGCAACGAACGGAAGGACGGATCAGCGCATGACGACAAACACTGACACTGTGGCTGGTGCAAACGCAACGAAGGCGTATCGTAGTCGTATAGGCTTTGTGGCGGACTCGCCGAATTTTCCCGGCGAGTGGAACGCAGTTATCGAGAAGGTGAAACTCGCCGACCAACTGGGCTTTGATTCAGTATGGCTTGGTGAGTCGTGGGGCTACGAGCTTTTTACGTCGATGAGCGATTTAGTGCGCGAGACTCAGCATATCAAGATTGGAGCGGGCATCGCCAATATTTACTCACGTACTCCCGCCCTTATTGCTAGCACCGTTGCGACGCTCGATGAGCGCTCTGGTGGACGCATTCTGCTCGGCCTCGGACCATCGGGGGCGAATGTGATAGAGCATTGGCATGGCGTCAAGTTCGAGAAGCCAGTCAAGCGAACACGCGAGTATGTTGAGATCATCAGGATGATTCTGCGCGGCGAAAAGCTAGTCTACAACGGCGAATTCTTCCATCTTGAGCGCGGCTTCACGCTTCGCTTCAAACCCTTGCGTCCTGATTTGCCAATTTACATTGCCGCGATGGGTCCTAAAAACGTCGAGCAATCAGGCGAGATAGCTGATGGTATTCTGCCAGTGTACTGGCCCGGCAATCGCTGGGGCGAACTTCGCGCTCAACTCGACGCCGGTTCGCTCAAGGCAAGACGACCCGCGCACAGTGCTGCGATTGCTCCATACATCACGAGCGTTCTGCTACCCGAAAATGCGGACGAGGAGACGCGCAAGACGGCGATGATGAATGCTGCTCAGCCACTTGCCTACTATATCGCGCGTATGGGCGTGTACTACGCCGACATGTTGACGCGGCAAGGCTTTGGCGAGGATGTGCAGGCGGTAATCGAGGCTAATAAGAAGGGCTTGAAGAGCGCGGTAGCCGCCGTGAGTCCACGTATGCTCGACGCTACCTCCATTATTGGCACGCCACAAGAGGTTGTTGCGAAACTGGATACATGGGCGGAGGGCGGCGTCGATGAGCCGCTGATGGGCATGCCAGGCGGCAGCATCGACGAGGTAGGTACACAACTCGCGGCCTTTAAGCAGGCACTTGAAGCGAAATAAGAGAAAGTGCAGGGAGACCCTTGCGGTCTCCCTGCACTGTTGTTTATTTGTTCGCAAATTGTTCGGCGTGTACCAAGCGTTTCCCGATGGAGGGATGATCGTAGAACAGGAACTCGACGAGAGGCGATGGCTCGACCTCGGCAAGATTCTGATTGGCAAGCCGTGTCATCGCACTTTTGAATGACTCAACCTTATGCGTTGCTTGCAGAGCATATTCGTCGGCTTGATACTCAACGGCCCGACTATAGCCATTGGTGAGTGGCGCGATAAGAAAGCCGAAAATACCCGTGAGGACAAGCAATAACGGGAGTGTAGCGGGGTCGGAGAGGCCGGAATAGCGGTCAAGGTGTGTGGTTGCCCAGGATAGGCACAGATTGAACAAGTAGAGTCCTATAAGCGTCAAAAGCGACTGGCTGATAATCAGTTTCCAGATATCGGAATGTACCTGATGTCCCAGTTCGTGTGCCAGCACCACCTCGATTTCGTCGGGCGTGTAGCGATCCAGCATGGTGTCCCCTAGCACGATACGTCGTGTATTGCCAAGTCCCATGAGAGCCGCATTTGCCGCCGTAGTCTTGCTGCTCATATGCATGGTGAAGACACCCTGCACCCGTGTATTAGCGCGGTCTGCTAAGGCTAGAAGCCGCTGCTTCAACTCACCATCAGGCAGAGGACTGAATTTGTAGAAAAGTGGCAACAGCAGCACAGGGGCAAGGTTTGCCATCACGACAGAGAAGAATAGCAGAATGAGCGCAACCCAGAGCCACCATAGCTGCGGCTGTGTGGCTAACAGAAAATAGATGAGTTCAACGACGATAATCTCGAACACGAGGCCAAGCGCAAAACCCTTTAATTGATCGACAAGCCAACCGCGTAGTGACATTGTTGAGAGACCATAGCGGTGTGACAATACGAAGCCATAATACGAGAGCGGAGACGTGACAAGCGTGTAGCCAACGGTGAATACCAGGAGATAGCAGGCGATAATGAGGGGAAACCAACCTGTAAGCGGTTGCCAGTGTAGGGATGCCAGGACATTCCGTAGCCATACATCGAAGCCAATCAAGAAGATGACAAGAACCGCAAGCACCGAGATGCCAATGTTGACGAACGAGAGGCGACGACGCATACGCGCGTATTCGCGTGCCTTGCCCTGTCTCTCTCCATCTAGCTCAGCATGTTGGGACGGTTCTGTCTGCTCAACGTGTAGGTCCATACCTGTCTGCTCCTGAGTACCTATGATATTCAAAAAGTGTGTGTGACATATAATAACACAAAAAGGAACTATACACAGCATGGCAGAAGAGGAGATTGTTTCTCTTTGTGTTATTCCAGCAAGACTAGCCTTGCTGGAATAACACAAAGAGAAATTATGCCATATTTCGTAAATTCTCTAGCGAGCGTTTCGCGCTCTCCAACGATGGAATAGTGGGCGCATCGTTCTCGACCGCGAATACCTGTGTTCCGCTGTCACGTGCCGCCTGAATAATCTCACTTATTGGTAGCGTACCTGCTCCAACTTCGGTAAAGGTGTGTTCAGGCGTCATATCTTTGAGGTGAATAATGGGAATGCGACCAGTGTTTTGACGTAAGAGGGCTATGGGATCGACGCCAGCATAGGCAGCCCAGTAAACATCAAGTTCGAGTTTGACCAGCGATGAATCGGTGGAAGAAAGCAGAATACTCATGAGTGTCTCGCCATCATGCTGCGCGAACTCGAAGTCGTGATTGTGGTAGCCAAAGGTGATACCTTGCTCTCGACACTGTTGCCCAAATGTGTTCAGGCGGAGAGCAAGTTGACGAAAACTCTCGGCTGTGTGCATCTCACGCGGCAGTGACGGCAGTATCAGCAATGGACACTCAATTTCCTTGCAATACGCGATTTCCTGCGCCAAATTCTGCTCAATAGCATCTAAACGAACATGCGTTGCAAAAGCACGTAATCCTGTCTCGGTAAGTAATGCCTTCATCTCTTTTGCACCGAGATTGCCATAGCCAGCAAACTCGACGCCCGGATAGCCTATATCCGCAACTTTGCGTAGCGTACCTGCGAAATCTCGTGCCGTCTCGTCGCGTACCGTATATAATTCGAGTGCTACCGACGCAATATTCATCCTCAAGAACTCCTCTCAGGTCTGTACAACAATATTTCGTACCCTAAAAGTACCACATATTTTTGTCTGTTGTCCTGCACTTTTGATTTTTCGGGTAGCAGTGCTTCTTATTGTAAAGAAACGTCTCGTTGGGCTTGTATAGACACATTACTTTGTTTGAATGTTTGTATAACATTGTTGTAACAGTGTGAACGTTGTGTGAAAAAAAGTGATATTGTGTAAAACTGGTCATCAAATCACTAGACAAGAAGATATCTTTTCGTGCATACTATGAACGTGTGTTGTACATGTTGCTAAACAAAAGATACACATTGTATCTACAAGAATATGGCAGCAAGCACACATATTGACGATTATGTATAGTAAGTAGTATAGGAAGGAAAAGAGACCATGCTTGGAGCAAATGAGCAACGAAGCGAGGTCGCAAGGCTATTATCACAGATTAGTTCGGAATACGAAGCGGCGCAACGTGGGATGTCGGGGCTTGCCTATGGCAACGCAAGACATGACTTTATCACTGCTCGCATGGAAAATATGGGGCAGATTCATACACAGTTACAGGCAATTGTAGGAGATGCCGCGATTGCAATGATCGCGGACCAATTGAATAATACGCACTGATTTATGCAGAGGATAGAAGAGCAGGAAGCCGCACTAAGTTCCCGCTCTTCCCTTTTGTGAAAAAATTAGTTAATGGCATGTAATAGTAATGGCTGTTCGTTTGCCCCTATTTCGCTTTCGGCAGTCTCGATATACATATCTACGTAGTGGACTGGTTTGGGAGCTGGTTTATTCCAGGTGCCTGTCACCATATACTCGATCTCTTCGCTTTGAAAGTCTACTTTATCAAGAGCGCACTCTGAGCCGTCGCGGAAGCTGCGTAGCCAGTCTCGTACATCGTTGTCTGAAAGCAAAGGGGCATCTTCGCTGACAAACCACTCAGCAATGCCTTGCAGGTAAAAGCGGAAATTTGCTGGTAGTGGGGCGGTGCGGTGGATTGGATATGCTGTCTCGCGCACATCCTCGTAGCCCGCCTGACGAAGGTAGCCAGCAAGCTTTGAGCCGACCCAGCTATCTTCAAAGGTGTAGCCTTTATCAACGCGCTGGCACTCCCAGTTTTCTCGTGCCTGTAACACACGCGCCTGGAGTCCTGCATCAAGAGAGTGAAAGCGCATTGTACCGAAGTCGATATCTTTGATGGCGAGCCGCCCGCCCTGTGCCAGATAGGGACCCATTGCGGCAAACGTCGTTACAGGATCAGGAAGGTACTGACTGACATTTGCACTAAAAATGAAATCGGCTCTTCCTGCAGGAACTGGCAGTTCTTCGAGGAGAGCGCGTTTATATTCTACCTGGCGACGATACCAGCCGTTGGCACTACGGCTTTGGGCGGTCACTAAAGCCTCCGCTGAAATATCGACACCCACAATATAGCCGTGTGGCCCAATTGCTTTTGCAAGCAAGGGAGTCCATAAACCGGGACCACAACCAGCATCGACAACAAAACAGCCTTTTTTAATTGCAAGATCGCGAATCATTTGATCGCGTTCGTAAGCTTTACTTTGATGGTGAGTCTCTAACCATTCAATAGCATTCAGTGGAAGGCCACACTCATTTCCATGCACCACATCATTTACTGCCATAACTTTTTTTCATCCCTATCATATCCCTTGTAGTTGCGAAAAGCAGGTAATGTACTCTTCGGCACATATGAATATTACCTTAAATTTAGCACTGATACAACATTGTAGTACTAAAAGATAACAATGTCATGCACAAGAAATGGAAGTATGTATTAAAAAGAAAATATTTGTATCGCGAATATTTTTTACGCGGTTTTTATAAATTTGCTTCAAAAAAGAGTATTTAATGTGTTATACTATGTTGAGTAGATAGTGAGCAGAGGTGTGAGAATTGTAAATTACAATGGAAGGAAAGTGTTCGGTTACTATGGACAAGGATGTACCTAAGCAGCCAAGAAAGCGGGGGCGTCCCCTCGGCTCGAAAAAGAAATTTTTTGAGGAGTTACCTACTCCGTCTCTTTCATCATCCAATGTGAGCTTGGATGACGAACGTCTGGAGTATAATCCGATGGAAGAAAAGCTCACACCTTTCAGTAGCTTGCTGCGTTCCATTCTTCGTCAAGAGCGTACAGAGATTACACGAGTGGCGCAGGCAATGGATGTCGCAGAAATTACTGTGTATCGCTGGATGAATGGAAGCTCTGAACCGCGTGTGATGCATCTCAAGCGCATTCCTGAAGTACTGGAAGAGCATCGAAGCGATCTGACTCAGGCAATTCATCAAACATTTCCTGGTGTCCTCGATCCACCATCTTTACGTGTAGGTGAGGTAAAGAAAGACATTTATCGGCGTGTGCTTGATATTGTAGCAACTACGCCTGAAGACGATTCGCGTTACTGGCAGGTGACACAAGCTATTTTCGAGTATGCCCTCTTACATTTGGACCCGGACCGACGCGGCTTTGCTATTACCTATGCAAGCCTGATGCCTGCGCGTGAGGACGGCATTCATTCGTTACGCGAAGTAGCAATGCGTGGGAGTGATCCTTGGCCTTTCAGTCTTGAGAGTCGCGCATATCTCGGCAGTACTACGCTTGCTGGCACGGCGGCAACGCTACAACGCCCCCAAACCTGGAATAACCTTGATGAAGAGCGTTCACAGGTCGATATTGACGAGTTTGAGCGCAGTGCTGTCGCGTTCCCTGTGATGTACGCGGGTCGTCTCTCTGGTGTGCTGCTTGGATCTAGCACACAATCCACCTTTTTCGAGGACGCTATGGCAAGCCAGACTATGGACGAACTTGCACAATTGATGGCACTTGGTCTACGCAATGAAAACTTTTATCCTGGCTCCTTTCTACACCTACGACCAATGCCACCGGTGAAGTGGCAACGTGAGGAAATAGGACGTACCTACATCAATCGTATCATTACATATGCACGTAGGCATATGGTCAGCCGACCAGAGGCGGAGCAACGCGTTCTCAGTGAAATGGAAAGTGAGTTTGAGAAATTGGGACGCGACGGGCATGAAAGACAAAATACAATCAAGTTTGATATATAGCAATTGCTGGCGGCAGAGCCGCCAGCAATTGCTATATATCAAACTTGATTGTGCATATTTACCACTTTGTTGCTTTCTAAAAGGAATAAGGATAGTATAGAGACATCTCTTATGCCGTGCGGAAAGGACTCTCTTCACTATGCCTAGTTTTTTTGTACGTTGTCTGCTCTTCATTAGCTCCTACTTTCCGCTTGCGTTGATTTTCTGCATCCTTTTATGGGAAAAACATCTCCTTTGGGCCGTGCTGATACTGCTGGTTGGTATATCAGGTGTCATCATTCTGATACTCTACTTTCTATTGATCGTGCCGCGTCGCCAGGTATCACACGAGTCTATCGCCTCGCTAGATCGACATGATGGTGATGTTCTCAGCTACGTTACGAGCTATCTGCTCCCTTTCGTAACCTTTGATTTGGCGAGTTCGCAGGTATGGGCGGTGCTAGTATTTTTTGCCGTCTTGTTGATTATTTACGTCAATTCCAATATGATCTATATCAATCCAATGCTCAATGTTTTCGGCTATCATCTCTATGAAATTACAATAGAACATAATGATGCCTCGTTCTACCTGCTCACGCGCCGACGCGTTGCCTTACGCAGCCACATAGAGGTAGCACATATCGGCGACACCACATTTTTACAGGTGAAGTAAGTAATGTCTACAACGTATGATGAAGGAGCTAACAACCTTATGACTGCTCCCTATAGCACGACCTTTGAAAACCTCTTTTCGCTCGAACTAGAGATACGGGACGGCAAAATCGTGAAAGAGGTAAGCGAGGTTAGTGTCTGCCTTGCCTCCGCTATGCCCCACGACGAAGAGGCACTCGAATATCGTCGCCTCGACCTTTCCAAGAATCTTGAAGCAAAATTCCGTGAGAAGATACAAAACTTTCTGACCAGTTATGGCAAAACATGGCTGGGCGGTGGTCGCGCGATATATCCATATCAAGGAGACAGCAAGCTAGAGGACTTCGAGGTTGAGCATATTGATACTTCGGATGAAAGTTATGCGTTCATCAAGAAACAAATACAGCCGCTTTCATCATATCAAGATAAACTCTCGTTTGGAAAGGACGATACCGCCTTCAGCAATGGTTTGCGCTTTTACGTGATTATAGTCAAGCCGCTCACCAATCCACAGGATACGGTCTACTTTTACCGCTTCTACAATCGTAAGCAACTTTTAAGCCAGTCGCGTTTCTTCGGTGCTATCTGGCGCGGCGAGAACGAATACGATCTGGTGAGTGAGCCGACGCTGATTTTTGACAATAACGTCGATTGCATCAGCCGAGGCGACGACCTCTTTCTTCTCAAGAAGGACAATTTTCACTCCATTTTTCGCTTCTTGGAGGAGCTTGAGAAATCAGTCGCGGTTGCTGTGACTACTATTTCCAAGCAACTCACTCATATACGGGTTGCGGTTGATGGTTACGATCAGTTTGTCAATGACTGCAAAAAGAATCGTTTGAAGATGGCAATGCTCACTACCATTGCGAAGAAACCGTACCTGAAAGATCTAACACCCGCGAAGATTCAGCGCGTCGTTGACCGCCTGGACAAAAACGTGGTTGGCGAAGAGTTTCTCAGCACCTTTACGAAAGAGCAAAAGTTGCTCTACGACGCCAAACGCCCCTGGGTGCTGCTAAAATTGCTGGGAGACAGCTACCTCTGGTCGGATATGACTGAGATTGGCTACGATGTCAACGCCAAACGCGAGTTATAATTCATCGTCAATCTGCATATGGCAGCAAGGACATATGCAGATTGACGATATTGACCCTCTCGTTCGTATTATAGGAAAGAGCATGTTTGTAGAGGAGGATTTTATCTATGTATTGCGCTAATTGCGGAGCGCACAATCAAGATGGCGCACGCTTTTGTCAAAATTGTGGCAGTGCGCTACAAGCTCCTGGGGCTGTGATGCAAAGACCCCCGATTGATCCCTATCCGATATATGATCAACAAGAGGAACAAGCTCCGGCTCCTCGTACTCCGAGGAGTAGAGGATACACGCGAAGTACCAGGACACAAGACCCTTATAAAGACCAGATCAAGCAACTGAAACTTCAAATCAAGCAGATGAAGCTGTATCTCAAAGAGGTCAATACGAAGATGTCGGCGACACGCGCACAATACAACCAGACCGCGGCCTTCGTGCCAGAAGGCATTCTAAAGCATGGTTATAAGTGGTTTGAGGATATGCGTTTGCTTGGCCCACAACAGCAGAAGCAGCAGTTGCAGCAACAAATTATTCAGCTAGAGCAAGAACTGATTGGTCTGCAACAATCACAGATGCAATGGAAGATGCAATACGGCAGCTAATAAATTTTCAGAGCGATGGCATCCGCCATCGCTCTGAAAATTTATTAGCGTGTAGTGTGCAGTGTCATACCTTGCATTGTTTGTTGCATCAAGAAGTTTGTTACGGCTTGTGTATCGTTCGTTTGGTTATATACGGCGATTTGGCGGTCAGCTCCGGTGCCGCGTGGGTCTTCTAGCAGGTCACGGAGATAGTTGATCTCTCGACGGCTGCCGAGGTCGTCGATTACGTCTTCCACAAAGTCAAGCAGTTCTTCGATAGATTCGCGCATACTCAGGCGGCGTTCCTGTACGAAGTCAACTACCTCGGCGTCGAGTCCGTAGCGCATGGCACGCCACTTGTTCTCCTCAAGAAAGTGACGTGGCAACACATGCGTCGCCATGTTGTGCGTGTAGAGCCAGTGCAGTTTTGCTACGAGTGCCTGACAGAGAGCCACGATTCCCATCGTATCCTCAATGGTGGCAGGCATATCGCAGATGCGAAACTCGAGAGTATTGAAGAAGGCGTGTGGACGTACATCCCACCAGATGCGCTTGCCATTGTCGATGCAACCAGTGCGTATCAGGTGTTCGACATAGTTGTCAAAGTCGTTCATGGAGGTGAACGTATCAGGAATGCCAGAGCGTGGAAAGCGTTTCCACACCACCGCACGATACGATTTTGTACCTGAATAGCGATCCGCCCAGAACGGCGAGTTCGACGAGATTGCAAGCAGGTGCGGAAGCCATGTCCGTACCTGATTCATGAGTGGAATGGTGATCGAACGCTCTTCTATACCAACGTGTACATGCAGACCAAATATCAAGATTGAGCGACCCACATCTTGATATTCCTCTTCCAGCAAGAGATAGCGATCATTATGAGTTCGCTGCTGATCCTGCCAACGGGCATTGGGATGAGTGCCCGCGCTAATGAGTGCCAGACCTTCCTCATCGACCATCCGCGCGAGCGCATTACGTAGTCGCTGTACCTCGCGTCGTGCATCATGCATTGTTGGGCACACATCGGTAACGAGTTCAACGGTCGATTGCAGCATCTCCGCCTTGATGCTCTCTCCGAGAATAGGTGTGCCTTTTTCCAGGATCGTATGAATGTGAGAGGCAAGCTGACCAGTGTGTTTATCCACCATCTGAAATTCTTCTTCGACTCCGAGCGTAAAACGTGGTTTCATGCAAGCACCTTTCGAGAACCTCTTGGAAACGTGTGTTTAGCTGAACTGAAGTTTCTTTCTCTACGGCTACAGAATTCGCGCTACCGGCTATTCCTACGAAGTCTGGGACTTATAGCGTACACAAGTCTCAAGCATTCTGTCAAGTCAAATGTGTGCTAATACCAGTATCCGAGTGAAAGTCATTGCAAAGAGGCGTCCAAACCAGTTGACAAAGCGCAAGGAAAGGTGTAATATTGCCACTGTCATTCGTGACAGCCAACGAGTCCTCGTGGCGGAATGGTATACGCGGCAGGTTGAGGGCCTGTGCCGAGAGGCGTGCTGGTTCGAGTCCAGTCGAGGACACTTTTTCACGACATCTCCCCTTCAAGCAAGGGCGATTAGCTCAGTTGGTTAGAGCGGCTGCTTTACACGCAGTAGGTCTGGGGTTCGAATCCCTAATCGCCCACTTCCCACATCTGCTCAAATAGCTCTACAAGACACTTTAATCAATATATATTGCCGAGGAAATCAGTAGCTAAATCTCCAAAGAAACAGGAGGTAGACCTACTGATTTCCTTTTTTGGTTGTCCAAGCCTACTGCCTTTGTTTTGTTTCTTTTGACTGCTTCCTTGTAAAACAAGTAAAGTTCTGGTATGATAACGTATAGATGATAATCCTTGTAGTGTGAATGGAGGAGAAAACTTGTCTAATTATGATGAGCAATTGGTGGCATTAGAACAGACATCGGTTAAGCGGACTGAGTTTACGATAGAAAATACCTTGGTTGAGACGTTGGCTCATAAGACTAGGGTATTTTCTATGCTGCTATCATTTCTAGGTGTGTCTCAATAAGATAACAGCTATTTTCACCAATGTAGTTTACAGTTGAGTATGGCAAGATTTAGTCGAGAGAGATGTGTATGAGCGAAGTCAATCAAGAAGGCCAACCAGTACAAGGTATTCCGCTTTCTAATATACAAGAAACTCATGGAGAAAATTCTTGCTCCATCGCTCGACAAGAAATCGGGAGTGATTGGACTGAGGAAGAGGAGCAGGATTGGGATGCTTTGTTGGCTCAACCCCACGTACATGGGGGTTTTAGCCAAGTGTCTGAAGAAGCAAAGCAGCAATTTATATTAGGAGAAATCAAAGAAGGCGGCTTTGCTATTGAGTGAAGAGTATACGAACAAAAAATCTTGTAGATATTGTTCTATGCAGCGGATGTTGGTGCAGATATATCTACATACTCAGCTTCTTTGTGGGATACAGGAATTGGCTCATTGTCCTCAATCATTCCCTGAATATGCATCTCAATTGCCTCACGCATATTCTTTTCCACCTCTTCCCGTGTTATGCCAACAGCCACACAACCAGGAAGATCGGGAGAATACGCGGCGTAGCTATTCTCTCCTTGCTCAATAATGACAAGAAAGCGATACATTTATTTTCTCCTCTTACTAAACTGTAACTTTAGGAGCGGGAATAGGCCAGCCTAAATCCTTTGCTGTTTCAATCCACAGTTCGATCACTTCAACAGCATTCTTGATCGCTTCTTCGTAGGTATCTCCGTGTGTATGACATCCTGGTAGTTCAGGAACATCTACGAGAAATGCTTGGTTTTCGTCGCTCCATTGGATGTTCACAGAGTAGTGTAGTGGAGTCATGTGTCTTCTCCCAGTTGTTTTAAGGCATTCTGCACATCTTTAATCTGGTAAGGTTTAGCGTCTTTTCCATCATTTCCTGAAAGTGTTACAGGGATGTGTGGTAATGACGGATGTGACCAAGTTGTGTGGCTACCTCTTGTTCGTATTTGTGAAAACCCAGCCTTCCTGAGTGCAGCCTTGAGTTGTCTAATCTTCGGTGGCATATACTCTCTACAAACTTTTTACTAATTATACCATCGTTTTAAGCAGTTTTGTAGCTGTTTTTGCATTCTCTACTTGTTACTTAATAGCTAAAGAAACGTACTGAGATAGCAGGTAAACGCGTATCTCCTCACAATTGTAGGTGGTCTCAGCTAGCTAATGGTCGTAGCCCTTTGGATGTGCGGCGTCAACTAGGGCATAGTTCGTTAAAGATGACCGACCACTACGCTTCGCTTACAATAGAGGGCAATTGAAAAAGTCTCATGAGCAACATTCGCCGCTACGAATTGATAGTGGTGCTGGTGGTGAGGTGTTTGGAACAGGATATTGGGAGGAATAGTTAGCTTGTTGTATAAAGCACTTCTAAACAGTCAACGATATTAACTTTTGATTGCTTTTGGTCTACTAAAGTAGCAAAAAGCTACTTTAGTAGACTTTTTTAGGCAAATTATATTATTTAGAGCATAATCTGAGGCTTTTTTATCGCTTACGGCATCTTTATACAAGAGATTACCTTGTTCACATTGTCAAGTAAGTACAAATGTGCTAAGATGAAAAAATAGGAATTTTGAACAATATATTATGTAAATCTTCCACTTGCTGTAATTTGTTGATGGTTAATGGAAGTGTAGAGATAAAATGAGTAATGTTAGTCAGTTAGACGAACAACCTGAATCAGCTCATGCATTTTTAACTGAGGCTTACCGAAGTCTTGGATTTCAGGATGGTACCTTAGTAGGTGCTGCTAAAAGTGTCAACTCTACAACTAATTATGATGATTGGTTGGGAAAAGGTGATTGGCTTGTTCTTGCTGAAAAAGTTGGTGTAAAGTCAATATTTTTTGTCAATAATGACCCTGTAGTTGTTTTTTATGAGTTTCAGGATGTGCCAAGCCTGGAAGAGCAACTTGATACATTTAGACGAATATGGTGTATGTCTCGTCCTCAATGCCTTTTTATGGCTCTTCCCGGTGAACTACGTGTTTATAGTTTGAATAGTTCTCCTGCAAAGAATGTCAAAGATTGGCAGAAAATTGAACCTCTTGAGGTTGTAAGGCGTGCAGTGGACGTAGCAACTGAATTGCGTGACTATCATCGGGAACAGATAGAGTCTGGGCGTCTTTTTGCAGACAACCGCTTTGGGGATATTGCGGAACGAGCTGATAGAAGACTTATTTCAGATTTGAAATTTGTTCGTCAATCATTAATGAAATCTGGTCTCAATCAAGAATATACTAGACATGCTCATGCTCTTATTGGACGTTCTATATTTATTCGTTACCTTGAAGACCGGGATATTTTGACTCCTGCTTATTTTGAAAAAGTTGCTGAAAACAATCCTAATTGGCAGAAAATACTTTCACAGAAACCAGAAAAGCCAGATTTAACACTAAATTTGGAAAAGCGACGATATGATCGTGTCTTACATAGCAAAGATTTCACTTATGCACTTTTTAAAAAGCTTGCTCATGATTTTAATGGAGATATGTTTCCGCAAGATGAGATAGAGGAAGTGGTAGTCAATCAAGATCATCTTGACTTAATTCGTGGTTTTTTACTTGGTGATGTAAACTTGCTACAACCTTCGCTGTTTTTTTGGGCCTATGATTTCAAAATCATTCCAATGGAGCTTATAAGTAGTATTTACGAGGAGTTTTATCATGGTAATAATGAAGATGATAAGGGTACACAATATACACCTAACGTTCTAGTTGATTTTATAGTTTCACAAGTTCTAACGGAAGAAAGGCTTATATCGAATCCTAGAATTCTTGATCCAGCGTGTGGTTCTGGAATTTTTCTTGTAGAGTCATTTCGTCGGATTGTACGTTACAAAACTCAAAAACAACAAAAACCGCTTTCCTCTGATGAATTAAAGCAAATTCTTCGTACTCAAATAGTGGGGATAGAGATAAATAAAGAGGCAGCTCAAGTTGCAGCTTTTAGCCTTTATTTAGCTCTTTTAAATTATTTAGAGCCTCCAGATATTATGGCAAACAAACAACTTCCAAATTTAATTTATAAAGAAGACTATCCTCAAGAGGTAAATAATTATCAAATTTTATTTAATAATAACACGTTTTCCTTAATGGATATAGAGTACGAGGGACTTGAGGGGATATTAACAACATCTTCAAGATTTAAAGGACGTGTTCAAACTAAAAGATTGTTAGAATCATCTACAATGTTGCCTTTGGATACTCATTCCTTTGATATCATAGTTGGGAACCCTCCGTGGGGATTTGAAGAAGGTACAACAAGGGAAATGAGGGAAGCTCAAGAGCAAGCTCAAAGATGGTGTGAAGTATTTGGTTGGTCTATCGGAGACAAAGAACTTTCACAAGCATTTATTGCTCGAACATTGAGCCTACTTAAACAAGGGGGTGTATGTGGTTTATTAGTATCAACAGGTATTTTCTTCAAACATCAAGAGAAAAGTCAAAAGTTTCGGCACCGCTGGTTAGAAGAATGCACTATTAAGACTGTTGTAAATTTTGTTCACGTTCGTCATGTATTTTTTAATGCTGATGCTCCATTTGCTTTTGTTCAATATGAAGTAGGCTTACCTAACCCCTCACATAAAATTTATTACTGGTCTATCAAAAAGACTGAGCTTATAGACAAAGTTCAGACTATTATTTTAAGCTACTCTGATCTTAGACAGGTAAAACAAAATGATATCAAGTACAATGAAACTCTTTGGAAAGTCTACTGGTGGGGTGGTCATAGAGATGCTGCATTAATTAATACCCTTAACTTTAACGAAAGTTTGAAGCAAATTGCCCAAACTCGTGAATGGCCTACTCCTGGACGTGGTTTTCAAGGCTTTCGTCAGAGAGCGGCTAATTATCCAAGTACTTGGTTGAAAGGGTATAAAGAACTACCTATCCAATTTTTTCACAGATATGGACTTATCAGTGACGATGTACTAAAAGATGTTCCTGAATATGTTCACCGTCGCGGTGATAGAAATATTTATAGTGATTGGCGTTTGCTAGTTAAGCGGGGAATAACTCAGGCAGAAGGGGTAGATGGACAAATAGAAGCTCGACTTGATTATGCTAACTACTGTTTCCGAAATTCAATACACGGAATCAGACTGGTTGATACAGAAGAGTGGGAACGTAAAGTACTTATAGGTATTTTATGGTCATCACTAGCTAGATATTACTTTTTTATGACTGCAAGCTCTTGGGGAACATGGCATCATGAAATTCATCTCGAAGAGGTTATCAAACTACCAATAAAATTTACCAATAACTTAGAGCTACGAAAAAGAATCGAGGTTGCGGTAAATAAACTCCAACAATGGAAACCTCTTTCCCTAAACTTTGAGAGTCTAACGGAGCAGGTTGAATTTGTGAGTTTATCATCACTAGAACAAGAGTTAGACGAAGCTATCTTTGACCTTTACGGTTTGTTAGATGCTGAGCGCGATTTGATTCGAGACATGTGTAAGTTTGGACTTGACTACTTTTATAATCATATAAAAAGTGACGCAGTTAAAGCTGTAGAGTATAAATGTACAAGCTCGTTAGGTGTTATTGATGATCTGCCTATGGATAGAAACTTACAAAATGGGTTAGAAGCGTACATTTATACATTTCTTCAAGTGTGGAATCGTGAACTTGAAGACGACGGAGAGTTTCGCTGGCATATTATTTACTCAAATAACGCACCAATGATAGCAGTTGTATTTACAACTCAAGAGAAAGGCTATCCTTTATCCAACATTCCAAATGTGGATGAGGAAAATGAATGGCAAAACGTTTTAAAACAATGTAGTGAGGTACTTCTGCGACCGGTGAGTAAGACTATTTATACTGACTCAATGGTGCGAGCGGTGACTGATACTGATATTCTCATTGTAAAACGTAATGAGCAAAGATTATGGACACGTAGTGCAGCTCGTGAAGATGCGGAAGCTACTATGTTACAAGCAATGTATTTACCAAACGAGCATGTGTATGAGGCGAGTAAATGAAACAACCACGATTATCGCGGTTAAATATCTGGAAAAAGCATGAGCAAAGAGTTTTAGAGGTCTTTTTAGAAGCTTTATTAATTCTTCAAAAGAATGCTAACTTAGATAAGTCCGAAGTATTCTTAAATAGGGAATTATTTTTTTGTTTACTTGAAGCGAACAGGAAACTACGAGAATTAGGAGGAGGGTTTGAATATCCTCCTACAGCAGAAGCAAAGAATGCTCCCAGTCCTGATGATGAAATACGAACACAACGAGAAGACAAAATTCCAGATTTTGCTTGGGGCTTTATCGATCATACAGAAATCAATCCAAAAAGGAGTGCGCGTTATTTCATTATTGAGTGTAAAAGACTTGGTAAAAAGCCTCGTTCAGATTGGATAATAAACGAAAATTACATAAATCATGGTGTACTACGCTTTCTCAAAGAAGATTATGGATACGCAAAAGATGAGATATCGGGAGCGATGGTTGGGTATATACAAAGTATGGATTTTGATGAAATTTTATGTGAGGTGAATAATGCTGCATCTCCTCAAGCTGTTCCTCCGCTTTCTGCATCTTACGAAGGTTGGCAAAAACAAGGTATAAGCCGTCTTAGTCATGTATTAGTTCGTCAGTTCGGGGGATCGCCATTTCTACTACAGCACTTTTGGATTGATTTGAGAGATAAATATATAACTTCCTAGTAATTTTTTATTAACTCTACAAAAAGAACTACATTCGGATAGTAAATTAGATTTTTGAGACTACTGCCTACTCATTAAACACATCAGGTTTATGGGTATATAGTGCCTCTATAAGCTAATCAAGGGGTAGTTTGAGAAGTCATGTTTTGAAGCAGGTCTACAGTTCGATCCCTTAACCACCCACACCATCCCAAACCCCACTTCCCCTACCTACTCTCCCGAACCCCCACCATCCTCCGTTTCCCCCTATTCCCCAACAGCATAACAAGCCATATCAAAATCAAAAACACTCCCAGAATAGCGATACAGTAGAGCGCGACTCCACCATAGCCACCTGATTTGGCGGGATTGAAGAAGGGGTATGCGTAGAAACCCACGATTGCGCCACGGATGATTGAGTAGACTAGGTAGAGGAAAGGGAAGATGAGCCATGTCCAGGTTTGCGCGAAGACGAGCCTTGTCTTGGGTGGCGCATAGAGCCAATCAACCACCATGACCACCGGCATCAGGTAGTGGAGGACGAAGTTTACCCAGGGCAGGAGAGAGCCGAGGTCCTCGTCTCTCAGTAAGACACCGAAGACGATGCCGACGAGTGCTATACCTACTACAGATGCTCCACGAATGAGGTCAAAGGTAGGGGTTGGTGTACGACGTTGTATCAAATAGAAGGCACTAAGCAGCAAAACAACGGCGGCAAAAATATTTGATAAGTTGGTAAAGTAACTGAAGAAGTTCACGACGCTGAACCCTAGTTGCACTTGAATAGTAAGTTGAGTGATGATGGCAGCCAGAGTGAGGAGGCCGAAAAAGAGCCGAGCCAGCAGGAGGATTATTCGTTGTGTCGCGCCCATGTGTATTTCCTTCATAATCTATGTCTTGCACTTTACGAACGATGATAGAGGGAAATCTAGTTACTTTTCGTCTCAATTGAGTACGATGGGACGTAGAGAACCTGATTATATCATACATTCAATAACGGTATGTGTTGAGGAGATTACTAGTCAAAACACAGGGAGACCGCGAGGGTTTCCCCATACGCATTGGGACGATGGTAAAAATGTAGGGGAGACCCTCGCGGTCTCCCTGTTACTCTACTGGATTGAGGTTACTGCCATTCCACATGCGGGATTAGAGAACGAGGCTACGATAGCACCGCCTCCGAAAACTGTATTGTTCCCTCTCTTCGTTGCTCCAATACAGCGCGGAAGAGTGTTAGCAGTGTGGGGTCGAACTGAGTGCCTGCACGCCGCTCCAATTCCTCTAGAGCGGCAGAGGGTTCGCATGCGGCTTGGTAAGGTTGGTCGCTAATCATCGCGTGATATGCCTCTGCTACTGCAATTAGTCGTGCTTCCAGAGGAATGTCCTCGCCCGCTAGCTTATCGGGCGTGCCTGTGCCATCCCAGCGTTCGTGATGGTGACGGATGGCTGGTGCTAGCTCGCTGAGACACGCACTATCCTCTACAATGGCGGCACCCAGCTCGGCGTGTTGATGCAGTAGCTGCCATTCCTGTGCCGAGAAATGCTCTCGCGGTTGCAGTAGCAATCGGTCTGGCAGGGCAATCTTTCCAATATCGTGTAGAAATGCGGCGGTTGCTGCTCGCCACGTCCGCTCTTCGTCGAATTGGAGGAGCCGCGCCATGCCAACCACAAGGTCGCTGACTTCGTGCGCATGCACACTCATCCCTGACTCACGCCTGTCGAGCGCATTCATTAGAGAGTAGATGAGTCGCAACTGCTCCACTCGCATCTGTTGTTCAGGAGCATGACCATCATCAGAGATGGGTGCTTCATGTCGTTCCAGTGCTTGATTAGTGGCGGCTTTGAGAGCGGCGTCACTATTGGCTCGTACCGCTTCCGTCGCTGTACGCACTTGGTTGCGCCCAAGTCGCTTTGACCAGTACATAGCTTGATCGGCTTGCTCATGTAGCTCGTTTGCGGTAGTTCCGTCGGTGGGGTAGCTTGCCACGCCGATGCTTACCGTTACTGCAATACCGCCAGCTACTTCATGAGTTGCCACCGGGGAGGCCGCTACAGCACTGCGCAAGCGTTCGGCAACGATTTTGGCTTGCTGTGCATTGGTTTCCGGCAGTAGCACCAGAAACTCTTCTCCGCCGAAACGTCCTACAGTATCTCCTGCACGCAATATGCTTCTGGTACGCTCACCCAATTCTCGTAACACCACGTCACCAATGGAATGACCATAAGTATCGTTGACCTGTTTGAAGCGGTCTCCATCAAAGAACAGCACAGACAGAGGCCGACCAAAGCGGCGGGCGCGTTCGCACTCCTGTTTTAGGAGAGTTTGTAGTGCGCGATGATTGGGAAGGTTCGTCAGCATATCCGTACTTGCTAGCATTGATAAACGGGTATTCGCCTCATTGAGAGCCTCATGCTCGCGCTGAAGAGACTCGTGCAGGCGTTTGAGTTCCTCGCCCTTTGCCAGTTCATCTCGTTGTTGCCTTGTCTCATCTAGTAGCCCCACAACTGTATCCAGAGTGGTGTTCACCGCGCGGGAAACAAGAGTAATCTCGTCGTTGCCCTCGATATCAACACGAGCCGCGAATAGTCCACGTTCGACCGTTTGAACCACTGTGTGAAAGCGTTGCAAGCGTTGTATCAACGTACTGGAAACGAGCCATGTTACAATCGCTATTCCAAGTAATAGGCAGAGTACCGACAGCACCATGACCAACAACAGTTGGTTTTCCTCGACCATTGTAGCATCGTGAATGGCAGGAACCAAGCCATTTGTAAATTGAATCAGTAGCAGTAAGGAGGTCATGGCGTCGCCATACTTCTGCTCCGTCTGAGTCGCTTCTAAGGTAGTCGCCTTACGAGCGTCGCCATTGGCAATTACCGCGGATACTTGAATCAACGAGTCTTGATAGATTTGCCACGTTCTCATGGCTTTGTCAGACTGAATACGTTGTTCGTCAATCTGCGTACCATGTCCAGCAGCTTTTAGTAGTGTGGAGAGTTCGGGAGAAGATGCTAGCACGTCATGTTGTAAATAGTCTTTAAGCGTGATATCGTAACTTTCTTCAAGGCGTTGAAGAGTTGTCTGGTCTTCCTGGGTAGTCTGTTGCAATGCTTGAGGTTTATTCGCGTCGTTGACTGCGCCCAGAATATTGATGTGTGTCTGCTGTAGTGTGCCAACCTCGGCAGTAAGAGAGATGTATGCATGAAATAGATGCTGATTGTAGGTCGAGACGTTCGTCAGAAGTTGGTTGCTCTGAACGCCGATGCTCCCCAGAGCAAGAAGAATCACTAGAATTGGGAAAAGAAAGCCCAGGCTCAAGCGTTTGCTGATTGACATATTCAGCAAAAAGGAATGAACGGCGCGTTTCGCCGTGACAGAGGGACGAAAGGACGCACCGGAGAAAGATTTGCTAGAGATTTTCATTTGAGGGATATTGCTCTTCATAGCATGCTACCTCCTAGCATATTAGAAATATAGAAGGTAGCGTCCTTGCCTCACCTCGCTGTTTTATATAACAAGCAACTTGCTTGTCATAGACGATTTATAATCCGTACCTTGAGAAAATAATGGGTTCTACTAAGTGTATCGGTTATTGTGTCGTTTTCTTGAGAGGTAGGGACCAATGTATCACGTCCTCGTTCCAGTGGACAATGAGAACGAGTATTGAGGGACGTGTTCAACAAAGAGAAACCTGGTCGATGGGGACGAGGACGTGATACATCGGTCCCTACCAAAACCCTTGAGTCAAGATGGGGAGAGTGCCAGGATAAAGCCCTCCATTGTAATAGGATACTCTGATGCCATTGACAATGCCTCAGCGCGATGAGTGAAACGATCAATTACGGAGTGATTGCGACAGTAGTAATAATAGAGACCAGTCGTGTTTAAGAGCGCAGTGGTCGATGAGCCACCAGGAACATCATCGGTTCCGGCAATGCGGTATAGGCCGATGTCAACGGGGTTAATCGGCACTGACCAGCCCTCTACAAGTCCTATGAAGTGTGGATCATCATCGAAGTTATGCCATGTCACGCCACCAGGGGTGCTAATAGCTAGAAACTCGTCAGTAAATTCGTCGTGTCCAGCGGGAATAAGATTAGTAACAGATGTTGGGAGGTCAGGAATTGAACCTTCCACCCAGATAACTCCATCCATAGCAAGTGGGAAATGTGGTACTCCTTTCTTCGCTGCGACACGCGAGACGGTAGTATTCCAGGTACTCATACTGGGATCGTAGTAGTGGTACAGACCCGCTCGGTTAAAGGTAAATTGAGCTTGACTTCCTGCTGGTATATGTAACGAGAACGTTTTTGGGTTGAGAAAACGGCTCCGTTGCGCCGTCGTGATGACGATGTGAGTTACAGCATCATCGTTGCGCCACGTTACAGTGGTGTGAAGTGGAATAGTGAGGACAAAGGGCATAAATAAATCCTGAGCTTTTGGGCTGGTGATAGTGGCAAGCGATGGTTGTATCTTTGTCTGTGTAGGAACTGAGCTAGAATTATTCAGAAAGTGGAAGGTCCAGAGGCTATGGTCAAAGACCATGCCTAGCACAACGCAACCGAGTAGGGCACCCAGAATGAGCTTGAGACGCAAAGGTAGCTTGAACATAGCGGAGTCTCCTTTCAAAAGATGGAACACTTCTGATTCTAGTATACGGAGATACTCAGCGCTCTGTCTGTATTCTTTAAGAGGAAATACATATTTCCTCTTCCTTTTTTCACATTGCCAGCTCGATCATTTCCTGCTCTATCTGTTGCCATACTTGCTGTTCCGCTTCTAGCATGGTGAGCGGCTGTGCTAGCCCCGCATCTTTGATCGACTGGCGCACGCGTTGACGAAACGTGAGAATGTGTTTGTGTTGCTCATCGGTATGAGGCATAGGATAGAGTTCGATAGCTTCGAGGGGATAAAATTCTTTGTCGTCGAATGCGAGCGCGAAGAGTTCAGCGTACTGCTCAATCAAGTGCTGTTTTTGGAGCGAAAAGTAGTTCAGCGTCGTGCTTGATACTAGTAGACAGCCTGCAACGCGGTTTGCATGCAGAATTGGACATGCGACACAACTACATTCCTCGCCGATGTCGAGCGTGCGGGGATAGAAGTATCGCTCCTCCGCGAAATTCTGCACCACTTTCTTGCGAGGCGATGCAAGAACTGCACCCACCAACGACTCTACGCCGAGAAATGTTTTTCTACGCTCGCTAGTACTCTTTGTATCTGTACTGTTGCCACTCATAATCTCTTGTAGACTTCGTACCTTCCCATTACGAGAAGGCGGCATACATCGGGCTACCGTGATTTCTATTACGTTTCTTCCCGTTGCTAGTTGTGTGAGTGCGTGTTGTAGAATAAGCTGAGATATCGACCAGAAGAGTAAGGCGGAAGGCGTCAATGAGTATGTATTTAGTACTTGTGTATAAAGAGGTAGGATGGTTGTAGCGTCTACTTCGGCAATCTGTTCTTTCTGCACTTCGCCATCTGATAGCCCCGTCGCTTCTTCCTGGCATTCCGGTAGAATAGTGAGCAGTTTTTGCAATGATTGTTTGTGAGGGGATGACTCGTTATTTGCCCAGCGTGTGATTGTAAGGGGATTTACGCCAATTTGATGTGCAATGCGTTTTCGCTCTTCGCTATTTTTGATATACACACCTAGCTGTTCGCGCCACGTTCGTACTTCTTGAGTGGGACGCTTTTGCTCGCTCTGCTTCATGAACTGTGTTTCCTATTCGATGGGATTTTAGAAATCTATAAACAGTCTTCTACTAAGAAGCAGTACTAGCATAATTCGGGTACAATGTATGCATGGAAATTGTTGAATAACGAGGACTATAGAATGACTACGCCACCATCTCTTTCATCAGAAGACGTGCCATACCCAACGACGCAAGATCGTGCGGTTTGGCGTGCATATTGGCAAGCACGAGGAATGCCCTGGCGTATAGAGCCGGAAATCGACAAAGATCGTTGCGAGTTTCTCGTGGAATGTCGTGCTATTGCGCCAAATATCAAGCATAACATTTACCCTTTTAGTGGTGTTTCCTTAACCCGTGCTGATATTGAGTGGCTGTTGATAACGCATGAAGATGGGCGCGGTCCCGTCGATTGGAGCGATACATCTCAGCATGAGCGAGAGGGGCTAGATGTACGTGGCGCAAATCTAGCGGGCGTAAACTTGAGCAATCTACCGCTTGCTCGTCTAAGGGCAGGCATCAACTGGCAAGAGGGCAATAACCCTACCCCCGACCAGATTGAGAGCGCGGCGGCACACATGGAGAAAGTCGATTTGCGCGAGGCACACCTGGAAGGCGCGATTCTCTGTCATGTCTATTTGCAGGGTGCTGCTCTCTATCGTGCGCGTTTGGACGAGGCCGATCTCAGTGAGGCCAATATGCAGAACACTGTCCTGTATGAGGCTTATTTGGAGGGGGCAAATCTGGATGAGACACATATGGAACAAGCATATCTCTTTCGGGCGCATCTCGAAGGGGCGAATTTGCAAGGTGCGTTCTTTGACGCTGGTACGAACTTAGAGCATATTCATTTGTGGCATGAACATCAGCATGTCGGTGTCTCGCTGGCTGATGTACGATGGGGAAACTCGAATCTTTCTATCATCGACTGGTCTGAAATTCACATTTTGGGCGATGAATATAAGGCACGCCACTATGTCCTCTCCAATGAGTCGGGGCAAGATGAAGAGGAGCAGCGTGAGCAACAACTGGACCTCTATGAAACCGCTGTTCGTGCTAATCGCCAGCTAGCTGTCGCGCTACAGGCGCAAGGTATGAACGAGGATGGTGCGCGTTTCGCCTATCGCGCGCAACGGTTGCAACGGTTGGTACAGTGGCGGCAGAAACGCTACGGGCAGTTCCTCTTTTCACTCTTTCTCGATTTCATCGCCGGTTACGGTTACAGACCTGAGCGTAGCTTCATTGCCTATCTTTGTGTGATCCTGGGTTTTGCCACTGCCTATTACTTTATAGGAGTCAGAGTGGGTGTAGCACTCAATCCGTTGGAAGCTGTCGTGTTCAGCATGACCTCGTTTCATGGACGCGGCTTCTCCCCAGGTCAAAATATTACGTTGGGCAATCCAATTACCGTGCTGGCGGCACTCGAAGCATTTGTGGGCTTGACAATAGAGGTAACGTTCATCGCTACCTTGACACAACGCCTTTTTGGAAAGTGATAGTAGGCGTCCGTGTACTCGTTCTTTACTTGCATCCACCACTATTGCCTGTTATACTAACCATGCAACTTACAACGGTTAAGTTCGTATCAGGTAAGACAAGAATCATAGATCGACAATACGCTTTTCAACGGAGTAGAGAGCCACACATGGCTAAAACACAAATGCGGACGAGGCCAATGCTGCCTGAAATACAGGATAGCCCGATTATTCATGGAAACGAAGAGGTCATTAAGCACTGGCTCACTCACTACTGGCATAAGTTGCAACTCCCCGCTCATGAGCTTCCTCACGTCGCCATTACTCAGGACCGCAATGAATACAAATTGTGGACCGGTAAACGCCTCAACGTTATGGCTCTCGGCTGCTACTGGTATTATGGGGGCGCAAGTCCAATGCCGAAAAGCCGCATACCACGTCCATTAAGAGATGGAAGTAGCGAGCGACACCGTCACCTCATCTTTATTGAGCCTGCCATGCAGCCTCAGTCGATAGAGGTGACTATCGCGCATGAGTTGATTCACCTTGCTGACCGCGCGAATGGCACTCCACGTCGCCATACACATCACGGCTACGACTCTATTGCCGACGACGAAGCCGCTATCACGGGCTACGCGCCAGAGGAATTACGCACACTGCTACGAGAGGAAAGTACACGTCTCGATTCGGCGCGTCGTGAGCGGCGTCCCATTCGCTATCTCTATGAATGCCCACACTGTGGTCGTCAGTATCCTCGTGTGCGCCGCTATACACATGCGGTTTCGTGCAGCAATTGTGATAAACGCTACAATCCTCAATTCAAATTATCGCTACGCACACCCGACGCTTCGTAATAATATGCCACCCCTTGACACGGTTGGTCCCTACCAACCGTCAATGGAATGAAACACCTATCCATTTACGTTATAATAAGCAGAGAAAAAGGTATTACAAATAAATGTAGGGGCCTGATTTATCACGCTCGTTCAAAAGGGCAATAGTATGGTTGGTGTTGATTACTTGACACTACTATGGCGTGGGTTATGGCTGCGCTGTCCAGTGTGCGGTCAAGGGAAATTATTCAAGAGATTTTTTACAATGTATGAGAAGTGCCCTATCTGCGGTTTTACATTCGAGCGCGAAGAGGGCTACTTTACTGGCGCAATGGCAATCAATCTCATCATCAGCGAACTGCTGGTTGCGATAGCGATTGTGCCGTTTGCGGCTGCGGCTGGCCTTAACCCTGCCATTCCATTCTGGCCCATCATGCTTGCAGGTATGCCGTTGCCAATTGTGTTGCCACTTATCTTCTTTCGCCATAGCCGCGCTCTGTGGATGAGTGCTGATCACTGGTGGAACCCACCAAATTACCGCCCACCTCAAGGAATATGAAGAAGAGAGTGCAACACATATCTATCAACAGCATGCATGCTGTTGATAGATATGAACATTAGTTTGAAAAAATTATATATCAACATCTTTCTTGGTTTTTTTATATTTGGTTTGCACTCTCTTCTGAACATAAGCTGCTGGCTTTGTAGTCCTTGTGTTTTTACCTTTCGTATGTTAGAATCGCTGTGGGAACTCTATAGCTGCTTTTATTTTTGTCGATACGCACGGACTTCTTTTTATTTGACTTTTACTCCTGTTGGCGGAAATGGGAGTAGAGATAAATACATTTTAATACAGTTTATAGCTATACTACATAATATATGTAGTTAGGAGGTTCCTTTTACCTTGACAATAGAAAATATTCGACTCGTCCCGCTAGGTGGACTAGGGGAAGTCGGAAAGAACATGATGGTCGTCGAATATGGAGACGACATTATCGTTGTAGATGCTGGCGTAATGTTTCCAGATGAAGAGATGTTTGGCGTTGATCTCGTTATTCCTGACACCAGCTACCTCTCAGACAAGAAGAGCCGTATTCGTGGTATTCTGATTACACACGGTCACGAAGACCATATTGGTGCCCTCCCCTACGTTCTGCCAATGCTTGGTTTTCCTCCCGTTTATGCGACGAAGTTGACACACGGCCTGATTTCAAACAAACTCAAAGAACACAGAATCCTCGAAAAGACTCATATTACCATCGTTGAAGCGGGCGATACTGTGCGACTTGGGCAGTCCGAAGTGGAATTCTTCCGTGTCAACCACAGTATTCCCGACTCTACAGGCGTCGTTATTCGCACTCCTGTAGGGGCGATAGTGCATACTGGCGACTACAAGTTTGACTACACGCCCGTCGATGGCAAACCCGCCGACATTGGCTCGCTGGCACGTATCGGCAACGAAGGCGTGCTACTGCTGATGGGTGATAGCACACGCGTCGAGTCTGCTGGCTACACACCATCCGAGCGCACGCTGAACGATTCGTTCGACAAACTTTTCGCCAATGCGCCGGGACGCATCATCATCGCCACCTTCTCCTCGCTAATATCACGCGTGCAACAGGTGATCGACGCCGCGAGCCGCTACGAACGCTTTGTTGCACTTGTCGGGCGAAGCATGGTAAACAACGTGCAGATGGCTAGCGAACTTGGCTATCTAAATGTGCCGCAAGGTATGTTTATTCGCGCCGAGGATATCAACAAGTATTCGCCTGAGCAGGTGGTTATCATCTGTACCGGTAGTCAGGGCGAGCCAACATCGGCCTTGACACGTATCGCGCACCAGGATCACCGCCTTGTACGTATTCAGCCCGGCGATACCGTTATTCTCTCGGCAACGCCTGTGCCCGGCAATGAGAAGTCGGTGAACCGCACCATTAACAGTCTCTTCCGTCAGGGGGCTGAGGTCTTCTATCAAGCCATTGCGAACGTACATGTCTCTGGTCATGGGGCCAAAGAAGAGTTGAAGCTGATGCTAAGCTTGGTCCGCCCCAAGTTTTTCATACCGGTACATGGCGAATATCGCCAACTGATTCAGCATGCGAAACTCGCCTATGCGATGGGCATTCCAGAGAATCATATCGTGGTTGCCGAGGATGGCGATATCGTCGAGATTTCTGGTGAGGAAATCAAATTGACCGACCATGTTGCGAACGGCAACGTCTTTGTGGATGGTCTGAGCGTGGGTGATGTTGGGCAGATTGTCCTGCGTGACCGCAAAGCCCTTTCACAGGACGGCATCCTGATGGCGATTCTCACAGTCGATAAAGAGACCGGACAGCCAATTGGCAACCCCGATATCATCTCACGTGGGTTCGTCTATATGCGCGACTCTGAAGCACTGCTCGACGGTGCGAAGGATCGTGTGCTTGAGTCTTTTATCGGCCTCAACGGACATTCGTCCGATTGGACCTTTATCAAAGATAAAATCAAGCATACATTGAGCGACTTCCTCTACGAGAAGACGCGTCGCCGCCCAATGGTTCTGCCAATCGTCGTTGAGGTCTAAATAAATATGCTGGACAATACTGTGAAAAGCCAATAGCTTTTCATAGTATTGTCCAGCATATTTATTGCACTACATTACTATCGAGCATCATTTAGTGTGACTCGCCGTTCACGCGGAAAAACGCGAGGCGTGAGCGCAAAGAATTGGTCAATTCTTTGAGGTGCGAGGCAGATTGACGCACCTCACGCATATGTACGTTAATTTCGCTAGTCATGCGCTGAATCTCTCCAGAAGCGTACATAACATGTCGCGAATTCTGCGCTTGATTTTCTGCCAATGTGTAGATGCTTTGTACCACGTTTGCCATCTGTGCGGTAGCGGTATCAATGGCGTAGAGCGTCAAGCCTGTTTGTGTCACGAGTTCTGTCTGATCAACCACCTGTTGCGTGTTCTGTCCCACACTCTCTGCAACTTTAGCCGTTTCTTGTTGAAAAGTGCGTACATATGTACTCACTTTGCGCGACGCCTCCGCACAATACAAAGAGAGGTTACGTATTTCCTGGGCCACAACCATAAATCCCTGTCCATTTTCGTTCGAGTGGGACGCCTCAATCGCGGCGTTCAATGCGAGGAGATGCATGCGTGCCGTCAAATCTGTGATTGCATTGACCGTTTCGTTGACCTCTTGCCCACTTTCACCTAGATGTTTCATTGTGCGCTCGGATTGTTGCGTTGCTTCGCGAACTTTGCCCATGCCATCAATTGCCAGATCGACGACATTTTGTCCAGAACGCGTCATCTCGGTGGTCTCCGCCGCTATTTGTGCAAGGTTGGTGGTACTGTCCGCAACTTGATGAATGACGTTTGCGAATGTATCAATAACCTGCGAAATACGCTTCACCTGCTGATCTTGTTGCTCCGAGTCACGAATGAGCAGTTCTGTTGTGTATTCCATGCTATGCGTATGCTCATTGACGGCTTGCACAACCTGTTGTGTATCCCCCACAATGCTGCTCACCTCACGCAGGATAGTATTCATTGCATCACCAATCGGCTTCAGTTTTGCATGCGTGGTGCGAATATGTGTACTTAAATCACCGGCCCGTACACGCTCCATGTCCTCTTGTAGCTCGGTGATGCTTTCTTCGAGGGCAATACGCTCTTTTTCACGTTCTCGGTAGACGCTTGCGTTGTCGATTGCAAGCGAAGCCTTTTGCGCGAATAGCTCTAGGGCCTCGATGTCCTCAAGTGCTGGTATCTTGCCGTCTTCAGGATCATCCAGAGAGAGGAAACCGAGCAGTTTATCTGCTCTCGTGCTAACCAGCGGAATGAGCAAAACGTCTTCGGGGTGCCATGCATCGGTTACGTTTTCCTGTACTGCGATATCTGGAGTGAGGGCTGCTACACCCGTGAATACGCTTTGATGATCGTGTCCAATAAAGTAGCTCTGGCTGATACGAAACTGCGGCTGCATCAGTCGATACATCTGTTCAACCGATACAGGGTTTTCGCGTAATATCCGTTCACCTTCCTCTGTATGCCCTGCTTGTGTAATAAAGCTGGTATAGTCATTGCCATCTTCTACGAAATTGACGACAACTATACGGAAACCCGTATAATCGCGTATGGAGGTTGCTACTCTGTATAAAAATTCATTCACACTGAGGCCAGCACGCAGTAGTCTACCGAGGCGAAGCAGTTCTCGAATTTGTTTGGCCCGTCGCTCGTCGTTGGGCTTCTCAGTAACTAGAGGAGAAGGAGTTATTGATTCGTGTCCATTTTGTCCATGTCCATTCCCATTCGTGGACTGAGGTTTTGCCGATGGGCGAATATGTACGCGTACAGGGACGTATTTGCTCTGCGTTTTTTGCTGTTGCATGTACTGCTCTCACTTGCTTTAGTCTCTGCAATGACTTCGTGTATCAAATTATCTCGACATACTCCAAGATAAGATAGCACACAATGCTGTTTGTGTACAAAAAATAGTATTTTTGGTATAGCAGAGAGACCAGATGTTCCAGAAATGAGAGAGCCGCTGCGAGGGCCTACGGCGGTGCCCAGCTCGAGCAATTGAGAGGTTTTGTTAAAAAATATTG
>CAXUHG010000004.1:0-12807 GCA_964250805.1 uncultured Ktedonobacteraceae bacterium | reverse complement strand
TTTTTCCAATAATGTAGACCCCGGGTCCTGCGCACGGCGCCTTGCACCTGCTCTCTCATTTCTGAGTTGTAGTGAAACTATAGGGGGCGTAGTAACTCTGGAGTGTACGCGTAATACGACCTGCGATGAATGTTCCCTCAGAGCGATGATCCTCGCGCTCAATATAGCCGCGTCGATGAAACAACTCAACCAGCTCGCCCTTTGCGAAGGGAATCACAATCTGTACTGTAACCATGTCCTCTGCCAGTACCTGCGCAATCTTCTCACAAAGAGCATTCAACCCTTGCTCTTTCAGGGCGGATATAGGCACGGCGTTGGGGTAGAGCGTCACGTCGATATCCTCTGGATTTTCGAGCAGGTCGATTTTGTTAAGTGCGGTGACACGCGGCTTCTCTTCCGAAGCAAGATCGCGCAACACATCGTTGACCGTCTCGCTCTGCTCAATGGCGTTTTCATGCTTTACATCCACCACCTCTAGCAAGAGGTCGGCGTTTCTGACCTCTTCAAGCGTGGCGCGAAAGGCCGCAACCAATTTCGTCGGTAGTTTCTGGATGAAGCCAACGGTATCGGTCATCAATATCTCTTGATTGCCTGGCAACACAACATGGCGTGTAATGGGATCGAGAGTTGCGAACAACTTGTTCTCGGCTAATACATTGGATTCCGTAAGCGCGTTGAAAAGAGTCGATTTGCCCGCGTTAGTGTAGCCGACAACAGCAACCACAGGAATAGCTTGAGCCAGACGTTGCTGACGGTGAAGAAGACGTTGTGTACGCACCTCTTCGATGGCTTCCTTGAGGTCCGAGATGCGGCTACGGATGCGGCGGCGGTCAATTTCTAGCTTTGTTTCGCCAGGACCACGCACGCCAATCGAACCGCCTGCACCACCAGAGCTTCCAGAACCACCCGCACTGGCACTCCGCGAACCACCTGCCTGCCGCGACAGCTCTGTACCATGTCCGACCAAGCGCGGTAGACGGTACTCCAATTGGGCAAGCTCAACCTGGAGCCGTCCCTCACGGGTACGAGCGTGCTGCGCGAAGATGTCGAGAATGAGGGCAGTGCGGTCTACGATACGAGCATCGAGGATTTTTTCGAGGTTACGTTGCTGTGAGGGCGTCAACTCATCGTCAAAAATGACGAGATCGACATCAAGCTGTTTTTCTAAATCTGCTAATTCTTGTGTACGCCCCTTGCCTAGATATGTTTGTATATCGGGGTGGGAAAGCCGTTGGATCATACTGCCGACAACTTCAGCACCAGCAGTAGAAGCGAGGATGCCTAATTCAGTTATCGAGTCCTCAACGCTCCACATCGTGTCCTGGTTGTTTGACTCGACAGCGACAAGGTAGGCGCGTTCAAGCCTACGATTGACTCCTGTGTCAATAAGACGATCTTGCTTTGCCGTAGTTTCCTCCATTTATGCTACAACGAATATCTCTCGCTCCTATCATACAACACGATACAAAAAGCTGTTTCGCTCCACTAGCGCGGAGGCTGCGGTACATTTGGGAGTGTTTTGAGAAAGAGGCCATTCACTTTGGCAAACAGACTATTTGTGATGGCTTGATTGTAAAAATCGTTCCATTGCTGAAGTTGACTTATACTTACATTCGCATTTGGAAGAAGGCTTGTACCATGCTGCAAGGTGGTGACTGTGCCATCAATTCCGTTCAAAAAGTTTCCTAGCAACGCTAAAAGGAAAAGCCACAGTAACCATGCCTCCACAAAGCCAACTACACCCCCCAGCAATGTATCACCAGAACCAATAAGAGGAAGACTTTTGACGATGCTACGCAAGGTGCCACCGAGAAAATGCAATAGCACCACGGTTATAAAGAAGAGTGCGAAGAATGAGATGAGAGGCGTGGCAGAAAGACCAGTTGTGGCAAGAAACGCCGTGAACTGCGGTCCGAAGAAGTACGCTACACCAAGCGCAAGTGGAATGCTAAGCAAGTTCAACAGACTAACGACAAATCCGTTTCTCAATCCACTCAAAACCAGTAACACAACCGTTATTAAGAATAGAACATCTATCACACTAAGCGACATGAAGGTTTTCACTTTCATATAATATGAACCACAAAGAAAAACGAAAAGACACAGCCATTGTTGTTATATACGTAAAGACGATACATTTATCAAAGTCGTAACAGAATATGGGGATGAGGTGGCATAGAACATAAGAGTATGCCAATATCTCAACCCATTTGTCCTACTTCTTAACCGTGTCTCAACCAAAATAATATAATATTTACATTCCTAGACTTTACACTTAATATGCATCCAAAATTTTGCGCCTCTATTTTTGGCTATAAACTATATTACCACTTTGATGAGGAAGGCAATGAAGTAAATAAAAGTGCTAAATGATTGAACTCTATTGCAATAGCGAGGAAAGGTTGCAATACGTATGAATTTACGTCGTGTTACGCTCGTGCAAGACCTGCACGATATTGAGAAAATCAATACTGTAAAAGTTCCAATGTTCCATAGCACGCTACCAATAACACCCGCCCCTGCTATGGGTGCCACATCAAATACACCGATAGCTGTTGAAGACATCTCGCTGGCAGCTCCTACTATTGCAGTTGTTCCGATGTCGTCCGCGTCCGCCAAGAATATGAAGCTGGCTTATGGTCTGCTCTGGTTCACGTTTATCCTTTTCTTTGCTGGGACTGGCTTCGGCAAACTATGGGATCGTGTGTGGCATCTCACGCATAAGTTCGAGACGTTTTTCTCACCACCACATGAGTTCATTTCAGGTATAACAACCTTGACTGGCATTATCGCTCTTACACTGGCCTTCTCGCCACGTTTCCGTAGCTGCTTTGGCCTCAGAACCTACGTACCCATCCTCAAGAGAGAGGTTGCGGGTTCGCTAACCATTATGGGTGCGGGCCTTATCTGCTTGAGCCTTGCGATTGTTATGGATAGCATCTGGCACACTGCCTTTGGTCTCGACGAGACCATGTGGTCATTACCACATGACATGCTCCCCCTTTCCTGGTGCGTTGTCATTCTTGGCTTTGTCTCCTCACGTCTCGCTATGCGTACTTATAAACCAATTGATTGGCTCACCAAGCTGGTCTTCGCGGTGCTGATTCTCTGTTTCCTGTGTCCCCCCATTCTAGGGCCTTTCTACCTGAACTATTCAATCAGCCTGCTCCATGCGTTCTCCATTTTGAGAATCAATGAGATACAGCCTACTATCGAGCATACGTATCGCATCTACATTACAGCGCAAATAAGCCGCCAATCGAGTCCACTATTCATTCCACTTGTAACCTTTTTCGCTGGTGTTGCTATTGTGCTACTGCATCAATTTAACACGACGAATAAGGCTGAGGCCATGCGTACCGACCCTCCTAAGAATAAGCTCGTGGCTTTACTACGCTGGGCTGATCGCAAGGTGAATATCGAGCTGCTTGCGCCACTGATCTGGTCATTTGTCTTTATGTGCCGCGATATCTACACAGTGTGGTTTGTACATTATGATGGTGTCACGAAGATTCGTGGTCTGCTCCCTATTCTCTTGAAAGAGCCATCACTATGGGTCCCTATTCCCTTGCTTTTGGCGTCGGTGATCTTTCTTGCCCTTGAGAAGACGCGCCTGGATGAGCGTTGGAAGTGGATGATAAATGGAGCAATCTTCTCTCTTATCACCTTCTGTATCTGGCATACATCGATATGGATGATTTTACTGGTCATCCCTGCCGCCCCAATCATGTTCTTTGGTGCAAAGGTTGGCAAGAAAATCTACAGCGTCTTGGAGGTTCCACACTTCAAAGATATTCTCCGCATTCTGCTGGTTTCAAATGCACAGGTGCCCGCGGTCCTCGGTGTTGTGGACCTCATTCTGCGCCGCACAATCTCATAAGGTGTCTTTATACAAAAAACGGGGCGAGAACCTGTGCAGGTTCTCGCCCCGTTTTTTGTATTGCTATCTTTCGTGCCACTTGGTACAATACTCTCACTTATCATGGATGCTGTGTAAGTGATGATGAACGTGTACGAAATAATCGTCGGATGTAGGGGCCATAATTTATTACGCCCTCGTGCCGATTCACAATGGAAGCGAGGATTGAGAGATGTATACAATGGTGAGAACGGAATCAATGGGGACGAGGGCGTAATAAATTATGGCCCCTACCGAGAATATACATATACCACATGGAACGTACAACCAGTACGGCGATTTGAGTTTGTCACGCGGTCAGTTGCATATGCCCTTCTTCATGCCCGATGCCACACAGGGTGTTGTTCGTTCGCTGGATGCAACCGACCTGCTCACATGTGAGATTCAGGCACTAGTCATGAACACGTTTCACCTCATGCAGCGTCCTGGTTCCTCAACCATTCAAGCTCTTGGCGGCTTGCACAAAATGAGTGCGTGGGAGCGGCCTATCGTTACAGATTCAGGTGGTTTTCAGGCATACTCGCTAATTCAGCAGAATGCGAAGTTTGGGACGATAGACGACGATGGTATTACCTTCAAACCAGAAAATGCCGACCGCAAGTTTCATCTCACGCCGGAAAAGACGGTTCAGCTACAGGTCAGTTACGGCGCGGACATCGTGATATGCCTTGATGACTGCACTCACGTAGACGCGCCACTAGAGATACAAGAGGTTGCGGTACGGCGCACGATTGCATGGGCGAAACGCTGTAAACGCGAGTTTGAGCGTTTGATGCAGCAGAAACGCCTGCCTAAAGAGCGACAACCTCTGTTGTTCGCCGTTGTGCAGGGAGGAGGCTTCCGCGAGCTACGCAAACGCTGTGTCGAAGCTCTATTAGAAATAGGCTTCGATGGCTATGGCTACGGTGGTTGGCCTCTCGATGGGCAGGGAAAGCTATTGACCGACATTATCGCCTACACACGCGCATGTGTGCCGCCTCAGTTTCCCATGCATGCGCTCGGCGTGGGTCATCCACAGAACATCGTCGATTGCACACATGCTGGCTATGGCATTTTCGATAGCGCGATGCCGACGCGTGATGCTCGCCATGCTCGCCTTTATACTTTTACAGATGCATCGGGTCTGATCGATAAATGGTTTGCCTATGTCTATGCCAACGATGATAAACACATCAAAAATAACACGCCAGTTTCGCCTTACTGCGATTGCCTCTGCTGTACACACTATTCGCTCGGCTATCTCCATCATCTCTTCAAGATAAACGATACCCTGTTCTTCCGTTTAGCAACAATACACAACCTACGCTTTATGACGCTGCTCACACAACGTCTACGGGAGAACTTCTATGGGCAACGTTCCTGATACCACGCAAATCGACAGTGTAATTCAATCGGTACTTACTGGCTCGAACTACAAATACGTTAGTCCAGACCTTGTACGAAATATCGCCACGCAAGAGAGTGCTAAAAGGCGTAGTCAGAAAGAGGCAATCAAGGCGACTAAGAACAAGCTTCATCAGGTCGGGGGCGCATACCTTGATGGTCGAGACAATTACGAGGAGGAAATGAAAATCCTACGTAATGTTGTGGCAGTGGGGAATGAGGCCGAGCTACGACAGGCGTGTAGGCGCATCATGAGCAACCATGCCTCCACGCGTGAGCGGCTACCCATTCTTGACCAGTTCTACAACACCTTGCTTGCCGAGCTAAGTCCCGTTTCCAGCATCCTCGACCTTGCCTGTGGCCTGAATCCACTCGCGTTCCCCTGGCTTCCCCTAACAAAAGGGGGTAGCTACTACGCCTATGACATCTACCAGCACGTCATGGATTTTCTTGCTCAATGGCTCCAACTTCTGCACATCGACGGTCACGCGAGAGTATGTGACCTTGTACAATCGTGTCCAGAGCAGCAGGTCGATGTTGCGCTCGTCCTCAAAACGCTACCTTGTCTCGAACAGGTCGATAAACAAGCTGGCTACAGGCTACTACGCTCAATTCACGCCAAACACATGCTCGTCTCGTTCCCCTTACAAAGTCTCGGCGGCAAAAGCAAAGGCATGGCGACCTACTACGAGAATCACTTTCTACAACTCATCGCCGAAGAAACGTGGCATGTACGCAAGATTGTGTTCGCAAACGAGCTTGTGTTTATAGTCACGAAGTAGATCGTCTTATGTGCTTTTTCCTTTATTTAGGCTACTTCTGGGTTAAGAAGGCGATTTACTTCACGCTCACTAGAAGCTGTAGAAATTTGCATATTCAAAATGTCAAGATCGTTAATATCCGTGATCTTCTCTATTTGCTGCTGCGCTAACTCTGCGAGCGAAGGAAAGCGTGCTTTAACAGAATTAATAAGTGTTCTTTTTGTCGCTTGCAACTCACCTTCGAGCTTGCCTTTTGCCTCACTTTCAGCACGTATTCTTCGTACTAGTGAACTTTCTTCCCATAGTCTATCGTACATTTTCAGTTCCTCCCCAATTTCTTGTTTCGCCAGAGAAGCTATTGTATCTGTTCGTTCTAACAGAATCTCCAGCCACATGATTTGTTGCGCTATGACCCCTCCATCTTCATTGAGCGCAATCATAGCACATCCTTTTATTCGATGCAAGTCTATAGGTTTTTAGCGAGCAATATCACGTAAATCAAAAACTGGCCCATCTCGACACACCAATTTCTGACCAATGCGAGTCTCGACGCTACAGGCGAAGCAGATGCCAGTGCCACAGGCTAAAGGTTGTATGAGCGTTCCCTGTGCGAAGTTTTTGCCACGTAGACGCTCGAAGCGCGTGTAGAGTGCAACTGATGTTTCACGTGAAACGCTACAATACGCGGCATCAGCCCAAGGCAGAGTTTCGGTGAGTAGCTGTATGAAGTTATTGTTTTGTTCCTCTGGTACGACGTGATACTCGATCTCTGGCGAGAGCAGTGCAGGTGGATAGCTCTCTTCCGCTGTACGGCTCTGGTTGACGAGGGTAACGGCGATATCTTGTTCCAACGCAATCTGAGCGAGCAGAGTCAATGCGCTGATTTGACGCTCCTCTCCGATAAGCAGAGCGTTGCGGGTAGTGGAGCGTAGCATCCAGCCATGTCCTAGCGGTCCCAGGATATCGAGGTTGGTGCCCTCCTGTTGTTGTGCCAGCCACGATGTGCCACGCCCCTGAACGGAGACGTACAGCGTACAGGTGCCGCGACTGAGATTGAGACTGGAAATGTAGAATGGACGACGTAACAGGGGATCGCTTGCATTGGGTGCCGCGCAACGTACCATGCAGAATTGTCCGGGCTGAACTGTTTGAGCAAGGTTGGGGGCGTGCAACTCGATTAGTTGCACGCCTTGTCGTACCTGTGTTGTTGCGATAATCGTAGCAGTATGAAGACGCATGGCTATGAAATCATGCCCAGGAAATTGCGGGTGCGCTCGTTTTGCGTATGCCCGAACACTTGCTCCGGTGTCCCCTGCTCCACAATCACCGCCTTGTCCATGAAGATTACATGGTCGGCGACATCACGTGCGAAGCCCATTTCGTGCGTCACTACCGCCATCGTCATGCCCTCGTCGGCAAGCTGGCGCATGACTTTGAGAACCTCGCCCACCAGTTCAGGATCGAGAGCGGATGTAGCCTCGTCGAAGAGCATCAATTTAGGATTCATCGCCAATGCACGCGCAATAGCAACGCGCTGCTGCTGTCCACCCGACAGCTTGTGTGGGTACGCGTTCGCCTTCTCTGATAGGCCAACTTTCGCCAAAAGCGTATGTGCCCGCTCGACGACCTCTTCTTTCTTCTGGCCTAACACATGAATAGGAGCCTCGATGATATTTTCCAATGCTGTCATATGTGGAAAAAGATTGAATCGTTGAAACACAAAGCCCATCTGTGAACGCATACGGGCGATATTCGTTTCACGGTCCTCGACAAGCTTATCGTTTACAGTGCGGTATCCCATCAGTTCGCCGTCGATATAGATGCGCCCACCATCAATTCTTTCGAGATGATTGATGCAGCGCAACAGCGTCGTCTTACCGGAGCCGCTCGGTCCGATAATCACCACCACCTGCCCCCGCTGTACTGAGAGATCGACGCCATTTAACACCGTTAAACTTCCGAAGCGTTTCACAATCTGCTCGGCATGCACCATCTCATCCGTCTGTATAACTGTGTTCATGAAATTACCGACCTCCTAAATGTGGTGATCCAAAACCAAGCATACGTGTAGCTAAACTCTTGTTGTCAATCAGTTCAACTTTCTGATTCGCGTTGGGGTCAAGCCTATTTTCAATCCAGCGTTGTGCATAGCCCCACAAGGTCGTAAGAACGAGATAGTAGAAGGTGGCGACGATGAGCAATTCAAAGGTTGCGAAAGCTTGCGACCCGTAAAGCGAAGCTGTGTAGGTCAACTCCTGTAGGGTAATTACCGATGCAATTGAGGTGGTTTTGAGCATATTATTGAACTCGTTACCCAATGGTGGAACTACGACACGAGCCGCCTGTGGAAGAACTATACGTCGCATCGCAAGAGGAGTACGCATACCCAATGCCTTCGCTGCCTCCATTTGCCCTGCATCGACCGACTCAATACCAGCACGTACAATCTCAGCCATGTATGCACCTTCGTTAAGAGAGAAGGCAATTAAGACACAGGTTATAGGAGTAAGATATTGTGTCAATACTGGAAAAAGGGGGGGGAGTCCATTATAGAGGATAAGAACCTGCACTAGCAATGGGCTACCGCGAAAGAGCCAGATATAAAAACGAGCAAATCCACTGAGCAAAGGATTACGCGACATTCGCATAAGTGCAAGAAAGAGTCCAAGCACAACACCTGCTAGCTGAGCTACCACTGATATCCAAAGTGTTAGCCATGCAGCATTCAAAAAGACAGGGGAGAAGAGAAAACGCCAGACGTAGTCCCAACGAAACATGAAGTGCCTCCTCTTAATTCATTACCATATTTGTAAGGGAAATACTTGCACGTATGATACTCGATGCATCCTTTATGTACAAGGGTTTTGTCTATGTATATTTTTAGCAGTGACTACTAAAAACCGCATGTAGTATGCTTTACCACCATGCTACATGCGATTTTCAATATTGTTAGTAAAATTTTTATACGTAACGAGAAGGGCGATCTACGAAACTAATTGCTCCTGTGATAAGTCCCCATTTATTAATAGTACTCTTATAGGTACCATCAGATTGAAGAGCTTTGAATGCAGACTGTACCGCATTGAACATAGAGGTATCACCCTTGCGAACAGCGATTCCTTCTTCCGCAGCATTTACCACAGAGCCACCAACCTCGAAGCGTCCTGGATTTTGTTTGTTGTAGTAATCCGTTACTGGCGAGTCCTGATAGGTTGCAACAACACGGTTATTGGCAAGTTGCTGTATAACCGATGTCTGGTCTGTTAAAACGCTTAAAGTAATAGCTTGTTTTCCTGCCTTTTTACATGCATTGTTTGCTGTTTGCAAGTCTGTCTGCTCAACAGTCCCACTTTGTACACTGACGTTTTGCCCACATAAGTCTGCTGTCGTTTTGATATTTTTAGGATTACCCTTTTGTACCAGCAGCGACTCACCTGCATTGAAATATGGCACGAAGTCTACAACCTTTTTACGGTCATCATTGATGGTTAGGGCTGAAATTACCACATCAAAACGTTTTGCAGACAAGCTTGGTATGATGGAATCGAACTTCGCGGTTACGATGTTCGCTTGCAGACCCATCTTTTTAGCGATTGCAGTGATTAGATCAACGTCAAAACCAGTAGCCTTACCTGTGGCTGTGTCAATATATTCCTGGGGAGCATAAGTTGTGTCGCTACCCACCGTCAACACCCCAGAGGAGAGCAGGTCGCTAGGTGCTGCGATTGCGGGTTTGCTGGAGCCGCCCGTTGTCGTGTTGCTGCTGGTGCTGCCACAGGCCGCGAGCAACATGGAGAGCAGCACAAAAAAACTTACTACGAAGAAGGAGCGTTGTTTGCTGTTGAGAAAGAGGGAGTGCATGAGGAAATACCTCCTGGAATGAGTGCGTCTTGTCAACGCCTGGAACCTGACGCGGCGTCCACGCCAAAAAGAGTGAGTTATCTCTTGTGAGTAACTACGCATTCTCAACACAATGTATCACACAAATAAGGAAAATATAATGGCAAAATCAAGCTGCATATTCCTCACAAGCCTTCGGCTGTGAGGAATATGCGGCTTGATTTTGCCATTATGTAAACATTTTGCAATCGCTACGCGAACAATGCGAATTAATTTGTTATGAATTTGTATAAATATAGCGACAATTGGGGTACAAAATACTGATTTTAGACGAGGTATATGTTACACTAGAAGAAGAGTCGAATGTATAACATTGCTCTTTGCGCACACAATCTTATGTAAAGTTCGTTGCGGAATCCGACGGGTGTCCGTCGAGTTACCAGATTAGATTTTCAAACAGCATTATAAACAAACTCATCGAGGGGCTTGGAGGGTCTATGATGCCCGTCACATTGAATCGTAGCATCTGTTGTGACTTGAATGAGACCATTTCGCGCGAATGGCTCGTCACAAATGGCTTGGGAGCATATGCAACTGGAACCGTCGCTGGTGTTTTGACACGTATGGAACACGGCTTGCTAGTTGCACGAACACCCCAGAGCGATATACCACAACTCCTGCTAGCGAAGATCGACGAAGAAGTCGTTTTTGATCAGCGTACCTATTATCTCGGCACGAACGAATACCGAGACGGGACGCTCAATCCATCTGGATTTGTTCACCTGGAAACCTTTCGGCTCGAAGAGGGCTTTCCCGTTTTTACCTATCGTTTTGGCGGCATTGATGGCATCATGCTTGAGAAACGCATCTGGATGCAACAGGGCCGCGACACTACCTATATTCAATATCGTCTTGTACGCACCACGCACGCCGACGAAACCGGCTATCGACGCAGTGGCATTACCGGTGCATTGAGCAATGGTCCCAGTCGTAATAGCGATTATAGCGAATTCACGCCACGAGCAATTACACTGACTTTGTTGCCGCTTACCGCTCATCGCCCCTATAATCAGACGCAACACGGCAACAATGACTGGCACTTCTCCATTCAGCAGTATCAGGGTAGCGCAGAGGATGTGCTAGACGCGAACTCTCTAAGTTTACCAGAAGGCGTCGCGGGTTGCACCATTCGCGCATGGGAGAATGCACACCCCTATCATCTATTCGCAGTTGGATTGCCAGAAGGCGAAGTTAGCTTTATTCCAACCAATGTATGGTACTGGAACTTCCTGCATCGCCAGGATGTCGCCGCAGGTCGCTCTGCACACGAAGACCTCTATCTGCCTGGAGTTATTCGCGCAACACTCTGGCCCGACGATGATGCGACACTTACCATTATTGTCAGCACCGAGGACATCGCATCACTTACACTACGCCCACAACAACTTTCCTCTTCTTATACGAGAAGCCTCGAGGGGCAAAGGCAACTTTTCTCAGGTGCCTTGACACAGCATCGTTACTTTGGCGATGGGGGCGAAGCTGCGCATGCGCAGCGTCTCTCCGTCTTACCTCTAGGCACAACGACAGAGGACGATGCATTTCTGCGCTCGTTGTTGCGTGCCAACGAACGCTTCTTGCTGCAACACAGATTGCTCCATACAAGTGGACATGGCGATCACGAACGCCTCTTTGGAAGACCCGAAAGCGTGTCCGACCTGCTCACAAATTTTTATGGCATGGAACGCGTCACACGCGACACTCTGATTGCACTTCCTGGCTTGATGATTGCCACAGGTCGCTACAACGAGCTTTCGCGTATCCTACGCAATCTAGCGCGATACTTTCAGCAAGGAATGCTACCTGATACGCTCCCACTTCCTGACAAGCCAATCAGCGAGTATACTTATCGAGGTGCTGATACATTACTCTGGTATTGTTACGCTCTCGATGCCTATCTGCAAAATAGCCAGAACTACGAACTGCTTAACGAGCTATATCCGTGCATTGTCGAAGCCATTTCCTGGTACATACGCGGCAACGAGTATGGTGTGCGGATGGACGCGCAGGACGGTTTGCTAGCTCTTTCCGACGATGCAGGCACCTGGATGAATGCTTCATCAGCGACGCTTCGTTCTGGTAAGCCGGTGGAGGTGAACGCCCTCTGGTATAACGCGTTATCACTGCTACATGAATGGTCGCAACGCCTCCTACCTTCCACTATTCAGCGGAAGCAAACGCCCTATCGAGAGCTATTGCTACAATGCAAAGCAAGTTTTCGACAACGCTTCTGGTATAGCGAAGGGAACTATCTCTTCGATGTAATTGATGGTCCGCATGGGAATGATATCGCGTTACGTCCCAATCAGTTGCTTGCCTGTTCGCTTCGTTATGCCGTACTCGACGATGAGCAGTGCTGCTCGGCAATATTGGATAAGGTAACAAAGTGCCTGCTGACACCCTACGGATTACGTACTCTTGCGCCGGATGGTGAGGGTTATCGTGGCTATCTTGGCACTTCGCTTGCAGAGCAACAGGAAGCACTTCATCGAGGAAGCGTCTGGACATGGTTGCTTGGCCCATACATCGACGCCCTCTACAAAACAACGCATGCGTCGGCAACGCCCAACGACGCACTGTGGAAGAGGAGCATTCGTCAACTGCAACCTTTCCAGCAACATCTCAGCGAGGGCATGTTAGACATGATTGGTGGCGTCTTCGACGGCGACGCACCACACAAGGCAGGCTACGTCTCCGCATCGTTGTTAGGCAATGCTGAACTCATGCGCGTCTATGCTACGCTGACACAGATACATGCGCGTCAGCCGCATCTTGTACAATTCCGTTAATCCCTGTAGTACACAGTCAAGCTTGATCTGACCATTTTCGTAGGGACCAGATTGATCG
>CAXUHG010000003.1:120338-123180 GCA_964250805.1 uncultured Ktedonobacteraceae bacterium | reverse complement strand
ATAAATCTGGTCCCTACGAAAAACCGACGAACCAACATTGGTGGACCCCTACGCGTTAATTTAAGGAGGATATCATGTCCCAATGGACTTTCTGGCACAAGGCGTCAGTTATCGCCTTACTGGGTATGTTGCTCTTCGGTGCAACCCTGCTTCTTCCACCTGCTCAGTCATCTCTCGCGGCTCAATCTGCGAGCAGTAAAGTGAGTGTGTGGTTGACTACCGCTGATTTGCGGACGCATCTCGCTCAACAAAAAGATGTCCATTTTGCTACCGGCAACGGGTCGGATGTTATTCAGATCAGCGTCAATGAGAATCAGCTCGATCAGCAGATGGATGGTTTTGGTGCTTCTCTCACTGATGGTTCAGCATGGCTCATATCTAACAAGATGAGCAAGAGCCAGCGCGACAAACTTCTGGAACAGTTATTTAGTCCGACCAAGGGCATTGGTCTGAACTTTCTACGTCAGCCTATGGGTGCCTCAGATTTGACTGCACCTTCATCTGGTGAGTATTCATATGACGATATGCCCAAAGGCCAGACCGATCCCAATCTCACGCATTTCTCCATTGCTCATGATGAAGCATATATCATTCCACTCCTCAAGCAGGCATTGCAGATCAATCCTAGCATCAAGATTGTGGCAACGCCGTGGAGTCCTCCTGGTTGGATGAAATCGACCGATTCAATGGAAGGTGGAACGCTCAATCCTGATGCGTATGTCCCCTATGCGAACTATTTTGTGAAGTTTATTCAGGCGTATCAGGCGCAAGGCATTCCCATTTACGCGGTGACGGCGCAAAACGAGCCGCTCTATGTGCCTGTGGGCTATCCTGGCATGTCGTTTCCCGCGGACCAAGAAGCGAGCTTTATCGCAAACGATCTGGCCCCAGCCTTCGCCGCAAACTCTATTACCACAAAAATTCTTGGCTACGATCATAACTGGGACGCCCCCGCATATCCTACCACGTTGCTAAGTAATGCAAGCACAAATGCTGCTCTGGCGGGAACGGCCTGGCACTGCTACGCAGGGGCACCAGAGGTTCAGACACCAATCCACAATGCCTATCCCAACAAGGATACGTATGAAACGGAGTGTTCTGGTGGTCAGTGGGAAAAGAATAATGGTTTAGCTGGCACGACAAACCTGTTGATCGGCGCAACGCGCAATTGGAGTAAATCTGTTGTGCGCTGGGGTTTGGCACTGGACCCCAATGGAGAGCCGAACCTAGGCACTGGCGCAGCCTGTTCGCAGTGTCGGGGCATCGTCACTATTGATCAGAGTACTGGCAAAGTGACCTACAACGGCGATTATTATGGGTTGGGTCAAGCCAGCAAATTTCTACAAGCAGGAGCGTATCGTATCGACTCTAGTGCTGGCAGCAACCAGGTGTCGGATGTCGCGTTTCAGAACAGCGATGGCTCAAAGGTACTGGTTGTGTATAATGCGGCAACGAGTCAGCAACGTTTTGATGTTCAGTGGGGCGGTCAGGAGTTCTCCTACGCATTGCCATCTGGCGCGGTGGCAACGTTCACATGGAGTGGAAAGCAAACAGCCGGAGGGAGTTCTAATCTGGTAGCACTGGATCGTAGCAACTGGATCGCCTCAGCCTCGGCAACGGACACGTATGGAGATGTGCCGAACAATGCTCTTGACGGCAACACGACCACGCGTTGGGCAAGTGGTGAGGCGCAGTCTCCTGGTTTGTGGTTCCAGGTGAATATGATTCTACCGCGCAACATCAACGCCATCAGCATTGATGCCCAAACTAGTGCGGGTGACTACCCACATGCGTATCTGGTCTTTGTCTCACTCGATGGCGTGAACTGGGGAGAGAGCATTGCCAGTGGTGACGATAACAGTCAAGGGAGTGGCACATACCTGCGCGATAATCAGGTCATCAATATATCCTTCCCTACCCAGTTTGCTCGCTTTATCAGAGTGGTCGATACGGGTAGTGCGGCGAACTGGTGGTCGCTCTACGAGTTCAATGTGTATGGTGTGCCAACCACCACTACCCAGCCTCTTGACCGCAGCGGTTGGAGTGCTTCGGCCTCGGTCTCCAATACTGGTGAGCCGCCTTCTAATGCACTGGATGGTGTGTTCGCGACCCGTTGGTCAAGTGGACAACCACAGAGTCCTGGTATGAGTTTCCAGGTTGACATGGGGAAAACCCAAAGCTTTAGCAGCATTGCACTCGACTGTGGGGCGAGTGGAGGAGATTATCCACGCAGTTATCAGGTGTTTGTGTCGCAGGATGGTACCTCCTGGGGGAACGCGATTGCCAGTGGTCAAGGAAGCGGTGACTATACAGTAATTTCTTTCTCCAAACAGTCGGCTCGCTATATCAAAGTGGTGCTAACTACGAGTTCAGGGAGTTGGTGGTCCATCGCTGAATTCTACTCATTTGCTTGAGGTTATCACTACAGAAAAAGAGACACATTGGATGCTAACTGGCATCCGATGTGTCTCTTTTTCTGTTTTTCATTCTCTTTTGCCTATTGCTTCTGTTCTCCTACTCCAAGCAAACTGGCAAGCTCCTGATGGATCAGGCCATTCGTATAAAGAGTAAGCATACTACCACTAGCATAGGTATGGAATGAGACTTTGCCGCCTACTTCTTCGAGAATGACTCTCCCGGCCTTCACATCCCACGGATTTCCTCCATGCATGATGAGAGCATCTGCACGACCACAAGCTATCCAGACAAGATCAGTACAAGATGTCCCTATCATACGAATACGGCGTGCAGAATCAGCTACTATCGTTAGCTCTCGAATTTGTTCGCGGTTGACCTCGTTCCCGTGTCGTTCAAATTCTCCTACGTGGATGAGAGATTCTTC
>CAXUHG010000003.1:5462-120238 GCA_964250805.1 uncultured Ktedonobacteraceae bacterium | reverse complement strand
ACCTCTTGCGAAAAATCTGTTTGAATTGGAAGATGTTGTTCCACACTCGCGCCCCTTCTAACTTTTACAGCGTGATAGTTGTGCCTGCAAATATAGTTTGTTAGGAATTCATTCTGTCGATAATCACATCACAGATGCGAACTAATTCCTCATCCAGTTCATGTGGACTTAGGCTGTTCAATGGCTTAGCAGGCTCATTTACGCATTGGTAGGCCGCGATCTCTGTGTATTTGTACATACTTGGGCGGACTGCTACCCAGTGGATGATAAGCCCTTCTTTTTTTGCCGCTTCCAAAAGCGGCGGCAGTTCGTGTTTGGCTATAAAGTCTGAGGCAAGAAAATCCGGTGTAACAAGCAGTACAGCTACTTTCGCAGCGGCTAGTGCCTTTTCTATCTCTTCAAGCCATTGTTCACCCGGCTTGATTTGCGTATCCGCCCACAGTTTGATTGCTCCTCCTCGTGTGGAAGGTGCTAGCATTGTCTGAAATCTTTCTCGCCATTCTTTATCTGTATGGCTGTAGCTGATAAACACATGTTCGCGTGAAACTGAAGGAGCAGTGTCAGGAGACTTGAGATGAGCAGGGTCTTTCGTGTCAATTGCCCCTAATGCTTTGAGTACTTCTTTTTGAGAAGACTCTAACCCCCTCACATCCGTAATGTTCATTTGTTCATACGGCTTGTTACTAGTTAATGTTTTTACGCAATTGCCCGTGTTTCCATCCCAGAACATGATCGCACCATCATCACTTCCACTTGCGAACAGGAATTTTTTAGGATGGGAGGAGAGAGAGCGTATCTGCTTCTTGTGTCCGCGTAGAACATGAGTAGGCTCGCCACTATCAACATTCCACAAGCGCACACTCATGTCCTCGCTGCTACTGGCGAGAACACGTCCATCGTGGCTAAAGGCAACAGACCACACTCGACTCTCATGGCCTCGCAGTACTTTAAGGCATTCGCCTGTGGCGACGTTCCATAAGCGAACAGTTTTGTCGCCACTGCCGCTTGCTAAAATATTTCCATCGGGGCTGAACGCGACAGACCAAATTCCGCCCTCATGTCCTTGCATCTCGAGGCACTCATATGTAGTGGCATTCCATAGCCGTATCGTGTGATCCTCACTCCCGCTCGCTAAAACATTTTCTTTTGGACTGAATGCTACAGTCCATACCTGTCGAGCGTGTCCTTCTAACTCCTTGATAGGCTCGTCGGTTTTGGCATTCCATAATCGTATGGTTTTATCCTCACTACTACTAGCCAGAATTGCTCCATCAAAACTGTAACTTACGGACCATACTCTATTACTATGCCCTGCTAACTCCTTATGCTTTTGCTCTGATTCGTTAATTCTCCAGGTAAGAACTGTATTATCTTCACAGCCTGTCGCTAGCATGTTTCCGTTTGGACTAAAGGCGACAGATCGTACTCGACGAGTATAGCCTTGCAGTGATTTAAGCTGCCGATCTGAGTTAGCATCCCATAGCTGCAACCGTACAAGGAGATGGTCTTCACTGATACTCGCCAACGTGTTTCCATCGGGGCTAAACGCTACAGTCCATATCGGATGAGCATACCCATGAAGTGTTTTGAAGCATTGTCCAGCATCCTCGTCCCATAAGCGTATGGTTTGGTCTTCACCACCACTCACCAGAACTCGACTATTCGGTTGAAACGCGACAGACCTCACACGGTTCGTATGGCCTTGAAGCACTTTGAGACATGCATCCGAATTGATATCCCATAAGCGTATGGTTGTGTCCTCACCAGCACTCGCCAGAACCTGACCATCAGAACTGAATGCGACACTTCTCAACCAATCCTTATGCCCTGTAAACGTCCGAATGCATTGACCCGAATGAATATCCCATAACTGTACCTGCTTATTCTTACTTGCACTCGCCAGCATATTGCTGTGAGGGGCAAATGCTACTGACCGAATTGAAGAAGCCTGCTCCTCCTGTAAGGTGTTGAGGCACTCCCCAGAAGAGATATCCCACACGCGGATAGTCTTATCCTCACTACCACTGGCTACGAATTGACCATCGGCACTAAAAGCAACAGACCAGACGCGATCCGTATGACCCTGCAGCGTTTTGAGGAATTGCACTTCGAGCTTCTGACTCGTATCGTCCACAGACCATAGATACACATTACGATCATCGCCACCAGCAGCCAAATACTTTCCGTCAGAGCTGAAGGCGACACAAGGAAACCACGTATTTAGCCCTGTTAAGACCTTGAGACATTGACCCGAATTGACATTCCATAACCGAACAGTATAGTCACCACTGCTACTTGCCAGGATGTTGCCGTGGGATCGGAAGGCAATCGACCACACCCAGTCACTGTGCCCATAAAAAGTTCGTAGCGGTTTTGTATCCTTCGTCTCCCATAGCCGAATTTCACTGTTGGCGGTTCCTACGGCGAGGTGTTTCCCGTCTACATCAAATGCTACCGCAAGAGTGATACCGATTACGTCAATGAAAACGGATTTGTCAAAATGTGAGCTGCTAAATATAACTCCAGGCAAATCAACGTTCTGAAGGTACGCCTGACAAATTGTTAACTGTGAAAAATCATAACCTCGCAGATCGCTTTGTAATTGTATTAAGAGATTAAGTATGTTTCCAGCCGCATAACCAGGCTTTTGTGCATCTGTTTTACGCAACTCTTCAAGTAATGCCTTGAACTTCTTTTCCGTGCCCGACTTTCCATACTTTTCGACGAGCAAATCAGCAATAGGCTTACGAATAAAACTGGCTTGACTCTCCCGTACATACTGCTTAGCCTGAGCCTTGACGAGTACATGGCTTGTAAGCAGTTTGTTTGCCTGGGCGTCAATTTCCTGGACAATTTGTGTCACGAACTTGCCTGTTACATATTCTAAGATAACATTCTGTAAAGCAAAGACACTTTCGTTTTTGTCGATAAGACTACGCTGCTGCAATAAACGCAACGAATTTCGTACTTTTTCTTTCTGGCTCACTGGAAGCACGTTTTCTCGCAATGTCTCTAATGAAGCCGGTTCACGCTCAATTGCGAGCCAGTACAAGATGTCTTTTTCCTCCTGAGAGAGCCGATTGAATTGTTGCTCGAGGACAGTATGCAGGTCAGTTACTACATGGCTTTCGGCATTATTGAGGAAGCGCGAAATATCTCCCTCAAAATCCTTTTCGATGTGTGAGGAAACGAGTTTGAGTGCCAGCGGATTGCCTGCAAAGTGTTTCACAAGAGCATCTCTTGTTGTTGCTTCGCCTCTGAGTCTTTTGTCGTTAAGGAAGTCGCGACCGTCAGGAATATCCAAGCCCGTGAGTCGATAAGAGCGTACAGAAGGGATTTCCTCCTCTAAACTTGCCAGTGCATGGGGTTGTTCGCGGCTCGTTAGCAGGATGCAGCTTTGATGCTCAGCCTCTCCCAAACGCTCAAATAGAGCATTATATTTCTCGAAATCTTTCCGATAAGAACCCACATCGTTTCCCTCACCCATAATGGATTCCAGGTTGTCAAAAATAAGAAGGCAACGATGCTGCTGTAGATAGGTTAGTAGCAGCGAAATCTGCTGTTCTTCGTCCTCTGTGACCACTCCTTGAGTTTGATTAGAGAGGAAGTGGATACAATCCTGCAAAATTATTTTAAGGTAGGCATTATCGAACTTTAGGTAGCGACAAAAGATATACTCGAACTGTTCCTTCACAGCATCTACTGTTGTCATGGCAAGAGTTGTTTTGCCAACACCCCCTTGTCCAATTAGAGTAAGGAGGCGGCACCGATCATCAACAATCCATTGTTGAATACTTGCAAGTTCCTTATTCCTCCCATAAAGTTGCTTACTACGAGGGGCTTTTTCTCCCCAGTTAATATCACTTTTTACCATTACTAACCTCCTCTTGACTACGTATGCATGAGTACCTGCCCGTAGTTGTATTGGGCGGTATTCCAATCCAGTACATCAGCTAAAACATGTCGGAACTCATCTAAAGCTTGCTCTCGCACTTCTTCCGTTGGCGCGATGGAACTTCGCCAGATCAGGAGAATTTCTACCTGATCGGGAATGGTATCGTTCTTGATGACAAAGCGTGATACTGTTCCTGGGAAGAGATACTGTTCTTTCTGCTTCACTTTCTCTAACTTCCTCATTAACGCCGCCTGGTTATCGCGCATTTGGACCAGAATAGTCGTCGAGAGTAGCTTGTTATCTTCGGGGGAGATGCGCCATTGTGGAATACTCTTGCGGGGACGACCTGAAATATTCGGCTTGAAGGTCTTGACCTCTTCTACTGGAATCAAGATGACATGAGCCGCCCTGACGGAGGAGAGCCGTCCATCCTCAACATATTCGTACACTCGACTTGGCGAGAGTCCAAGGAGTTTTGCTGCCTCCTTGATAGAAAAGTAACCTGGAACACTTGGCTGATCACTCTCATTACGCATATTCATAGTCTATTTTTAATAGGTGTTTTTTGACTAAGCTGAATATTTATATATTTTTATATCTACCTAAAACATAGTACATTGCTTATCATCGGAGAAAATTGGTGAGTGAAAAGAGGCTTTGCAGAAAATGACTCACCCCCTGTGCCAGCATAAGCGACACAGAGGGTGAGTTAATGGAATGAGGAGAGACAAGTATGTTACGGAACTCTACTTATTCTCGAATGAGAAATTTTAAGAATGCAGAAGACACGGTTCAACAAACTGGATGTGTACGGAAAAAAGCACCGAACACATGCACATATATGCCGTGCCCACCGCATTTGTTCGACTCAGCCACCATATGATGAACTTCATTGTGGAGGAAATATGCAGTGAGATCGACAGCGATAACACAGGTTTGATTCACCGTGCAAACCGTAGAATTCAGGACATTCTTGATTGAGTCGATTGCCCAACTGTACTGGTTGATCTCATTAACTAGACATCCTCCAACATAGAGATGAACAGGCCATTTCCCTCCCAGGTATTCCACACGGTCACAATCATAGGACATATTTACAGGAAGTTGATCAATGCTACTATTTGCCGTATCAACAGGCGTTGTTGTTGGTGTGGTCGTTGGAGGTGTAGTACTTGTTGTTGTCGATACTGTTGGCGTGTTCGTCGCAACGACCGTGTTGCTGGGTGCTGTTGGAACAGTTGTTGGTGTGACTCCTACGACTACTGTGTTGCCAGAGGCCGTTGGAACGGTTGTCGGGGTGGATGTAGGCACTTGGGCTGCATGGCTACTCCCAGCAACCAATGCATGCGTAGTATTCTGATTGCTTGCTGACTGTGCGTGCCCCACTGAAGCAGTCACAATATAACTTGCAAATAGTAGAGTAATAGCTCCAACAGCAATAAAAACTCCTAGAAGTGTTCTTCCCCCAAATAATCTTTTGACTCGAAACATGACATTTGTGTCCTTTCACCGAATACCTTTAGACATAGAAACAGAAGAAAGACTTCCAGGAGTTTTTTATGAGCAATAATTTTCTTTATTTATAGCGAGAATGTATATCCTGGTCATCTTGCTAAAATAAATACCCGCACAGGCATAATTTCTCGTATTTTTTGGCTTTCTTATACTCAACTTGCCAAAAGTCCCATTGGACTATCGTAATAAGATTGGCGGATACATACCACACAATCTCTCCCTTCACTCGCCGCTGTAGGCAGCGAGTGAAGGGAGAGATTGTGTGGTATTCAAAACTATAATTGCATCAGTTCCTGTAATTTGAGAACTGTATTCAAATTTCTTGCTGTGCCCACCGTTTTCAGCTTCTTCTCAAGCAAGTTGTTAGTAAGTTTGGAGCGTCCAATGCCGTCAGGATAGTAGATATAGACCTCTTGACCGAGTACGAGAATTTCCTCTGGTCCTGCATATGCTTTGTGCAATGCTTCCTGCGCTGTTGAATCAGGATGCGTTGCAAGAAACATCACCACAATCCATTTCGACTCTTTATCAGGCGAATTCCGAAACGGATTCTTCTCAATAATCTTATTGAGTTCGTCTAAGGTACGAACGATAACTGCGCCGGAAAAGCCAAACTTTTTCTCAAAGCTCTGCTCGATACGCTGCTGAACGTGCTTTATGTCTTCACCATTCCAAGTAAACACAACGTTTCCACTCTGAATGTAAGTGACAACATTCTCAAAGCCCAGAGCTTCATGCATCTCCTTGAGGTCTTTCATTCCCACCTTGCGATTCCCACCAACATTGATACCGCGAAATAGGGATACATAGGTTGTCATAGTTGCTCTCCTCTCTTCTGTTATGTAAACGTCTCAATTATTTTATAATAATAGGGACGGAACTCTTCGTCATACGTTACAATAGAAAAGCCTATAGTGAGGAATGGTAGTATATGTTATTAGCCGCAAATCAAATTTATCAAGGAGATGCACGCGATCTACTACAACAAATAGAGCCAAATTCCGTTGCCTGTAGTATCTGGTCGCTCCCTTACCATGTAGGTAAAGAGTATGAGAAAGAGCAGAACTACTTGGCTGTAGTGAACAGACGATTGATCGACGGCTTAATGGAAATAACATTCGTGGCGGTAAATATAACACACAGACAAGAGTACATCTTGTTGGCGGATTGGTTGAAGCCGCTAACTCAGAGGCAGGGTTATATCTCTATGATCGGCGTGTTTGGGTAAAAGACCCTGCTTGGGAAAACTCGAAGTGGCATACATTATCCTATCGTTCGGTAGATGAGTTCGAGTATCTCTATTTTTTCTGGAAACCTGGCGCGACAGTGGTTGATCGCAACAAACTCAGTTCCGAGGAGTGGGGAAACTGGGGATCAAGGGCAGTATGGAACATTCCTTCTGTGCGAGCGAATAACGACCACGAGGCAAAATTTCCTATAGAACTACCAAGACGAATCATAAAACTCGTTACAGCACCGAATGACGTTGTACTTGATTGCTTCATGGGAAGTGGTACAACGGCAGTAGCAGCTATCCGCGAAAAGAGAAGCTACATTGGTATCGAAATCGTACCAAGCTATGTAGAACTAGCAAATGAGACTTGTGAGCGAGAAAAACAACGTATGGATTTTTTGGAAATGCATGATACTAGTTTACTCAGCGTCATCTAACGGTTTTCGTAGGGACTAGATTTATCGCGTCCGTTGCGTGATTTATCACGCGAGATCATGCCTCAAACGTCTTGTATACTTGATCTACAAGGATCTCGCTCAATAAATTGAGCCATCGGACGCGATAAATCTAGTCCCTACGAAAACCGTCGAGTCAACTCTGGCAGACTAGCACAATGCGTCTTCATCATTCATATAGAGCGAACATTAACTGAGATGTAGAGCCTTACCATCGAGAATCAATACGAGCGACAATTGAGACGATATCAATTGAACGAAAAGGTGATCAATTGGCACGAGGGCGTTATGAATAAAGTCCCCTACAGTTCATCAATGCCTAAAATATATGTTGTTGAACCCTGTAGGGGCTTTTATTCATAACGCCCTGTGAGCGATCCAGCATGTTCATAAGGAATTGAAGACCGACTCCCAATCATATTAGAAATGGACAAACAACCATGCCTAACACACCCCAAATCGCCCTCGTGAGCGGTTCCCATCGAGGCATCGGCTTCGAGATCGTCAAACAACTTACGGCACAGAACATCACAGTTATTCTTACCGCGCGAGCGATGCAACAGGCGGTGAAGGCTGTGCAAGAGCTAGATATGGCAGGTCAATCTGTTGTTGCTCAGCAGCTTGATGTGACGGATGATGCAAGCGTGGCAAGACTGGCACAGGTTGTCGAAAACGAGTTTGGCAGACTCGACATCCTTGTGAATAACGCAGGTATTCTTATTGATAGAGACCAACATCCAAGCACGATGGATATGGCTATTGCGAAAGAGACGCTGGAGACAAATTTATTCGGTGCATGGCGTCTATGCAAGGCGTTTCTTCCGCTCATGAAACGTAATGGCTATGGGCGCATTGTCAATATCTCCGCGAGTCTCGGCTCGTTTGCGGAATTGGGAGAGCGCAGAGGAACATGGCCTGCCTATTGCCTATCGAAAACGAGCTTGAACGCGCTTACCGTTCTCCTTGCAGCCGAGCTACAGGGAACGAACATTCTCGTGAACGCTGCATGTCCTGGCTGGGTGCAAACCTCTATGGGCGGTTCATACGCTCCGACAACAGCACAAGAGGGTGCCGATACCCCTGTCTGGCTGGCGACGTTGCCCGACGATGGACCCACAGGGCGTTTCTTTCAGCAACGCAAGCCCATTCCCTGGTAAACTGCCACTAAACGCCAGCGACAAACGTATATATCAAAGGAAAGAGCGTCACTGCTCTTTCTGCTTTTGAAATATACTATGCGAGTATTCTTCTATTCATCCGTTTTATAGAGTGAGCGGCTTCTACGTCTATAAAGGGAGAGCCGTCTTTCAATGTATGTTTTGCTGGTACTCTAAAATTCTGAACAAGAGTTCCAAATAGGTAGTATGTACTATAGACCTTATGTTATACTGAAATACGCATATAGACAGCATATACTTGCTATAGAAGAGATATTTGGGGGGTCGTCATCAGTCAACTAAGCGGGCAACCGAACACACACACAGGGCAACTCGGTCACACTCTGCTCCACAAACGCTATATGCTCATGGGGACAATTGGGCAGGGGGGGATGGGTGCGGTCTATAAGGCGCGGGACCTGAAGCGGCAGACAATATGTGCGGTGAAAGAAATGAGCCTCTCAATGGTGCCGGCAGATGAGCGGCAACAGGCCATCCAGAACTTTAAGGATGAGGCCAAGATGCTCTGGGGCTTGAACCATCCGAATTTGCCGTCGTTTTCAGGCTTCTTTACCGAGAACCAACGCTACTTCATGGTGATGGAGTACGTGGATGGCTCGACGCTTGAAGATATGCTTGAGCGCAACAATGGCCCGTTTCCCGAACGCCGTGTGTTAGGCTGGGCACGTCAACTTTGCGACGTATTAGAGTATTTGCATAGCCAGAATCCACCCATCATTTTCCGCGATATGAAGCCCGGCAATATTATGCTGATGCGCACCGGTCGCATCAAGCTTATCGACTTTGGCATTGCTCGCTTCTTTCGACCCGCTAGTGGGCAGGACACACAGTTACTCGGTACTCCTGGTTTCGCGCCGCCGGAACAGTATGGCAAGGCGCAAACGGATGAGCGAGCCGATATTTATTCGCTGGCAATGACCATCTTCCAACTCATGACAAATACGCTATCGGAGACAGGTTTTGGTTTGAAGGATGTACGTGCAACAAATCCGCGCATCTCGCCTAGCGTAGCTCGTGCCCTCGAAAAGGCGACGGCACTTGAGCCAGAGGACCGTTACAATACTGTCGCTACCTTCCGCCGTGCCTTGCTTGGTGTTGGCACCTTTGTTTTTGATAACGGCGAACAGGCGACAACGCCACAGGAACTTGCGGACCTCTGCGCCCGCCATCCTGAAGAGGCATCCGATTATTTGGCGGCTGGTGAGATCGAGTCGTGGTTGCGCGAATTAGGTGAGGATAATCTTGCGCGTGTCGCACGCCAACTTCGCACAACAGTTGACGACCCACAGGAAGCTGTCGAGCAGTTTCTGCGAGCCGTGATGGGACCGAACGCGCGCATTCGCCCCGTTGTACCTATGAAACGCAACACGACATCTGGTACTGTTGCCCCACCCAATACGACGAGTCGCGGCTGGTTCTCACGCGCACCACGCTCGAATGTGCAGGTGCAACCGCGCAACCTCGATTTCGGTGAGGTATATCAGGGACTTTCCGCACCGCTTACACTCTCTGTTACGGGTAATCAAGGAACCCACGTTCGAGGTGTCATTCGTGCTACGGAGCCGTGGATTGTGCCCGATCAAGTTCTTTTCGATGGTATGAGTACGCGGGTCAATGTTCGCATCAATAGCTCTCAACTGCATGGCTCGACGCATTACGCAGGTACGATCCTGATTTCGCCCGAAGACGAAGAGCAGGATATCGAGGTGAGCGTCGAGGCAGATATTCTCAACTTTGGCCTATCCGCTAACGAGCGGCGCAGTGGAAAAACGGTAGGTGCAGACCTCGATGATGACGAGGATGAGGATGACCTGACGATGGGTTCGATGAGTGGACTTCCCACTACTGGTAAGGGACGCGCCATTAGTTCGGGACAGGTGCAGGCGGTACAGGTTTCGACGCAACCAAAGATTAACACGGTCCCAACGGGACTGCCACAAACGGCGACTTCCCGTGACAGCGAGTACAAAGCAAAATATGGCAACCCAACGACGCTGCAAAGTATTCACAATACTACCTCGTCAGGTTGGGATCCACTTTCTGCGACTACAACACAGCGTACATGGATGCAGTATATTTTCGCCTTCGTCGCTGCATTCATGGTTGCAAGTCTCTGTTATACGCTTCTGACGCCGCTCGTACATACTACTTTGCCTCCAAGTCCCTGGTTTATTCTATTGCTCGTTTTGATTGTACCGGCAGCTACACTTGGCTCACTGATTGTGTACTGGAAGCGTACATGGACAATTCACGACTTGATCAATCGGGCTTGCACTGGCATGGGCGGTGCGTTAGCACTACTTGCTGTTGTGGAAATTATCTGGCAATTTGGCATACACAATAGCTCGCCCGCCCTGCAATTTAGCATTCTGCTGTTTATCACCGCGCTTGGCGCAACGTTAGGTACAACTCCTGCATTGAGCGACTATATCCTTGACGGTGTAGGGTGGGCGTTGCACCATCAACGTAAGGCAGTGATTGGAACGGCGGTCGTAGTAGGCGGTATTCTCGGTTTTGCGTTAACGTCGGGCTTCGCGCTGGGTTGCTTCACACCCTTTGGCATTCTGCTCGGCATCGCGGTCTGCGTTGGTCTGGTGCTACGTATCGATCAACTACTGCGACATGGACAACAAAAAACACCATGACACAGCAGAAACCGCCTCTGATTGTCGTACTTGGTCCCACTGCATCCGGTAAGAGTTCGTTAGGAATTACACTCGCGCAACGCTTTTCTGGCGAAATTGTCTCTGCCGACTCACGTCAGGTGTACCGACACCTTGACATCGGTACAGCGAAAGTCTCGCTAGAGGAGCAGTTACTGGTACCACATTTCCTTTTAGATGTGGTAGAACTGGACGCGATGTATACCGTATCACAGTTTCAACACGATGCAATCGTCGCAATTGATGCAATTCTGTTACGCTCTCACCTCCCTTTTCTCGTTGGTGGCTCGCCTCACTATATTCAGTCTGTTGTCGATAATCTTGATATACCACAGGTACCACCTCAACCAGAACTACGAGCGGAACTCGAACAGCGTCCACTTTCGGATCTTTTGCGAGAACTCGAAGAGCGCGATCCCAAGAGTTTCGCAAGCATTGACCGTAACAATCCTCGTCGTGTTATTCGCGCGTTAGAGGTGTGCGTCGTCACTGGCAAGCCGTTTTCAGAGCAGCGTGGCCTTGCCCACCCGCTCTATCGCAGCCTCCTCTTAGGTATTCAGTGGCCTCGTGAGGTATTGTACCGACGTATCGACGCACGTGTAGATGAGCGTATGCAGCAAGGTATGGTGCAAGAGGTGTGTGATCTGCTCGCCGCTGGTGTTCCGCACGAACGGCTAGAGGCACTGGGGCTAGAGTACCGCTTCATTGCCCGTTGGCTACGTGGCGAATATGAGAGCGAAGCGTACATGGTAGAACATTTGAAGTACGCTATCCATGATTTTACGCGTCGTCAACTAACATGGTTTCGTCACGATAAACGTATTATCTGGCTCGATGGCGACAAGGATACATTGATTCAAGAGGCTATAAACATCGTAAAGGAATTTTTGTAGGGACTGATTTATCACGTCCTAAGCGCGGTTTATCGCGCCAGTCTTAATCGCATATCTCTGGATACAAATAAGACTGGCGCGATAAACCGCGCTTAGGACGTGATAAATCAGTCCCTACCGGACTTGGGAGCAACACATTTATGCATCGTATTCATATTATTGGGGGAACGGGGAGCGGTAAGACAACGCTTGCGCGTACATTAGGTACACACCTAAATGTGCCATCTTATGACCTTGACGAGATTGGTTACGAGGGTGGATTCGGTGCGAAAAGACCTTTGGATGTACGCTTAGTTGATCTTGAACGTATTGCGGCACAACCTGATTGGATTACGGAGGGTGCCTTTATTTTGTGGATCGATATACTGCTACAGGCGGCAGATACTATCGTCTGGCTCGATCTTCCTTGGCGCATTCGTCGCTGGCGAGTTATCACACGCCATATCAAGGCGGACCTTGCTCGCAACAACCGTCATGCTGGCTATCTGAATCTCTATCGCTTTTATCAAATATCTAAAAGCTATGAAAAGGACTCGACTATTTTCACGCTGCAACCGCCAGATGGTGACGACTATAACAATCGCGCTACCGTTGCACATACGTTAGTGCGATTTTCGCAGAAAGTTGTGCATTGTCGTACCATCGCTGATGTTCGTGCGTTTGAGCAAACACTTATTCCTGGTTAGAAACCGGTACACCTTGCGTATACCTCTGCACGATCTCAATTAAAGCATCGACATCGAAAGGTTTTTCAAGGAACGCATCGGCTCCACTATTATCGGCTACTTTGCTAGCATCTGAATGGGCTGAGAGCATGATAACAGGAATGCGTTGTAAATATGAGTCTGCTTTGATACGTCTGCATATCTCGCGCCCATCTTCTCCCGAAAGTAGGACATCAAGTAGAATGAGGTCAGGCAAAGAAGTAAATTGATGTAGTACAGAACTATTCATGCTGGTTTGAATCTCATATCCCTCTCCCTCCAGAACGATCTGTATCACTTCCAAGATACTTTCCTCGTCATCAATAACGAGAATGCGTTGTGTCATAGTCACTACCTCCAGGTAAATACTTTGCTTACTATGCCTTTGGAGTTTGTTTGTCTGAAGCAATGAAAAGCGGAAAAGAGAATATACTACATCTACCTTAATATAAATGTGCATCTTTAAGTACGAAGTGCCTTCTTACAATCTAACCACTCAGCTTTCTTATCATAACACACTATCTTGTTTCAAACATTAGGGTTTGCTTAGAAGTTGAGAGTTTGCTTTTACACCTCAGCTTGATAGCTCACTTCCTAGTCCCAAGGCAGCTTTTGCCAGCGGTTGACCTGCGCGAAACCAAAGCCTTGGGGGGTCACTGTGCCTTTGAAGCCTGCTGGGACCTCAGAAAAGTATTCAGCTTGCGAACGAGGAAAGATAGCGAGATCAAATGCCCACGGATTGCCTATGCGTGCGGTCATCGCCCGCCACGCTTGATTTTCCTGCCACTCATCTGTGAAATAGGCACCTAGCTCACGAAATGCTCCTGCCTGCGTCTGTACAATCTGCCAGATGAGAGTACCAGCCTCGGCAGAATAGGGAGTGGTAGCATCGGCGCGTAATGTTTCTGTCTCGAAGAGCAAATTGAAGCCCACCCACGTAGGTAGAGCTTCCATACTGGGAACTGCAGCGTCCGTATAAAGCGACACTTCGAGACCGACACATGAAATAGATTTGGTGTTCGCCTCTCCCTGTATGGGAGCGAGCGTAAAGGGAGCTGCGTAGATATCGCCGAGGCCATCGTTCTCCGAGGTAGGCCATTGCAATGCATCGAGCCACTGTAGCACCTGTGTATCGGTGCAACCAAGTTGCTCAAGCACGAGCCGATAGTGTGAGGCCACCATTGCATATGTTCGCTCGTTGCAGGTTGCATACGTTTGCACCTGAGCATAATCCGACATGTTCTCTATCCTTTGGTATTTGTTATTCCTCTCATTTTACTAGTGATATGGAAGAGAACGCAAGCAAACATCCGCTCAATCTTCGTAGAGAATCACCTTTTTTCGCTAGCACAACGTGTTAAAGAGTAAGAACGTAGTACAGAAAGCGAGTTATTTCCATGACTGAACAAAAGAAAGCTCATTTTCCAAAGAACATTCACGAAATTTGTATCTTTTCAAAAAAACGTCAAAAAAGTGTTGACAGATCGCAACACCTATGTTAATATACATCGTGTCAAGAGAACCGCCTGTCTACGCAGGTGAGCCGGTGTCTATAGCGAAGAGGGTACACCCGTTCCCATCCCGAACACGGAAGTTAAGCTCTTCAGCTCTCACGATACTTTGGGGGCAGCCCCACGGGAAAATAGGAAGTTGCCGTCTCGCCCGCTTGGATAGGCGGTTTTTTGCGTACAAGAAAAGAGAGAACACGAGGCAATTCACATGTGCGTGAATTGCCTTGTGTTCTCTCTTTTCTTGTACGGGTAATTTATTGGATACCCTGGTTAGCATAACGTTCGGCATAATCACCAATAATGGGCAGCTTGAAGTATTTGCCTTGGAAGCCATTGATCATGAGTATGATCCAGCCTACAAACATGGCGAGACCAAGCAAGCCGTAAACACAACTTGCAAGGAGCGAGACGAGGGGTAGATGAAGCCCAACGATCACGCTAAGCACTACAGCCAAAACGGTTGCACCACCAAAGAAGAGAATTGATTGCATTGCATGGAAACGCACAAAACGATTCTGTTTCTCCATAAAGAAGAAAATCAGCCCAGTAATCCACGTAAACACGTAACTCAAACCAGCGGCAGTGTTTTGAGACAACCCCATAGAGGTTGCGCCCTGTGCCCCATACTGTTGTTGTTGCTGCCCGAAGCCAGGTTGTCCATAACTGGGAGCCTGATAGCCTTGTTGTTGTTGACCGTAATTAGGTGGCTGGTAGCCTTGTTGTTGACCATAACCGGGCTGTTCGTAACTTTGCTGTCCTTGCTGACCATAGCCACTATAGCCACCTTGCTGTCCCTGTTGACCGTATTGCTGTCCACTGTAAGGGTCGGTGGGCTGAGGAACGGGGTTGTAACCACCGTATTGACCAGAACCTTGATTCTGCCCCTGCTGGTTGGGGTCTTGTCCCTGATAACTCATAAATCTGTCCTCTCTAAACACAAAAACGAAATCATTGCACGGAGAAGAATTATATCTTCTCTTAGAAAACGTTGGCGAGGGAAGCTATTGGAAGGTCTGTTGTTTAACCTGCACCCACCCTTACCAATCTATACGTAGCATGCCCGTAAAAGTTGGGTATGCAATCAAGCTATCAGTATTGGGTAAGCTCCTCAATCAGTATAACGAACGAGAAGGTAATTTATCTAATGCTATTTTTGAGGAGTGCTGTTATGTTTCTGCTTTGCCTGTGGAGTATCATACTCATGATGGTCCACTGAAGGAATCATGAAGACGGATGGATCAATTTCGTCTGGCTCCCATTGCTCATTGGCGGCGATATTCGGGCGTCGATGAGTGCGATCATGCGTCTCATGGAATTCGTCAAGCTCTCGATGCGTTGGTAGGCGCTCCTCTATGGCTGATGAACGGAGATTCACCTCTTGTTCGTCCGGCGGCTGTTCAAGCAATGCGGCAGCGACGACGGCATCCATGTTGTCTACAAGAGTAAAGTGCAGGCTTTGACGTATCTTCGCAGGTATCTCTCCAAGCTCGGTTTTGTTCTCAGCCGGAATGATAAGGTGTGTGATGGAAGATTGATGCGCCGCTAACACCTTTTCTTTCAAGCCTCCAATTGCCAGTACACTACCCAGTACCGTAATCTCACCTGTCATCGCCAGATTGCTGCGTACAGGACGGCGCGTGAGGGCGGAGATAAGCGCGACCGCGATAGTGATACCGGCAGAAGGACCATCTTTAGGGAGCGCGTTTTCGGGCAGGTGAATATGCAGGTCTGTATTTTCTTGAAAGTTAGGATCGATCTGTAGTTCATCTGCGCGTGTACGTATGTAGGAGAGAGCCGCTCGTGCTGACTCATGCATGACATCACCAAGCTGTCCCGTTATCAGTAGCTCACCTTTGCCGGGCATGGTCACAACTTCGACTGAGAGCAACATGCCTCCGTTTTCTGTTACCGCTAGACCCATTGCTGCGCCTATTTTCGAGCGTTGTACGGGCGGCGCGTTGCTATAACGTGGCGCACCAAGATATTGTTCAAGGCTGTGCGCAGTGAGACGTAGATGTGTGTTTGGTTTTTCCAGTACACGACGCGCCACCTTGCGGCTAATCGTTGCTAGCTGTCGTTCAAGATTGCGTACACCAGCCTCACGTGTGTAATCGGTCACGATATGCTGCATGGCTGCTTGCGGTATCTTGAGTTGCTCTGGCATCAAACCGTGTTCATCCAACACTTTGGGCAATAGGTGACGCGTACCAATATTCACCTTCTCATCCAGAATATAGCCTGGCAATTCGATAATATCCATGCGGTCGGCAAGGGCACGCGGTATCTGATATCTTACATTGCCTGTGCAGATGAAAAATACTTCGGAGAGGTCAAACGGCACCTCAAGATAGGAGTCGGTGAAGGTGTTGTTTTGCTGTGAGTCAAGTACTTCTAGCAGGGCCGCTGCTGGATCACCGCGATATTCCGATGACAGCTTATCAACCTCGTCCAGTAAGAAGACGGGATTACGTACTCCAACCGTTCGCATGCTCTGAATAATTCTGCCGGGGAGGGCACCAACGTAGGTGCGACGATGCCCACGTATCTCTGCCTCATCATGCACGCCACCGAGAGAGATACGCGCGAACTTGCGTCCAAGCGCGTGTGCAATCGATTGACCGAGCGATGTTTTGCCGACGCCAGGGGGACCAATGAAGCAGAGAATTTGCCCCTGACTCTCACTTTTCGCGTTCGAGCGTGTATCTTGACGCCTACGTAGGAGTTGTCGTACCGCTAAAAATTCGACGATACGCTCCTTGATTGCCTCTAGCCCATAATGCTCTACATCAAGAATATGACGCGTCTCCATCAAGTCGAAGCGGTCTTCGGTGCGTTCATTCCAGGGTAGAGCTAGCACCCAGTCGATGTATGAGCGTAGCACGGTGATCTCCGCCGATTGTGGCGGAGTTCGCTCAAGGCGATCAATTTCTTTGCGTACCTTGACCGCGATGTCTGAAGGTAAAGCTTTCTCTTGGAGTTTGGCGCGTAACTCATCGGCTTCGGAAGAGGTTTCCATTCCCAATTCTTCCTGGATTGCTCGCAACTGCTCGCGTAGATAAAATTCTTTTTGTGAGCGGTCTACCTGTGAACGTACACGGCTACGTATCGTCGTCTCAAGCTCCAGTATCTCGATCTCGTTGCCAAGAATAACACATATTTTGTTGATACGCTCCATCGGGTCGAGCGTCTCTAGCAGTTCTTGTTGCTGCTGAACGTCGTTGATGACATGCGCGCCCAGCGTGTCGGAGAGGCGTGGAAGCGTTTTGAGTACCACAATCGAGTTGATATCTTCGGCTGAGAAACGGCGATTGAGTTGCGCGTAGCGTTCAAAAAGGTTGGTTGCGTAGCGCACAAGGGCGTCGGCCTGGGGACCTTTGTGATGTGGCTCCTGTTGTGGGCTTACCTCGACACGCAGAAAGGGTTCGTCTTCGAGAAAGGTGGCAATAGCGACGCGTGAAATACCACGTACAAGGGCTTGTATCGTGCCATCTTGCTGTCGTTGTATAGAGGAGACTTCAACCAGCGTACCAACAGGAAAGACATCTTGCATCTGTGGGTCTGCGATTTCGGTAGAACGCTGCATCACCACAACGAGGGTGCGATCAGGATGCATCATTGCCTCTTCAAAGGCGCGAACCATCTTCTCTCGTCCAATGACCAGCGCATGGCTGTTATGCGGAAACACAACGACATTCTTTAACGCAACAAGCGGATATACCCCGTTTCCTGCCTTTTGTGTAGTATCCTGGCGTTCCGAATCGCTCATGTCTCTGCGCCTGTCTTTCTTGCGACCCCACAGAATGGGGATGAGTCTGCATTATGCAGACTCATCTTCAGAATAGGCGTTGCGTTCACTTCTCGTCACAAGTAAGGGTTTATTGTGACTGGTAATCACATCGCCGTTAATAATTACCTTCTTCACATCGGTACGCGAAGGTATGTCGTACATTACATCGAGCAATACCCCCTCGACAATGCTACGCAAACCGCGTGCGCCTGTACGCTGCTTGAGTGCTTCCTCTGCCGCCGCTTCAAGCGCATCGCCCGTGAAGGCAAGCTCTACACGATCAAGCTGCAAGAATTTCTGATACTGCTTGACAATCGCATTCTTGGGTTCAGTCAAGATACGAATGAGAGCGGCTTTGTCAAGGCTGTCCAGCGAGACCTCTACGGGAAGGCGCCCAACAAACTCTGGTATGAGTCCATACTTGAGTAGGTCATCGGGAATAAGATGCGCCAGAATCGTTTCTTTCGCCACCGCTTCAGCGTTTTCGCCTTCTTTCGCGCGGAAGCCAATGGTCTTATTACTCCCCAGGCGATGCTCGACGATCTTATCGAGACCCTCGAAGGCACCACCGCAAATAAAGAGGATATTTGCTGTATTGATTTGAATAAAATCTTGATGGGGATGTTTGCGACCACCTTGCGGAGGCACGTTCGCAACCGTTCCCTCGATGATTTTGAGTAGTGCTTGCTGCACACCTTCGCCTGATACATCGCGCGTGATGGAAGGATTGTCAGATTTGCGTGCAATCTTGTCGATCTCGTCGATGTAGACAATACCCCGCTCAGCGCGTGCGACATCAAAATCGGCGGTCTGGATGAGACGGAGCAGGATGTTCTCGACATCTTCACCTACATAGCCAGCCTCGGTCAGAGCAGTGGCGTCGGCGATACAGAAAGGCACATCGAGAACTTTGGCGAGTGTTTGCGCGAGCAACGTTTTACCGCTACCCGTTGGTCCAATCATCAGAATATTGCTCTTGCCTAGCTCTACATCGTCGATCTGCATACCAACGTTGACACGTTTGTAGTGATTGTAGACCGCAACCGAGAGCGTCTTTTTCGCGCGATCCTGCCCGATTACATACTGGCTCAGTTGCTCGTAAATTTTCTTAGGAGCCGGTATCTTCCCTGCTTGCAGTCGCGGCTTCGCAACCGTTGCCTGCTCCTCGTCGATGATTTCTCGGCAGAGGTCGATACACTCATCGCAGATGTAGACGCCACCAGGACCCGCGATCAAGCGCTGAACCTGATCCTGGCTCTTGCCACAAAATGAGCAGCGATACGTTGTTCGTACATTTTTCGAGTTTGCCACGTCTGTCACCTTTTCCCTTTAGAGGTGTCGTCATTGAATAGTGTTACTACTTTACTCATGTGAGCAGTTGAGTGTCTCGCCCGTTTATCAGAGCGATGCGAGACACGAACCACCTCTTCTTACTGCTGACTTTCCGTTGTCGGCGTTTCTGATGTTTCGGGTTGAGGTGTTGCAGATGCTTCACCTCCCACAGATTCGGTCGCTACAGGAGTGACCGTTTCATCCTCATTTCCCACTGCATCTGTCGTTGCATTCTCCGAGAGTTCGTCACCCGCAAGGGCGGCGGCCTCGGCATTTTCTACGCTGGTCTCTTCCTCAAGCACCTCGTCCTCTTCTGCGTCAGGATCGGGATCGGTGGTTAACTCAACGAGGCGTGTAATAGCCTTTTCGCGTCGATAGCTAATGGCAAGGGCACGAATTTGATCTTCGGTGCGTGGTAGCTCCTGACCAGCCTGTGCATAAGCATTAAAGAGTGCTTCGAGGTCTTCTGGTGTGATCTCGATCTTTTCTTCGTTCGCTACCTCATCCAGGACTAGTTGTTGTTTGGCGCGTTTCTCAGCATCTGGGCGTACATCCTGCAGATACGCTTCACGCGTCTTATTGGTCATCTTGAGATACTGATCCATTGAGAGACCCTGTCGCTCCAACATGTGTCCCATCTGGTGTAACATCTCTTCGGCCTCTTCGTCGATCAGCAATGGATGTAGCGTAAACTGCGCCTGATCTATGACTGCATCGATGACCTCTTGTCGTAAATCATCGCGAATCTTACGCTTCTTATTCTCAAGAATGTTATCGCTGACAGTTTTACGCAGGTCTTCAAGAGTAGTAATCTCGCCGCCACTTACCTGTTCGGCGAAGGCATCATCAAGCTCTGGCTCGTGCTTCTCCTCTACTTTGTGTAGCAGAATGTAAAAGTCGGCCTGTTTGCCACGATACTTCTCGTTGAGGTAATCTTCGGGAATAGTGGTTGAGAACGTCTTGCTCTCACCAACCTGCATGCCGACAACCTGCTCATCCATGCCTTTGAACAGACCGCTACGTTCGTCGGTTAACTCGAAGGGGTTGTCCTTCAAATCTGAAATCTTCTGCTCATCTGAGGTTAGCTTGAGATCGACGGTTACACGGTCATGAATTGCGGCTGGTCGTTCGACCTCTACCCACTCTGTTTGACGGCTGCGGAACGACTCAATCTCCTTCTCAACCTCTTCCGATGTTACCTCTGCCTCCGGTCGCTCAAAGTGCAGCGACTTGTAGTCACCAAGAACAGGCGGAGTCACGACTGGAATAGTGAGGCTGAAATGGTAAGGTTGCTCCATCTCAAAGACGGGGGCATCTACCGTTGGCTGCGCGATAGGAGTAAGTTCGTGTTCTTTTAATGCGTTGCGATATGTTTCTGAAATCAGGTCGTCGAGACCTTCTTGATAGATGTATTCTTTGCCTACTTTGCGCTCCAAAATTGTACGTGGGGCCTTGCCTCTACGGAAGCCCTGCACGTCAACCTGCTGCACAAGTTTTCGATATGCCTTATCAGAGGCTTTCTGCATTTCGTCCCAGGTCACTTCAACATCAAGGACGGCCTCACTGCTTGGCAACTTTTCTACCGAGACCTTCACATTTCCTCCACTGGTCCGCGCTACTTGATTTGCGCGAACTCTATACATTCATATAGTAATTATTTGATACAAGATATTACAATTTCCTGCATCTCTCTATTCCTCAGAAGCCGAAGCATCGCACCCCACTCCGTTTGTTCTGCTAAAAAAGACGCAATAAATCGGCTATAATGTAATCTTCAAACAAAGGGTAAAAATGGGCGATGAGAGACTCGAACTCTCACGGCTATTAACCAACAGATCCTAAGTCTGCCCTGTCTACCAATTTCAGCAATCGCCCAGAGTTTTGCATAGAAAGAGTACTTTTAATAGCAGTATACCCTCACCTGTCGATAATACATCAGTGCCTTCGCCAGTGTCAAGCCAAAAGTGTAATATGAGGACATTCAGGTAACAATTGTTGTAACTCCCCTTTCAGAAGTGGGGAAGCGAGACTAACATAGCCATTTGTACTAACGGCACATACAAGAACGTGGATGTTCGTTGTGGTTAATAGAGCATATTCAATCTCTCCTTTTCCTTTTGTTTGATGCAAAGGTGCATCGAACAGGCATTCAGACCCTTTTATATACAAGAAGTATGACGAATATTACTTAGAAGTATGGATGCTCTTTTCTACTACTATTGAACTAAGGAGTCACATGTGAGGTATTTGAAACTTTCTCCCAATGTCCTGCGCGTAATGCTGACAGTGTTTGCTCTACTCGCCATCGTCGGCGGTGTAGTATTCTATCAGCATGCTGCTACTACTCATGCAGCATCACCAATCAAGCCACATCTTGTTAAAGCCAACCCAGTTAAATTGGCAACATCACTTGTAGGTAAAGACGCCGCCGGTCAACCTCAATTCAAATGTCAATTGCCTAATGCCCCGTTCCGCTGCTATTCACCACAGCAGATCGCTACTGCCTATTCTTATACTGATGTCTACAAAGCAGGCATCACTGGTACGGGTCGTACCATCGTTATCGTCGATGCCTATCAGAGTCTCACTATTAAAACCGATCTAGCAACGTTCGATACCACGTTCGGACTTCCTGCTCCTAAATTCAACATTATTGCTCCCAATGGTATCACACCTTTCAATCCTAAAGACCCGATTCAGCAGGGTTGGGCAGGTGAAATCACGCTGGACGTTGAGTGGGCACACGCTGTGGCTCCTGGTGCCAACATTGATCTCGTTCTGGCACCAACTAGCAATGACATTGACCTGTATAATGTAACAAATTATGCTGTGCAACATCGTCTTGGCGATGTCATCTCACAGAGCTTCGGCGAGGCCGAGTCGTGTGTCGATCCTGCTCTTCTTGCTCAGGAGCATCAGTTGTTCATCCGTGCAGCCGCTAAAGGCATTACCGTCCTTGCTTCGGCAGGTGACAATGGCGCAGCACAGCCAACGTGCGATGGCACCTCTTTCATTCTAAGCGCGAGCTCCCCTGCCTCTGACCCCTATGTCACAGGTGTGGGTGGCACACAACTCTTCGCCAAGGCGAACGGTGGCTATCAGACCGAACTCGTCTGGAATGAGTCTGACCTTGGCGGTCCAACCAACATCGGTGGTGGTGGCGGCTTCAGCACTCTCTATGCCAAGCCCGACTACCAACAGGGTGTCGTTCCCGGACGTGGACGCGGTGTACCTGACGTATCATACAATGCCGCTGTCAACGGTGGCGTTCTAGTCTACGAGGCGGGTAGCTTTAGCTTGAGCGGTGGCACAAGCGCAGGTTCACCACAATGGGCTGGTATCGTTGCTCTCGCCGACCAGTATCAGGGCAAGTCACTCGGCTTCCTGAATCCTACGCTGTACAAGATTGGCAAGGGTGCATCTTATGCGGCAGCCTTCCACGACATCCTTGTTGGCAACAATTCTTTCTTCTTCCTGGACTTTAGCCTGACAATCACTGGCTACAATGCACACAGAGGTTGGGATGCTGCTTCAGGTTGGGGTTCGCCAATCGTCAATGGCCTCCTCAAGAGAGTGTAACGGCAAGCTACTCACACGAGAGAAATATGCGTTCCGAAGCGATGAGAACTCAAAGTTCTCATCGCTTTTCGTTTTGGGCAGTTGGGCAAGAAGTTTTCATGACAGAGGCCAGCCCTGTCACTACTATATGCCGTTTTCGCACTTTTTACGTATATAGTAGTGACAGGGCTGGCCTCTGTCATGGACGTGCCTTTGCATCGTTTCAGACTAGCATGTTACAATGAAGCGAATGATATTAGCGATTAGGATTATTGCATATGACACTACAAGATACTCTTCATCCCGAATTAGAGCAGCCGTACCTGTATATAAATCGAGAGTTAAGCTGGATTGAGTTCAATCGCCGCGTGTTCGACGAGGCGAAGGACGAACGCCATCCACTCCTGGAACGCTTAAAGTTCGTTTCTATCTTTGAAAACAATCTTGACGAGTTCATTATGATTCGTCTTGCTGGTATCAAGGATCAGGTTGAGTCTAGTAAAACTTTGCGTAGCCCCGATGGACGCACAGGCGAGGAGCAACTTGCCGCGATCCGCGAAAAACTAGCTCCACTTGTGCAAGAGGTACGTGAGTACTGGCGTACTACGCTCCTACCGTTGCTGGGTAAACAACATATTCATGTCCTTGACTATGAACAACTCAATGAGCGACAACGCGAAGCTATGCATGACTACTTTGAGAAAGAGGTTTTTCCTGTCCTCACGCCTCTTGCCGTCGATCAGGGTCATCCCTTCCCGCATATCTCGAATCGCAGTCTGAACCTTGCTGTTGTGATTGCCGATGCCGCACAGAGCGAATTATTTGCTCGTGTCAAGGTACCACCAACGTTACCACGTCTTGTTCAGGTACAAGCTGATGAGAAGGATGCCGTTGCGTTCGTATGGATTGAGCAGGTGATTGCAGCCAATTTGAACACTCTGTTCCCTGGTTACAATGTGTGGGAATCCTATCCGTTTCGTGTGTTGCGCGATGCCGATATCGAGTTACAGATAGATGAGTCCTTGGACCTGCTTGAGTATATCGAGCAAGAGGTGCGTGACCGTCGCTTTGGCGTCGTTGTCGATCTCGCGGTCAACCCCTCGATGCCGCAACGCATTCGTAGCCTGTTGCTTGATAATATGGAGATTACCTCACATGACTTGACGGTGATCGATGGGCCGCTCGGCATGGACGCGGTGATGGAACTGCATAGCCTCGACCGTCCAGACCTCAAGGATGAGCCCTTCGAGCCGCGCACTCCCTCGTTTTTACGTAAGAACGCCGATCTATTCGCTGCTATCGAGGAGCAGGATTTACTCGTACATCATCCCTACGATAGCTTTAACTCGGTTGTCAACTTCATTACTGCCGCCGCCGATGACGAGCGAGTGCTAGCTATCAAACAGACGTTGTATCGTGTTGGGTCGAATGCACCTGTGATCGTGCAAGCCCTTCTGAAGGCGGTGGAAAACGGCAAACAAGTGGCGGTGCTGGTTGAACTAAAGGCACGTTTCGATGAGGAGAACAATATCGGCTGGGCGCGCGAGCTAGAGAAGGCAGGCGTACACGTCGTCTTCGGCTCGTACACGCTGAAAACGCATGCGAAGGTGGCACTCGTGGTACGCAAAGAAGAGCAGGGTTTGCAACGCTATATTCATTTAGGCACTGGCAATTACAATGCTTCGACCGCGAAAATTTACGAGGACTTTGGCCTCTTTACTTGTGATGATGCTATCGGCGAGGATGCTACCAATCTCTTTAATTCGCTCACGGGCTATTCACGTGGCACAACATATAATATGCTATTGGTCGCCCCGACTGAACTGCGCCCTAGCTTCGCGGAGCTTATCGAGCGCGAGATACGCCTACATGAGCAATATGGCAATGGGCGCCTGCTCTTCAAGTTCAACGCCTTGACCGACCCTGAGATGATTCGCTTGCTCTATCGTGCGTCGCAAGCAGGTGTGAGCATCGACCTGATTATACGTGGCATGTGTAGCTTGCGTCCGGGAGTCAAGGGGGTGAGCGAGAATATACATGTGCGAAGTATCGTCGGTCGCTTCCTTGAACACAGTCGCATCTACTACTTTGGCAACAATGGTAATGAAGAGGTCTATCTGGGCAGTGCCGATTTGATGCAGCGCAACCTCGATACACGAGTCGAAACGCTGTTTCCAATTCGCTCCGCGCACCTCCGAGCCGTTCTTTATAAGAGAGTGTTGCAGACCTATCTCGCGGATACCGTAAACGCTAGCGAACTGCGCACCGACGGTACCTACCGACGTGTGCATGTCCGAAATGGCGAGGAAGAGTTCGATTGCCAAGAATGGTTTCTCAATCATCCCCTCTTTGAGGAGGATGAGGGCCAGAGTATCGCTGAGACCAAAGAGAACGAAGTGCTTTCCGATGTAGACATGTGAGTCAACACAACAAAATTCGGTGTGGATACATACATCCGCACCGAATTTTGTTTATCGAGAAATTACGAGATGAAGGTCACGCCGTAGCCAGGGGAGATGTAGCTGGTTGCGACACTATAGGGATATAAACCCCAGTTCATGTTGCTAACCCTAACGGTGCCGTTAGCCATTACCTGCTCAACCACACCAACATGTCCAAGATTATAGGCACCCTGCACCCACGGCTGCAGGTTTACAATCGCGCCGACCGAGGGGTAACTAGAGACGTGCCAGCCATATTGATAGGCACGTGCTGTCCACTCCCATGCGTTGGCATTGGTTGTCCACGGTACATAATAGCCGTGCAGTTGATAGAAACGCTGATCCGCCCAATGGGTGCATTGTGGATAAGCGTAGGGGTTGTACCGACCGCGAATTTCATTGGCAACGGTGGTGGAGCCACCACCACCACCGTTCGTTGTGGAGTGGTTGCCTGGAATGCAGATATGCTCGTTGATGTAGATAACGTTGGCGTTGGCAATGTGATTGTACGTTGCCAAACTCTGCCATGTTGCGTGATAGCGGTTGGCAATTGCTCCTAGTGTGTCACCACTTACCACCATATAGGTATGGTCGTTGTTAGAGCAGGCGGATTGTGCGAACGCTCCAAATAGTGTCGAGCCAAAAGCATTGCTGAGTAAAATAACGCCGAGCAGGAATGCTACGATGACGTGACCTGCTGCAATGCTTGCAACCCGATGTTGCCGAAAATATCCTACAACGCGTTGACTATTGTAACGCGTGCGACTGATAGGATGCACGGTTTCTTCTCCTCTACTAAGTAAACAACTCAACTCAGGCTCATTCATAGCCTGTCCATACATAAAACTGTTGCTGTTTGCTATAGTAGCGCATCTCTTAGGTATACAGCATGAAATACGGTGAAACATAGGACGAAAAGGCTAAGCACAATGAAACATCTTAACCTACTTCTATTTAAGTATATGAAGAAGGTGAAATGGCAACATGAGAACATCTCTGCCACTCTCATGTTGTCATTTCACCTCCTTCATAATCATTGAGAGAAAGCTTGACAAATAATAACGCGAAGTATACTCTAATTTTATTATAGAAAGGATGAGTATACAATGGCTTTTTTAGAACCTAAGAGACACACCGACAAAACAGGAGATATAAGTGAGGCAGCTATCACAACGCGCCTTTTGCGGTCAGGTTACGGCGTGCTTACACCTTATGGTAAGAATCATAGATACGATCTAGTAATTGAAGATGCCGAAGGTGGATTTTGGCGTATCCAATGCAAAACGGGTTGGATGGATGAGGAACAGACTACGGTTAGCTTTGCAACTGCAAGTAGTTATAATCATACAGCTAAACAAAAAGGATGGAGACACTACAGAGGGCAGATAGACTTCTTCGCGGTTTATTGTGAAGGGCTTGATAAGGTATATCTTGTTCCTGTAGATATTGTCGGTGTGACTTGGGCAAAACTCAGACTCACCCCAACGAAAAACAAGCAAGAGAAAAATGTGCGATGGGCGAAAGATTATGAAATTTAAGAGCCAATATTGAAAATGAAAGCTTGACGAAAGAGGTGCCATGTGTTATTATCTGCTTGTTCAATGGGCAACTAGCTCAATGGCAGAGCACACGGCTCTTAACCGTTAGGTTCAGGGTTCGACTCCCTGGTTGCCCACTCATAGATAAGAAGAACGCCCTCCTTGCAGGTGAACCTGTAAGGAGGGCATTCTTCTTACTATCTTTATAAAATCTTTGTAAAGTGGCTCCGAACCTAGAAAAAAGGGCGGAAAACACATTGATATGCTACGCCATGTCATTGTATAATACTCCTCAACACCCGAAAAACTCTTGTGTCTAAGTGTCGTCCTGGCACTTACACCCGCCTCTCATATTTCGCCTAAGGAGCATCATGACCCAGCAACTCACGGTTATTCTTGTACCTCACACTCATTGGGACCGCGAGTGGTACCAAACCTTTCAACAGTTTCGTATCCGCCTCGTACAAGCCGTCGATAAGTTGCTCACTATTCTGGACTCCGACGAAACCTTCTCCCACTTTATGCTTGATGGACAAACAATTGTCCTCGATGACTATTTAGAGATTCAACCGGAGCAGGAGGAGCGACTACGCAAGCATATTCGCTCAGGGCGCGTCCTAGTTGGTCCCTGGTATGTACAGCCCGACGAGTTTCTTGTGAGCGGCGAGGCTCTTATTCGCAATTTACAGATTGGCTTGCGACAGGCCACAGACTTTGGCAATCCTATGTACGTTGGCTATGTGCCCGATAGCTTCGGTCATATCGCGCAACTTCCGCAAATTTTTCAAGGCGTGGGCATCGACAATGCCGTCTTCTGGCGTGGCGTCGGTACCGAGGCCAAGACAAGCGAGTTTTTATGGACTGCACCGGATGGTAGCACCGTCTTCGTAGCGCATCTTGCAGACCCTATTGGCTACTCGAACGCAAGACAGATGCCGCTCAACCCCGTAGAGTTTGTGACCCGTGTCGAACTGCTCACCGCTAATCTGCTTCCCAAAGCCAACACGAATATTTTGCTCTTCATGAATGGCTCCGATCATTTGGAGATACAAGAAGGTCTGCCAGCAACAATTAAAGCTGCCAACGAGCTTATGCGCACTATTGATCCCACACGTCAAGAAATGCTAACTCAGTTCGAGAGCGAGGAGGAGCAGACCAAACGCTATGACTCGCTCTCCGTACAGATTGGTACCCTGCCACAGTATATCGAAAGCACACGTCAGAAAATACCGTCCGACTCTCTGCAAACGCTTACAGGCGAGTTGCGCAACGGTCGATACTCGCCTCTTCTCGTCTCAGTCCTTTCAAGCCGCATATGGATTAAGCAGCAGAATACCGCCATTGAGCATCTCCTTGAACGCTGGGTCGAGCCACTCACCGCATGGGCAGCCACGACGGGCGCAACCTATCCACAGGGCTTGATACGCATGGCATGGCGTTACCTTCTACAAAACCATCCACATGATAGCATCTGTGGTTGTAGCCTCGATCAGGTGCATCGTGAGAACGCTATGCGTTTCGCACAGAGCCAGCAGATTGCCGAACAACTTGTCCAGCAAGCGATGCAACAATTGGTCAATGCCACTGATACACGCGCGCTCTTTCCAGCACCGCACGAAAGCTACGAGCCTGTACCTGTCGTTGTCTTCAATCCCGCCCCTGGCTTGCGTACCGAGAAGGTGCGTATCGAGGTACAACTTCCTGGCTCTCTGCACAATGCTGTAATTGTCGATTCGCGTGGCATCCCGCTTCCCTATCGTATTGTGAAGCGTTGGCGTCAAGAAATTGGTTCATCGCCCTTCGCCCGTGAAATGCTCGCAACCGCCATTGCCTTCTCCGGCATCACATCGCCTGCACAACTCGTGCAGATGGCTCACTCCACCATTATGTCAGCACTGGGGCAGGGCTACGAGTCATACGTCATGTCGCGCGTGCATATCGGACGCGAAAAATCGGGACCGCATAGCAACATGCCTGATGACCCACAATTGGCACAGAGCGGGGTTGTCTATATCGAGATTATGATTGCACCTAAAGGGCGCGTCACCATTGATGAAGAGGAAATTACCGATGCTGGACAGCATATATTGAATCTGCTGGCAAACGAAGATATTCACACTCTTGAAATATCTCTGGTCGATCAAGCCCGCGAAACTATAGACTTTCTCGCAGCAGACCTCCCCGCTTACGGACTCAAAACCTTCTGGCTCTATCCGCGTGGCCTTGGCGAACAAACAGGTCAGGCAGAACCACAAAAAATTTCCCTCGTTGCTCAACAGAATAGTATTGAGAACGAGTTCTATAGAGTAGAGGCAAATTCCCAGGATAGCACCTTAACAGTTACAGATAAGACAACGGGGATTGTTTTTTCCGGTCTGAATCGTTTGGTTGATGGAGGTGATGTCGGCGACCTGTACAACTATAGTCCGCCGCCACGGGACGTGTTGGTCAGCGAGCTTATCGAGCCACCGACAATTGAGGTAATCGAAGAGCAGCCTGTAAGCGTAACATTACGTATAAGCAGCAAAATAGCACTTCCTGTTGGCTGTGCTGAGAGTCGTGGAGAGCGGAGTAGCGAAACTGTTGTTTGTGCAATTGCGAGCGATATAACACTTTTTCCTGGTGTACGACGTATTACTATTCATACAAGTGTTGAAAACAACGCGAAAGACCATCGCTTACGGATACTCTTTCCCGTACCGTTCAAGACAGAAACAGCATCGGCGGAAGGAACCTTTGAGGTGAGAACGCGTCCTGTAGCACTTCCTATCGCGGTAGATGTCGAACAGTGGAGCGAGCCACCCGTCAATGTCTTTCCGCAGAAACGCTTTGTCGATGTCAGTACTGGCGAATATGGTTTAGCCGTACTCAATCGTGGCCTACCAGAATACGAAGTTGTGCAGAGCGGCCCTGGCATTGACGCGGAACACCCAATGGCAGTTGCGCTCACGCTTCTACGCTGTGTTGAGTGGCTCTCACGTGGTGATCTCACAACGCGGCGAGGTCATGCCGGTCCAATGGAGTACACTCCTGAGGCTCAATGTCTTGGTAAGCAGACCTTCGACTACGCGCTGCTGCCTCACAGTGGCACATGGGATACGAATGAAACACTTGTGTTGCATGAGGCGCAGACATTCAACATCCCAATTTCCGCCAGCGCGATAGTGACGGAGCAGCATCAGGGTCAACTACCAGCGTTGGCAACTCTCGTTGCAGTTGAGCCATCAACACTTGTTGTTAGTGCAGTAAAGCGTAGTACGAATGGACGCGGCCTGATCGTTCGTGTTTACAACCCATTGAGTAGTACCGTTAGTGCCAAAATCAAGCCAGGAGTTGCCTTTACACAGGCATTTATGACAAACTTGTTGGAGGAGCGTCAAGCATCTATTGAGCCAAGTCTGCAAGATACCCATACCATAGAAACAACTATCCATAGCGGAGGAATAGCAACATTTCTATTTGAATAGTCAATATTTCTCGATTGCTCTCTGTCTCCGCAGGAGACAGAGAGCAATCGAGAAATATTGACGATAGTCCTACCTTGTTGTCTTCTTTAGAGTGCGGAACGTTGTATCGTATACGTAGATAAAAAAATTAACGTGACTTGTCGCGTCTGTATTGCGTCTGAATACATATATGAACTATATTCTCTAATCCTGTGAAGGGGGCTTCTGTCCTGTGAATAACTATACACATTTTGTCATCGCTGCATCCGGTGGAAACATTCTCACCACGCTACAGGGGTTTGTAGGGCCGCTTATTGGATGCACTGTGGCGTTCGTCGTCATCTTCTGGTTGAGCTTGATAATCTGGACGTACCGTGATATCCGTTCGCGCACACAGGATATGTTATCGCAAATCCTCGCCACTGTCCTGGTCCTTCTCTTCTTTGTCGGTGGACTGTTCATCTACATGATTCTTCGTCCCCGCCAGACACTGGCAGAGATTTATGAGCGTCAATTAGAGGAAGAGTCACTACTTGCAGAGATGACTGAGCGTCAGACCTGCTCCAACTGCCATGCACGTATCGAATCGGACTTCCAGGTCTGCCCATCCTGTAGCCAGAAACTGAAACGTCCTTGCCCCAAATGTGAACGTCTGCTTGAGTTGCGCTGGTCCTTCTGCCCCTATTGCGCCACCAACGTATCGGGGAACCCGATGCAGCAGAGTATGCCCGGAATTCCTGGTGCCATGCAAAGCGTCCCCGGCGCTATGCAAAGTGCCAATGGAATGCCCATGAGTGGTCAGCTTAGTGGCAATCGTTATCAATAAATAGTACTTTTGTGAAATAGCTTCTACAGCATCCTATCCCAGAGGGATAGGATGCTGTAGAAGCTATTTCACAATTTATTTTATTTTTTGCACAAAATGTGGTATAATTATGTGACGAAAACATGGCAATGTTACCACATTTGTCAGGCTCTATCAGAATAAAACATCATAGGTGCGATCTCGCCCTCTGCATATATCTACCCTTCTTCTCATCTAATAACGAGAGTACTGTTATGTAGAGAAGCAAGCAGACAGGATACATATCGCATCTTTCTCATAAATGCATCCGTTGACGTATGGTGCATAATTTGCATGTTTACAAATACTATGATGATACAACGGACGCCCACAAGGGGCTACCCTACTATATACGGTGGGCGTAGCCTACAAGAGCGTCGTATAGTAGGGTAGCCCCTTGTGGGCGTCCGTTGGGTTTATCTAGGTTTATTATTCAATGTGCATAACTATACCCTCAGATGTACTCGTAATAACGGTTATCAAATAAAAGGATGTATGGTGCTATGGCAAAAGCAAGAGAATCAATAATTGCAGAACAACTTCCCTCTAACGACTCAACTGAAAATCTTCCCCTTCAAACACAGACGGGTAATGATGGTAATAATGGGAATGGCAAAAGAAAAATAAATGGTAGTAGTGATGGTAGCTATGGCGGACAAAATATTCAGATTCTCGAAGGCTTAGAGGCTGTTCGTGTACGCCCTGGGATGTACATCGGTGCAACAGATCAGCGTGGCCTGCACCATCTCATTCAAGAAGTTGTTGACAACAGTATCGACGAGGTAATGGCGGGGCAGGCTGACACCGTGCGCATTGTCATCCATGCCGATAGCTCCGTGACAATTAGTGACAATGGACGCGGCATTCCTATTGACGAGCATCATCAACGCCCCGGCATGTCTACCCTTGAGGTCGTGATGACCGTTCTACATGCGGGTGGTAAGTTCGGTGGTGGTGGCTATCAGATCAGTAGTGGACTGCACGGTGTCGGCGTTTCAGTCGTCAACGCCCTCTCTGAGTGGTGTCAGGTGGATGTAAAACGCGAAGGCCGTTTGTGGCGTCAACGCTACGAGAAGGGTATTCCGGTCACGCCACTGGTTGATGTTGGTCCCGCTGAAGGTACAGGTACCGAAACCTCCTTCTTGCCTGACCTGACCGTTATGGAGACACGCGACTTCAGCTTCGACATCCTCGAACAGCGTTTCCGTGAAATGGCCTATCTCAACCGAGGCTTGACCATTGCCTTAATCGACGAGCGTACCGACCGTGAGGCGACATTCTACTTTGAAGGTGGGCTTGTCTCGTTTGTGCGCTACCTCAACAAGAACCGTGTTAAACTTCAGGCGCGTCCAGTCAGCACTACACGCGAGATCGATGGCATGAAGGTCGAGCTAGCCTTGCAATACAACGATAGCTGGACCTCAACCGAGTTCTCGTTCGCCAACGGCATCAACACTATTGACGGTGGTATGCACATCACAGGTTTCCGTAGTGCCCTCACGCGCACGCTCAACGATTACGCACGTAAAGCCAACATTCTCAAAGAGAAGGACGGCAACCTGACAGGTGATGACGTGCGACAGGGTTTGACCGCCGTTGTCAGTGTCAAAATACCAAACCCACAATTCGAGGCGCAGACCAAGAGCAAACTCAATAATGCCGAGGTGCGACCCGTTGTCGAAACCGTTAGCACCGAAATGCTCACGCGCTACCTCGAAGAGACGCCGAGCGAGGCAAAAGCCATCATTGAGAAGTGCCTACTCTCCGCGAAGGCTCGTGAAGCAGCCCGCGCAGCCCGCGACCTCGTACAACGCAAAAACGTCCTCGACACCACGCTCCCCGGAAAACTCGCCGATTGCTCCGAGCGCAACCCCGACCGCTGTGAGTTGTACTTGGTCGAGGGAGATAGCGCTGGAGGTAGTGCTAAACAAGGGCGAGACCGTCATTTCCAGGCCATACTACCACTACGTGGTAAAATCCTGAACGTGGAGCGCGTTGGACTCGACAGAGTACTCAAGAGTGAAGAGGTCAAGAACATCATCACCGCCATCGGTGTTGGTATCGACGAACACTTCAATATGGGCAAATTACGTTATGGACGTATCGTTATCATGTGCGACGCCGACGTTGATGGAGCGCACATTCGCACGTTGCTGCTAACCTTCTTCTTCCGTCACATGAGCGACATCATCACTAACGGTCATCTGTTTATCGCGCAGCCGCCGCTCTTCCACATCAAGATCGGTAAGCAGACGCGCTACGTCTACACTGAGGAAGAGCGCGATGCCATCGCCGAAGAGTACAAAGCGGGGCACAACGGCAAAGAGCCAGAGGTAGGACGCTACAAAGGTCTCGGCGAAATGAATCCCGAAACCCTCTGGGACACCACAATGGACCCAGCCAAGCGTACTATCCTACAAGTTGGCATCGAAGAAGCCATCGAAGCCGACAAAGTCTTCAACATGCTCATGGGTGACGAAGTAGCCCCCCGTAAACGCTTCATCGAGAGCCATGCGAAGAACGCGAACCTGGATATATAAATTATGTGTAAATTATCACAATTATTGGGCCTGCTATCACAATTATTGGGCTATATCATAGTTATTGGGCCAAGTGGTAGCGGCTCATAACATAAGAAGACATTATAGGTGAAGAAGAGAGGATTTGGGATGTTAAGACTACAAAAACAAACAATTAGTCGCTTTCTCTCCCACAAGTGCAAACGCCAACTGTATCTCAACCTCCTACTCACTCGTGATCTGAACAACAAGCAACATCCAAAACGTATTGTTCGTCCCGCTGTTCAGGTAAGTACTGAGCGAGGAAATCAATGGGAAGCTGAAAAAGTTGAAGATATTATGCAAGCCTTTGGCAAAAAGAGGCTTATAGGAAGGGATGGAGCACAATCAGTAATAGGCGTATCACCACGCCAGCTTTCTCTCCTTAATATACATGGTCAATCACCTCACCTTTTTGACGATATTTCTCTTAATGATGCATTTCAAAAAGTAGTTATGCTAGGCTCGCACGCTTCAGACCATTTTATCGTGCAGGGTCAATATGAAGTACCTATGCTTTTTAAGCAGTGGTATAATCTCATTCGTTTCACATCATCATCTAACCCTCTTGAGTTCAGTGACTTGCGCCCGGATCTTATTTGGATTCGTAGTGCAGGTACCTATTCTCAGTACATTACTACTCACGGGTACATCAGCGCAATCCCTTCTCATGATACTCGTCTGCAATTACAGGTGATCGACATTAAACTTGCCTCTGAACCTTCTGATGCTCACTTTGCTGAATTGACTTATTATATGATAACACTGGTCGCTTGGCTTATCGAAAAGAAGTTAGATAATCAATTTGTGGTTGTACCCAATGGCTCTGTATGGCCGGGTTCACTTGATATATCAATGTTAATGAGGCTTGCACAACAAGTACTATCGACCAGCATTCAAGTGCCAATCAACGACTTGAATGAAGCTCTTAACCAGGATTTGGAACCCGTTCCGTTTGAGCCTTTATCGCAACGACTCACTACGTTTTTTGAACGAGATCTTGTTGAGGTACTTGAAGCACAAGACTGGAAAACTCTGCCTTGGCATATTAATCAAAGCTGTGCTACGTGCGATTTTCTAGGTCGTGATGAAGATACTACTGCACCGTCTCATCCAAATTATTGCCATGTTGAGGCAACGCAACATGACCGTGTCGTTCGTATCGCTTTTTTAGGAAGAGGAAGTAAATTACAGCTTGAAGAACAAGGAGTTGATACCAGCGATAGACTTCGCCTCCTTGCCCCACAAAGTGCTGTTTTTCTTGATCACAATCAATTACGAGCTGAACGGAATATCCTTATCAGTCGCGCTGAGGCATTGAGCCAAGGTGTTCCAATGCTCCTTCCAGGTCGCCAGACAATCGGTCTACCTGAACCAGGAGATTGTAATCTTAAGATTTTTCTCACACTTGATTTCGACCCCAGCAGTGGCTTGACCTACGCCTTTGGCGTTCGGACATTTTGGTGGGCTCCTCGACCAAAAAGACATAAGTCACGTACTACTCAACCTCCTCTCCCTGTTCAAGCCGCACCTCATACTCCAATTTGGAAAGATGGGGTGTTTATCGTACAGCAACGCGACCAGCTTTCAGAACTTACACAACTTCTCCTTATCTTGGAGACAATTACCATTACGATCGCAGAGGTAGAAGATGCACTCAAGCAAAACGGGTACACAGGAAAGGGCGCTATACCCAAGATACAGTTTTATGTTTGGGATGCTGTTCAAGCGAAACATATCCGCCGAGTGATGGGGCGGCATATGAATAATCCAAGAGTGCAACAGTATTTTCAAACGCTGATCTGGCGCTTCCCACCGGATACTGTTCTTCCAAATGCCGAATTGGAAAAGAGATCGCCTGCATCAATTGTGAAAACAGTAATACGTCAATTGGTAGGTCTACCGATCCCCTACGATTACTCATTACTGCAGACTGCTCGCTCCTATCATCCATCGTCCGTTCCTGTGAATTGGTTTGATGTGCCTGCTCTATTTGAGTCAGGATTAGGCGATCAAATACCTTTTGAGCGAGCACACGAGATATGGAGTGGTAAAGGATATCGCAATAAAACAAGCGGAATGCATATCTCATGGAACGATCTGCTCTATATGATGCAACGTTCTGTGAAAGCTAAGTTACGAGCACTTTCTAGTGTGGTAAGTAAGCTAGAAGAGGATCTAGCCAGACAAAATCGCTTACTGCTGAAACCAACCTCTGCAAGTATCGGTCGTCCAGTGTGGTTACAAAATGTGAGCGTTGATGGGCAACTTTGGATGAATTATGCTAAACTAGAAGTAGCAAGCCGGGAATATGAGACACAGGCAAAAAGAGCAATGGATGTGGATGAACGCGAAGCGCGTTACCATACAGCCGTTTTAGAGGAGCATTTGCAGGGCATACATGAACAAAATGCTTACAGTTTTTTAACTATTACTCCTAGGCCCGGCGTTCGAGTATATCGCTTGCGTTCTACTTCTGCTGAGGTAAAACTCGAAGCTGATGATTTTCTCTGGGCCCTTGCTCCAGCGAATATACCAGGGTTTTTGGATCGCCGTGTGATCCATCTTACGCAACAAAATGAACAGTTAGCTATACAGTTGACTGGTGACCCTGATAGGGGGCCATGGTGTTTCACAGAGCGATATACAAGAGTAACTATTCTAGAAATTAATCGTGATCAATTGCTAATAGCAGTGCTGCTTGAGCACCCTCAGTTTGTTGAGCAAGTAGAACAACTTCAACTTGCCGATTTTAGCCGAGATTGTGTGTTAGACGAGGTACATGCAGATTTTTGGACTGATAAACTAAAGCGTTGTTTAAGAGCTATTGGTAATCCGTCGATTGCGGTACCTGCGCCGCAATCTCGTAATGCACTCTTTCGATAACGCGTTTAAGTAGTGGCGAGGTAGAAATGGTCACACCATCTAGGACAAAAAAGAACAAGAAGCAAAGTAGTAGTGTACAAACAGTGGGTGTGCGTACTATCGATAAATTCCTATGGGACGCATCATCTTTGATGTCAGAGCCAGGACACTTCCAACTTCACTCTCCTGGATTTACTACCGCCGTAAAAAGCGAACTACAACGCATGGGGATTGGTCTTAACCAGCCCCAATGGTATGCGTGGAAACGAGCGATGGAGTACCGTTTGACGTTAATTTGGGGGCCACCAGGTACTGGAAAAAGTGAGGTGCTACGCGCACTCATAGATGGTTTATGTATTGCATCTATCCAGGTTGGTAAACCGTTACGCGTGTTAATTAGTGGCTCGAATTATAATACTTTTGATAATATTTTAGGGAGAGTTGCCGATTGGCTAAATCAAAATTTTCCTCATTCCCTCTCCGTGTATCGGCTCAGGTCTGCTCATTCGGGAGCACCAGTAAACATTCCATTACCTATCCAAGACGTGAAGAACGATGCTGATGATCCTCTTGTGGATCAAATACAGCAACAACTCGCATTCACTCAAGGAGTGATTATTGTTGCGGCTACGCCTGACCAAACTTTTAACCTTGTTGTGAAAGGTGACTCGAAAAACACTCCTATTGCAGAGCTTTTTGATTTTATCATTATCGATGAAGCATCACAAATGGATGTTGCACACTCCATACCTCTTATTTGCGCGAGCTCTTCTACCGCACAAATTGTACTTGCTGGCGATCCTAAGCAACTAGCCCCCATACACACTGTTCAACCTCCTTCTGATGCTGAATACTTAGTAGGGTCTGTGTATCAGTATATTAGAGAGCGATTTATTTTTCCAGTCGGAGCTGAACAAACTCTAGAAATCAATTACCGCTCTAACGACGAGATTGTTGAGTATGGAAGAAGCCTATGCTATGCACAAAGTTATCGTAGTAATTCACCACAACTTCGACTTGTCATACCAAAATTAGGTACTTACAGAAATGCTCTGCCTTCTAACTGGCCTTCATTTCTAGCTTGGTCCCCCCAGTGGAACATGATGCTTGACCCCAACATCCCAGTTGTGTGCTTTCATTATGATGAAGGGAAAAGTGGGCAACTCAACCACTTTGAAAGTCAAACTATTGCAAGCCTCCTTTGGCTTCTTTGGCAAGCTGAACTCCAACAAGGACTTCTCAATGAAGTTGGAGGAGGAATACCAGTCCAGAATAAGCATATTTTTGACACGTTCTGGATGCAAGGTGTAGGGGTTGTAACGCCTCACTCCGCTCAACGAGCACATATTATTGGAAATTTGAAAGCCGCTTTTAATGCTACCCCAATGCAAGGGAAACGTATACGTGATGCTGTTGATACCGTAGAACGTTTTCAAGGGCAACAACGAGATGTGATCATCGCATCCTTTGCTGTAGGCGATCCTGATATTGTTGCCCAAGAGGATGAATTTCTCCTCAGCTTAAATCGCTTCAATGTCATGGCCTCTCGCCCACGTGCCAAGTTAATTGTCTTTGTAACGAATGAAATACTTGATCATTTATCCTCAGACAATGAAGTGCTACGGGACTCTCGTGCAATCAAATCATTCGTTGGGAGGTTTTGCCGTAATCCCCAACCTCTAACTCTTCCATGGAAGGATAAGAATGGGATACTTCAAACTTGTACAGGAGTTCTGAGAACCTTCCCTTAATACCTCACCGTTCGTAGTACTAGATGTACATAATTGCCAGCGTAGAGGAAAAGACTGGACCAACCTTAATTTTTCCGGTACAATTACTAGTAGAACAATGTGCAGTCCAGTGCAGTACTCTTACGGTGGAGTTTTAAATGTATGTAATCCAAGTATCTTTCTGCATCTGTGACATGCGCCAATTTGTGAAATGAGGTACACAGAATGCTAAAGAAAACACGTATTGAAGGTGACGTGCCTATTGAGCGATTATATGAATTGGCTGTGAGGGAAGGAAACTCCAAAAAACCGATCTATGAGATGCATAAGTGGTGGGCACGTCGATTAGGTTGTGTCGTTCGTATGCTCCTTCTTTTAGCAACAGCTCCAGAGGAACAAACGGACGCGGAAATATGGGATCGGTTTTACAGTGGTGATAACTTCTCACACCTTAGATTGCTCGATCCCTTTATGGGTGGTGGAACTTCCATAGTAGAAGCAACAAAGCTACGATTTCAAACAGCTGGTGTTGATATTGATCCCGTTGCGTGGTTTAGTACGCGCCAAGAAATTAGCACTTGCGACGTACAGGGTATAGAGTTTGAACTGGAGAGATTAGAAGCAAGTGATGTTGCAAAACGTATCAAACGGTTGTATCAAACAATGGCACCAGAACAGCTGGACGCGAAGCAGCAAGGAAATACAGAAACAAGGGAAACTGATGTTATTTATAACTTTTGGGTTGATGTTTTGGTGTGTTCTCATTGTGGAAATACTTTTGAGGCACATAATCATTATAAACTTCTATATCACGCAAAAAAACCAACCCAGACGGTATTCTGTAAATCGTGCCATCACTCAGCTACACTGAATGTATCCGAACGTATACTTCACTGCAAATATTGTACAGAGGTCACTGAGATTGATAACGGCCCAATTGAAAGAGGCATCTATACCTGTCCTATATGTACTCATAAAGGGCGTATTGTAGATATTCCGAAACCTGGTTTCCCTCTGACAAAAAGATGGTTTGCTATTGAATATTTGGAGAGGAACACTCACAAAAAAGCCTTTAAAGTTCCTGATGATCGAGATTTAGAGCACTATCTACAAGCTGAACAACTTCTTGCCTCTCAGGCAGCAATACTACCATTTCCTCAGAGAGCAATACCACTACAAGGGCGTGAAGACCTTCGCCCAACCACCTACGGGTATACGCATTACAAGCAACTATTTAATGCAAGACAACTGTTGGCATTGAGCTGGTTGTTGGAGTGGATTTCATCGATTTCGAGTCCAGAGATTCGTGACTATTTTGTTCTGGCTTTTTCTGACGCATTGGCAGCAAATAATATGCTCTGTTCTTTTGCTTATGGATATGATAAATTGACTCCCCTCTTCGGCTTACATGCTTACAATATGATCACGCGTCCAGTCGAGAACAATGTATGGGGTACAGTCTTTGGTCGTGGAAGTTTTACAAGGTGTCTCAAGAAAGTGGTCGATGGAAAACGGTACTGCCTCTCGCCATATGAAAGTCGATACGATCAAACTAATGGCACCCTAGAGAAGGTATTTATTCCGTCTACTATTTCTTCTCATCCAGTCACAACGGGGGAACAGTGGTACCAGGAAAACGAACTACAATGCGAGCCACGTAGTCTCCTTCTCAACAAGTCATCTACACACCTTAAAGAGATTAGCGAAGGAACAATACACCTTATTCTCACCGACCCTCCTTACTACAATAACCTTTCTTATTCTGAATTGTCAGATTTTTATTATGCTTGGACTCGGCCTTTCTTAGAGCAAGCTGGAGCCACTTGGTCTGCCCAAACAACACCATATAATGAAGCGTTATTTGTAAGGCAGCGAGCAGGATCTGAGCAAAGTATCACTCTGTTCACTGATGGGTTGTGTACAGTTTTTGAAGAGTGTTATCGTGTACTCAATGATAAAGGGTTGTTTATCTTTACTTATCATCATCTTGATGCTGCAGCATGGATACCCATAGCTCAAGCTCTACTGCAAGCACGATTTGTTGTTACCAATGTCTTTCCTGTACGAAGTGAAGGGCAAAGCAAGTTTCATTCAACAGAGGGAACGGTGAAATGGGATGCTGTCGTAGTGTGCCGAAAAGTACACACTGTGCATATAGACGGGGATAAGAATAGTTCCTACTCTTGGAAAAAAGACCAAGGTGAAGACATACTCGCTAAAGTTTTGACCATGAAGTCTATAGAAGTAGCTCATTCCTGGCAAAAGCGGCTTCAAGAAAAAGACGTGCCTTTTGGTTGGCCTGATTTTCTAAGTCTCGTTTATGCTCTTATTGTTCAGGGTTTGACAAAGGTGAACTTAGAAGATATCAAAGATTTGGATATGAAAACCCTCTTTGTCAAGGGGAATAAACACATACTAAAGTCTTTACCTGAAGCAGCCCAACAGCGTTTGCGTAAACGTAAAAATACATTAAACTCTTGAGAATTTGTAGATAATAGGACTACATCGACTGATGAAGGCATTTTATTTAAGCCTAATTTCGAGAATACTTTTTGCTCCATCACCATTTAGTGCCTTTGATATTTAGCAACTATCATAAAGGTTAAGCTTCTAGTTGGGGTAATGAGGGAAAAAGGGGAAAATGTATTGACAAGATCAATTGAAATAATATATACTAATTTACATTGCGTATAATACAAATGGTGTATTATCTTGTGTCATTGGTATGGTTCAGGTTGGGAGTTTGTTATTATGTCCATTGGTCGCAATTATTCACAATTCTTTACCTCATTTACTTCAAACAAGTTTCAAACACTTAGGCCTGCTCAAACTTCCACGCTTGACTATTATGCAACTTCGTTCACATCAAGTCCAGACGTTGCAGTTGAACTTCCAACAGGAGCAGGGAAAACCTTAATTGCTTTATTAATTGCTGAGTCCTGGAGACAAGAGTCAAAAAAGGTAGCTATTCTGTCGGCTAACAAAACACTAGCTAGACAAATGGTGCAAGAAGCAAAAGCTCTAAATATACCAGTAGTGCTTCTAGAAGGTAGAGGAAGCGATATTCCTTCTATAGATAAAAGATCTTATCATCGTGCAAGAAGCACAGCAGTAATGAATTACTGGGTCTATTTCAACCAAAATCCAACCATAGACCCAGCAGATTTATTAATAATGGATGATGCACATTTAGCTGAACATTGTCTCCATTCGCTCTATTCGGTTGAGATAAATAGGCTTCAACAGGAAGACCTTTTCAAAACTATTATCACTGAACTTCAGAGACGTTTCCCTGACTATTCTGTTTTCGCTGATGCATTGGCTGATGATGCACCACCAACATCTATCAGTGAACTGCTCTCCTTTTTCGATCAAGGAGAAGTAATAGATAGACTGCGTGAGATAGTAGAAGCTTCACCTTACTTAAGTACAGATATGGACTTTGCTTTTCGTTGGAGACGTATACGCCACCAATTGTACGAAGCAAACATTTATATAAGTCCAAATAGTATTTGGATTAGACCCTACATTTACCCTCTTATATCGAATCCGCACTATGAGCAGGCACAACAACGCCTCTATATGAGTGCTACAATAGGAGATCCTGCCGACCTAAGTAGAAGACTGGGAGTAAAAAATATTCAAAAAATCCCAGTCCCTGCTGAGTTTACGGAAAAGACATCGGGACGACGTATGATAGTGATCGAAAAGATGGTAGATAACGTTCTTTCAGAACGAATGGCAAGCACTTTATCTACTGCTTTGAAGGTTCATCCTAAAAGTGTATGGCTTTGTTCCTCAAATGCTGAAGCAAATGCTCTTCAAGCAAGCGTTTCTGAATGGCTAAACGATAATGGTTTTGTTGGACACCCTACATGGATCCTTACTCCTCTAGGTGACGAAATTGACGAGTTCAAGGAAGCGTCTCGCGGGCATTTATTCGTTGCGGGTAGATTTGATGGTATGGATTTTCGCGCTGATGAATGTCGAGTTGTTGTTGTCACGAAGCTTCCTCGGGCCATTAATATTCAGGAAGAGTTCATTTCAGCATATCTTCGTGATGCAGGATTCATGAGGAGGCGTCTTAACCAGAGAATAGTACAAGCTCTTGGCAGGTGTAATAGGTCTGAAGAAGACTTTGGTTTGTACATCTTAGCTGATGAGCGTTTCACTAACCACTTTAGCTCTGAGGTGAACAGGGAGGGGATGTCAAGAAACATTGTTGCTGAAATTGATATGGCTCAAGATGCTTCAGATATGAGTATACAAGGTCTTGTGAATGATGTAGAGTCTTTTCTAACAAGAGATTTTAGTAAACATGACAGAGACAAAGAGGTCTATCTAATTGATGTACCTCCTTTGTTAGTAGCAGATGGAGTACCTAACACTTCATCTGATGAAGTTCTTGGTTGGACTGCTTTATTTGCAAGTCAAAATTACGAGGTCGCGGCGAATCGTTTTGAGGAGTGCTGGGAAAATCTTCGTAACACTACACTAAAGGAACTAGGAGCATTTCATGGTTGGAATTGGGCAAAAGCTTTATACCTTCAATCTAGGCGTGGTGAATCCTCAGCGTTTGAAAAATCTGTTAGTGTATTAAATAGTGCAATACGCCATGGTGGACAAAGTGCTTGGTTCAACAGAATGCGTACGTCTCTTAATCGTGCTATTAGATCACAAACTTCGATAGAGGAAATTGTGCAGTATGATTATGCTGACGTGCTTCTTAGAGCATTTGATGACCGGCTAGAGCAGTTAGGTTCCAAGAGAGAAAAATTTGAGCAATGGTGTCGAATAACTACTGAAAGATTGACATCAGATCGTCACGGACAGTATCAGGAAGGGCTCGAAAGGCTTGGACAACTATTAGGTTATTATGCTGTTCGACCGAAGTATGCTGCTGCTACTGACTGTTTATGGCGCGGTGTTTTTGGGAACATGAAAGAAGTAGTTACTTTTGAGGGAAAAATTGAACATTCGCCGTCCGAGCAGATTGCTGCTTCTGATGTGGGGCAAGCTCACAATCAACAAACTCGTGCTGACAGGGAGTATCCAGGTTATACAATACGAGGAACAATTGTGACTCATTTAACTTCTATGACCCCTGATGCTGAAAATTCTGCTGGAAGTGTTAAAGTTTTAGAGAAAGAAGCGATTTTAGCCTTATGGGATACAGTCAAGTTACTTTTGAGCCAGTATAGAGACGGTTGGTCTATAGATGATATTAATGCTCGCCGTATGTCTGCCCAGTCTATTCGATCTCATCTTCCTAAAACTGGATGGCTTATAAGAGCTTTAGATATCGATAAACGTTTTATCGACGCTAATAGCCTTCGTGCCGAATGGCTCTGATCTTTCAAATATCAGTAGTTCATGTTTCCTGTTAAAAATAGCATTACCATCATCAGTTTATGTGCTTCTCTCTATAGATAGTAGCTAAGATACTTCATTTTAATTTCAACGAGAGGAAGAACTAACTTCATAAGATTTTGTTTCATGAAACTTCAAAATGCTCTGTCTTGAGAACCATCGTTGCTTTCCACCTATATATTGGAACGACTCTATTCTCCCTTCCTTTGTCCAGCGGTCAATTGTTGAAATACTCACCCCTAATAATAGCGCTGCTTCTCCAACGGTAAGACGCTCATAACGCCACTGTATGAGTACTTCTTTCTCAAACCGGTAGACATGACAGCCATCGATGTTTGATCCACTCACAGCAACGAGTCGTCCTGCCTTTGCCCAGTGCTGGATCGTAAGTACGGTACATTCTACAAGCTTCGCAGCCTGTTCCGACGTGATATATCGCTCGCGAAACATGATGACATCTTGGACGGCATACCACACGCGTATCTTCGTGCCCCTCGTTTCACGTTTGCATGGAACGAGTAGCCCTGTCTGCTGCCACCGTTGTAACACTGGCATTTTGCAATGGAGAAGGGTACAAACCTCTTCAACGGTATATGTTGAACGTTCTTTCGCGTCATGCAGTTTTTTGAGATATAGAGCAACATCCCCGCGTTTGAAAGAGAGTCCTTGCACCCCTATGTATTCGGAGTCATAATATGCCGCGAGAAGATATTGCTTAACAGCCTGTAACACATTCGGGAGCCGTTCTCCAACAGCACTGCAAACACGTAAAACTTGGGACAGTGAGAGCAACGTGTCTTCTGGAGAAGACGCTGTCAGGCGTGGAAGATGACCAAGGTAGGTGTCTAAAAATTGTTGAAGGGTATCACGGGTAAAGCTCCAGGTAGGAGTCGCGTCAAGCAGTGGGCCGTGTTCAGCTCGGAGCATTCCATTGGTCACAAGGGCCACGACCTGTTCTTCGGAAACTTGGCAGTAGGCTGCGGCCTCGAAAAGCGAGAGCAACGCCTCCCGTTGTGCTTGGAGTTCTTGAACGCTTTCTGCATCAATAAACTGCCATGCTCGGCGAGATGTCTCCTGTGGACGTACCGTCGTCTTGAGTTCTTTTGTCTCCATAGACTGCCTCAACGAGCGTTCTCCCATGTGGAGAAGGCGTGCAGCTTCTCCCTGGGAGAGTAAGGGAGGAAGGTTTGTTTCAATGCTCCTATGGGCGTTTCGGTAGTAACGTAACCAAGGATAGACGAGAGTACTTTGGCTTGCCTGCTTGCGAGTGAACTCCATCCATTCCTGGTGAAGCCATGTCCACGAAGGTCCAACGAACTCCTCCGACAAGATATAGGGAAAGCGTGCATGAATATTCGTCTTAGTCCTCTCTTGTGTGATGATACGTTCAAGGGTGAGATGAAAGGCGTCGGGCCAGTGGAGAAGTAGCTCCAGGATTGCTATGAGGACGCGGTGGACCTCGACGACACGCGCCGTTCGCATAAAGAGAGGCGGTGGTTCACTTGTTGGTCCAAGCAGTGATTGTGAGGTATCAAAGAGAGGATTGTGTGGATCAATCCTGGTCAGCAATTGTCCAAATCGCCAAAGAAACTGTAAAAACGTAATGGAAGAGAGGCGAGAGAACGGCTGCCGTGCCGAGAAGAACGCCTCAAAGGAAGGTATTTGCTCTTTATTGCCGTTTCCACTCCCAAGCGTTTTTGCTATCACTGTCGTCAGTAGGCGACTTGCTTCATGCATATGTATTGACTGTGTGGGGAAATCCTCAATTCGTTCTCCACACGACGCACATGCCCCTTCAGCAAGGGTGACTCGTAAGGATGTTCCACACATACTACAGCGATCAACGAGGAACACATGGTGGATACTACACGTTGTGACATGCCTGAGTGACCAGGGAAGGAGGAAACCATGCTGCTCGCGCCAGCAGAGTGGGCACACTTTGAACGAGTATTGCCCATGCACGTAGAGACCCAAGCCACGAGCCTCCCACAGAGGCATGGTCACGTCATCATATTCCCCTGGAAGACGAGCGAGTGCTTCAGCCAGGTAAAAGTGGGGAACGTAGCGATGGAGCGTCAAATACCAGAGAGATTCAGGCTCAAGCCCGGTGAGTTCGCTCAGGGCGTGATAGTGCGTTGCAGAACGAAGAAGGTTAGGATGTTGAACAGCAGGAGGAGCAAGAAACGAGCGAAACCAACTTGCCTCTTCATAGTAGTTCTCTTGGCGCAACCGTTCCAGGAGACTGATAAGACTCTCGCCTACAATAGGTTGTAGTTGGTTGATTAAGCGCATGTCTTCCTCCTGCTTGCATTTTTCCTTGACTACAACACATCTTTCATGGTCTGCTTGCGCTTCTTTCGTGACTTGCTCCGTCCATTCGTTCCTCCAGGTGTCGATTGTGTATGTTGATCTCGGTGTTGTGGTCGAACGGGTAGCTCACCAACGAAGGGATTAGAAATGCCACGGCGTTTACCCGCAAGCCGCTGTGTGAAGGCTTCACTAAGGAGAACAGCGTCCAAGTGTTCACGCCCTTGCGAAAGCGTCAGTGCCGTTGCGCGACGTACAAGGGCCATCACGTACCCAATAATTCCTTCTGAAGCAACAAAGCATCGCCAAGCCATCTCGTGAGAGGCTAGGTTCGATGGTTCTTTGAGAGGAAGCATCGACTCTAATTGACTCAAAAAGGTGCGAAACTCTTGTATGGTCGCGGGGCGTTGTTCGTCCCAAGTAAATGGTGCTAGGACATGCGGGTCGCCAAAGAGCCGAGCGAGTTGCGGATTGGAATCGACGACTTGCTCGGCCTCTCCCTCCAGCCCAACTAAGACACATGCAACCTTCGTCTCTTTCACCAAGGTTTTGAGCCAATTGCTCACCGTCTGGAGGACTTTCTGGCTGTCACGATCAACAAAATGCTGTAACTCATCGAGAATAAGCAGTTCGACGCTGCAATCACTAAAAAAATTAATGAGTCGTCGTGCCATCCCTCCGACAGTTCCTTGTCCAGCACGAGGATCGCCGAGTGCGTCCAGTAATGTCGTCTCAAGGTTTTTTACGGTTGCTGGGGTTGGGATCGTTGCCTGGACAATAGGCCGTCGCAGGCGTTTCTCGCTGAACACTGCTGGGAAGTCTTTCGTATACGAATCGACAAGGGTCGTCTTTCCTGCTCCTGTCGGTCCAACAAGCATCAAGCATTGTGGTTCTGCGGCGAGTGTATTCATCTGGTGGCAACGGCGAATTTCCGCGATACATTCTTGCCAGCGAGGATAGAGAACACGGATGTGTTCGACATAGGCCAAGCGTTCCTGGGTTGGTAGTCTGCGAATGTCTTCTACGCCAAGTGAAGGGGTCAATGAAGCAATGGTCATGCGTGTCCTTCTTTCCTGTTTGTATCTGCAACAACGTGTCGCGGGAGGCTATAATCTCCTCCCCAGCCCGTCGTGTCGAAGGTGTCTGCTGTCCTTGCTGGTGCTGGAGGTGGCACAGGCGGTTGCACCTTGCGTGGCGACCGACGAGACCGGGGGGGAGCAGTGGAAGCATCTTGCTGCTCTCCCTGTGGCTCTGCTGGTGTCTCAAGAGTAGCAGGGGAAGGTATCTCTTGTGTCCGCGGTGGAAGTAATGTGCCCTGGGACGAAGCCTGTGTCTCGGGAGAAACGACAGGTATGGTAATACCACCTCCCAGGAGAACTGACGGGGTAGATGGAAGCGAGGAGCCTGTAGAAACCTCGACCGACAAGAAACGGGCCGCTGTTTTTCGTCCTCGGCTTTTGCGTGTGTGCAGAAATTCACTTGCCACGATGTCTTGGATATGTCGCTTCGCAGCGGCGAGCGCGTAGATATCGACGGTCTGCTTTTCTCGCAGGACATAACCGCGAATCACTCGGTGCTTCCAGAGCGATAACCCTTGTGTATAGTCTTGATCGACCGCAAGCACACGTAACCAGCGTTGTGCGGCAGGGTCTAGGACATACAGGGCAGAGAGGTCTGCAGGGTCATATTTGATGGGAACTTTTTCTCCGTCTGTAAGTATACTTCGTACCTGGGCAAGGACAGGTGATTGATAGCGGAGTGACTCGAAGTCGATGCCCCCACGCTGAACGGTACGCTCCTCTCCCCGTAGGAGCAAGAGGCGTACTTCCTCGACATTGCTGTGCAGGCAAGGCAGAAAGCCAGCCTGCATGCTTTCAGCCCACATCTTTGCAGGGATGCCTCCAATTCCTTCGTGCCACCGTTGAGCATAGATGTCGAGGAGAAAGATGTGGAGGATTTTCCAGAACGCGGTGAGCGAAATGCAGGCGTGCTGGAACACGTCGTAGTCACCGCGCTCAAGAATGTTCGAGAAGGTCGTCCCGGGCAAGGTATGAATGAGACCCGTGTTGTTGGTACGGAAGAAACGCTCAACAGAACCTTTGAACCAGGGTGTGCGAACTGGCATACGCTCTAGGATAATACTGAGTTGCCCACAGGCATCTTCGAGGTCACGCCCGATAAACTCCCTTCCATTATCGACCACCAGCGTCTCAGGAAGACCAAAGGAGGGCCAGGGATGCTGTGTATCGTACAAGGTGCGTGTGTCTAACTTGGGGAGAATGCCATGCAACAGGCATTGCTGAACGGTTGCGTAACTAGGAGGTTCAAAGCCCACATAACACCCGAAAGGAAAACCACTATAGACATCAAGTGCATAGGTGAGAGTTGGGCGACCAATGGGGAGCCGGTCTTCTTCATCAACGACAAAGAAATCAAGTGTTGTATGGTCAATCTCCACGCGCTCTTGAATGCGCGTTGGAGACGGGCCGGGAAACACAAGAGCGTCGGCTTGAGCTTCTTTGCGACTGGCTCGTCGCCGCAAGAGCGCAGCCTTCCCTGTAGATTGTATTCTCCGATAGATGGTCATAAACCCTGGAAGAGAAAGCTTTTGGGAGGTAGACACGTACTGGTTTTCTTCGCCTACGCGGTTGACGACCATGAGGTAAATATCCTGTGCGGTCCGAAACGTAGGCGTTGCTTGACATTCTGCCAACACTTCTGCAATCAAACGTTCGAGATGGTCATCGAGTCGAACTTTCCCCTTGCCACCATGTCGGTCAGTCGCTGGGACAAGTGAGCGGATATCTCCTCCGCTCGTGAGAAAATCTGTTATCCAATGTTCTAAACTTCTTCGACTGATCGCTTCCCCGACTTTTGCACGTTTCTTGGGCGTTCCTGGTGTTTCACTTCCCACTTGCTGTTGAGCAAGCGAAGCAGCATAGATGCTAATTGCTTTTCTTGTACGCTCAGATGATGGCAACAAGAGGAGTGGGTGAATAAGTTGATAGCGTCGCCATGCTTCGTCACGACGGTCGAGGGGAAGATGCTGAAAATCAGCGAACGTGTACGAGGTCGTTACTGGATGATGGGAATTGTGTTGAATGTTTGGTCCCTGCACCTCGAATTGCAGGTTGCCTTGCGCCCAAGCGATACACAGGGCATCCTGGGTTGTTGTGAAAGAGCCTCCAAAGCTCTGGTTTTCGACGACCAGTTGATTATTGATAAGTACTTGTCGCACAATGTAGACTTGGCCTTGTAGGACATAGCGACGACCAAGCGTAAAACGGAGCCGAGCCATATTGTACCTCCTAGCGTATGTGAAGCGGGAGACAGACATGCGTATCGAACGAGAGTGGCTGTGTGAGATCAGCAGAGAGAAGATGTTGAAACAATAACGCATACAGATGCGGTAAGAGAGGTAAGGACGCAAACGTTTCCCTGAGAAGGGTTGAGAGCGTTTCCAGGGTGAGACCACCGGGATATGGCGACAACAACAAACGGCATTGTTCGAGAAAGGATGGAGGAGGCACCAGTTGACGATAACGCCAGAGAACTTTGAGATTTGCCAGGCGGGGTCCTGTGCGGAGATCAACGTCAGTGATGAGGACAAACGTGTGGTCATTGACGTCTGCCCATGTTTGTCCGATGGCGATTTGCTGCTTGGTGTGATCCTGCTGGATATGATGAGCAGGCTTACACTCGACGATTTCCTTGCCTGTGGTACGAAGGACGAAAAAGTCTGGGGTGTACGTGTGTGAGGTTCCATCCAAAGAGGTGTTTGTGATCACGAATGGTTGCGCTTGGTAATCCACGATAGTTGGATCATACTCCAAGAAAAAGAGTAAATCGCGTTCAATCGTTGATTCATACGGAATTTTTTTGTGGAGCTTGAAACTAGGAAAACTTCCAATCACATTGCCACCGTAATTCCTCACCTGTCGAACACTCATAGCTGACTCCTCTCTGATCAGAGACATTGACGAAGTATTGGCGAACGCACTATGATGACACCGAGAGAATTGAAACGAAGCAATACAAAAGTTGGTACGTTTTGATACAATTATAGAACATATGTTCTTGGTAAGCAAGATATTTTCACTTGAGATTTTGGTGAGAGGAGAAAATGGTGTCTACGCCCACGATTGAGGATCGCCTCCGTCAACGCAATCAAGAGATTGGGAGCGTCCTGGCACAAACACGGAAGGTGCAACAGCGATCAGTCACCGAGTGTGCGACACTTCTGGCAACGTCTCGCCGCCGCTATAGCGCAATAGAACAAGGAGCCGTTGCCATTAGTGCTGCCGAGTTAGAGGTGTTAATGGAATACTTGCATATTCCCAAGCGAACGTTTTGGCAAAGTGATCAAGAAGGGACGCAACACGTTGTTGTTCAGGCATCTGCTGGAAAAGTCGTCCAGGTCGTAGTCGAGGTACAAGGATAGTGTCACGTGGTATACCCCATCGTACACTTTATAGTGCTGTTATTACCATGATAAGGAGTATCCATGTCTATAACGGACTTTTCTTTACCTGGATGCAAAGTCATTCAGGTCGAAGAAGGAGATGATGCCTATCGCCTTACTGTAATGCATGCTGCACCTGAAGCACTTTGCCCTTATTGTGGAGCCGTTGCCTTTCGGTATGGAAGAATACAGCAATTCTATGCCGATACTCCTATTCAAGGAAAGCATGTTGGCCTCTTGATTCATAAACAGCGGTATCGATGTAGGAAATGTCGTAAAACGTTTATGGAAGTTTTTCCTGAAATGGACGAGGTACGTTCGATGACTCGACGGCTGAGGGTATATATTGAGCAACAAGCTTTGAGAAGAAGTTTTATTAGTGTTGCGGACGAAGTGGGTGTTCACGAGAAGACAGTGCGTACCATCTTTCGCGAATATTTTACCAGCCAGGGCAAGGGCAAGAGTACAGCACAGGCAACATTCTCCAAGACCATACACGAGTTTGTATTGGAGAGGTCAAGAAGAGAACGTAGCAGAGCAAAATGCCGCCTCTGTGAGCAGCCAAACTGGTATCATTACTTGCAAGATGAGCAACACACACATATCTTCGAGGAATTGAGGAAACGATATGCTATTGCTTGTCAAATAGCAGAAGTACTATCTACACATACCGCTATCCTATCTATTCTCGTTTTTGGGGCAGCAGCACGAGGTCATGTAGACGAACACTCAACCATGGATTTCTTGATTCTCTGTAAGCCAGGGATTGTGTCACTCCTTGAGCGGAAGCAATTGTTGATCCCAATTGGAGTAACCTGGACGTTGAGCAATCACGTACAGGATAACCCACTGTTTGTAGAGACCGATAGTGGCGAATTGACAGCGGAACGTGTACGAATCAACCTTCATTATCAAACCACTTCATGGATATCTAATGCTCTGAGAGATGTTCTTGTTCGTGGCGCAATAACGACAAAGCCTACGTTTACTCGTCCATACACGCTCCCAGCATTCCTCCAAGCGGGATGGCTCCTGTATGATAAGAAGAAAGGAGTGCAAAAGTGGCGAAAGTGTATGGCAACATTTCCTAGAGAATTGAAGAGGCATATCTTGGAACACTTTCTCCCACGATTACACCAAAACCAGGAAGAAGTAGAGCGAGTTGTAAAACTGGACCTGGGACCGTGGCTCTTTCTTCATTACTTGAATGAAGTAGGAGATGCGCTCATTAGTATCCTTTTTGCGCTCAACGAAGTGTACGAACCAGGAGACCGCCAAGTCGCATATGAGATGCTTCTGACGTTGAGACGAGTTCCCAAGGACTTTGTGACGAATTTCACAGGCGTGTTCGTAGGTCCATTTGACGACAAAGGTGCTGTGCATAGAGCGCAGCTTCTACAGTCTCTAATAACTGAAACAGTGGAAATGGCGAAACTGGAACTTATCTAGGTGACATGCCACAGATCAAATTGCCACAACTACTGCAGTACTACAGTTGAATTTGATAAAGATGAAGATGATCGACAAGGTATGTCATCATATCGAATGATATCTGTTTTGGTTGCCCGTCTCCGTGTGATTGCACTCTCTTATAGAGAGCTTGAGTTTCTGCGTCTATACCTCCTCCGCGGGAGGTGTCAATGATTTCTTGAAGGTCTCGTTGTGCATCTTCCGGGTTGCGATATGCACCGAGATACGTACATGGTCCATCAATGATCATCCAAATTTGCCATAGCTGTGTCTCTGGGTGTTTGACGAGTCCCCCTGCCACGTGACCCATTCCTCGTGGTTGATCTCCCTTAGCAGGAAGGAATGCTTGAAACGCGTCTGCATAATCTTTCTTTGCTTTGAGACCTCCTTCGATCTCCTGGAGCGTTTCTTCAAGCGTGAAGGGATATTTTGGTCCAGGGACGTACAAACCACTTTTCCAGAGGGCTAAAACGCCATTCGCAATCATCATGGCCTCCTCTTCCAAGAATTGGTTGGAGCCAGTCGCAAAGACATAGGTATATTGAGCAAGAAGAAATTGTGCTGCGCCAGCACTCATGTTCATTTCTTTGATGAGAGGAATCACTTCCTTCTCGGCGCGACGTATGTGAAGAACAAGGTCTTCTGGCTTTATGTCCTTGATATGTGGCTGCGATGAGCGGCGAAATGTTGTTGACTTAAACCGAATCTTCTTCCGTTTTCTTTGCTTTTTCATCCTACTGGAGAACCTCACAATCCCAAAAATACGAGGCAGTTACAGAGATGGTTTGTTAGGAGTATCCGGGACCTCTTCGAGAAGTTCTCCTGGTGGAACTCCCAAGGCTCGTGCGAGTTTTCCAAGTGTCTCTGTTGTCGTGATGTAGTATGGGTCACGGAACATCCGCTTGATGGTATTATAGGCAATGTCTGCGTCCCGCTGGAGTTTGCCCATACTGATACCCTTCTCTTTCGCTACTTCTTTCACTCGTAAACGTACTACCATCAATTACTGCCTTCATCTGTACTATCTAGGAGTGTAGCAGGTTTTCTGTGTTCGCAACACTAGTCAGCTACATTGTCCACACGTACCTGCTCCACATCAAAGTGGGGAACGTGTACGTCGTCCACCAGTACGGAAGAACACGAACGTGCGTATCACGTATCGGAGCCAATTGTATGCCTTGTACGAGAGCCAGGTGCTGAAGCACCTGTATATCTTCCATTTGGTGAGAGTGGAAACAACCTCTGAAAACTAGTATACCCGTACTCGCACTTTTATGAAATAGCGCGAAACAGGTTCTTATTCGAGAATAGAGCATTCCAATACACTAGTTTCATGGATGACAGCATAAATTCTTCGAGTATTCCTGGCTACGTTTCTGTGAAAGAAGCGGCGGAGATGCTTGGTCTCGCGGCAAGGACGGTGTATGATTATATCGAAGAGGGACGCCTGCCGAGCCGTCGATTTGCAGATGTGATCGCGATTTCGGTAGAAGAGATCACGAAGTTCAAACGCGAACCCGCTGGTCGCCCGAGGAAAACGACTCCGCTTTGGCACATATCTGTAGGCGAGAACACACAGTTCATTTCTCTCATCTCAGTACAAGTACGTGCAGGCCAACGCGAGGCATTGCTGCAAAAATTGGAAACGATCAGGAAAAAGAAACAGCATCTCTTTCCTGGAACGGTGATGCGATATATTGCAACGAGTAACTCTTCTGACCAAGTAATTCTTCTGCTCGCTTGGCGGGGAACAGTCGTACCAAGTGAAACTGTACGCGAAGAAGAACTCGAGGCATTTCGTCATTCGCTGGATGATGTGTTAGATTGGAGTACTGCTCAGTATGAAGATGGGCAGGTGCTGATGCATACATAAAATCTCTCATTTCCGAAACCTCTCAAATTCTTGAGAGATTTTCATAGAACGATATTATAGTAAAGTGTGGATTGAGAGATACCAACCCTAATCATAGGCAAGTGAAAAATGGGGTAGTTGTAACGAAGCTATGTCTCTTTTCATAGAGAATGCTTCTAAGTCTTCTTTGTACGCTCAAGTACTTTGAGAATATCTTTGCATCTCTTATTGAGTTTTATTTGTACCTGGATCGTTCATCTTATGAAACCTTCTCATAAGCAATACCTTTGGAGAGCATCGTATGGCAACTATTTCCGGTATCCGAGGGATGTTACTAGAAGAAGCCGTTCTCTACTTATTACGTATTTCCGGGTATCGTACCCTCGAAAAAGTCGACGCTTCCGATGTAACTATCACAGGAGATTGTTATTCAGGACTAAAAGTTGTAGGGAGGGGAGGACAACATCAAATAGACGCAGTTGCTGACTTTACACTAACACCTCCTTTTACTTATCCACAACGGCTTTTAGCCGAAGCTAAATGTTACTCTGATACGTACTCTGTTGGGATTGAATGGGTACGGAATGCTGTTGGTGTCCTCAAGGATGTAGGAGAATATTGGGAAACGAAGAAAGGTCTTCCTCCAAAGGCCCGCTATCACTACCAATACGTCTTATTTTCAGCATCAAAATATAGTAGTGATGCTGAGAGGTATGCATATGCACATGATATCTACCTTGTTCCGCTAGCAAAGTCAACATTTTTTCAACCAGTCATTAAAGCGATCAGAAGGGTAACAACGCGTTCCTTTGGTGTCGGAACGCGTGACGCTATTGAACTGAAAATAACCGATTTGAGAAGAGGAATAAGGGCAAGACTCCGAGATTCTGAAGACTGGCAATTATCAGAAATCCTTATGGATTATACAGGAGCTATTCCAGTACTCAATGCCTTTTGTCAAGAATGCCGCAAAGTGAATGGAGGATTGCTAGCGACAATATCCGGTCGTTTCCCCATTTTTCTTGTCCCAAGTCCAACTCTCCGTCTAGATCAATTACAAGATGAATATACAGTCCGTATTTCTTGGAATGAAAGAGGATGGTATCTCCGTTCCCGGAGAGAAAATATTTTTTCCTTTGATCTGCCTACAGATGTCTTTGAATATTATGCAGAACAGGGTGTTCTTTCTCCATTTCAGGCTCTTTCCTTGAAGGAAGATGTGCTCTCTGAAATTCAAGCAATAACAGTGATTAATGATCGAATACGGATTGTTACGTTTAGACTTGATAGGGAATGGCTGAGTAGCGTTCGTAACAGAATTAGGCAAATACGAACAGAAGGAAATAGATAAAAATTTTCTTAGAGATTAAACAAATTCATTTAATCTCTAAGAACGTATATCCCTAGCAACTTCATCATATCCTATTGTGATACAGCAAATTGATAAGCCTTCTTTATGAAGGTATAACGAGATAAAGGCGTAACGAGGCTACAGTTTGGTAAAAGCAAGTTTGTGAGAAACCCTAAATATTTGCGGCATTAAAAGTGTCACAACCTTTACATGCGTTTTAGACAGTGTTAAATAAGATCACATATTTAACCAATTTACACGTTTCGATTATAAGGAACTCCTTGACGAAAGAGGAGCGTAAGAAGTCTAACTGCCCAGCAAGTATGAAGTCGCCTAATATGGTGCTTTTCAAGTCTCAATGTTTTCTCCCTTGAATTGGCCTCAAGCCTTCTTCGAAGAGTACTTTCTCTGTAAAAACTCGTCCAAGAAAAGACTCACTAGATACTTTTTTCTCGGACGAGTTGTGATACGTGAAAATGAATACAAGAGTTCTCTACCCTATGGATATACATTTTCTCTACGGCTCTTTCTGCTAATGCCTTTTCAAATCGCTGTCTCGCATTTGAGCAGGGATTCTTGTTACTACTTACGACCTCATACCCTTTGTCTCTAGTATAAAGATTTTTCCCCCCATACAAGAAAGCAAAGAATATAAGGAGCAAAGCAGCTCTAGTGCTATTGTAGGAAACAATGCTTACAGATGTTTACAAACTCTTTGAAGGATTATCAAAGGGCCTGAGCGGAATTGGCATGAAAGCACCACGCACACTGACTTGAAGATCAAATATTGTCTGTCCTATGGAGCATCCATCATGAATACAGTTTTCTGTAGGGGCAATATAAGCTTCACCAGGTTTTATTCGCAATTTTACAACTGGGTATGACGCAAAACGTTTCAAAAAGGCTGTACGCAGGCCTATACCAATTTCGTGTCGCTCCTTGTCGTCTGGATAATACCGTTCCATCACTTGGGCTATCTGTAATAGTGATAGGTTTATGTAGAGGAAGAATCTATCCTCCAAACCTATGTTAACCGCCAGTCTGTTTGGCACAGTATTCTTTTCTTCTAAACTCACGCGGTACCAACCGTCTACGTGAAGTCCAACGAATGTTGATGATTCATCCATTGTAACTGTTTCCATACTTGGCGGACACATATATACCTTTCCGCCTTCGATGTCAGTATGGTTAGGAGAAGTAAAGATAGTAGCAAATTTGCGTACACGTGCAATTCCTTCTTGAATAACTGGCGTATTAACAAGCTTTCTGAGTTCTACTTTATCTTTAATAGTTCTAGATGCTTCTCGTAGTGATACAAAAGGCTCTAAGACGAAATCTGGTACGGGAACAATACTAATCCAAGAGCCACAAGGCGTGACTGGTGTACTTTGGGTGTACAATATATCCATTTCACTATCGTTTAGTGTTCTCCAAGGAGATTTAGGAATGAATGACATTTCCTGGTATAGAGGAGCTAATGCTGTTTCCTTAGCTGATATAGTACCAGAACTTAGCAGTGCATGGGGGAAAGCTTCTGAAGAGTTTATAAGAGGGTAAAACACTTTAATGCCTTCCATGAAATTTTTCATCACAAAAACATCTCCTTTGTGCTAATATAATACTTACATTATCCCTTACTTTTATAGAGGGTAACATATTTTAAGTAATATATCAAGGCATTCAAAGTGATAATACTGTTGAAATGGTATGGATTATGTACACATACATAGTAATTATCATACTGCAAAAACAATAAAAATAGCAGGATTTAGCAGGGAATATCTTTCGTAATATCGTAAATTTTATTTCGTATAATTGTGTTAAGAAATTTTAATACCTTAAAATAGGTTGACTTTCTATTCGTAATATGTTATATGATTCATGGTTAGAGTGATACCAAATTTCCTTTCGCAGCTAAAGTTTTTTTAATCATGAAAGGAGACGAATGATGTCTGCAAACGTAGAAAAGAAAATGCGCCAATTACACCTTGTTTCCGAAGGTAGATACAATTCTCCAGTTGTTGACCTAGGAGACATTTCTCTTCCTGTCAACGATGCTGAACCAGGTCAGGACCAAATATATCAGGTATACAGTCCAACAAACTTGGCGTCCGGTTCTTCCATTGTTGAGAAACTTCTCAGTTGCCCCTGTGCAAGTACGCTAATTGAGTAAGTAGTACAACGTATCGTATCACTCTGACCTACAATTTAGTAGGAAAATTTTTAGTAGGTCATCAGGTCACAGAAGCGAGTACGGCAGTTCAACTAGACAAAACGGTAGATTGGCAACAATAAACTTTTGACGCCCCCGATGTGAGATTCTGATGAACTCACGCATCACGTAGTTCGTACACAACAGCTTCCTGGTAGACTGCAGGTTAGCTCATGATTGCGTAAACATTGTGCAATATACAGGTTATCTTTAGAGACAAGCAGACCGAGTGGTGATTGAAAGATTAGGAGATGATTTTCTCTTACAACAGACCCAGGGAACTGCTGATGGCTTTCACGTTTACCAGCTTGGGATCCAACCACTTGTCAACATATCATCAATCGTACAAAAACAGGTGAGAATGAAGTTGTTTAGGCTCGTGATCTTTCTCCTTAGATGCTTCTAAACGATTCTGAGAAGAGTCAACCTCATGAGTCTTTTCTTTAACTTGCAAAAACCTGCACTACAGATTGCTAAAGTTCGCTACAGGAAGGTTTCAAGGTCATGAAGCAACAGCAAAATTTGAAGGAAATGCTCACTCGTAGTTTGTCTTACGTATTCGACGATTTTCCTACTTTGATTGATTGGTTTGAGTCTATAGATTGTCCAGCGGGAGATTTTGACGTAGCGAAGAAACTTTCTTCTAGGCAGCGCGAGAACATCATCAGTTTCTCTACAGATTTCGCTGCTATTCCTCCATATAGTGATTGGTATAATCTTTTTCGTGACTCACGAGTCCTTCTAGTCCCACTTGTATCTTTTGATCCCTCTATGGAAGCTGCTTGCTATACAGTGAAAGTATTGGCTCAGTCTCAATTTGAAATCGCAGCCAGTCTAAATGCAAAATTTCTCAGGCTTTTACTAGAAAAAGAAGACCCTTTTATTATGAGTGGTAATGCGTCTCGTATCACATGTAAGGTCGAAGAAAACGTTACCGTTATGGGACCTAAAACGAACAGTGCATTAGCTTTAGGTGACTGGGATGGTATCGGTTCATTTTTTGAAGTTGGTATGGTTTCACAAGCAGACGATATTGTGCCTGCATTTACTGTTAATGGAACACTAAGCGTTCCAGGGGTTGCAGTAGCCTATCATCGTCAGATGCATGAGATTATTCACCCACTCGTTACCCAAGCCTGGAGCCTTTTTCAAGACTTACGTCATCAGGATCGATTTCCACTTTCGGTTAAAATAGAAGACTCGCGAGTTGTAAGCGTTCTGGCTGGAGACAAAGAAATTAAAGAAGAACTGGAGTATCTAACAAATCCTCGGCGTAAACTCGTATTGACGGAAATGGCGTTCAGTACTAATGCCAGTCTTTCGCCAAAAAGCATCGATTGGAAATACAATAGTCAGTTAAATGAAGGGGCACTAGGAATACATGTAGGTATTGGGGAAGGATTGACTGGCGCACATATAGATCTCATTTGTCCCGAAGTTGTACTAGAAAATGATCGGTAACGAGTACACTTACTGGCAAGCGTACAGTAAGCGACCTCACTGTACGCTTGCCAGTAAATGTGCATCTTCAAGCTTGTTTGCAGCCCTTTCTTCATCTTTTGCTTATTAATCCTTCAACTTTTCCTGTTTTCTTTTAGATGGCTCTAGAATATTCACATAGTAAATCGCAGTGAGAAAGCCACAATCTATTCCTTCAGAAGTGTCGAACACTTCAAATTCTTTGGACAGTCGTTCTACTCGCTCAACAAAAGCACGAATCTGAGCCAATGGAATACGAGCATGACCTAAAGTGCTTGCCAAGAAAAAATTCTCTTCTGGCTCTGCAACAATATTTTTTAGTGCTTGGTAAAGGATATCGATCGTAGCAGTTTTATGTCCATGCGGGGTACTTGAAATACTAATGTAATTACGCGCAGTGCAACCATAGTAGCGTTCCGTCAAAGCACGTACTTTGCGCGTCCACACAACTTTCGTAATTTCTGTATCGGTGAGCACTTTCAAATGGTGTGCAACAGTACTGATGGGTGTATCCAACATGGTAGCGAGTTGCTGAGTTGTCATGGCACGTTCTGCCAGCAAATGTACAATTTTCTGACGGAATGCATCTCCAAGTGCTTTTAACTGATTTGGTGTGGTGAGTTCAAGAAATTCAGCCACTTCATAATTAGGTTGCATATTCTTCTTCCCTTCTCTCAAACGTATCTATGAAAACACCTTGAAAATAGCATAGCTATCAAACATTGTCTATATCACATAAAACATACCAACAATATGGTATAATCCAAAAAATAGGTTTATTGATTCTAAAAGAAGAGATAAGGAGGAGACATAATGGTTGATTCAACTTCCCCTGTGCAGGATGAAATGAAGTTGCCTTTCTATATCAGTCGTGAGCATGTACTCCTATGGGTAGGTCAGACTGTTTCTGGTTTAGGTGACTCTGTTTTTAACACGACATTATTGCTCTGGATAGTGACTATAATTGCACGAGGTCAAACGTGGGCACCACTAGCAGTGAGTGGTTTGCTAGTGGCTGAGTTGCTCCCTTCATTTTTAGCAGGACCATTTGCAGGTGTCTTTGTGGACCGCTGGGAAACGCAACGTGTATTGTTGGTGATGGACCTTGTGCGTGCCGCGTTGATTCTCCTCCTCACTATCTGTACGGGAGTTGTGCCACTGAAGCTGTTTCTTGGGGGGCATCTTCCAGCTTTCTGGCAACTGGGTGCAGTTTACCTCGTAGTGCTCCTAACAAGCCTTTGCTCCCAGTTCTTCAATCCAGCTCGAGCTACGCTCACCGTTGATATCGTTCCTGATATCTATCGTGCTCGTGCTACTGGGTTTGCACAATCCTCAATGAATCTGGTAATGATTCTGGGTCCATCATTGACCACACCGCTCTTCTTTCTCATCGGTTTGCCGTGGTTGCTGGTTTTTAATGCTGTTTCTTTCCTCTTCTCGTTCTTGATGATTTTTCACATCCATCTGCCACAGAGAAAGGCTGATAGAAATCTGCAAGAGAAAGAGATGAGACATTTCTGGCAGGAATTTGGGGATGGAGTACGTTTCCTGTTGCGTGAGAGGGTACTGACAACACTGTTAGTGGTCATGTGTTTAGTTCTCTTTAGTGCTGGCCTCTCTATGCCGCTAGCTATCTTCTTTGCCACGCATAATCTACATATTTCAACTAGCTTGTACGGCCTGCTCAGCGCAGCGAATGGAGTAGGACTCATGGTAGGAGCCGTACTGCTTGGTTGGTGGGGACAGCGTATTGGCTTAGGGCGCCTTTTTGCTTTGGGAACGCTGATTGTTGGTTCAGTAGAGCTTCTCTATGCCCGACAAACCATGTTTTGGCTGGCTTGCACTCTCTTGGTTGTTCAGGGGATACCCAATGCGGCGATAAATGTCGCTTTTAGCCCATTGGTGCTCAAGTTCACGCCAAGAGAGTATTTAGGTCGTGTGTGGGCTTTGATCTTGCCAGCCATGAATATAGCTCAACTGGTTTCGACCGCTTTAGGTGGCTACCTAGTCAGTACGCTTTTTTTGCATTTTCATGCCCACTTTTGGGGACTCAATCTAGGACCTTACGATACTCTAATTTCCCTTTCCGGTCTAATCTCAATGAGTGCAGGGGTGTTTGCTATGCTACGTTTGTATAGTATTAATGCATCAGAGAAAATGTATACCAATGGGTAGAGAACTCCCGCGTTCATTCTCACTGTATCACAGTTCGTTCGAGAAAAGACGTGCTAAATAACATGAGTTCGATACTGTTGGTGAACTCCCGGTTAAGCAGCTAAAGCAGCAAAACGCGAGGTCCGAGTTTTCGCCCGAGGAATCCCATCCGCCATTGCACCAAGCGAAGAATATTCGTTGCCACCGCTGAAAGTATATGCTGGAGATGTGTTTTTTTGAGACCAAGATAACGTGACCTCCGCAAGCCGGTGTTCCGAGTCGTTTGCGAGAAGGTTCCTTTCGCGTCTCGGTTCAGATACCAGGCACTGCTCTGCTGTCCTTGCGGACAGGTGACCCGATGTTGCTGCCAGTCGATCTGGAAGTGTTCGACATCTAATGCTCCAGGGGTACGAGCTTGCCAACTGGGGTCAATATGGACTGGTCCCATCAAATCAATCGCGTAGTTCTCTTTGCTCTGCAAGATTCGTTTAGCACTGACGTAGCCTGCATCGACAAGTTGTTGAACTGGAAGAAGCTCTTTAGCCGCTAAATCTGCTTGAATGGGAGCCAGAGCATGATGATTTTGTTCAATTGCTGGGACCGTTTCAACTTGCGTAATGAGGTGAGGAAAGTCATCATCACAGCATTCCGACAGATGCACTTTGTACCCAATCCACTCGAAGTTTCGCTTTTTGCCGTAGCGAACTTCTCGATCGTAGGGAGAGCAAATCCACTCTCCAACCGGAGACATCTCTTTTGGAGTCAGGCGAGCAGCCTGTCCCTGCTCGCATCGATATTGTTGTTTCCAAACCTCTGACAACGTTTGGATCGCTGGAAGTTCAAATAGCCATTGCATTGCCGGAGCCTGTTGAATACAAGCGAGCAGCAAGAATCCATCCTCACCAATCGTGGCACTGAGGGTATCACGCTCGCTTTTGTCGGATGGCGAAGACGATAATCTTCCATCCGTTGTCCATATCGATCAAACCATTCTGGCTTGACGCGCTGTTTTAGCCACTCAGGTACAACGGTTGCGAGCACATTGAGTGCATGACGTAACGTTTCCCCAACCAGTTCGAGGGAATTGAGGACTTTCACAGCTCCTAGCACATGTATGGAATCGGTTCGTTGTCGTCCACGGGCGTGGAGATAGCCTCGTTGCTGGCACATATCCAGGAGGGTATCCAGCAACTTGCTTTCCATGCTCCCTTGTGAGCCTCCGGTCTCGAAATTCCGAGAGGACCGAATAATGAAATCCACTATCATCCAAGGAGAGCGAGAGGGCATATTCCCAATCGATCCGCGCTCGAACCGCTTCAGCAGCCTGTCGATCACTGAGATTTTCCGCGAACTGCATCACGCTGACTAGGGCAAGACGCCAAGGTGCAAGCGCGGGCTGTCCAACTTCTGCATAGACACTCGTAAAGAGAGCATCGTCATAGATATTCCCTAGTTCATCGCGCATCTGCATGTAGACATCTCCGCGAGGAAATGCAGCCTTTGCTACCCGGATGGTCTCTGATGGAATCGGAGGAATACTGCTTCTTTGGAGACTCATTGGTTTTCTATCCTTTTTTGCCTCTCTCTGTCAAGAAACACGAAACATATCTTTCTGTCTCTTTTACGGATGATCCTTTTCTCCTGTCTTCTCTAATTTTATCTCTTCTTTTTGAGTTCGCCAACGGTATCGAACTCACGTTAAATACTTTTTTCTCAGAAGAGATTTTCACCGGGGAAGTGCTTTTCAAAGAAGGCTTGAGGTCAACTCAAGGGAGAAAACATTGAGAATTGGAAGGTAGCATACTGAACTACTTCACACTTGATGAGCAAAATTCGATCTTCCACTTAAGAAGATCGAATTTTGCTCATCATCGTCACAAGAGGACCGATGTTGATCGATAGATATCACGACTCTTGACAAGATAGAAAGGAGAGCAAGGATTTGACGGTCTTCATATCAATGTCTATAATAAGGCGAGAAAAAGAACTTGTTTTAAAGAGAAGTAGTGTTTGCCAACCGCAATATTTATGATAATAAGTATGGTTGACGCCAATAAATATGAAATAAGCGGCCCAATATTTGTGATATAAGGAAAGCGGTCATGCTCAAAGCTGATGAGCTTTGGCCCAATAATTGAGGTAAGTTACAGATTGAACAAGACCCATAAAGTGTCAATCACAAGCCATTTGCAAATATACGTTGTAAATTCTTGTAAGACGTTTGTTCTACTTCAAACGTTTAGCATATCAACACTTTTTACTTGAAGAAAAATAAATAGCTCTATAGAGATTTGTAGGGGACTTATCATGGCAGTAAAGAAAAATGGCAATGCTCACTATCAGGCCTCGTCTCACTCCGCAAATCAACAGGTACTTCCACTAGCCTTGCATTCCGATGAGCATCTCAGTATTGCAACTTTAGAAACATGGTTATGGGACGCGGCTTGTGCAATTCGTGGTTCGACTGACGCTCCCAAGTACAAAGACTTTATTTTGCCTCTCATATTTTATAAGCGTCTTTCAGATGTCTTTGATGATGAAGGTCGGCAGTTTATAGAAAAGTTTGGGGATGAGAAAACTGCGTATGCTTATATAAGAGTAGATCATCAACGTGCTCTTGTTGAAAATCGTGTTCCCATTGTGCGCTTCTACATCCCTGACGAATATCGTTGGTTGCGACTTCGCAATCATCCCACTGATGGCAGTTTAGGTCAGTTCGTTACCGATGCAATGTGGAAAGTAGCAGAATTGAATCCACAACTTGAGGGTGTCATTAATGTTAGAGATTATAATGAGCGACAGAGTGGTCAGCGTACACTAGATGAGGAACCACTTGCCAAGCTAATTGAAATTATTAGTCGTCATCGTCTTGGTCTGCACAACGCCGAACCGGACATCTTGGGCCGCGCCTATGAGTACCTGCTACGCAAATTCGCTGAGGGTCAAGGACAGAGTGCAGGTGAGTTCTATACTCCCAAAGAAGTCTCGTGGCTCATTGCCGAATTGCTCAACCCGGAACCGCAGAAAGAAATTTATGATCCTGCTTGTGGCTCTGGTGGCCTACTGATAAAGGCACGCTTGCTCTTTGAAGAGCGCAACCCTGAAGATAAGGGGAAGGCACCAAAGCTCTTTGGGCAAGAATTTAACCCTGTCACCTTTGCTATGGCGAAGATGAACATGTTCCTCCACGACTATACAGGAGCAAGATTTGCTATTGGCGACACTTTGCGTAATCCTGGCTTTGCTGCAAAGGGGTCAGGGCTGAAGAAGTTCGATTATGTCGTCGCCAATCCCATGTGGAACCAGGATAACTACGCCGAGAGTTTCTATGAACATGATCCGTATGAACGATTCTCGCACTTTGGCATCCCATCACGCTCCTCCGCAGACTGGGGATGGTTACAACACATCTACGCTTCGCTTAATGAAAATGGACGTGCCGCTGTTGTACTCGATTCTGGGGCGGTTTCACGTGGTTCTGGTAGCAAATCCTCTAACCGTGAGCGCAATATACGCCGCAGATTTGTTGAAGAGGACCGCATTGAGTGCGTTCTACTGTTACCCGAAAACCTTTTCTACAATACTTCTGCACCAGGCGTCATTGTCATACTCAACCGTAACAAGCCAGTCAAACGCAAAAATCAGATATTGCTTATCAATGCCTCTAATTATTTCATCAAAAGAAAGCCGAAAAATGAGCTTACTAGTGAAGGTATCTCTGCAATTGCAGAAGTGTATCGTGAATGGGAAACACGTCCAAAGCTAAGTAGAGTTGTCACACTCGAAGAGATACATAACACTGACTACAATTTAGGCCCTTCGCAGTTTATTGAGGTAAATGACGCGATGATGTATAGAGCAATACAAGAGATTGTGGCAGATTTAGCTGTGGCGCAGACGGAGAGAGAACAGGCTGACAATAAATTGACAGAAATACTTGGGAAGTTGGAATTAAATCGAGTAGTAGAGTTATAACATGGGAGGTACTATTCTGGATGCTCTCTTTACGAAGAACGATGAAGAAGAAAAGCACCAAGATTGGCAACATACCAAATTAGGAGAAGTTTTCAAATTCACTAAGAAACCAAACCAAGTGCGGTATTCTGATTATGAATACATTCCCTTTATTCCAATGGAAGCTATACCAATTGGACAACTGTTTTTTAATCAATTTAACCTTAGGAACGGTCTTAGTATATAAAGCGGAACGTACTTTGAGCCTGGCGATATTCTTCTTTCCAAAATCACTCCTTCATTTGAAAATGGGAAACAGGGAATTATTGAGAAATTACCCACATCTTTTGGAGTAGCAACTACCGAAGTAATACCGATCAAAGAGATTGAGGGAGTCAGTAACCAGTACTACTTGTTCTATTACTTACTTAGACACAACGTTCGTTCTACTTTAGCCAGTAAAATGGAGGGGTCTACTGGAAGACAAAGATTGAGCGCATCTACTTTAGCAAGTTTGGATATTGATCTACCTTCTCTTCCCGAACAACGGGCTATTTCTCACATTCTGCAAACCATACAAAACGCAATTCAGGCACGAAAGAAAGAACTGCAACTAGAGCGTGAACACAAGCTTGTTCTAATGCAACATCTCTTCACTTATGGGATACGAAATGAGCCGACGAAGCAAAGTAAGATTGGTGAGATACCAAAGAGTTGGAAAATGTGCAAGTTGGAACAGGTCCTCCTAAACGCACAATATGGCATTTCTCTTGCAGGAAGTTCTAAAGGAGAATATCCGATTTTTAGAATGAACAACTTAATGGATGGGCTAGTTACTTACAAAGACTGGCAATATGTAAATCTTGATGATGCAACGTTCCAAATTTTTAAACTGAATAAAGGTGATGTACTTTTTAATCGAACGAACAGTGCTGATCTTGTTGGAAAAACTTCTCTATTTGATACAAATATTCCTGCTGTTTTTGCATCCTACTTAATTAGACTTACAACGGATGGAAAACAGCTAAGCTCCAAATTCTTAAATTGGTATTTTAATTGGGAGCCAACTCAAAGACGGTTAAGAGCATTGGCATCTCGTGGTGTGAGCCAATCTAATATCAGTGCGAGTAAGTTACAAAATTTCGAGATACCTATTCCTGACATCGCTGAACAAGAAAAGATTGCAGAAGTTTTTAATGCTTGTATGGCTAAGGTCACTGCACTCGAAAAAGAAATATCACTGCAAGAGGAACTTTTCCGCACGCTCTTGGAGGAACTTATGACAGGGAGACTATCAACTCTTCCGCTTCTAGATCACCATTCTTCCTCCCTTGAAATAGCAAAGGAGTCCATGCCGTGAGCGATGAACGACAGAATGTTCAGTTGCCGCTGATAGAATACGCTCAACAAGTCGGTTGGCTGTATCTCAATCCGAGGGAGGCACTCCAGCAACGCCGAGGTGTTGGCGGACGCTTTTTACGTGATACGCTAGAGGCACAACTGCTTAGGCTCAATCCTGGAGTGCTTAATGCTCAACGAGTGGGGGAAGTGTTGCAACGTCTGAGCCAACTGAGAACTACTATCGAAGGCAACAGAGATGCTCTAGCATGGTTTCATGGACGAATGTCCGTCTATGTCTCTGAGGTAAGACGTGAGTTGAACGTCACACTCATTGACTATGAGCATATCGAAAATAACATTTTCCAAGTCACAGATGAGTGGCGACAGAAAAACGCGAATGGTTTCTTTACTAATCGTGCAGATGTAGTCTTCCTCGTCAATGGTCTTCCTGTTTCTCTTACAGAGACCAAGGAACCGTCCGCAAAGGATGCGATTGCTGAAGGTGTCGAGCAGATTCGTCGCTATCATCGGCAAACTCCTGATCTCGTCACCATTCCCCAGGTCTTTGAGGTCACTCATCTCATGGACTTCTACTACGGTGCAACATGGAGTGCCAATCGTAAGAACCTCTTTAACTGGAAAGAAGAGGAGTCAGGAAACTTCGAGCGTAAGGTCAAACACTTTTTTGATCGAGAACGCTTCCTGCGCGTCTTACACGACTACATCATCTTTCTCACGAAGGATGATGTACTCACGAAGGTTATTTTGCGCCAGCATCAGGTTGGAGCCGTTGAGAAGGTTCTCAAGCGTGTTGTGGAGGATCAGGGGCATCGAGGGTTAATCTGGCATACACAAGGGAGCGGTAAGACTCTTACTATGATCACCATTGCTTCACTCCTCTTACGCACAGCACAGGATGAAAAACCGCTCATTCTCATGATCGTTGACCGTAATGAGCTAGAGCAACAATTACTCAAAAATATTGACGCGTATGGGATATCAAATTACAAACCGATTGAGAGCAAGAAAGAACTAGAGGATACTCTTAATTCCGACTATCGTGGCCTCGTCGTCTCCATGATTCATAAATTCGGCAACATCGAAGTCACGAACAACGAGCGTAAAAACGTTGTCGTCTTGATAGACGAGGCCCATCGCAGCACTGGAAGCTCTCTTGGCAATGATCTCATGACGGCCCTTCCCCAAGCTACGTATATCGGTTTTACTGGCACACCAATTGACCGCATCTCACAAGGAAAGGGTACCTTCAAGGTCTTTGGCGTCCAGGATCAGCGTGGCTATCTCGATAGGTACTCTATAGCAGAGTCAATCGAAGATAAGACTACTGTTCAATTAAACTATTCTCTTGCACCTTCTCATTTACGCGTGGATCGCGAAACATTAGAGAAGCAGTTTTTAGAGCTAACTGAAGCGGAGGGTGTGAGCGACGTTAAAGAACTTAACGCAATTCTTGATCGTGCTATCGTGCTGAAAGAGATCATGAAAGCAGATCAGCGCATTGATAGAATAGCCCACTTTGTTGCTGAACACTTTACAAGCACCATCGAGCCAATGGGTTTCAAGGCTTTTCTCGTAGCTGTTGACCGTGAGGCTTGCGTTAAATATCTCAAGGCATTGAGGCCACTTTTACCAGACGGTTGGGTTGAAGCTGTTTATTCGTCATCAAATGATGATGAAGGAGATCTCAAGGCGTTTGCGCTTGAACCTCGTAGAGAGAGGGAGATTCGGCGCGATTTTATTCGTAAAGACAAACTACCAAAGATAGTCATCGTTACCGAGAAATTACTCACAGGCTATGACGCGCCAATCCTCTACGGTATGTATCTGGACAAACCCATGCGAGATCACGTCCTGCTGCAAGCCATTGCTCGTGTCAATCGTCCCTACGAAGATGACGAAGGCTTAGTCAAGCCATATGGTTTCATCCTTGATTTCGTTGGTATCTTTGAGAAGCTAGAACGTGCCCTTGCCTTTGACTCCGATGTCGTAAAGGGCGTTATCGAGAATATCGACACGCTCGAACAACTCTTTGAGACGTGGATGAAAAAAGACGCTCCTAAATACCTCTCTTACGCGCTTGGACAAGGAGCTGAAACGTTAGAACAGGCTCTCATTTATTTTGCGGAGGACAAGCAACGACGTGATGAGTTCAAGGCTTTTTTCCATCGTCTGCAAAATCTGTACAACGTACTTTCCCCCTCTCCCTTCCTGGGTCAATATCAGGAAGATTATAAAGCCCTTGCTTTGCTTTATGTGCAAATTCAAAATAGTATTGAGTCCGCATCAATAGACAACGAATTGACTAGGAAAACAAAGGAACTTCTTCAAGCATCTACGACTAGTAGCCTCCTCGAACTTCCAGGTGCTATTCACGAGCTTGGTCCCCAGGAACTTGCTCGGCTCAAACAAAGTGACCTTCCCGATACGCTCAAACTTCTCAATTTGCGTAAGCTCTTGCGCGTTATTGAGCAGCAGACTCCCTACGAGCCGTACCTCAAGCCCATTGGTGATCGTGCTGAAGCGGTTGTACAACAATACGAAGAGCGGCGTATTGAAACCAAGAAAGCCCTTGAGGAGTCTCTCAAGGGAGCGGAGGAGTATGTCAGTGCTCATGAAGCACGTCAGAAACTCGGACTTGATGCCAATGCTTTCGCTGTTTACACCGTGCTCAAGCCATCACTTGCAACTATCACACCACAGCAGGTACTTACTATCGATCAAACAATCAGACGCTATCCAGATTATCAATGGAACGAGCAACAGGAGCGTGAACTACGCGCTGAGCTGGGTGTGCTGCTGTATAATTTGTACAGTGTGGTACAATCGGAGGATAAGGCCATAAGCAATGCCGTAGACCTGACTTCTAACATCCTAAAGCTAGAGCGAATTTAAATTGAATGTCTAACATATCCGCATCTATTTCTCAGAAGCGACCAGAATACTGGTATGACGACGAAGAAATGCGCTGGGCTATTCGCCAATGGGCTACAAACATGGGCGTCAAAGAGCCTCATGTGCGCTTTCAAATAATGCCGAAAAAGTGGGGAACCATCACCCCCTCTGGTTGGCTGTCCTTGGAGCCAATGTTGCTCACACTTCCTAAAGCTCTTGGAGAGTTTGTCATCGTCCACGAGCTTGTACATCTCTTGTCCCCCAAACACGGGAAGCTCTTCAACCTCTTCATGGATGCCTATCTCCCCGATTGGCAGGAGCGGGAAAAACAACTACAAGCCTACGCTGACAAAGCATGGTAGAATGGGTCCGACAGATAGTTATAATAAGCATAGGATGAAGTGTAACCTGTTCATTCTTGACCTCTTACTACCGATTGTAGAGGTCAAACAAAGAATAACAACGTATGCTTGTATACAAACAGTCAGTACACCGTCACCATATTTCAATCGGTGTCAAACATAGATGGCACACTTTGGCAATGGAAAAGGGTTATGAGTAACTCAGCACCACAAGGAAATTCAAATCGTATTCCTGCAATACTCCTTTTTCTAGCAGCTATTGGAGTACCTTCCGCTGCTAGTCTGACTTTCGCACATACTATCACCCAGCATCCTTGGACTGCTTTTGGTCTAGGACTTCTTTACGAACTAGGGATTATAGTAGTTGGTATCATCGGCAAGGTCTGGCAGAAGTTAGAGAGTCCATTCGTCGATCAAATTGCTGGATGGGTGAACTTCACTATACAAGGTGTGTTTTCTCGTTATCGGAGACACTACTTTCAACATCTCATCTATGAGCATCAGGTGTTTGATGTGAAAGGTCTAAGTACACGCAACGCCTATGATTTGGAACTCGAACATGTCTTTGTTCAACCTGATATCCATACAACTCCAGTTCACAAGGCATCCGCGAGTCCTCTGAAAATTCCTGAGACATTGCGCGAAGGCGAACATGATATTTGGGATTATCTCACCTCTTCTGCTTTCGCTGGACAGCAATTTGTGGTTATTGGTCCACCTGGTAGTGGCAAGACAACACTTCTCAAGCATATAGCGTTGACCTTAGCCCAACCGCGAAGGTCTCGTCGCATTCATGCACGTCTAAAGCTTCCGCTCTTCCTCTATCTACGAGATCATGCCTCAACGATTAAGGATAACCCTGATTGCTCACTCACCGAACTTGTACAAAAGCATGTACAGAAGAAGTGGCAATGGGTAGTTCCAGCCCGATGGCTAGAACGTTATTTAAAAAAGGGTAAAGGTCTCATCCTGTTAGATGGTCTGGACGAGGTACCTGATCCAGAGACACGTAAGCAAATTGTGGAGTGGGTGCAACGACAAATGCTTGCGTTTTTCAACAATCGCTTTATCTTAACCTCTCGTCCATATGGGTATCGTGATAATCCGCTTGATGGTGTTACTATTCTAGAAGTTCGTCCCTTTACACCGCAGCAGATGAACCGATTTGTTCGTAAATGGTATCTTGCTAACGAGTTGAAGAGTTGGGGGAAAGATGATGCTGGCATGCGTATGCGAGCACATGAGGGTGCAGAAGATTTACTACACAAGCTCTATCAAGCCTCAGCTCTGCTTGAACTGGCAGTCAATCCACTGTTATTGACAATGATTGCTACGGTACATCGCACTCGTGGCGTCCTCCCAGGCAAACGTGTGGAACTGTATCGAGAAATCTGCGATGTCTTTCTCGGTGGTCGTAGAGAAGCTATCGGTATTCCTCAAGAGCTAAGACCAGCGCAAAAACAAGCAGTTCTTCAGCCTTTAGCGTATCATCTTATGCAGCTTGGAATACTTGAAATAAAGCTAGAAAAAGCAAGTAAGGTGATAAAACCTTCCTTGTCGCGGATGAGTACAACAATACAACCAGAAGAATTCTTCAAAATGGTGGAAGACACGAGCGGCCTTTTCCTTGAGCAAAATCCTGGCATTTACGGCTTTGCACATAAAACGTTTCAAGAGTACTTAGCTGCACTTTATATTAAAGAGAAAGGGCAGGGACACGAACTTATCAATCAGGTAAGTAACAGTTGGTGGCATGAGACGATCCGACTCTACTGTGCTCAAGCTGATGCGACGGAGATTATTAAAGCTTGCCTCAATAACGACAATCCTTCAGATATCACCTTAAAGTTGGCCCTTGAGTGCAATGAAGAGAAACTCGAAGCCTCTGATGCGGTGGTAGTACAAATGAATCAGCTTCTCGAAAAAGGTATTGAAGACTCTAACCTGGAACGGCGTCGTATCATCTCTGAAGCCTTGCTACAGAGAAGACTGCAACAAATGGTGTATTTGCAGGATGATATTTATGCTGATACTTCACTAGTGACATGTGCCGAATATCAACTGTTCATAGACGATGACTATGTTCACGGATATTCTCATATACCTGATCAATGGAAGTCGGATGTGTTTCTACCAAAGCATGGTCATCTCCCTATTCTCGGCGTCCAACCAGAGGATGCAGTTGCATTTTGCCGCTGGCTTACGTATCGCGATACTGGAGCATGGCTTTACCGATTACCGAATGCAGACGAGCAACAAAAAATACAGACAAAGCTAAAAGATACTACGAATGCTCAGCGTGATATAGGATACTGGAACGACGAAGGTAAGAGCTTTATATGGCTACGTGGTGCTGTACCCGAATACAAGAAGTTGCGTAGTATGATACAAGACATCCTGAACCGAGATCGTGAACAAGCACATGCCTTTGATCGTGTTCGTGCTTTGGGTCGTGATGAATCTATAGATATTGCTCTTAATCTTGAAAATAAGCTGGATCGTGCTAACGTTCAATCCTTTAACTTTGACGAAGCGAATGACTTTCCATCGGGCCGTGCCTTTAGTTTGCGAAGTGTTACAAGAGTGTTTGATCTTGATACATGGCTTGAAACCATCACTGAGAGTGAAATTGGAGATATTCTTAGTATTCATATCGATCATGTGGACAAATACCGCTCAAAGAGTATTACAAGCGTCATTGACGAACAACTTCGTCGTTGGTATGTTCGCTATCTAACTCAATTGCTTGCTCGTTATACACATTCTCTTATAGAAGAGCAAAAGACTGCTCAAGGCCGGCAGGGACGACTAGCGTATAGTAATTCTCTTGCGAGTAAGGATAAGTTAGAGGAATTATTCAAGGGCTACCTTGAAACCTACATTATGCTAGCAATACTAGAATTGCAGATAGAGGAGAGGCTCTCCGCATGGGAAGGTATCTTATTGGTCAAGGAACGTAGGTATGACAGTACGTTGTAGTTGTCGTCGCACTAACAAGTAACACTTTTTAAAAGGCGAGTTTGTGGACCAATCAGCATTTACAACAAATTGCCCTCCTGTCCCAGACATTTCGTTTCCAGTGTATATGGTGTATAGAACGTGAGCATTACGTCCCTAGTCACTAAAGTAGGAAAATGGCGAGACTGGATTACGCCTAAATGACATGTGTATGATAATTTGTCATAGCAGTTCTACTGCTAAAGTTGAATTTGATAAAGATGAAGATGATCGACAAGATAGGCCATCATATCGAACGATATCTGTTGTGGTTGCCCATCTCCGTGCGATTGCACTTTCTTATAAAGAGCTTGAGTTTCTGCGCCTATACCTCCTCTGCGGGCGGCCTGAATGATTTCTTCAAGGTCCCGTTGTGCATCTGCGAGGCTGCGATATGCACCAAGATACGTACATGGTCCATCAATGATCATCCAGATTTGCCAGAGATGCGTCTCTGGATGTTTGACAAGACCCCCTGCCACTTGACCCATCCCTCGTGGTTGATCTCCCTTGGCAGGAAGAAATGCTTGAAACGAGTCTGCATAATCCTTCTTTGCTTTGAGACCCCCTTCGATCTCTTGGAGCGTTTCTTCAAGCGTAAAGGGATAACTTGGTCCAGGAACGTACAAACCACTTTTCCAGAGAGCTAAAACGCCGTTCGCAATGAGCATTGCTTCCTCTTCCAAAAATTGGTTGGAGCCAGTCGCAAAGACATAGGTGTATTGAGCGAGAAGAAATTGTGCTGCGGCAGCACTCATGTTCATTTCTTTGATGAGAGGAATTACTTCCTTCTCGGCACGACGTATGTGAAGAACAAGGTCTTCTGGCTTTATGTCCTCGATAGGTGGTTGTGATGAGCGACGAAATGTTGTTGCCTTAAATCGAATCTTCTTCCGTTTTCTTTGCTTTTTCATCCTACTGGAGAACCTCACAATCCCAAAAATACGAGGCAGTTACAGAGATGGTTTGTTAGGAGTATCCGGGACCTCTTCGAGAAGTTCTCCTGGTGGAACTCCCAAGGCTCGTGCGAGTTTTCCAAGTGTCTCTGTTGTCGTGATGTAGTATGGGTCACGGAACATCCGCTTGATGGTATTATAGGCAATGTCTGCGTCCCGCTGGAGTTTGCCCATACTGATACCCTTCTCTTTCGCTACTTCTTTCACTCGTAAACGTACTACCATCAATTACTGCCTTCATCTGTACTATCTGAGAGTGTAACAGGTTTCCCGTGCCAGCAACACTAGTCAGCTACGTTTCCCATGTGTACCTGTTCCACATGAAAGTGGGGAACGTGTACGTCATCCACCAATACGGAAGGACGAGAACATCTTTACCACTATCAAAGCATGTCGATTGCTTTGTATGAGAGCCATGTGCTGTAGTAGCTGTTTATCTTCCTTCTGTTCGGATTGGGGGCAACCTCTGAAAACTAGTATACTCGTAATCGCACCTTTATAAAATAGCGCGAAACAAGTTCCTATTCGAGAATAGGGCATTCCAATACACTAGTTTCATGGATGACAGCAGAAATTCTTCGAGTATTCCCGGCTACGTCTCTGTGAAAGAAGCTGCGGAGATGCTTGGCCTTGCGACAAGAACGGTGTATGACTATATCGAAGAGGGACGCCTGCCAAGCGTCCGATTCGCAGATGTGATCGCGATTTCGGTAGAAGAGATTGCCAGGTTCAAGCGTGAACCCGCTGGTCGCCCGAGAAAAGTTACTCCACTTTGGCACATATCTCTGGGCGACAACACGCAGTTCATTTCTCTCATCTCGGTACAGATACGTGTAGGTCAATATGATGCTTTGCTGCAAAAATTGGAAACGATCAGGAAAAAGAAGCAGCATCTCTTTCCTGGGACGGTGACGAGATATATTGCAGCGAATAGCTCTTCTGACCGAGTAATCCTCCTTCTCGCATGGCGAGGAACGATCATGCCAAGTGAGGCTGTGCGTGAAGAGGAACTAGAGGCATTTCGTCATTCGCTTGATGACATGTTAGATTGGAGTACTGCTCAGTATGAAGATGGGCAGGTGCTTATGCATACATAAATTTTCTTTCTAACAAAGAAGAACTTTGGGAAGTGCGAATGTTTATGTTGGCTCCACATGTCAGGTTCACTCACACGTTGCACACGCTTTATTGCTTGCTCCTACGAAAAACATACCCTTCATCTTTGAGAAGAGGATTCTTTCTTGCCTCTCACACATTCATCCTGAAGAAGTCATTTTCAGTACTAGACCAGCGACAAAGACACTTGCACTAGGCATTTCTTGAGCTTTCAAATGAAGACGACAGGTCTAGACTTGTTTTCATACGAATCCTCTATAGACAAGTTTCTCTCACTAGAGACTCTTTGTTTTGAAGGGCCGAAACTGACTCTTGTAGAAGCACCAATTTTCTTCTCGATGAACCCAAACTACATGTACTATAAACGCCAGAGTACACAATTGTACTCTGGCGTTTATAGTACATGACTATGCTGCATTTTTTCAGCCGCTGGACTCGATCACGCAGAGCGTCCCACGAGGTGCTGGTGAAGTGTCAGGAGGCGTCGTGAAACATCCAGAAACCTATCTGTAGCAGGTCTGGATGACCAATTGACTATCTCGGAGCATATGGAGACTCAACACTTACACAACATCATCTTGGATCGCTGGTCGATGCGGTGAGAAGAGTTTCACCTGATGAACTTAACAGAGTCTATAATGAGGCAACTTCACAAAGCCATAGAGCCTTCAAGCAGATTCCTATTGCGATGATCGAATACCTGCTCGACCATATCGAGCAGTATCGCATACCTTTATAAAGAGGTAGTGTGTTACCCCTCTTTCAAGGTGAAGGGAATCGTTCTGCAAGTTTTCCTCTTGATGAAGTTTGTTTGCTTACAGAGATTGAACCTCTTGGCACTTGAGTAGGAAGATGATGTGGAGTATAAATCGTCAATAATAATTATACGAGTTGAAGCTTCGCTCAAGCTCATCACTTTGATGAACTGACGTTTTCCGTTCCTATACAACATCTTTGCCATTAGAGATGTTGTGACATCTCATTCCTCGTTTTTTGTCTCATCTCGGAGAGGGGTACAAGGATGCTTCATTGATAGCATTGCATGCGAGATGGGAAGAAGAATGTGATACTCCCATTTTCTACGTGTTGACATGATGAGGAGTAAGAATGGTCTCATCTCTGAGAGAAAGTCTGGACATTCTTTGCCTTTCCCGTCTTTCCCTATGTGAGAACACTTGAGGTACGTCAAGTTCACCGAAGCGTTGCTATTCTGTTGAATAGAGAAAAATTCCCCTTTCGAGGTGCCGAGCTAGTGCTTCTTTATCCCGCTATTATTCCCCTTGACATGCAGAGAAATTTAGCGTATCCTCCTATGAGGAGAGAAATACGAAAGAAGAGCGAACGAGATGCAGGCATCTGATGTGGAGATAAACACACTACATGCGGGGTATTCAGCGATTCGGAATACTGTCAAACCGCTCAGCCAATTTGCCCCTGGACATGGACACCTGAAGGTGGGCATGAAGCTGACTCCGCAGATACTAGAAGCCTTGGGAATGTCACGAAGCGAAAGCTATGAAGTGCGCATCGCTTGGCGTCACCTTGGTTGGCTCAATCAGGACGACTGTATCACACCGCGATGTGGGCAACTCGCGTTTGCCGCTTCTGAGGGAAGCTTTCAAGACTTATTAAGTACTTGTCTACACGATCGCTATCCGACTATTTTTGAACAGATCGATGTCACTCATGCGAGTCAACAAGCACTGAAGGACGTTTTCATGCGCACCCCGTTTGAGCCAGCAAGCATGCGTCTAAAGATGCTGTCTCTCTTCAAAGGATTGTGCAAAATGGCTGGTTTACTTGCTGATGAAACAGACTCTTTTAAGGAAGTAACTCAGCATCATTCCGAGACTACTCCTCTCTCCCTACAAGAGCTTCCCGCCCTTGATATTGATGACACCGTAGAAGGAAACCCACCTATGGTAGAGCCACCGTCACACCCACTCATGAATGGTTCTGCTCCCGTTTCAGGGGATGATCGAGCCGAAGAACTTGGCGAGCTTTTGACGACCTTACAGCGACTTCCACACAGTCCCGGCTGGACCGAGGAACTCCGTCCGTGGTTGAGGCAAGGGGTCTCTCACGTTGCTGGACTCATCCAGCAGGCACTCGCTGTTCAAGGAGGGAAAAAACGATGAGCCCATAAAGTAAACGCTGGGGCTCGAGCCGGAAACTTACAACCCCAGCGTTCCACCCAATCACCATGCGGAATGGATCATGCGCCGGGGTGGCACCCGGTGAAGCTCTCGCTTGCATGCTCCATTTCGCTGCGATACCTTCCTCAGTTTTCCTGAGGATTGTTACGGCGCAGTAGCTTAGCGGATAGAGCAACCATCTTGCGCATGGTTGGTCGTGGGTTCGATTCCCACCTGCGCCACACTGCCTAGTATACAATATGAGAATCATATTGTCTATATACCCCTTTGGTTGTTTGATCGTTGGATACTGTTCAGGTAATGGTACGTCAACGTAGCGAAACGAAAGTAGGAGGAAAGACAGTTATGCCCATTAGGAAGGTCAGTAATCGAAGTAAAAAAAACACGATTGGTAACTTCCCTTCGCTTAAAATGAAACGTATGATTGCTTTCGAGAGCCTTATCGAGCGTGATGGCATTTATACGTTTGATTTTGAGCCAGATATTCTCACATTTGAAGAGCAACCGTTGTCCATTGAATACGAATATGAGAAGAAAAAAAGGCACTACATCCCAGATTTTCTGCTCAAAAAAACCAGTTCTTCCGTGATTGTGGAGTGTAAGCCTTCAGCACTTGTGGACTTACCCGAAAATCAACGTAAATTTGATGCTGCTCGCCAATGGTGTGAGGAGAAGGGATATCATTTCCAAGTGCTTACAGAAACAGAGCTTCGGAAAGGCTTCCGCTTGGAAAATATCAAGTTGCTGACACGTTTTGCACGTCAACGCATAGGGCCTGACATGCGTTCGCGTATCTACGATCTCTTATATTCATCCGCGGATAGGACAACAGTTTCCTCTTTAGCACTCCATGTTGCGCCAAATGCTCCTGCGCTTGCCATTCCTGCTCTTTGGCACATGGCTTTTCATCACGAGATCGTTCTTCCACTCGATGAAGCCAAGATTACAGGCAATACTACTGTATCGGTTGCACACTAGTCAAGAAGGAGGTTCATTGTTATGGGTACTAGTCGCTTTTCCGTTGGAACACGTTTTCGTTGGGATAAAAAGATATATGAGATTAGACCTTCTCTGTCGAGCGATACAGTGAAGCTTCGAGAGGTACTCACCGAAGAAGAGACAAACGAGGATATAGACGTGCTTCTGCAAGCCCTTTTCTCTAAGGAACTCTTCTTTCTCAAGAGAGGATCAAGGAACAAAAAGAAACAGCAAAGTAGCAACAATCTCGAAGCAGAATTACGTACACTTGATGATTATCCGCCCCACCTTGCCAACATCGCACGATATCGCCTACAAGCCATCTGGCCCCTTCTTGAACTTGAACTGAAAGAGCGCACAAACGAGGCCTACGAGAAACGAGTGGCTCAAGTCAGAGCAACTCAAGATCCAGCGTTCAAGGACACAATGCTCGGGAGTGTTTGTCGAGCTTCTTTGTGTAATTGGCTGCATGCTTATGTTGCAAGTAACTACGATGTCCGTGCGTTGGTGCCGAACACAAGACAGCGTGGTGGAAAAGATAAGCCTCGTCTTGACCCCACGGTTGATGAGTTTGTTACGACAACGATTCATGATTTGTATAAGAAGCCGGAGATTGTTTCGATAGACGATGTTTTGCAAGAGGTCGTGTGTAAAGTGCAAGAGTCGAATAGAAATCAGCCAGAGAAGAAACCGCTTCGAGATCCTTCTAGAGCATCAGTCGCTCGCCGTATCGAGTCACTTGGCATGATCGAACGCTTTACCATCCGACATGGCAAACGGAGAGCAGAACAAAAATTTTCTCAATATGGAGCGAATCCGACTATAGAAATGCCTGGAGAGGTCGCTCAGATTGATCATACTCGGGCTGATTTTATAGTAATTGACGACCGAGATAACCTTCCCTTAGGGCGACCCACGTTTACGTTTTGCCTCGACATAGGAACACGGTATCCGCTAGGGAAATACATAGGGTTTGAGCCACCTAGCTATTATGCCGTTATGGAGTGTCTCTACCATACCATTAGTCCTAAGAAGGGTGTTCGAGAAAAATATGGTACAGAGCATGACTGGCTTGCTTACGGTATTCCCTCAACTCTTGTCATCGATAATGGAAGAGAGTTCATTGGACGTGATTTGAGTGATGCATGTTTGTCGCTCGGCACTATCCTTCAGCGCACTCCTGTTCGTACCCCACATTTTAAGGCTGATGTTGAGCGAGCACTTGGCTCAGTTGAGACCATGCTCTTTCACACGTTGCCGGGTACGACGTTTTCAAATCCTGACGAACGTGGAGACTACAACAGTCTTGAAGAGGCGTGTATCTACTTGAGCGATGTCGAGAAAATCCTGCATACCTTTCTTTTAGACGTGTACGCAGAAACCTTTCATCGAGGAATCGAAGCAATTCCAGCACGCCGCTGGGAAGAAGCACTTCAAGCGGGCTTTCTGCCAACACTACCAGATGACGCTACTGACTTGCAGGTTCTCCTGGGAAGAGTAGAGTATCGTGAGATATGGCACTATGGCATAGATATTGAGACAATCCGTTATAACTGTGATGATTTGCTCGTCCCTCGCACAAAGTTGAAAGGGAAGACAGTCAAAATAAAGTATCACCCTGGAGATCTTAGTCACATCTACGTGTTTGATCCATTCGATGAGCGTTATATTAAGGTGCCAGCACTGGATCAAGAGTACACACGAGGCTTATCTCTCTGGAAGCATCGAGTTATTCGTAACTTCGCTTTGCGTGAGCAGGACAAGCCAAACCTAGAAGCATTAGGGCAAGCGAAGCGTAGAATACGCGAAATCGTGGAAGCGAGCAAAGAACGTAAACGGCTCAGTACTCGTGCAAAAATTGCTCGATGGGAAACAGCGGGCAAACCATTTCACGAAGTGGAACAAACGACAACGCAAGAACAGGTCATAGAAACGACAACTTCTCAGGAACCGCAAGCACCCAATCCGCCAGCAGTGAGTACCAAACATTATGCTGCTTCGCCAACAGTTCTTGATGAGGCCCTTCTGTCATCTGAAAGTGAAGAGGGATGGGAACTCGACTACTCTTATCCTAAAGAACAGTGAAGGTGGAAGAAGACAATCTATCACGTCTTCCCTTCTTCAATACAGGGCAGCCCTCTGAGAGAGTGTCCCGTGTTGAAGAAGGGAAGGTGTTCACCGATGAGGAGAAAATGATTGATGAAGGAACAGATACGTGATCCTTTCGAGGACTCGTTGCTCAAACAAGCGCATGCCGCTCTCATTCGCTACCCACGCTTCAAAGAACTACACAAAGATATCAAGCAATGTCAGTACCTCTCGAAGATAGCAGATGAACCGAAATGTATGTCTCTGGAAGGGCTACCTGGAGCAGGGAAAACAACGCTCGTTAAGGAGTACGCAAAAGCATTTCCGAGAATTGAAACAGCGGAACGGACGTTGGTTCCGGTTTTTTACATGTCTACTCCCTCGCCTGTGACCATCAAAGGCATGGCAGCAAAGATGCTTCTGAAGATGGGTGATCCTGGCTTCAGTTATAGTGGGAGAGTGGACGGACTAGACTCCCGAGTTATCGAGAATCTCATTGCAAGTAAAACCGAATTGGTCATTCTTGATGACTTCCATCACTTAATTCACTCGGAAACAAACCGTATATTGGCAACTGTCTCAGATTGGCTAAAAGCTCTGATTAAAGACTCGGAAGTACCATTTCTCGTGGTCGGGATCGAGGGGCGAGTCGAAAATATACTCAAGGCAAATTCACAACTCTCTCGATTATTCTCGGTGAGGGAAACACTTCACCCCTTTACTTGGGACACGAGAAAAATAAGTACTATCAAGGAATTCGCACGCTTCATTGAGTATGTCGAGAAAGCAATGCAGATGTCTCTGGCAAAGCAGATTGGTCATGTAGAACTGCTCTATCGCCTTTTTTTTGTAACAGGTGGTGTCGTGGGAAATATCATGAATCTGCTTCGAGCTGCTCAGCTTATGGCGTTAAGTAGAGGGAGTTCTTCCATCGAGTTATGTGACCTATCTGATGCATATGAGAAACATCTAGCAAAGCATGTCGGCATCACGACGAATCCATTTCAAGTGAAAGAGAATCGGTTTGTACCTCCTGTACCCGTGCCAGAAGAAAGTACGAACAGCAAGCAAGACAGTACGACGGCGAACAAGACTCCTGGTAGAAAAAAGAAAAATCCGAGCATAGCAGAGACATTGACAACCAGATGAGGAGTAGCGAGTATATGGAGAGCCTTCCGCAAAAATTGCTCGGTTATCCACCGATCAAGGAGAGTGAGTCCTTTCCATCTTTCTTGTTTCGCTTGGGAAAAGCCAATTTTTATCAATCGCCTACGATATTGACAAACTGTATCTTGAATGGCATTGGGGAGGAAGACCTCCTCAAGGACCATATTGATCTGCCGATGCAAGCTGCTACATTCGAGCGTATTGCTCGCCTTGCTCGAGTAGAATGTTTCCCACTCTACGAAACGAGTGCTCACCGCTTTGCTCAAGTAATAACGGCCCCGGACAGTCAGATGAGCCTCTTAGACCTACCAGACAATCACGTTGTTCCCCTCCTCTCTGAGAGGATTGCCCAAAAGCAACTTCGTCCAACATCAGCTAGCCAGTATTGTCCTCTCTGTGTCCAACGTCATCGTTATCATCGCCTCATCTGGCACGCGACTGCAACATCTGTTTGTTTGGAACACAAGTGTCTTCTCACGAATCGGTGTTACTCTTGTAGTAGGCTCATTTCTATAGGAGACATTGTGAATGGGTATTGTCGCAAGTGTGGGGTGGCGTTGAATAAGGCTCCATGTATCTCTATCGAGGAAGATGAGATAGGTATGCTTGCTCAGCAAGTGATTCAAGGTTGGCTACTGGATACCTCTGTATCGCTTCCTGACTCCTATGGCCTTCCTTCACACCCCTCGCGCGTCGTATTTCGTGTCCTTGAGGGCTTACGCTTGACAACTCAACGACTGGCTCGTTCAGGGTGGATGAACTTTCATACTGTACCAGCGCATCACGATACTCTCATGGTGCCTTTCAAGCCAGATTCGCTTTCTCTTACCCCATATCAAAGCTTTTGTGTTTATACGACAGCATTTAAAGCTCTCACTCACTGGCCCCAAGAGTTCTACGCGTTTTTGGATGTACAGTATGAACAACACTGTAAAGATATGCGTAGGAGTACCCTCCAAAAGGACTTTGGAAGCATCTATTCGCACTGGCTCCAACGAGAATGGCGATATGCTACTTTTGATTTTGTTCAAGATGCCTTTAATCTCTACATCGCGGATCGCTACGGCATCTCGCCATCCATTCTGCGCTCAGATCGTTTTCATCGTTCTCCTGCGGCCCTACGCAAGTTTTCGTTTGTGAGTATCAACTATGCTGCGGAATTAGCAGGTGTGACACCTGCAACAATCCATCGATTAATTGACTCTGGACAACTTGAGACAACCCAGGATTCCGTGTTTGTAAAGCGGGAAGAGGTGTTACGACTACGCGAGACCTGGAATTTCTTCGTGGGGCTTAAAGAAGCAACTGAGACCCTCGGCGTCTCGGAAGAAGTTGTTCTTCGCATAGTCGATATCCATCTGCTTTCGCCGGAGCAGAGTCCTCATACTGGCTTCACATCTTGGAAGTTTCATGAAAAGAACCTCTGCCGACTCCTAGAGAACATCAAAAAGCATGCGATACCTTACGAACGGCTTGAAGGTGTACGCCCTTCCTTAAACATTGCAGGTGCTGCGAGAATACTGACGCAAGTTGGATTGAATGCTGCATCAATTCTCGCGCTCGTTGCTAATGGGAAATTGCCAGCCTATCGTCAGTCGAGCCTACGTTTTTGTTGCAAAGACCTCTTATTTGTCACAAAGGATCTTCGTGCGTATATGAAAACTACGTTAGTTGAACGAGGCTGGTTAAGCAGGCAAGAAGTAATAGCTCGTCTAGAAGTAAAGGATGGAACGCTTGCAAAATGGGTGAAAACAGGTCTTCTTGCGACGGCTGCTATCTATGTAAATGCACAGTACTTTGAGAAGGATGCTGTTGAGAAATTTGTTGCTGAGTACGTGAAGAGTAAAGAGGCAGCGAACACATTGGGAATTGGTGTATTAGCCGTGCAGAAATGGGCACGACAGGGACGTCTGCAAGCAGTAAGCGGACCAGGAATTGATGAACATCATGAGTACCTTTTTAGTAAAGAATATCTTTTACAATGGCATGGGGGGCGGCTTCCCTTCGGACGTGCCAAGGCTATACTAGGAGTGAGTGCAGCCACGTTGCATCGATGGGTACATGAAGGAAAAGTAGTGCCCCTGGATGACATGGGTGGCAAGCAGAGGTGGTTCTCAAGAGCAGCTATCTTGAAGTTACGACAGGAAATAGAACAAAAATTTGCCGTAACATCTACAAGTTCCAGTGCGACTTGTAGCATATCTAGCTCATGACCCTCTTAACGCTGATGGTGGGTCAAAGGCACAGCTCAGGCTACCTGCTTCATCACCTCTGCTTAGGGAGCGCGAGTCTATTCAGATACTCCTATCCGCAGTCAATTCGTGAATTGAATGATGCTCCCAGTAGTGGTCACTGTTATCACCTCGTTCAGCACTTCTGCACGCTGCTCTTCCAAGTTGTTTCAAATATCCTGGGAAGTCAGCGAACTTCAACAACAATCTGAGGGCGTAATCGCGTTGAGATGACTCACAAGGGCGTTGTTCTATGCGAGTAAGCCCCTTTTTTTTCAGGCAACCAGAAGAAAGCTATTCTAGCGTGATTGTATCATCTCTTGCTCTCGATATACGAGCATGTTAGAATAGCATGGTACTATCTCACTTTAACAACGAATCTTAAAAATGGAGGTAAGTTATGAGCGAGCGAGAAAACAGTTTTTTCATTCCTTATCAGGAGAGTTCCTATCCAGACAATGAAAAGCGTATAAAGGGGCATTTATCAAAAGAAGTAGAAGAGGGTTTTACGCTAAAAAAGTGCGAGGCATATACAGAGATAAACAAGAAATGTGGAAAACCTGCATCGTGGGTACGCGTTACGAACAAAATAGATAAGCCTACAGATACACGCTTTGTTCATCAGATGGCTGTATGCAATGCTCATAAAACAGAAGAAGAATGGATATTCACTTCTGTATCAGTTGATGCAGAGAAAGGTTTTGATACGGAAGAAGGCCACGTTAACTACACTATTACTCTTCATGATGATACCATTGGTCAGCTTTCTATTAAAGTTATTCTCGATCAAGAACGCGGAAGTTTCTACGCGTTTGTTTCTGACGAAGTTCCTTCTCCCTTGCTCCAACAAATGCGAGAACGTTGGAAGAGGATTAGAAATAGTTAACAAAAATCGAAAGAATACTCGACATTGTGTTGCAGCGCATCTAGCTAAACGAAAACATGCTCTTCACGTTAAGAGAAGCGATGAAGAGCATGAGTCAATGGCAGAGAGAAACAGGAGGGAACTTCTTCGCTAAGCGATGCTTCGTCGTCCGCGACGCCCTTCATATTCATATTTATTTCTGAAAGTTCGATCTCCACAAAAGACATTGCGTCTGGAGAACTCTTGGGGTGTTGTTGTTCTTAGCTTTGCTTGAACGTGGAGAAGGTTCGCGCCAATTCCTATATACCACGGCACCTCTAGTTGATAACAGGGATCAAGTGCCCAAGCAGGACAGGAAAGATCATATTTGTGACAGAGATGTTCTACCGATGCGGCGCAAAAAACTGCCCAATGAAACTGGTCAATCGTCATCTGTTCTGGAAGCTGGAGGGCATCCTCCATTAGTTTCTCACGGTCACCTTTGTACTCACCAAAAAACTGATGGAGCAATTTCCCTAGAGGAATCCATGGGTCTTCCCCTGCACAGATAGCTTCAAACGAATGCTGAAATGTTTGATAATGAGCACCTACCTGCATCATCTTAGTTTCACTACGTTCTCTCTGTTCTTGCCCTCTCATGCCGATACTCCTTTTTGCTAGTATACCATGTACCAAAGGAAATTTATAGGGCAAACGCCTCAGCATAGAAAAGTACGAGCCGAGAAAGGTGCTTGAACTTCTTCCTAGTTCACCTCGCAGGCGTTCATGAATTATGGGAAGAGGGTGTCGAGACTCTCTTCGACTTGCCAGAACTCTTGAGCTTCAGGAAGCAGAAAACGGTCAATAATCGCTTTGGCTTGTACGCGGGTGGTAATGTTCAAATCCTGCAAGAGTATCTGAATATCACGCTCATCCTTTGGGCGAGAGGCTGCTATTTTTGTGGCAAATACATAGGCTTGTGTTGGAAGATACACATAGAGGGTTTCTCCAAATGAACGCCAGAAAGTCGCCTCTGGTTGGGGTGCATCATCATAGTAGTATTCCGCAGCTTCGTCGTTGAGCCAGTCTTTCGGTAATCCTGGATGGCGTTGTGCAATCAGGAGGACAGCTTGCCGAAACTCTGCTGAAAAAGGAACGGTACTTTGTGCCCGAAAGACCTCTGCGCTGGTCACTTTGACTTGGAACACCTGATTCTGTCGTGGAGTATGTTGAGGCTGTTCGACAAGAGCAAAGTCAATATCTTCAGTAAATGCCCGTTTGTGGTGGAGCATCATATAGGCTCCACCAGTAATGAGAAGGGAAAAAGGAACGATCACCTGTAATTCCTTCAGGACATCAGCCATTTCTTCGAGATACTGTATAATCTGCTGATCACTCTCCATGCAAATATATCCTTTCGTGTGACGTGCAATGACTGCTCTTCTCGTTATGAGAGATAACTCTACCAGAGAGAGGGATTATTTTCATGAAACGTAGGAGAAATGGAGTAGGAACAATGCAGTATTTGCACAAGGAGGCAGAGGTGTAAGGACTATGCATTCTTTAGACGAGACGCGCCAAAAAGTGACTGTAAAAATCCCGCTTGAACTTCGCTTGTTTGTTGTGTCATGCTCATTGTCTCGTGTATTATGATAAAAAAGACATTGAACTAAACAGAAAGCGAGAAGCGTATCTATGTCGAGAACATGGCAAACTGATGAGGTCATTCGTTGCCTTGCCGATGCTGATCATGATGAATTGCAGGAATTGGTCGAAGATGCAGGAGAAGAAGCATCAGAAGCACTCCAAGAGTGGGTCCATGAGGGAAACGCTCCTAAGAGCTTGTATGATGCAGTGATGCGTTTTACCACTGCCCCCAACCTTGCGTTTGATACAGTTGATTGGGAAGTGGTGGTAGAGTGGATTCTCAATGATGGGTAGAATGGAGTATTCATCCAGCAACTTGACGTGTTTCTGGCAGCTAGATCACTCATACTAGTCTTCACACTGCTCCTGAGACAATTTTTGTGTTGGTCTCTGCCCGATAATTTGCCACGTCTCTTTTTTAGAAATGTTCGCTTTCTGGCAAGACGCACATACTATTTCTGCCTCACCTTGTAGCATATGTTGTTGACGAAGCAAAGAATCCATGGCAAGACAGCGTACAACTGTGCGAAGATACGCCGTCAACAATCGTGCCATCGGATCGATATCTCGCGTTCGCGTTTTTGCTGGGTCCTTGTAAAGCAACTCTTCAGGCGCATTTATGGAAAAGATTCTTCTGGCGAAAGCAGATGGAGGCGACATTCCTGCTCTAGCTGTCTCTTGAACACCTGCTCGATAGATTGCTGGTATCCACCTTGCTGGATGGCAGCGTAGTGGAAAAAAGAGCGAGCTTTGAGCATTACTATAGGGACATCTTCATTCTCATTTACACCGACTATGTCATATCCTCTCAAGAGGGCAGCAACTTTTGCTCCATCCTTCTTTGACCTTATTCGTCGGAGTATAGATTCCCATCGCTCCTTCACTTGAGCAAGAGTCAGCGAGTGTGAAGCTCTTGTCGTGACAGGTTCTGCGGCAAGTTGATCAGAGGTAGTAGCTTCCAATGCAGCCTGATCTACGGCTGGAAAAGCTTTATCAAGCAACTCGTCCCATTCGGAGAGTTCATAACTCTCTTCTTGCTTTTGTGGGTGAGGAGATGGCTTTGTAGGGGATTTGCTCAGAATGAATTGGTTCTGGTGCAACGTTACGACATAGGTATACTGCTCGTAGTCTACTTGTATGACGATGTTCCATGCCCGTTCGCTCTGCTCTCGTTGACGTAATTCGTAGGAACCGATGAGGTGACAAGGCTCTGAGAATGCTTGTTGAGCAGCATTCAATGCTATTGTAATAGCTTCGCGCTGCATTTCTACTTTGCTCATGGGATACTGTTCCTCTCTATATCGAGGGGAAGGTTCATCGTCCCACCAAAGAGACTTTTTTTCGAGAGCCTCCGTTTTCCATACGTTGGGGGCTGCCATTTCCCAAGCATCGAGGGGATAGGTTCCATCTTTAATTCGTGCTGCAAAGTCGTCGATCTCCTTGCGATGAAGAACTGGAAGAGTGCATCCCTCAGCTTGGTAGAAGTGGAGGACACCGCCGAGAAAAAGCCGATGCCAAATCTTTTGAGAGATACCCAGCTTTTCCTGTGCCTCTTTAGGAGAATAGAAGTAGGCTCTATGCTTGAGCCGTGCATAGGGGTCTTGCTTACTAAATTGCGGGCCTCCGCCCTTTGTGCGATTGGTAAGAGAGGAGGGGTCACACTGAGCAATATACTGTTTTTCGTACTCGTAGGCTTCCTCTTCATTCTCTGTCTCCAATACCTTTGTCTTCACTACTTGACCACCAGAAGCCCAGATTTCTCGTATAACACGAACTTTCGCACTCTCTTGTTGTTGAGTATGGTAATATTGCCTTGCTTCCTTTTCATGCTGCAATATCCGATCCCCTTGTCCTTTGCCGACATAAAAAATACGACCATCAGGATACGCTAGCGTGTAGACATAGTACTGAGAGTAAGCCATGAGTAAGGTCCTCCTTCAGAAGAAAATGAATTGCTTGAGGACGCACTACTTACTTAGAACATTCGATATCCCACAACTTCTGGTGAACAATTCACCTAAAGATTTTCCTAAGCCCAGAACAGGTATATGTGTTTAAAGTTGTTCTATACTTCATTTTACCACCATCGAAAGTTGATGTGAAAAAGATGGCTGTTTTTCTGCAAATGAGTATCATTTTTCATGAGCATGTCATGCGAGGATGATCATGTTGTTGATTGCTGAAAACAGCTTATCAACATAACTCTTCCTATCGTTTGCTTGGGACAATGACATTCTGTCGGTCTTTACTCACAACGACGCCATTTTTTATCAGATAACACTCGACATAGTGATGACCTGTGTAGAGAGTCGTCTCAACCTTTTGCTGAGAGCCTTCGTCTTTACTAATCGCTCCACGCAGTTCATGGAGCCGACTTGCCTCAGCACCACCATTGCGCACTTTCCAATAGAGTGTATAGGGTGCTGGAACGTTTGTTGTCATCGTGAACTCCAAGCTTCGATTCTTTGGAACCACGTTTCCGTGTTTCGCGACTTCAAATTGACGAAAACCATTCTGTCGAGTTTCTCCACTCCTTGCAAAGCCTGTCACGCGACCGATAATCCGTGTACGGAAACGTGAATTGATGCAAATGGGAAAATTATATGGAGGCTGATCAATAAATTGCTCACCTACCCAAGAAACTGACGCCGAGAAGGGGCATGTAATGCTTTTCTTATCACCACTCCTGGCTTAAATTTGTCTCCAAAGACACGTCGCCATTTCGCGATAGAAAGGGAGACATCCTCTTCCTCGTGTGCGTCACGCATACGTTCCATATAATATGTCATCCATGCGCGAAAATTACCGTAATTCCACGTTTCCCCATACCGATCAGTGAAGTTTTCACCCGTCTGTGCTGGATCCATAATAGTTGGCATTGCCGTTGGCAAGGTGTTTGCGAGTTTGCCCAGCAGTGTTACCAATGTCGAGGGCACATCACCATATAACTCTGGGGTATAGCTCGCTTCAACTACGTTCACTTGATTTCCTAAGAGCGTCATCAAAATGATAGATTTACACTCGAATGTGTTTTTGAAGTCTCGTAGATACTTCATCAAACGGACTGCTTTGATAAAATGTCCATTTGTCATCCGTTCGCGTTCGTCATGTGCAAGAAAGCGACGAATTGTTCGCTCAAAACTTGCACACGCAGCGGGGCTTGAAATGATGCTTGGATTGCTGAGTTGCGGTGGAACGGGAGCTAGACTGTACAAGGTATATTTTGTGCGAATATCATGCGGCATTCCTGCTCCGATGAGAGACCCTCTGGTCATCTCAACACCAACTAGGTAGCACGTCGGCTCGAAAGAGCCAGATGTTGCTGTCGTTTCCTCTAAGGAGGGACGAGAGGATAATAGTGTCGAGGTCGCCTCGGTGGTCCGATTTCCTCTCGCAGCAATGTGATGTACTTGCGTACAGAGGTTTCCGAGTCACGGTACCCTTGAGTACGAATCGTCTGATAAAGGGAAGCGATGTTGTATTCTCCGCCAGCCCATTGTGTTTGCAGAAACGGAAGATAGGGAGCGAGTTTCCGATCACGATCACTCAGTGCTTCGGGAAAGGACTCAGCAGTCGCGTATTTCACCGCCGTCTTTTTATGAATGCTGAGCATACGAGCAATGGAAGCACCACTCCGTCCCTGTGCATACAACTTCTGGACTTGAGTGAAGGTTGCTCTCCGCCGCTCTTGCCTCGCTATTCGTAATCGCTCAGCCCCTGATCGAGCCGTTACTTGAGTGAAGGGTTCTGGCTCCAAAGGTGGGGACAATGGATGCTCCTCTTCTTGCAGGAAAACCCGTTTCAGATCAGATGGTGCCGCGTCAATACCTTTTCCAATGCCTCGCCACATTGTGGATCAAATGCCAGCGATCTGCGATCTGAAGGGCTTGTGGGGACCCACGGCTTGCTCCATCCGCAAAAGTTGTGCCACGATCACGGCTGATGATTTCAATCGTAGGATGTTCCTTTAGTCAAACAGCAAATGACTCGGCGGAAGCTTCAGCCACCAGATCGATGGGGACTTGCTTCTCCAGGTCCACGAGAATAGTGCCATAGTGCTAACCTTTCCGCCAGGCCCACTCATCTACCCCTAAGACTCGTACATGAGCCGACAAAGGGAGCGGGCTTCGGCGAATAAGGCGTAATACGGTGGCAGGACTGCATTTCATGGCAAGTTGCTGGGCTCAGTCGGGCATCGGCCTCACCACCTACCGCTTCCCCAATGACACGCAAGAGTTCTTGAGCATAACACGTCCGTTGAACACGTGGAGCGACAAGATAGGGAAATGGTTCTGCAAAGGTTTTTCGTCGACACGCCGCGTTCGCACACCGGAATCTTCGCACCCGTAGGAGGAGACGAACTACTCGTCCACTTGATGGCAGTGTCTTTGGGGAACGCGTATATGAGCCGTAAATCTGCGATGAGATATGTTGGCAGTCAGGACAACAGGCGCTTGGTGTCGTGGCACAAGCGGTAATGAGAATGGCTTCCTTAGTTTGGCTTACCTGTTGCACTGAGCAGCCAGAAAGATCGGGTAATAACGTGACGAGGGACATAGACTCTTTTCTTGGAATATTGGAAATGTTCGGAGGGAGGCTTTCCCTTATTATACCACATTTTCTTCCACACAAGATGACGGAGAGCCACAAATCAATATGCTATCAATCATTCTGTCGAGACCTTATCTAAAAACTCAAGGATGAGATATGTAATGAAAACTCATGATTTTACAGACCAACTACAAAAATGCTTGGTACGTTTCACTAAGCTTGTCTTAGTGAATTAAGTCAAGAAATAACGCTTTTGATTTCATTCTATCCTAGGTTTTCGAGTAGGAGTTCTGCTATTTATGTTTAGACTACTCATTGATAAGCTGTAAATTTTGCATTTAATGAGAGACAGCTCTGCAGAGCTGTCTATTTGTATCTGGTAACTGAATAGTACAGTTACAGATTTGTACTAAGTTGGCTATGTCGACTGGTATGTTACCCTCATTAGCTACTGGCAACTCTAGCCACACGTCTGGTGCCAAGCGAAATGCTTCTAGAAGCATTGCAGGTTGAAGCCGTGGCAGTTGCCAGAATATCTTTGTTAATAATACACTTGAGAATGATCTTGAAGGATATGGCAAATTTATACCGAGTAAGCTTATGGGGTCGAAGTTGGTTTGTAACAATGGATGAAACATCTGCCAACCAGCAGCAGATAAGTACTCATTCCCAGCACATATTACGGCACAGGGGAAAGTAATGGCTGACAAGTTTGATGTCGTTCTCCAAGTTGCTTTCTGACCGTTACAAACTCTAGTAACATCTCGGATTGCTTGTTGGATTGAATAACCCTGGAGGCTTCTCTGTTTTTCTATCTGGGAAGAATCTATGGCTGTTTTTGTAAATAGGAGTTCGATATCAAAGGTAAGGTGCTTTTTCAAAAAATAGTGGAAATTTCTATCATTAGAAGCATTTTCAGCCTCTTTGTTCCTGCTATGCCACTGATGGAAAGAAACAGCATTTCTCGCAAGCCTGAATTTTGCATGATTTTTGCACAACCTGTATCCTAATTCTATATCTTCCACTCCCCATGTCTGGAAATGTTCGTCAAAGCCACCTACCGATTCTAATAAGTGCTTTGGTATGGATAAGTTATTTGAATAACATACCTGCCATGGAGCGGGCCAGGAGTACAGGTTGCATGTATTTCGCTCATACAACTTCTCACGTAAATCTGGAAACATATCTTGATACTTTATTGCATGCCTATAGTCCTCGTGCGCAAGTTCATAACGATAACCTATTACGATCATGCTTGAGGGTTCATCTTCACACGCTTGTAAATGTGCTTCTATCAAATTCGAAGCGGGTATAGTGTCGGCATCGATAAAAAGAATTCTCTCCCCTATCGCATATTTCAATCCTTCGTTGCGAGCTATAGAGCGACCCATGTTTCTCTCGAGGCGAATAAATATGTAAGAAGGATAAATTTCTCTTAAGCTCGTTATTGGCTCGTTAGAGCCATCGTCGACGATAATAACCTGATAGTTATTCTGAGGAATGGTTTGATGCATAAAACTATGAAGAACATGTTCTAACAGTTTTAGATGATCATATGCAGGGATAATTACTGATATCAAGGGATTCATCGTATTTAAATACTCCTTATTTCGTATAACTCATCGCTTTTGAGAAGATTTCCTCACGCATCTTTTGTATCCGGTTATCTTTTGGATTGAGGATCAGGGCTGCTTCATAATCACGGAGAGCCAGAGCATAATCTTTCTGAGATGCATGAAAGGAAGCTCTATATAGATGTTTTGTTACTCCTCCCTTAAGTAAGTAAGTAACCATAGGATCATTAGTATTTGCTTCTTGTGCTTGTTTAAAATAAATGTGGGCTTGTTCAAATTGTTCGTACGCTACCAACGTTAATGCTAATTCAGTATACAAGCTAGCCATATTTTCTTTATATTTCTCGGCTTCCTTCAGCAGAAAGATGGCTTGTTCATAACGTCCCATCGCACGAAGTGCTTGGGCTCTCTTTAGCGATGTTAGAGATGTATCAGGCATTTGAGCAAATGCTTTTTCTGCCTCATCGTAATCGCCTAGGCTTAAAAAATATTCACCTCTAAATTTGGTGTCAGTCAGGGCATTATCAAAAGCTGTGTAGTATGAATCATCAATGGGAGATAGTGTTAGAGATGGCTCATGTTCAATGTTGCTCAGAATTCTTTTCTTGGCATTTTTTAGCCAACCATGAGAGAGAGAAAACGGAGATCGGATTATCGATTGATATATCTGCCAATTATTGACTTGCTCCTGATGTTTGCTTGATGATCGATCTCGATGGACGATATGTAGTCCACCTGCTGAATAAACAGGAAGAACATAGCAGCCGAGCGCAATTGCACAAGCACCTGCTAATACATCCTCAGATCCCCATCCTTGAAAGCGTTCATCAAATCCTTCAAATCTTATAAATGTGCTGCGCCGTAGACTAAAGAGGGCTCCCCATACTAAGTCTGGTAAACGAAGTTTCACCTCATTAGGCCAGTATAAATCTTTCCCATAGCCTAAGCGTTTCAGATGATCAACATCTCTAATGCTTGCTGGCCAGCCACCATCAGGACGATTAATTCTTCTGTCAGACATAAAAGGAGGAAGAAATTGCGGCAAATGTTTAGTAAGTGTATCGCTCTGGATATGAGGATTATTTACATCTACGTCTTTTCTGAAACCTAGTAATAGTACGTTATCTAACACCTGATGCCGTTTAACCATTTCTTCGATACTAAAATATGTTAGTATCATATCTGCATCACAACATAGAATAACATCGCCAGTTGCTACCGCAATTCCTAAGTTTCTTGCATGTCCAGCACCAGAATGATGCTGTTGCAGTGCCTTGAGATGTATTCCCATACGCAGGTGGGTAAGGAATTGCCATGTGTCATCTGTAGAGCCGTCATCTATTACAATGACTTCTAAATGTTCAGGATATTTACGATTAAAGCTGCTCTGTTCAATCGCCATTAGACATATTTCAAGAGCATACCGACCATTATAGGTTGGTATAATAATGCTAGTAGAAAGAGTTAGTTCTGATAGCTGATAGCGATGTGATCTATAAGGATGAGATATGAGAGGTGCTTTTGTAATATCGGCGTAGCTTTTTTCTAGTGTGGTATAATCATTGCTCCTGATACTCATCAATTGCTCTAAGGTTTGCTTCGTTGAATTCATGGAAAATGATCCTTTATTTTACTGTGCTGCAGAGATGGTAGAACTCCACTAACTGGTGAACATGCTCAAGCGAGTTTACGAGGGCGTCCTCGTGGACGCTTAGGCAGTATCGGGTCCGGCAATGGATGTTTTGCGAAGCCGTCCTCGCGGTTGCTTGGGCTTGACTCAGGGGTTCAGGAGCGATCTTGTAGGTCAGAACCTCGTGAATGCTCCACGCATGATCGGTCACCCCTGCCGCCATCGCAGGCGTACAGACATATCCCTTCTGCTGTGCTTTAGAGAGTTCGTGATGAGCAAAGCAGAAGTTGTAGGTGCATCCAATCAGGTACATCCCTGTTTCTAATGCTTCGAGTCGCCGAGCCGCATGACGACATTTGCGGGTCAGAGCAGCTAAGCGTTCTCGCATGGTTCCATTCAACCGCTCGATAAACGCTGTGTTGAGCGTCCTTTCTCCTCGTGATGCTTTCAAGAGCTGCTCTGCTTGCTCGGCTGGTCCTCGCGTCATCTTTCTGGTCACTTCCACAATGCGTTTCTTCTCCGCCTGGTTGATCACAGTGGCAATGCATAGGTCGGACCACACGCGTAAACAACAGCGTCCTCGTCCTGTCATCTCTTTGACGTTGTCTCAAAACGCTCGGCAAATGCTCTTGGGATAGGCCGCCCATCCATCCGTACAAATCAGGAGAGCACAGGTCGTCCGCGAACAGGCTCGCACCTGCCCCATCATGCGTTCGACTGACCACGCCCACCTTTCCACAGTCGTGTCGAAACCATCATCGAAAGTCCCATCCAGGCAATCATCGAGCGTCCTTTCACTCGGATCTCGTCGGTTTGCACATGCAGTACATCCAAGGTTCCTTGTTCGATGAGTGCATAATGCACCTGCTGGCACTGCTTGCCTGCACGGTCTCGCCACGACGCCACCGTTCGTTCATCTACCTCATAGGCATGCACAATGGCTTGAAGAGGGCAGCCATAGGCTAAGAGGGTCACCACAATCACAATCAGCTCGGTTGGCTTGCGCAGCCCTTTGAGCATCGTTCCTCGACGAGCACTAAACGTAGCTTTACATTGCCGACATCGATAACGATGTCGAGTATGGTCATGAATGCGAATGTTGCCCTCTCCGACTTTGCCTCTTGCCAAACACGTCTATTGGGGCAGAATTGTTCTGATGGGTTCATTGGTGCTTGCTGGTGCTTTTTCATAATGACAGCATTGTCAATGACTCACGATTTTTCAAGCCCTCCTGACTTTTTCACTAGTTAGTGGGGTACTACCGCAGAGATAGCCAGTAAAGTGTATGACTATTATTACAGATGTTTAAAAAGGTGCCTGATTTTATTGTAATCTCAAAACCTCGTCGTTATCGAGAACGGAACCCCATCCATGATTTATAGCATTTTTTTCTAATGTAATAATGGTGGCTTGTGATACAGCTTTTGCACGCTCCTCTGCTGCAGCTGATATGCTCACTGGTGCCAGACTATATCCAAGCTGTATCAGTGTTTTGCCAGCTTCAGCCTGAAAGCGAGCAATTTCTTCTGATGTGAGTTCTTTTTCCCAGGATCGCAACTTTGCGGTAATAGGGCGTTTCCAATCTTCTCCAACATCTAATGCATCACTTATAGCACTTTTTTTATAAAAATGTAGCATTTGTTTGTTGTATTCGACTTGAAGAAAATCACATACTTTAACTAATACTTGCTGCGGATCTGCAATCAAGGATTCATAGGAGATTTCTAACCAGTGTACTCCATGACGCGCCGCAAATTTTTGACGCCTAACTACATTCCATATCCACCATCCTGCAACTGTCGCCTCTGGGTCTGTTAGATAACTAGGCAGACGTTTTGTCAACTCTTCCTCTACCCATTGCCATTCTCTCACAGAACAGAAAACGTCTCTACCATCGCGGTATTCATGGATAAAACGGATATCCGACCAAGTGTTGTATAAAAGTGGTTCACATACACGCGTAGCAAGTTTATGCCCAACGAGAGATTTTCCTTGTTGAGCTGCAAACTGTTCTAGAAAACAGCGAGTTAATTCCTGAATGCAAAGGTTTAATCCCCTTTTCTTGATATCAGCGACAGTAACGCTGTAACTATCTCTATCCCAACTCTCATAAAGAGGTTGATCTAGTGGGCCACCTCTACTTAATGTTTCAATCAGGCGATGACAATCTGGACCAATGCAAAGCGAAGGATGAGCATCAAGTAGTCTGCCCAATAATCTGGTGCCTGATCGAGGACAACCGACTACAAAGAACGCTGGATTTTTAATTTGATGCATCGTTTCATTCCGCCTTTTCTTCTATGTATATTAGAAAGCGTGCGTAACTATTCAGCTAAGGGGTAACAATCTCATACGTTCCCGTCCAGCCTGATGTGACGACGCAACTCAAACCTACAGCCTCAAACTGTGTAATGCACTCCTGTGCATATTCGGTGACGGCAAACATAGCAGGACCAACCGAGGAAAGGCCTAGAATAATAGCCTTTTCTTCTAGCTTAAGCACCTCCAATTCTTTGGCAATGTCGATAATACGAGGATATATAAAAGAGCAATTCTTGATGCTGCCCATACGAAAACGGTAGTCGAATATAAGATCACCAAGCGGTTTAATATCACCGTATGTTAGTGCAGGAAGACACTCATGTACGAGACGGTAAGCGATTGTTGGTCCGTATTCTCGTCCGGTCCTTGCAAAATCAGGAAAATACTTGGCTTCCTCCTGAAGTGCTTCTTTTGCATCTATTTCAGTGAAGTCATGAGGTATGCCTATGACGATCTGATATTTCTTGTCAAGGGAAGTAGAGCCGATCACTTTGCATTTGCCAGCGACGACTAGAATATCTCCATTACACATTCCAGCAGCAGCGGAGCCTCCAATACATTGCACCGGCATTAAATGCTTCTTATCTCCATCGATTTCCTCACCATGATTCTGTGCAACATATTGTCTTAATTGTTGAATTGGGATTGGTCGGCCATATAATTCGTTGATTGCTGCCGCTACTGCTGCAATAGTTCCGCTACTTGATCCAAGGCCAGCGTGTTTAAAATCGAATGTTGTGATGACATCAATGGCTAACCCTTCACGAAATTGGATAACTTTACGTATAATTTCGGCTGCATGGTGAATAAGCGTGGGATTACGCGAGCCTTCTCCCACAACAATGTTTTCCTCTTCTGAGAGAACTCGTACCTGTACTTGTCGATATAATGCGGTCGATACTACAATCTCTCCGGCTTGATAGATCAGATTGTTGTTTGTTGTAATGCGACCAGGGTCAAGCGCCATAGCATTGAGGCGGCTAGGATAGCGTAAGAGCAATGTCTTGCTGGTTGGAGACGGTACAGTACTCAAAGGAGGTAGTGGATTGAATACAGTTCCAACAAGAAAGGGGTGAAAATCCGTTTTCATTATTGTATGCTCCTGCTAAGAACTATACGAATTTGATTAATCTCCACAATGGCCTCTTCTATAACCTGGATAAGAACATCTAAAATTGTGGCATCATATCCACCGCTACCTACAGAGTTTGAAGGTCTGATCAACATATTGTCCCTAGCAAGTTTTTTATGAGGGAAACGAAACTTGAGTACTGTATGTAGCAAAGCTAAAAGGGAATCCAAAGAATGTAAAAGCTTGTAAGCCATCTGAACATCACCGCATATTTCTTGGCATCTTTTACATACTTGCTTAACTAATGATGGACGTGTCTTAACCTGAGCAAGATAGGCTCGATATTCTGGTGGTAAATATTGTTCGTTGTCCTCGACATATGCTTTATATACCTCGTCAACGCTCAAGCGATGAGACCCATAGGTCATGACATCAATGATGAGTAAAGCCAATTGCGCGCCTCCGGGAGCAAGATACTTTTTGTCTCCTACTATGAGCGGTGGGAAAAAGGGTCGTAGCTGGAACGAGAATACCTCTGGCGTAATCTGGCGTTTTACAGCCGTAATTGACCTGACCATAGTTTGCAGATGAAAGTTCGCTTCCTGCAAGCATTCTAGGAAAGTAGACCTGCCAGGGTCTTCTTGTTGAGCGATATCTAGTGCTACCAAACAAGCCGGTAAGGTATTTATCGTATCGACCACAGACCGAATGAAGAGGTGTTCTTCTGGAATACCAGTAAACGTGCGCATTCGCTGATCCAAAGAATTACGTACCCCGTAAGTTGTTACCGTATCTCTGGGGACTTCATTCAGAATTTTGGATAGGCTCAACAGAAGAGACTCTAGATTGGGAATGGCAGATAGATCAATGCCATGAGCAGCCAGTGAAGCAGCAATAAATCCTAAATCTCGCATGATAGCTTTTGCATGCGAAGGACCTAAGTCTGTCAATGTATTTATATCTGGCATATATCTCTTGGCAGTTGCGATAAGTTCGCCAGTCAATTTCATCATGTTAAATTGTGGAAGCTGTTCAATAAAAAACTGATCAGCTCCAAGCGGATCTAATGTTGCTATGTAGTGATCATGTAGTTGCGCTTTTACGTAATCGGAGGAGGCATGTTCTTTTTGTATGTCCTGCACTGGATTTACTCCTTTCAATAAAGAATACTGAATATCTTAACGTTCTGTTTTTCCAAAGACGAGATGTTTGCCTTTCAGACGTAGGATCGAACTGTTAATCAAATAATAAACAGGGCTAAGCCAGAGTAGAAAAGGCTGTAGTGGCGTCGTTATGAGCATTAGTACATCTTGTATAGGTGTTTTATCGTATAGGTTATATTCCTCCTCTAAAGTAGGCACATCTAACCATTTGAGAAACTTCAGGAGGAAGTAGGAAGATAATGGATACTGTATTATCACTGATATCGTCACGAGTACAGCACCAAGTAGTCCAAGTCCAAGAACAGTAGTAATCATGGCATACGTCACAAGGGGTATTCCGAAAATCCAGCTAAGAGAATCCAACCACTCTTTTGCAATCAGTACAGCTTGTTCGAATTTATTAAGTGGACTCGGATGTTTAGCTACGCGTTGACACTCCTTTCCAACTTGTAGACCTCCGAGGAATACAAAGCTATAAGCCAGAATGAGTTGACGAAGTGTTACATAAGGCTCGACGTAACAGAAATAAGGGAGAGGTGAAGCTTCTAAATCTAGCATCGAGATGCGGTATCCCACACCCAGATCATCTACAGGTTCTGGGAAGAGTCCAATCTGTTTGAGTGTAGAGAATTTGATGTATAAACCCGCACCAATACCGTATATCATAGGGCGTGCCAGAGCTTTAATTGGTCGAAATATCTGTTGACGGAAGAGCCATTGCCTATACAATAGCTTGAATACTTCAATTCCGAGGCTACGGCGTATATGTAAGAGTGCTTGGCTACGCAACAGGGCTCCTTCCAGTCCTTTCCCAGTGTGCTTGATGCCTAATACTGGTACAGGAACCTGCTGCAACAAAGCTGGTAATGGTTTCTTCTCTGCGTGAGCCTGCCCTGTTAAGTAGAGAAGAGATCGACCTGTCCTTGTATCTGGCATGGCATCGGCGTCACATACAGCAATATAGGTATTCTCATCATCGTATTGCGATGGCATGAGCGTTGTGAGCTGACTTATTGCGTAATTCAGTTGAGATGCTTTTGTTCCATACTCATAAGGATAATGAATATGAAAAAAAGTTTTTGCCTTACAAGTAGTATTGAACTCGCTTGCGAGTTGTTTGGCGAGATCAGGTGTTGTAGGAAGACGATCATACCAAGCTTCCAATGTACTCACCTGTTGGCTACAAGGAACTTGTTGAAGGAGTGTTCTGACTGTTTCTAGTTGAGAGCGAGAAAAAACTCCTTCAGCAAGACGCGCAAATTTTTTGGTAGAGCATCCTCGATTAAATGCATCGACTAGCAGTCTGATTGTACTTCTTTTTTCTTTCTTTTGAGCTATTTCTTTTTCTGTAGTGACTATGATCACCAAAAAATGTGAACGTGGGTATTCGTAGCACGACAATGTTTTAAGTACACGTGCAAGAACGGGCTGTTCACGTAGCGCAGGAATGAGGACAATTACCTGTGGAACAGGATATTGGTTATATGGTAAGACTATTCCCTGACATAGACGTTTTTGTTGAATAGACCAGCGAAGTGCAATAATACTTGCACTAAACTGCTTCAATCTCCATAGCGTCATGAACCCTAATATTGTTAGCGCACTGAACGTCAGGATTGTCATCTGCGGTGTTTGTACAATATCTTGTATTCTTTCATTCCACAGAGTATAAATTTGCCTTAAAAAGTATATATGCTTTGTAGTTATCTCGAGAAGTATGATCATCATAGGGAGATTTTCCAATCCTTTTCAAGTACATGACGTATATATCCCGACCAAGTAGGAATATATTCCGGTTCATAATGCACGAAATAAATAAGGGCAGAGAATAGATAGATTGCCAAATGAATCTTTAATCGCGCATATGCTTCTGCACACCAGAGCATATGAGTTGAATAACCAGCAAGCAAAGCAGCTTCCTGTTCTGGATATTGGCGAAAAACCCAGACATGTAATTTGATGAAGTCCTCTACAGGATCAGTGAAGCGAGCATGTTCAAAGTCGAGGAGACCGAGTTGCTCATTCTCCAAGATAAGCAGATTGGGCAAATGTAAATCCAAGTGTGCCAGACAAGGTGTAACGGGTTCAGCAAGAGCTTGTATGTGGCAACTTACGGTATCCTCAAGGAGACGTATTTTATCACTGTCGAGCAGTTGAATATTTATAGTTTCTCTGATTATTTTTACAAGCATAGTCTGTAAATAGGTTTTGATGTCTGAGTACATATTTGCACCCTCAACATCGCAAAAATAAGTTCCAAGCGTACCTGCATGCAAGGAACCAAGCGTTGCTCCGAGTCGGTAAAAAAACGTATTGCGAAATGCTTGGGAAGACCTAGGCAGTACTTCTTCACTGTCAATTCCTGTTAACCATTCTTGGATAAGTAAGGACCTTCCGCTAACTGTATGACCCAGTGTCTCGCTTATAATCCTTGGTGTTGTAACACCTGCCTGGAGAGCGAGGTTGACAGACGTTATTAGTCTTGCAAACGTCTGTGTGTCTTGATCACGCAAAGCAATCTTCATGAGAAAGCTAGATTCAATGAGATCAATACGCCAGCATTCAGTGCTGTAACCTTTAGTCAGGCGGACCACACGCAAGATAGGAACAGCAAGATTCATTGCTTGAAGAAAACTATTTTTTACAGTATCAGGGTGTAAGCTTTGCAATAAGATATACCTCTCCTAATATTGACTATGCCAACCGTAATCCGGTTAGATCGAGATTGAACTCTTGCTGGAGCAACGATACTAATGATTGCATTTGTGTGTAGATTTGCTCTCCATATGCGGCAAGTGCAAGAGCATCAAGGGTTTCGGGATGCTCTACGTTAAGCATCTTTACTATTTGCGCTAAATTCTCTCCGAGAGATAAAGGCAGTAGGACGGTATACTGGCCTTCATTACGGCGTGAAAGAACGTCAAAGCGTAATATTCCCTCCTTGATCTCCCCCTTAATCTCAGATAAACCACACACGCCTGATATATGTTCCATGCGTGGTGGCTTTCCTGCAGCACGGAGTAGGTCGGTAAAATTCCTTGATGAGTACTTTTGCTTAGAAGCTTCAAACTCCGCAATCATGCCGAAGAAGCGATTGGGGAAGCGTTTTAGCTGTGAGAGGTGAAGATGTCGGTGACGATACAAATAAGGATCAGAGCTATATTGGAAATAGGCTAAGCGTGGCTCTATTGCAATGGGAGTAAGACGAATGTGTATCTCTGCGGAAGTATCAATGGAGAAAGAATAGCTATCATTTCCGCGGTAGAAAGTGTGCGTGTCCTTCCCCAGTTTAAAGATTATTTCATCTGCGAATATTTGTATTTCATCATGCACCTGCTGTTGCCCTAAGTGTATTTCAAGGGAGCGAAATTTACCAGTTGGAAAGAAATTTACTGTCGCATGGAATGGGTGTTGTTCTGAATGGAGAAAGAAATGAGCAGCACCGATCAGTGAAAGATCTTGCTGGAAGCGATCTAACACCTCTAATGAAAAGTGGTTGGGGACACAAATACCTCCTAGTTCATGACAAAATGGTTGCTCAATATCTGGCGCATAAAGATAAACAGGCTTTTGTAGCCTTTTAGAAAAATAAAGTTCACGCGAATTAAAAGGCTCATTTGTGCGTTTACGCGATACAAAAGTGTGAAAAGAATAATTAAAGGGATAATGTCGGGGGTCGCGTTGACCCTTTGGATGCACAACGCTATGCCTGGGACATGTTGTCCCTTGTTTTATTTCTACAACAGGCTCAGGAAAATCACCAAGGTATTGCTGGACTTGTTTTTTAGTTGACTTCTGATGATAGGCAACTTGGAGTTCTTGAATAAAACGTTCAATTTCTTCTGTGGTCAAACTGGGCATAGCATAAAAGTGGTAAAAGACTCGTGTTCCGGTCTTCTTTCCATTTTCGAAAATGGGCAACGCGTTTCCTACAAGACGATAGCGTTCTTCTAACAAGGTTGGTAGTTTTCCGTTAGCTAGAGAGAAGCTTACAGCAGCAACATTCATATCTGGATGACGTAAGATGAGAGTTTGTGGGTCGACTTGTTGAATGCTTGTGATAAGATATCGTAACTTTTCCAGACAAGATGCAGCAATATGTATATAACCATTACGTCCCAATGCGTGAATGACGGCCCATAAAGCGGCTGCCATTGCCCCAGGTCGGGAGCCAATGATGGTTTCATCTACGAAGCCGGATAGTTCTGCGTGAAGTGCGACACTTTCAAAAATGCCTTTGCGGCAGAGGAGTACGCCACATCCATAGGGGACAAGACCCATTTTATGGGGATCGGTCGTGAGAGAATGAACTTTTCGGTTCCGAAAGTCAAAGGGGATGAGTGAGTTGGTGAATGGTAATACGAAGCCACCGTATGCAGCATCTACGTGGTGATAGATGCCAAAGCTTGGGTCCATTGCCTGCAAGTCCTCTAAAACCTCTGCGATTTTATCTACATCATCGACCAGACCAGTGGAAAAGTATCCAGCAGTCGAAACAACCAGTATGCCATCCAGACCAGTTTCCTTTTCCGCCAGTATTTTTGCACGCAGTTGATGAGGGTCTAGCGTATATTTTTCTGAAACAGGTAGAGCTTCCAAAGGGATGTCAAGAATTTCCGCTGCCTTTGTGATTGAATGATGTGCTAATGCTCCAGTAAAGACTTTTAGATGATGTTTTCCGCTCCGTCGCAATATGTTTCGACCAAGGTGTAGAGCACATAGAACGCCCTCCGTTCCCCCTGATGTCAGGTAGCCGTCCAGTGCTCCTCCTGAGTAGAGGTCACTAAGAAGTGCCAGCACTTCTTTCTCTAGTCGTCGAGTTCCAGTTTTTCCATCTCCAAATCGTGTGTGAATACCGACATTGGTGGTATTTGCACTCAGAAAGGATGAAAGAGCTTGAATAGCAACTGGATGCGGTTCTGTCATGGCAAAGCCAAGACGAACGACGCCCTGCCGTCCTTGCCAATCCGGTATTTCGTCCATACGCTCTTTCAGCGTATTATAAATCAGATCAATGAGAAGTCCCTCTTTGGGAAATGGTGTACTATCAGTCCACCCATTTGACATATCTACCAATGTGACACCGCTCCTTCGTTTTAAGTAGAGATTGATAAGCTCCATACCTCTGAAAGGGTTGCCGACCCAAAGCTGAGTGGGGTTATAGAGATAAACCCAGATGTTGTGTTCTATGCTCTAGATGTGATGACAAGAGGGGTATGGCGATTTATTGAATGTATCACGTTGAAAGTATAAGATACTTTGTGATCTCTTCAATTGTGTGTTCTGTATTTTTAAATAATATACTTTTCATACCAAATCTCTTGGATATTTCTATGTTTCTTTCTAAGTCATCAATGAAAATTGTTTCACTCGCTTTAGTATTTAAACGCCTCAATGCGAGCTGGTAGAGTCGAGGGTCTGGCTTGACTAGACCCTCTTCAGCGGAAATAATGATTTCATCAAAAACACGATCTAAACCATACTTTGAAAACGTTGCGCGAGCATCTAGCCAAGCGTTACTTAAGATAGCTGTGCGGTATTGAGGACGTAGTCCTTGTAAGAAAGATGTAAGTTGCATATCGAGAAAATCTGTTCCTTCCAATGACTGTTTCAGTTCGGTAACTTGTTGCTTATCAAGATGAAACATATCAGCAATATGTTGCCATACCTGTAGAGGTAATGCTTTGCCTAGTTTAGCTAGTTTCGCAACCTCAGAGCCGTAAATTGTTTGTATGATTAGACCTTCCTGTATACCTAATTTTTTTTCCCAAACACGATGTGTCTGATAATCGGAAGTACGAACGAGTACATCTCCAAAATCGACGATAATTGCTTTGATCGACAAAATCTCATTCCTCTATTATAACAGCTAATCTCTAAAAATTTCAAGTCTGTCTTTTGCATTATTGGCTCGTTTGAATACGAAGAGGCCGGTATTGACATAGAACTTCATCTAGTGTATATCATAGGTAAAGTATATTGCAAGTCTTTTTATTTGAGAAAATTAACAGTACATAAAAATATCATAAAAAATTCTTTATGAAGGTAATCCTTTGCATTATCAGATGGGTAAGGTAATAGATAGTGCTGATAATATCGTTTTATCAATGAAGATAAGGAGAGATACGGCTAGCAATAAGCTATTCATTTTGTTGGATAGAGTATCTAGAAAGAGGTATTGCAAATGAACCAGTCAGATTCGTCCCATTTTTGGAATAATCCTCAAGTAATTCAAGACTTCGCTGTGGCGGAAGCTCCCGTATATTGGAAGGAATTTTTTGCTGGCTACGCACCACCTGCTCCAAACACAGCCTATCGTGTTCTGGACATAGGGTGTGGAGCGGGAAGAAATGTAGAGATGCTTTGGCGTTATGGATATCAGGTTGATGCTTGTGATCTTCATATTGGAATGGTTGAAGCTACACGGAAGCGTTTAGAGCATTGTGTGCTATCTGAAAAGGTGGCATATCCCCTTCCATGTATCAAACTTGCTGATATGTGTTCTTTACCCTATGAAGATTCGTCATTTCATTTTGTGATAGCCAACGGAGTATATCACAATGTATCCTCAATTGAAGTCTTCAAACAGGCGTTATACGAGACTGCTCGTGTTATGATTAAGGATGGGATACTCTGCATCAATGTTTTTACTGGTCGTTCTATTGATAGTAGTAGCTTGAAGCCCTGTACGTCGCGGCATATTTATCGCACCAATGAAGGTACAGCTATGATTCTATTGCCACCAGATGAGCTGCTTTCTCTACTAGAAGGAATTGGTTTTAGCAGCCAACAATCTGTTATTGAGTATGAGCGAGAGTTAAACACTGGTAGGCGTTCAGTACTACGAAGCGTTTTTAAGATCAGTAAATAGATACCCTTGTATCATAAAAGAGAAGGATAAGATACGTGGATTTTTCAAAAAAGCGATCTTCGTCATTATTAGCTGTTTATCTTAAGCCTTTATGGCGTAGTGCCTTACTCTTAGCCATATTATTGCTTAGTAGCATTGGGCTGCAACTGCTCAATCCACAAATCTTACGCTACTTTATTGATACAACTATCGCAGGAGGATCCTTGCTTTCGCTTGCTTTCGCTGGTCTTTGCTTTGTCGGCATTGCGCTAATAAACCAAGGCATTTCTGTTGCAGTTGCCTATCTCAGCACGAAGATTGCTTGGAGCGCAACAAATCGCCTTCGTTCAGATATTGTTGTTCACTGCCTTTCTCTTGATATGAGTTTCCATAAAAATCACACTCCAGGTGAAATGATTGAACGTATTGATGGTGACGTTGATAATCTGTCAAACTTCTTTTCTCAGTTTGCTTTGAGTATATCAGTGAATGTTCTCCTGTTACTAGGAGTACTAGTGCTATTTTTCTTCATCAGTTGGATTGTAGGGGTAGCAATGGTAGTGTTTTCGCTGCTGGTTTTACTTATTTTGATGTATATGAGGCGTCGCGTCGCGGCACTTTGGAAAATGGATCGTCAGATGAGTGCAACTTTCTACGGTTTTTTGGAGGAACGTCTAAGCGGTACAGAGGATATCCGTTCGCTGGGAGCGATTAACTATATTATGTATCGTTTTTATTTATTAATGCGAAAATGGTTTGTAATACGGAAAAAAGCAGTGATCAATGGCAATGTGATGTTCATATTCACACTTTTTATGTTTATTTGTGGCTCTGCATTAGTTTTATCGTTAGGAGTGTATCTCTGGAGCATGAAGATGATAACCATCGGCACCATCTACGTTATGTTTTCTTATACTGATATAATTTCTCTTCCTCTCCAGCAAATACAGGCGCAATTGCAAGATTTACAGCAGGCGGAGGCATCTATTAGACGCGTAGAGGAGTTACTGACAACCTCTTCGAGACTCCCCGAAGATGGAGTAATGACGTTGCCTCAAGGTGTTCCGCTGTTAGTAGCATTTCGTAATGTAACTTTTGGTTATGCGCCCGATCAGGTAGTTATCCACAACCTCTCTTTTTGTATACAGCCAGGAAAGGTGTTAGGTATTCTTGGACGTACTGGGAGTGGGAAGACAACTCTTGCACATCTGCTCTTTCGGCTTTACGCTCCGTGGAGCGGTGAAATATGTATAAATGACATAAATTTAAAGAAGATACAACAGCAATCGTTATATCAGTGTCTTGGCATTGTCACACAGAACGTTCAACTATTTCACTCTACTGTACGCAACAATATCACCTTTTTCAATACTTCTATTCCGGATGTGCAAATTCTTTCTGCTCTTAATACGGTAGGGCTTACATCTTGGTATCATTCTCTTCCACAAGGATTGGATACGGTGCTTGGAACGGCTGGCGATGGCCTCTCAGCGGGAGAAGCTCAGTTACTGGCCTTCTGCCGTATTCTACTTGTTAATCCTGATATTGTGATCTTTGATGAGGCCTCCTCGCGCCTGGATCCAGTGACAGAGCTATTAGTGGAGCGTGCTATAGAGAAACTGCTTGTTAAGCGTACTGCTATTGTTATTGCTCATCGCTTGGCAACTGTCAGTCATGTTGATGATATTTTGATCATTGAGGAAGGGCATATCCTTGAGTATGGCCGGAGGGAAGACTTACTCGCTGATACCAACTCGCATTTCAATATGCTGCTGCATAAAGGGTTGGAGGAAGTCATAAGATGAAGCTCTTCAGATTTCTTTGGCGTTTAGTTGGTTATCGTCCTTGGCAGTATATTGCTGATATCGGACGCGTCGTCATCTCTTTTGTAGGGCAGATTGCTGTCGGTTTCATCATTCAAGCTTTTTTTAATACGATTTCTTTACAAAACCAAGCATCTCCTGCCATTTTCCTTTGGATTGTATTACTCCTTCTGGTAGGCGTAGTGCGTGCTGTTATTGCGTATATTGGCACGCTCCTTATTGTTGGTATAGGTTTCTTTATAACAGCATTATTGAAACGTAACATGTTGGAGCAGATACTAGAATATCCTGGTGCTCGCGCACTTCCTGGCTCTTCTGGTGAAGCAATTAGCCGCTTTCGAGATGATACCGAGAATGTGTTAGCGATGATTATGTTGATCTCTGAGATGGCAGGTCTCACAGTATTCACAATTATTGCCATTATTATTTTATTGCGTGTCAATGTTCAAATCACAGTATTTGTATTTATTCCCCTTACTAGTGTAATAATAATTGCTCAAAATATGAAAAAGCGTTTAGAGAAATATCGCGCAGCTAGCCGACAAGCAACCAGCCTGTTGACAGATAGTATTGGAGAAATTTTTGGGTCGGTGCAAGCCATCAAAGTAGCTGGTGCTGAGCAGTATGCTGCTCAGCATTTTGATACATTAAATGAGCGTAGAAAGCATTTTATGTTCAAAGATACTGTTTTCACGACTGCACTGAACTCTTTTTTTGGTAACACAGTTGGAATTGGTACAGGGCTTGTTTTATTTTTAATTGCTATTCTCCATGTAAATCAATTAAAGCCAGGAGATATTGCACTTTTTATTTATTATCTGACGATCATAACAGAATTTATCCAAAATTTTGGTAATTTGCTTGCACAGTATACCCTGACAAAAGTGTCCTATGAGCGCCTTGTTACCTTAATGCAAGGATCTCCTGTATCGCGACTTGTTGCATACCACCCTCTTTATATTCGTGGTCCAGAACCACCAAGTCTAATGCCTCTTGTATCTTCGCCAAATGGCTCTCAACTCTCTAAGCTGGAGGCTATTGGCCTTACTTATCATTATCCTGATAGTGAGTGTGGAATTGAAGATATCAATCTCCACCTGAAGTGCGGTTCTGTTACTGTTATTACAGGTCGTATAGGTTCGGGAAAAACTACTCTTTTGCGGGTGCTGTTAGGGCTTTTGCCTAAAGACGGTGGTGAGGTATATTGGAACGGTCAGCATATAACTGATCCTGCTGCGTTTTTTGTGCCACCTCACAGTACGTATACATCTCAGGTGCCACATCTTTTCAGTGATACATTAAAGGATAATATTCTGTTAGGGCATCGTGAAGAAAGTGTCAATTTACAACAGACCCTTCATATCGCTGTACTGGATAGCGACATTGCCTTACTTGAACACGGCTTAGATACAGTCATTGGTACACGAGGTATGAAACTCTCTGGTGGGCAAGTACAGCGCACTGCGGCAGCTCGTATGCTACTACATGAGGCTGAGCTATTGGTGTTTGATGATATTTCTAGTGCTCTGGATATCGAAACTGAACAATTATTGTGGGAGAGGCTCCTAGCAGAGCATAAACGCACTTATCTGGTTGTTTCGCATCACCATAGTATGTTGCGGCGTGCAGATCATATCATTGTCCTACGTGATGGTAAGATAGCTGCTGAAGGTGTACTCTCTGTCTTGCTGGAAACGTGCGAGGAGATGCGACATCTTTGGCTTGAGGATCAGAAATTTCGTGAAGCAAAAAACGATGAGGCACGGGATAGCTAAGTGGTGCATTTGCTCTATAGTGTATCAATCTTGGTAAGGTAGCTGGGCAATGGCCTAGAGTAGCTTTGTGGAAACAGCAGTAGCTATTTCCACAAAGATTCATTCGTGCTTGGCTGATCTTTCTCACTTTCATGAACTATCAGAAAATAAAACAAATCTCATTTTATATTGTATTGTAAGGTCAATATTGTTAGGGAATACAGAATTACACTATGCCTTTTAGTAATCGTTCGGTGAATCTATATGCTTTATGGTAACAAGCATAAAGAGCGGTTCTTACACACTCCCGGTGAAACTTGCTTGCTTCCCAACACCGTCTGATGTTTCATGGCAAAATCTTCTTTCATGCTAGAAAGCATGGAGAACCCACTGGCGGAGCAGAGAGATACCGGCGCGTCCATACCCCCTCCTTTTGATCAGCTTCAGATGGTTGACATGGAACTCAACCAATCCATTGTTTTGGGGGAGGGTCAGTCCTGCCAAGACTGCGGCCTTGTCTCGCTCAACACTCAGCGTAAACCCTTGCAGTTCACGAATCTGGCTCGCTCTAGCATTCTCAAGTCAAGCGTCCAGCCGTTCTCCAGTACGCGTGCGGAGCATTTGGGCAAACTGCTCAACTAGGTCGTAGGCCAACTCAAGCTCTGGATCGAGTTGTTGGAGTGTGATGAGTGTTTCTTGTTCATCGGTCTCCAGTTCTTCAAGCTGACGAAGAAAGAGGAAAGAGGAGTTGGAGAGAGCGTGCATGTTTTTGTGGCATTCTTTTTTCCTTCTGGAAGCAAGCGAACCACCTGATCATAAACTGCCTGGTATGATTGGGTGTAGTCACGGGCTACCAGTTCTCGATACAACTGCATGATATTATGGCAACCAGCTTCCCACCGTTCGCGTAGAAATGGCAGGTGTGCATCGAGACCGCTCTTGCGCTGGCACAGTTGTCGTTCAGGAAACGTGTCACTGCTCAACCAGCGCGAGACCGTGGCATGACCGACGCCCACCTGCTCCGGCAATGGTCGTCTGCGAGAAGCCTTGTTTGCGTGGTCACGACGTATTCGTATTGAGCTAGGCGAAGCGAGAGGAACGCTTGGCTCAGTTCGGCGGCCTTCGGGTGATATCTTGGTGGCTGTTTCGCTTGTACATCAGAAAGAGGAGTGGCTGAGGACTTCTCGGTTTGGTCTCTGTGACGAGCCGCCAAGTGGCGGGCCAGCAGCCCCTCCAGAGCCTCGCCAAGATTCTTTAGGACGTGAAACCTGTCCGCGCACTGGACCGCCTGGGGAGCGGAAGTCTTCGCTGCTGAGGCATAGTCCCCTCCCCGCTCTCGACTCACCAGTTCAATTTCTGGATGGGCCGCTATCCAAGCACCAGCAGTTTCTGCTGATCTATCAGGTAGCACATCAATGACCCTGTGACTTTGTATGTCTACAAGGATCGTGCCATACTTTCGTCCTCGCCAGAGCGCGAAATCGTCTATCCCAAGTTCTACCACCTGTTGGACTGGTTCTGTTGGAAGCACCATGATCCGACGAAGAACGGTCATCCAGGAGGTCTTGATCCCTAATCGTTCAGCTAAACGCGCGACCGGCATCCCGCCGATCTCAAGGCCGATAGCCTGAACGACTTGAAACAGGCGGACAGTGACTCGCGCCAGAGATTTCACAAAAGGAGTCAAACGCTCAGCGAAGATTTTGCCATGAAACATCAGACGGTGTTGGGAAGCAAGCAAGCTTCACCGGGAGTGTGTAAGAACCGCTCTTTATGCTTGTTACCAGCAGCTATTCAGAAGTACCGTGTAAAAGTGAGAATGACAGGCATTCTGACAAAGCATATTCGAGTGTTAACAACAAATTGCCCCGCAAGCTTCGTATAAGGTTATTAAAGATAACTACGAACACGACAAAATTATGTCTCCCCTCTTCAGTACGTAAGCAGCTGGACACTTGCTGGATGGACGACTCATCTATTAGGCTTTGCGGGGTAAGCATCGTTTTTCTTGCAAAAAACTGTAAAATGTATTATCCTACAAGGAATGTTATTTTAGGATCATTCAAGGCTACAAATTAGGATAATCCAAGTAACTTTGCAAATAGAGAACGCGATATTTAGGACAAACTAAGTAACTTCGCAAATAACAGAAGAAGTTTTCAAGTAACTTTGCAAATAAGAAATTTTGTAAACCTACAGTTTGGAAATCAAGCTTGTTCAATCTAAATAACTGTGATCACAATCTAAATAACTATGAGATACTACAAGATACTCAACACCTCAAAGGACAACTCGCATCAGGAGGTCGATACCCTTATCAGCCTCCTTCGCTCATGGGGTGTTGAGTATCTAATGACTATCGAACCCATTCCCACCATCCCAAAAGACTCCATCTCTCCTATCGAACTTATTCAATGCTTAGCGCAACAAAATGCTAATCCACGTATACGCGATGCAAGCATATCGCTCTTCCTGCTCCATCCCGAACTCTCTCATGACATACTAGACGCAATACAGACAAGTGAACTAGCGATTGCCGAGCAAATGATTACCTCAGTTCTTGCCGCCCTCTACCTACAGCGCATGTGGTCTATTCGGCTCACCTTTGCGTTTGGGCGTCTCCCCGATTTTCCAGAGCAACCTTTTACTCATCTTTGGCAAAAGCGGCACTTGCCATCACCTGCATGTCATAATGGTGAGTGGGGACTTGTCGCATTGCAGGCATTCGAGCAAAAACGAACAGGCTTGCCGTTCAACTTCGTTAGTGACTGGCAAAATCAACTGAGTCACCTTCTCTATCAAGAGGAGACTCGTCATGCCATCCTTACGATTTCTACTAGCCAAATTTTGGAAAGTGAAAAAGCGGATTGTCAGGAGCTAGATATGAGCATGCGACCCAATGTTGGCAAAAGTCAAATCGACGATTTTCTCAAAAACTTGGGTAGAGCATTTCGTAAACAGGGTAGGTTATATTTGGTTGGCGGTGCCGCTCTCGTGCATCTGGGAATACGTTCGGGCACCACGCAAGATATTGATATAGAGATACGTGCGACAAACGAAGACGAGATGGCGGAGGCTATTCGACGGCTGAAAGACACAATGAAGATAATTGTTGAATTTGCCTCCCCTGCCGACTTTATCCCTATTCCTACTCAATGGGAGATGAATACAAAATACGTTGGACGGTATGGCTCCATAGACGTTTTCTACTTCGATTTCTACAGTATTGCGCTGAGCAAGATAGAAAGAGGAAGCACCGCCGATATCAACGATGTCAGGCTCCTTGTACAACAAGACATTATCGACTTGCAGGAGCTTGACAATGCCTACAATGAAGTTCTGCCGCGAGTAGGGAAACGTCCTTATAACAGGCTCGATCCACAGAAATTTGTCGAGCATTATACTTCTGTGCGACAACTGCTATAAAAACTCTCTTGTTCCTTCATCAAGTCTCCTGAAACCATCATGATTGCTTTGGCGTGATAAACGCATACGCATAACAACTATTCCGTAACAGCCAGACTTTCACAATAGAGGAAGGCAACGATGAACAATCCGAATCAGAATCCATTTCAGGAGCAAGAGAACCAACCTCAAGACAACACCGACAATCAGCCTGCACTGGATATGCCCCGCGTTGATCGTCAGAGAGATATGGGGTCTGGTCTGAACGCCGGTACCGCTCCTGGTACAGCCTCCGCAGATTCCTACCAATATCAGGGCGAACAAAGTGTTGGTCCTGGTAGTGATCCACATGCTGGTGCTGGTAATGGCACTGGTATCGATACTGGACAATATCGTGGGAGCGACAATGGCACAAGCACTGATGCTAAAGCTTCCCCTGAGTAACAGGGATGTAGAGACCAATTTATCGCGTCCTCGTCAGTGGTTGATTGCTCGCGGACGCGATAAATCCGTCCTTACATACATTCATTTGTATTATCACGTCCTACGCACGAGCGAAGCAATGTGCGCATCTCTTGAATGGATGCGTCAAACATAAAGGTGAATAAAGAACGATGGAACAAGAAGATACATTAGATAACTGCCTGCTCGCCTTGAGTAAGCAGTATCCAGAGAAGCATGTGGAGGTGAACAACGATACCTTACGCTCATCTCAAGTACACCTCCAAGACGGAACGTTTTCTGAGTTGCGAGAGCAAATACAGTTAGTAGCACCGAACATGCTTCAAGAGACAGCACATGTATTGGCGGAGAATCATGTAGGTGAGATTTATCTATTGAGTCTGTCGGAGACGGAGCATATCTTTCTCTATCGCTTCTAAACGAACGCTCCCTCTAACGCTTTGATATACCTGTCCGCCGACCTCATTACAGCATTCTTGGCATCTTGAGCAACAATGCTGGGAAACCAGCCACCGTATAGACGCTCGAAATCGTATTGGGCGACGATATCACGCATCCTTGCCACTTTTGATGCGGGTAGAGGAATGATGTTCGGATAGCTATACATGAAGCTCAACCAGTTACGGTCCGCGACAACCTGAATTGTGTCTCCAGTTAGCAAACGTCCTGAGCCTCTTGCCCAATAAAGAACTGTACTACCTGCGAAATGACCACCGAGGCGAATCAGTGTTACATCCTCCAGTAGGGGCTGTGTCTCGCCAGACCAGAAGGTGATGCGCTCATTCAGCCTCATCACCCACTGCTTATCGGCATCGTGCAGGTAGATGGGCGCGTCGAAGGCATTCGCCCAGTCCACCATTGAGGTGTAGAAATGTGGGTGTGAGATTGCAATTGCGTCTATGCCACCCAACTGCTCAACGGTCTGTATCGTCTCGTCGTCCAGTAACGAGATGCAATCCCACAATACATTGCCTTGGTCCGTCTGCACCAGTATTGCACGTTGCCCGATAGCAAAGGAAGGAGTTGAACCGATACCAGTCAGTCCTGGCTCAAGTTCTTTGGCCCTCTCTCTTTTCAGAAGAAACTTACGTATTTGCTCAAGAAAACTCGCGGATATGTCGATACGCTAAATTAGGTAAACCCAGAGGTACTCTTACCATGAACTTATCGGTCCGCTGCAGAGACATCCATGATACTCGTCGCGAGCGTGGTCCTGTAGAATAGCCGTATTAGAGAAAGGGAGAAGTTATGGCCTATCTCAGCAGACTATCCAAACAATATATTAGCGATCGAGTTGCCTGGACAATCATCACCGCTTTGACCATAGTCTACATCATTCCGTATATGCTCACAGGTGCTGAGCTATTGAACCTCCCAGCCTATAGTCCATTGGGATTTATCCCTCTGATCACAGCCGCCTATCTGCGTGAGCGCAAAGGGAGTACCATCGTCTGGGGGGCGATTGAGTTTGTTACCTTGCTGTTCTGCTTTCGCTCCTATGGCCTACACTGGCCTTCTATACTCATTATAAACTTTACAATAGGTAATGGTATTGCTCTCGTTGTTGGGCAATCTATTGGCTATTTCTTTTCCATAAATCGCCGCCTGGCTAAAGCAAACGCCTTGATCAGGCAACAGGCTCTGACCGATAATTTGACAGGTCTGCCTAATCATCGCTCCTTGATCGAGCAGCTCAATAGTACTTGGGAACAGGCAGAACGCACCTCCTCGCCTTTCTCGCTCCTTTTTTTCGATGGGGATCGTTTTAAACTGGTGAATGATACGTATGGTCATGGGATTGGCGACGCGGTACTCCGCGAACTCGGCGAACGAGCACGTAGTGTCCTGCGAGCGACAGATACACTTGGGCGTGTGGGAGGTGAAGAATTTGTTCTCGTTCTTCCAGGTACAGAGCAGGCGGAAGCTTGTCAGGTCGCCGAACGCCTGCGGGTAGCACTCTGCTCTTCACCGCTGGTCACTGAACATGTCTCAGGTGGCTTATTGGTGACAGTGAGTATCGGGGTGGCCTCTTACCCTCAAGACGCAAAGAGTAGTAATCAGCTCCTCCATCAAGCTGATGAAGCTATGTACTGGGCCAAACGCCTGGGACGCAACCAGGTGCGTACAGCTTCAGAGATTGCCCAGTTCGCTCACACGTTGCCTGCACAAGTGCTAGAGGAATTCAGGGACACAACTTTCCCCCCTCCTCAAATCCCCGTTGCAAGCTAGACGACCTCGTTCTCGCTCGCCGTTTCCCCACTTAATATAATATAATCAGCGTTCTAGCATGACGGTGAATTGTTTTCCCACTTGCGACGCTGATTGTGTGCGTTAGCGGCTTGATTGGCACATAGCTTGGGAGCGTGGGAAGAAAGGGCAGTTACGAGCGGAGAATAAAAATTTGTAGAAATTGAGGAAATGGACCACGGACCATTTCCTCAATTTCTACCACCATTAACCTTGTAAAGTGTAGGCGAACAAACCCCTTCTTGGCTTCTCCTCTTGATCCCATCTTGCCTCTACATACAGCGAATACTCGCGTTGTTTGCTTCGAGGATCATCAGTGAGTAGTCATACGCACTAATAGTTCTTTGAGCATTGCCTCGCGCTCGCTAG
>CAXUHG010000003.1:0-5362 GCA_964250805.1 uncultured Ktedonobacteraceae bacterium | reverse complement strand
CAGTGAGTAGTCATACGCACTAATAGTTCTTTGAGCATTGCCTCGCGCTCGCTAGAAGTATTCGATGTATTCTCGTTCATGCCTTCTCTCCTCTAAATACGCTAAAACGATACAAAGGTATCTACGAATGAGATGGTGGTATGTTGTAAAAGCCCCTACGAACTCCATGTCCTACTTTACCAAGAACAATACTCCTTCCTCGTTCATTCTTACAGAGAGGTGCGAATACGGGTGTTTTTGTTGAAACAGACATTACTTTGGTCATGAAAAGTGGGCTATTCATTGTCAGAAAGGGTCTTCTTGACTAAGATGTAAGCACAGAGTTAATAAAGATAGGTGGAGTAGGGGTGTGCCAGGATGGAGATGTATACGCGGACACATTTCCCGCGTAGTGGTTAGATGTTCACAGTAAGGAAGAGAATCGTATGAACGCAGAAGCATTGATAGGGACAGTGCTAGGCACTTGTACACTGCAACGTTTGATTGGGCAAGGTGGCATGGGGGCGGTCTATCTCGCGCAACAGTCGCGTCCGCGCCGACAGGTTGCGGTCAAGGTATTATTGCCAATGGCATCGTTAACGCCAAATCAGCTTGCTGCCTTCCTAGAGCGCTTCCGCCGCGAGACTGATGCGGCAGCCTCACTGGAACATCCCAACATCATGCCCGTTCATGAATATGGTGAGCGTGGCAATCTGGCCTACCTCGTGATGCCCTATATTCGTGGTGGCACGTTGCGTGACGAGATGGAACGCGAATGCCCTATGCCGTTAGCCAAGGTGGTAAATTACCTCGATCAACTCGCCGCTGCCCTCGATTGTGCCCATGCTCACGGCGTTATTCACAGAGACATCAAGCCCGCCAATATTTTGATCACACACGAGGGCCGTCTCTTGCTGACCGACTTCGGTCTTGTCAAGGTTATCACCGAAAGCCAAACGCCACAGGCCCGGCTCACTGGCGAAGGCGCACCCGTTGGTACACCTGACTACATGGCACCAGAGCAGGTGATTGGTGATAAAGTCGATGGTCGCTCAGACCTCTACTCGGTTGGTATCATCCTCTATCAAATGATTACTGGCACAACGCCATTTCAGGGTGAGACACCTATGCAGATCGCCTCGCAACATTTGCAAATTCCACCTCCATCACCACAGATGTTACGACCAGACCTGCCAGTTGCGGCGGAACAAGTTATTCTCCGCGCATTGGCGAAACGTCCCTCCGATAGATATGCACGCGTGCAGGACCTCGCCGATGCCTTTCGCATGGCTCTGGTTGGCACAGGCATTCCTCTGGGAGCTGGCGCAACTGCCGCCCTTAATAGTGCTACCGCTGCTCGCCTGTTGACGCCACAGAGTACGCTGCGTGCAGCACCGCAACAGCCTATCTCTCCATTAGGAGTGCAGGGCAATGGTCTGCTTCACCGTCCAACCGGTATGTTGTCCGCATACAGGGCAAATAATGGTGGTGGTACTGGACTGCTACATGATCCAACTGGCATATTGCCCTCTGTAACCACTGGTTCAATGCCCAGCGCGAAGACAGGACGACCTACTGGCCTCCTATCGCGTACAGGGAAGTTTCCACAGATGGCAACGGGTACCGCTAGAACAGCAGGTGCGGAGCAGGGAGCAAGAGATATGGGAGCGACTGGTATGCTACCCACACTTGCCAGACCTGTACCCTCAACAGATAGCCTACGAGTGCCCTCACCACAATTAGAGGGCACACAACAACTATTGCCTGTCCTGAGAACAAACACTGGTGAGCTTGCCGATGCAGGAAACGGAAGGAACACTGTCAAACTTACATCACCACTAAAAATTGTGCAGGTTCCCGTTGCAGGTCAGCCCGGTCGCTTTGTCACAGGTTTACTGCCCTCCGCATCTACAACGACACAGTTACCACCACTCGAAGAGACGACTCGTGGCAAGAAGCCTAAGAAGTTGGTGACAATGCTCTCGCTTGTCGCTGTGCTGCTCCTACTCATTGGAACCGCTGGTACCTTTTGGTTGATGCACTCTCATACAACACCTACCTTGACAAAACAAACGGGTACCTATCCAACCAACATGGGAACACCGAATGTGAAGGCGACAACGTTTGCTCAGGCGACAACGACTGCCCGTGCAAATGTTATTCTTGATGACCCGTTAAGCACCAACACCAATAACTGGTTGACGACGCCTGCCAACGTTTACGCATTCAAAGATGGCGCGTATCATATAACCGATCAAGGCGACAATGGACGCGCGACGGTGTTACAATCGCCTCCGTTTACAGGTCCTATTGCGTATTCCTTGACGATGTATGAGGTTAAGGGCGACGACAACTCGCCCAACAACTCCTTCGGCATGATTATGCGCTTCAATCAACAAACAAAGGGCAAAACGTCGGTTACTACGTTCTATAGTCTGGAGATCGTGAATAGCAAGGGTGGCGAATACCAGTTCTGGAAATACGATGATTCGAAAGGTGCCGCCGCCGCTAACGCACCGTGGACAAAGCTCTGGCACCAGCCGCTTGGCAACGAGTTCCACATGGGGCAGGGCGTCAAGAACACGAATACAGTCAAAGTGTTTATGAACGGCTCGAAGTTCACTATCACCGTCAATGGCAAGGTTATGACAACGGTGCAGGATAATTCACTCACGAACGGCACGGTTGGTATGATTGTGAATTTGAATGGTACAGAAGTTGCCTTCAAAAACCTTCTGCTTACACGAAACTAGGGGAAACAGATGAACGCAGAAGCTTTGATTGGAAAAACACTTGGTACCTGTACCCTACAAAGATTGATAGGGCAGGGCGGCATGGGAACAGTGTTCCTGGCGCAACAATCTCGACCGCGACGACAGGTCGCGGTTAAGGTACTGCTGCCTATCACGCGTCTGAGTCCCAGCCAGCATGCAGCTTTCCTTGAACGGTTTCGTCGTGAAACCGATGCCGCCGCCTCTCTGGAACACCCCAATATCTTGCCCGTTCATGAATATGGCGAGGTCGATGGTCTTGCATATCTCGTGATGCCTTATATCAGCGGTGGTACGTTGCGTGATGAATTGGAACGCACACGCCAGCTTCCTTTGCCTAAAGTGGTGCAGTATCTCGACCAGATCGCCGCCGCGCTCGATGTGGCCCATGCGCGTGGTGTTGTGCATCGCGATGTGAAACCTGCCAATATATTGATGACTGCTGAAGGAAGGCTTCTGCTCACCGATTTTGGATTGGTCAAGGTGATTGCGGAAGATTCATCTGCGCAAGCAAGTCTTACTGGTGTTGGCGTTCCACTTGGTACCCCTGACTATATGGCACCGGAACAGGTGATCGGGGGAGAAATCAACGCCCGTACCGACCTGTACGCGCTAGGTGTTGTGCTTTTCCAGATGGTCACGGGTAGAACGCCGTTTAAGGGCGCGATGCCTATGCAGATTGCTATGCAGCAGATCAATACACCCCCACCCGCTCCGCGATCCTTACGCGAAGACCTGCCTATTCCAGCGGAACAAGTTATATTACGTGCAATGGCGAAGAAGCCTGACGACCGCTATTCCAACGCTCAGGATATTGCCAGTGCGTTTCGACTCGCCCTCGCCGTTGCTGGCATACAACTTACTCCACAGAGTACCCAGAATGGAGATAATCGCGCATACAAGTCAAAGGGACTCTTTGATCCTTCGTGGCAAACGGGTATAGTACCAAGCGCGCCATCACAAAAGCCAAAACTCAGTAGTATTTCACGTGTAAGCTCACCCTCTCTCGTGCCTATGACTCCACGCCCGGCACAGGAGACTGCACAAAATGATATTGTCGCAAAAACCAGTATGACACTGCCCTCGTTTGCTGATTTTATGCCGCCGTCAACGAGTTCCGCGCAACCAACGAATGACAACTATACCATCAACAACCCATACACGCCCATATCCTTCGCATCCGATATATCACAGGAACAGGCACCAACGAACCGTAGTGCTGCTCCCTTACCTACTACACAGCCGGGGTCGAATACCCAGTCGCAAATCAAGCCGCGTTTTGTGCATAGAATGAGTCTGCATCCGACTACGAACAATAGCAATGTACCTAGTGAGAATGTTCCACAAACAGCTTTCCCCATTCCCCCTGCGTTTCCATCGGTACCATCTACACCCAGGGATACAACTGGGAATATTACCAGAGATATGGCCTTGAATCGTGTCTCGCCGTCGTCAGTGAATGCATCCAATAGCTTGTTTGGAGCTGCACCCACTCAGCAAAGCGGTAATACTGGCACGTTAGGTCAGAGCGGTATCTATCCTGGTCAGGGTACCACTACCACAATGAAATTACAGCAATCTTTTAAGGTGGTGCAGGTTCCCGTCGCGGGTCAACCCGGTCAATTCGTTACAGGCTTTTTACCTGTATTGCCACAAGAGCCAGAAGAGGCGACAACAACGCCCAAGACATCAACCGATGCTATGAAAACGTTGCTAGCGGGTAAACCAGTACAGGCGTTTCGAGACTTACAGAAAAACGTGAAGATTGCCGTGCTGCTTGTAGTCGCGTGCCTGGTGATCTTTAGCTCCAGTATTTTCTTGATCGCACGTAACTCCTCGACGAATACAACGCAACAGCAGCGAGTTGTGGTGACTCCCAATGCGGCGGCCACCGTTGCAGTCCAAGCTACCGCAACGATGCAGGCGAACATCATTCTGAGCGACCCGTTGAGCGAAAATAGTCATAATTGGCATGTGACGACGAGTGGGTCACAGATATACACGTTCAAAGACCATGCGTACCACATTATCAATAATGACACAAATTCGCTCGCTATTGCGTTACTTCCAGATGAAAGTGTAAGTGGTTCCTATGCTTACTCGTTGACGATGGACGCTTTGAGCGGCGATGAAACGTTGATCACAAATCAGTTCGGTCTGGTTTTTAACTTTGGCGTACACCAGAAAAATGGCAAGACGTACAAGTCATTCTACATCTTTGAGGTGGCAAACACTAAGGGCGGCAATTACCAACTACTGAAATACGACGATGGTAGCAATCCGAATAAACCCTGGACTACTATCTGGTCTGGTAGTTTCGGGAAAGAGTTTCATCAGGGGCACGGACTCAAGAACACAAATACTTTCAAGGTTGTGATTAGCGGGAAAAAATTCACTCTGCTTGTGAATGGTAAAAAGGTTGGCGATGCACAGGATGGCTCGCTGATGGGCGGCTTGGTTGGAATGCTTGTGAATTTGAATAAGACCGAAGTTGCCTTTTCAAATCTGTTATTGACGTATAAGTAACGTTTATGTATGGCGTAGCTGCGTAGCAGGGAGACCGCAAGGGTCGGACCCGCCAGGGGGGGCGCGCGGGGGTGGGGGGGCACGCG
>CAXUHG010000002.1:128992-161206 GCA_964250805.1 uncultured Ktedonobacteraceae bacterium | reverse complement strand
TGGTCCCTACGAAAAACCGACACATGTAGCTTGACTGTGTACTACGAAAAATCGTCGAATCAACAAATGTAGCCTTTTTTTATCACCCATCGTGATAATAGAAAAAATAGCAATGAAAGGTTGTACTGCACTATGACCACATTCGCAACATTATTTGGTCGCCTCGCCGAACGGCTCTCTCCGGGCAAAATTGGTGAAACTCTGCAGACGCATGTTGGCGTTCTGCCCAATCCGCTGAGCGAGCGCAGCAAAAACTTGAAGCCCCGTATTCATGACGCGAAGATGTTCAAGAGTGTCTGCCCCTATTGCGCCGTTGGCTGTGGACAACGTGTCTATGTCAAGGATGGCAAGGTCATCGACATTGAGGGCGATTATGACAGCCCGATCAGTGGTGGTTGCCTGTGTCCCAAAGGCAGTGCCAGCTATCAGCTAGACATAAACAAGCGGCGCGTCACAACAGTAAAATATCGCGCACCCTACGCAACCGATTGGGAAGACAAGCCGCTCGACTGGGCAATGGAGCGTATCGCCCAAAGGGTCTATGAGACGCGCGAGGCGACCTTTCGGGAGACTAACGATGAAGGCAAGCCCATCAATAATACTACTGCCATTGCGTCGCTTGGTGGGGCAACGCTTGATAATGAAGAAAACTATCTTATTACTAAGCTATTGCATTCGATAGGTATGGTTGCCATCGAAAACCAGGCCCGTATTTGACACAGTGCATCTGTGCCGGGTCTCGGTGCAAGTTTTGGGCGCGGTGCCGCCAACACCTTCTTACAGGATTTACAGAATAGTGACTGCATTCTCATTCAAGGCAGTAACTTTGCGGAAGCCCATCCCGTCGGATTCCGCTGGGTTATGGCTGCTAAAGAACGCGGCGCGACGATTATTCATGTCGATCCACACTTTTCACGTACCTCGCAGATGGCTGATATCTATGCCCCAATTCGCGTCGGGACTGATATCGCATTCCTGGGCGGTATTGTCAACTACGTCCTACAAAATAACCTCTACTTTGAGGAGTATGTCAAAGCCTACACGAATGCAACCGCAATTCTCAGCGAGAATTTTCAGGATACGGAAGACCTGGAAGGCGTCTTTTCCGGCTTAAATGCTGATCGTAATGCTTATAAAACTGATAGCTGGCAATATAAGATAACGGAAAAAGGTGACTCGCATGAGCCAACGCAGGGTACAGCCAGTAAATCGTCCGCTTCACAAAAGGGTTCAAGCGATCATGACGAACAGCAAACCATGCCCGACGCTCAGGAAGGACAAGGTATGCTGGCACATGCTCATCCCAGCCAGATAGAGCGTGACGAGACGATGCAGGACTCACGCTGCGTACTGCAAGTGCTAAAACGTCACTTTGCACGCTACACACCAGAGATGGTCGAGCAGGTTTGCGGCGTTCCACAAGACCTCTTCCTCAAGATTGCCGATGCAATGGTGAAAAATTCGAGTCGAGATCGCACCACGAATATCTCATACGCCGTCGGCTGGACGCATCACACGGTCGGCGTGCAGATTATTCGCACCGCGGGCATCTTACAACTGTTGCTTGGCAACATTGGACGCCCTGGTGGGGGCATCATGGCCTTGCGTGGACACGCCAATATTCAAGGTTCTACAGATATCCCTACGCTCTACAATTTGCTGCCGGGATACCTCACTACGCCCAGTGCATTGCGTGGCGAATTTGACTACCAGACCTACATGGATAACAATGCTCAGGAAACCGGCTGGTGGGTACATTACCCGGAATACTTTGTCAGTCTAATGAAGGCATGGTATGGAGATGCCGCTACGCAAGAGAATGACTGGGCATACAACTACCTGCCTAAAGTTATCGCGGATCACTCAGACCTTCCTATGTTCGTCTCTATGAAGGATGGCGATGTGAAGGGCTTCTTCCTGCTCGGTCAAAATCCGGCAGGGGGTGGTGTCAATGCGGGCTTCCACCGTGCCGCGATGGAGAAGCTAGACTGGCTGGTTGTACGCGACCTCTATGAAATCGAATCGGCAACCTACTGGAAACGTCCCGGTGTTGACCCGACTCAGATCAAGACAGAGGTTTTCTATCTCCCAGCCGCTTCACACGTTGAGAAAGAGGGTAGTTTTACCAACACACAACGGCTCATTCAGTATCGTGACATGTGCGTCGAGCCGCCCGATGATGCGCGTTCCGAAAACTGGTTCTGCACCGACCTCTGTCTACGTCTGAAAGACATGTATAAGGACAGCACGAAAGAGCGTGACAAGCCCATTCAAGACGTGACCTGGAACTATCGACTCGATGAAAAGACGCGTGAGCCTATTGTCGAAGATATCGTCAAGGAGATTAATGGCTTTACCATTGCAGATGGCAAAGTGGTGAAAAACTTCAACGGGCTGAAAGCTGATGGTAGCACTGCCTGTGGTTGCTGGATTTTCAGTGGCATCATGCCCAATGAGGGCGATAATCGCTCACGCCATCGCAATGCTGATAACTACGTCAGCCTGGATTGGGGCTTTACATGGCCTGATAACCGCCATATTCTCTACAATCGTGCCTCGGCAGACCCTGAAGGCAAGCCCTGGTCGGAGCGTAAGAAATACATCTGGTGGGACGCTGAGCATGATAACGGCGATGGCTCGAAGGGACGCTGGGTTGGTTATGATGCACCGGACTTTCCTGTTACGAAGTCGCCAACCACTAAGGCGAATCCGAACGGGAAAGGGTTAGATGCTCATTCTGGCGCAGACCCATTCACGATGATGCCTGAAGGTCTCGGTAGGCTCTACGCACCAAGCGGACTAACGGATGGGCCGATGCCGACGCATTACGAGCCGATTGAGTCGCCTGTGAACAATCAGCTTTATCCCAAACAGGACAGTAATCCAGTTGTGAAATACTGGAATCGACCCGATAACCCGAAACACGGTATCGCCAATCCAGACTTTCCCTATGCCATCACGACCTATCGCCTCACGGAGCATCACGTCGGCGGTGCCATGTCGCGCTGGTTGCCGTGGCTCTCCGAGCTGCAACCCGAACTCTTCGCCGAGATTAGCGAGGAACTGGCGGCGGAGAAGGGCGTTAAAATGGGCGACTGGATCACCATCTGGACGAAACGTGGTGAGATCGAGGCGAAAGCGATGGTCACGCCACGCATTAAGCCTTTGATGATAGCAGGCCATACTGTTCATCAAATTGGCTTACCATTCCACTGGGGTTATAGCGGCGTGGTGACAGGAGACGTTGCCAACGATCTGTTACTCCTGGTTGCAGACCGCAACGTCAGCATGCACGATGCAAAATCGTTTACCTGCAACATGCGTGCTGGTCGCCGTTCACATCAAGGACAAGATGGTAGTATTGTCGCGCGTGAGATGCCTGAGGGAAAAAAAGGATAAAACATATGGCAAAAATGGGATTTTTCACCGACACCACGCTTTGTATTGGCTGTAAAGCGTGTGAGGTTGCATGCAAGCAATGGAACCAATTGCCCGCCGATGGCTACAAATTTTCGGGCAACAGCTATGACAATACCGTCGCTCTCTCAGCCACGACGTGGCGTCATGTCGCCTTTGTCGAACATACTCGACCATCGGATGGCACAGGCAAAACAGTCAACTGGCTGATGATGAGCGACGTGTGCAAGCACTGCGCGAATCCTGGATGTTTGCAGGCTTGTCCAACGGGAGCTTTGATACGCAACGAGTTTGGCGATGTCTATCTACAACCCGATATTTGTAATGGTTGCGGCTATTGTGTTCCCTCATGTCCTTTTGGCGTGGTAGCCCGCAATGAGCATACCGGTACCGCTGCCAAGTGTACACTTTGCTATGATCGTCAGAAGGATGGCATAGAGCCAGCATGTGCCAAAGCATGCCCCACCGACTCAATCACCTTTGGCGATATTGACCAACTCAGAGAGAAGGCCAGAAAACGCGTTGGCACACTGCATGAGCGAGGCGAAACAGCCGCATACCTTTACGGCGTTGATGAAGATACCTCGGTAGGCGATCTGAATGCATTCTTCCTGCTCATGGACCGTCCTTCCGTCTATAATCTGCCAGAAAAGCCTAAGTTGCCACAGGAAAACGTCTTGCCCGGCTTCGCTGCCAGTCTCGTTGCCGCAACATTCTTGACGCTCGCCACCGCCTTCTCGCTGTGGAAACGACCGTAACGGGTACATCATAACGTGGGAATATAGACCGACGGACGCCCACAAGGGGCTACCCTACTATATTCCGCATGCGTAGCATGCAAGACCGTTGTATAGTAGGGTAGCCCCTCGTGGGCGTACTGATCCGTCGCATTACTGCACAATCAGGCCAACATTTTCAATAACATATAATATAGGAGATAAACTATGAATATTTCCGATGGAAGCCACCCAGAGAATCTCTCTGGTACGGGAACCGTCGTCTTTCCTGAGAGAGGCGGCGCGACGGCGGGTCGTGGCGAAACATGGACAGGAAAGGCGAGTACTTATTATAATCACCCGCTCATCAAAAAGGCCGACTGGAAATGGCAAATTATCCTCTATTTCTTTCTTGGCGGTATCGCCTGTGGCTCCTATCTTATAGCCACGCTCGCCCATCTCTTAGGTCTCGATAAACAAGATAAGAACGTGGTGCGTACTGGCCGCTATCTCTCATTTGTCTGCATCCTTATCAGTCCTATTTTGCTAATATGGGATTTGGGACGACCTGAGCGTTTCCTGCACATGTTACGTATTCTCAAATTACGTTCGGTAATGTCTATCGGTACATGGGCAATTTCGTTCTTTGGCGTTTTTTGTGGCCTTTCTACCGCTCATCAAATGGCAGAAGATGGTCTTTTGAACTGGTTTCCCTTCATGGCACGGGTAGCGAAGGCATTACCTGTAAAGGTCATTGGTGTAATCGGTAGTGTCTTTGGCTTAGTTGTTGGCTCCTATACAGGTGTGTTGCTCTCATCAACGGCTGTCCCAATTTGGGCACGCGCAAAGTATCTGCTGGGACCGCTCTTCCTCACCTCAGCGTTCTCGACAGGTCTCTCTGCCGTTTCGTTGCTGCTCTCGTTAGGGCGTCCACGGCACAATACGCTCGAACGCTTGGATAGTGCAGAAATCATTGCGATGACCACAGAGGCGGGCATACTTGCATCGCTCATTCCTACACTCGGACCGCTGGGCAAACCTCTCATCAAAGGCAGCACTGGCAGCATTTTTATAGGAGGTACCGTGATAAGTGGTTTACTGCTCCCTCTGCTTGTCAAGTTAGGTTTCAGACTGAGCGGGAAAGCCACCTCACGTAGCATGAACATTCTTGTCTCCTCGCTCGTTCTCCTCGGCGGCTTAATTCTGCGCTATGAGTGGATCGCTGTCGGACGCACCTCTGCCGATGATCCACAAGCCGTACATTACTACAATAAGATAGAATGGGAAGAGAGCCATTCCTAATCCATGATAAGGAACGCCATTCTTTCGTAGGGACCAGATTTATCGCGTCCGTCGGCTCAATTCATTGAGCGAGATTCTTGCGAACTCACGTTACAAGGTATCTCAGACCTGATCTTGTGTGATAAATCACACGCACGGACGCCATAAATGTGGTCCCTACGAAAATCCATCGTATGAGGGATGGTCCTTACAGACGATTGATGCCTCGCACGAGCAATCGGTGTCACCATCACCATGTGCAAAGACGTAAACAAAGTAGTAGTATATGTCTCTGTAAAAGTACCATCGGAGGAAACGATGAAATACGAGGAAATCATCAAAACGGTCATGCATCGTGCGAATTTGAGTTCGCGTTTAGAGGCACAGGATGCCTTGAGAGCCACTCTTGAAACACTTTCCGAACATCTAACACAGGGCGAGGCCCTGAACTTTTCCTCAGAATTGCCGTCAGAAGTCACCGTCTACATGCAACAGCCATTGGTCGGTGGAATCGCTGACAGCTTTACCCTCAATGATTTCATTCAGCGCGTAAGTGAGCGTGAAGGTGTAAGTCCAGAGGTCGCTGGGCAGCATGCGAGCGTTGTGGCTAATGTCGTTGGCGAAGCTGTTTCTCTTGGTGCCCTTGAGCATCTCATCTCGCAGTTACCCACTGATATCGCTAAACTCTTCATGACGCAACATGCGGGCGAGCAACCAGAAAACTTTTAAGTAGAAATGCAAGACTGTCAGTGAACTCAAGAGCAACACGACAAATTCTTTATGAAGAATTTGTCGTGTTGCTCTTGAGTTCACTAATAAAACTTTACACTCTCCTTAAATCTTCTTCAAGCTTTTCTTAGATGGTGGCTCTATACTTGTGCCAGAGCCTGTTTTGAGCAGGTACTTTTTATAAACTAGAAATTAAAGATGGCGCGAATTTGAGAGAAGCATACTTAGCATCATCTTATAAAAAATTCTTATAGGAGAATATTCATTATGGCGGATATCCTGGATACGTCACTATATCCCTTAACAGCACCTGTTGTGCCATCTCCAGTTGCACGACAGTCGCCGAGTCTATGGAGTCGTATTACGCTTGGTCTCATTATATTGCTCTCGCTCTTTATGAACTTCTATCAATTGGGACAAAATGGCTTCGGCAATCCCTTTTATGCCGCTGGCGTTCGTAGCATGGCGGACAGTCTGCATAACTTTTTCTTCGTCTCTTATGATCCAGGTGGCTTTGTGACGCTCGACAAACCTCCGCTGGGTTTCTGGCTACAGGTTATAAGCTCTAAGATTTTTGGCTTTACCCCTTTTAGTGTCTATTTTCCCCAGGCACTTGCAGGTGTATTATCGGTATGGCTTCTCTACGTACTGGTACGTCGTCATTTCGGTGTCGTTGCAGGCTTGCTAGCAGCCCTTGCATTAGCAATCAGTCCGATTAGCGTCATCACCAACCGCAACAACACGATTGATAGCACTCTTGCTCTGACTATGCTTGTTGGCGCATGGGCAGTTATACGTGCTGCAGAGACAGGCAAATTGCGCTGGCTTTTGCTCTGTGCCGCCCTTGTTGGTATTGGCTTTAACATCAAAATGGCGGAAGCCTATCTTGTGATACCTGCCTTTGGTGCGCTCTATCTACTGGCTGCTCCCAGAACAATATGGACGCGTATTTGGCATCTCGCCCTAGCTCTGCTTGTCATGCTTACAATCTCGTTATCCTGGGTTGTAATTGTGGACCTGACTCCTACTTCGATGCGCCCCTATGTGGACTCCACACAGGACAACTCCGAATTAAGCCTAGCCGTTGGTTACAATGGTATTGACCGTTTGCTTGGCAACATCTTTGGCGGACGTAGAGCAGCAGGAACAACGAATGGAAGAAACGGACAGGCCGATACACCGCCAATCGGTACTCCTCCGTCTGGGGGTGCTGGCGATGGTACAGGTAGGGGCACAAATCGTGATGGGGCAAATGGGCAGTTCTCACAAGTTGATGGTGGTGGTACGTTCAATACAGGTGCGGCTGGTCCCTTGCGTCTCTTCGATGAACCTTTGGGTGGACAAATCGTCTGGCTTCTGCCTATGGCACTACTGGGCATGCTCGCATTGGCATGGCAGCGACGATTCCGCTTCAAAGAAGATGTGCAACAAAAGTCACTTATCCTGTGGGGAGTCTGGTTGCTGACAATGGGTGTCTTCTTTAGTGTTGCAGGCTTTTTCCACCAGTATTACATGACGATGATGGCACCATCCATCTGCGCTCTGTTCGGTATCGGTGTGGTCGTGATGTGGAACGATTATCGACAACACGGTTGGCGTGGCTGGTTACTTCCTCTCGCACTACTTGCCACTGCTCTTGAGCAAATTCACATTATCACGAGTAATCCCGCATGGGGGACATGGCTGATTCCTCTGATTGCTATTCCGTGTTTCCTGGTTGCCCTCGTGCTAATCGTTGCGCGTCTCTTTCCACGCATAGTGAGCCGCTTTAACAATAGCGAAGGTCGCATGCGTTACACATTGCAAGGCGTGCTAGGTCTCGCTTTGATTGCGCTTCTGCTGACACCAGCCGTGTGGTCTACCATCTCAGTGCTACAGGATACCGAATCGCAACTTCCAACCGCAGGACCTAGTGGGACGGGAGGCTTTGGCGGAGGGCGAGCCGACAACGCAACTTCTACCAATACAGCATTGATAAGCTACCTTGAGGCACATCAAGGGAATGCAAAGTACCTCGTTGCCGTTCCAAGTTCGATGGTGGGCGATTCGATCATTCTCGCAACGAACAAACCTGTGATGTCGCTAGGTGGTTTTAGCGGGAGTGATCCCATTCTCACTAAGGACCAACTCGCCTCGCTCGTCACCAATGGAACTGTGCGCTACTTCCTGCTCAATGGTGGTGGTTTCTCCGGTCGTGGTCAAGGCTCATTCCTGGAAGATTTACCACCGGCGATTCGAGAACGCATCGAAGAAGGCGGCTTCAGCGGTGGTGGTTTCGGAGGTGGAGCCTTTGGTGGCGGTACGCAAAGTTCGCTCTCTACTTGGGTCACACAAAATTGCTCTGCTGTTCCTTCCAGTCAGTGGCAATCATCGGCGTCCAGTACACAAAATCCAGGACGTGGCTTTGGAGCAGGAAGTGGTTCGCTCTACGACTGCGAGAAATAAGATAAAAAGAGCATTAAGTTCACAAAACGCTTTAGCGTTTTGTGAACTTAATGCTCTTTAAGATACTACTGTTTCCCCGCCTCTACATTTGTTAGTCTTCCCTCCCTTTTTTGTAGTTGCGTACTCCACAGCAACAGTGCCATCATGGTTATGCCGACGAGGGCAAAGCCAACGAGTTTGTAGAGATGGGGAAGTTGTAGTGCTAAGAGACCAAAGACAAAGATGACGCTATACAGGATGTAGCAGATTTGTCTGGCATTCAGACCGCCGAACAGGAGACGATAGTGTAGATGTGTGTGGCGATAGTGCAGATATAATACATCGAATTGCATAGGATGCTGCCCACGTCGAACGCGATTGACCATTACCCACGCGATATCGAGAATTGGAATACCCAGAATCATCAAAATCAATGCGAACTTTGCCCCGCCCATTATTGCCAGTACTGCCAGTGCTATACCGAGAAATTGTGAGCCGCTATCACCCATGATAATCTTTGCTGGATTCCAGTTGTGTGGCAGAAAACCCGCGACGGCTCCTGTAAATATCGCGGAGAGAATAGCGATGCTGTTCTGTCCCATTGTCCAGCTAATGATGGTGATGAAGAGTCCTGTGATCGCAACGATACCCGTCGCTAAACCATCGAGGCCGTCAATAAAATTGATGGTGTTCATCATGCCCACAATCCAGAACCACGTAAAAGCAACCGCAGGAATAGCCAATAGTGATACATCAGGCTTCGTGATAAACAGCGTGAGTTCGGGTTGCTGATACCAGGGCAGCGCGGGATTATGAGCAATAGGACCATGTACAAACGGATTATTGACGCCAAAGAAGAGAACGCCATGAAATGAGTGCAAGCCGGGTCCCAGTAGCAAGAGAACCGCACACGTCTGGGCAATAAGCTTGGGAAGTGGTTTGAGTCCCTTTACATCGTCATAGGCATGAACAGCAACAATCAGCAGCGAGGCCAACAGAAAGAGCGTATAAATGACCAATTCTTTGGGGTACGCATGCCCAAAAATTCTCTCTACCTGCATGTTTTTGAGCGCAAGCGATGGCGCGTAGAACAGCAATGAGACCACGAGAAATGCAGCAAAAATAGCAATGCCGCCGAGACGAGGCACAGGTTTCTTATGAATCTTGCGCTCCTCTAGCGCATCGAAAAAACCAAACTTTCGGCAGAGCAAGATAACGCCAAAAGTAAAGACATAGGTGAGTAAGAACGCGCATAACCCGCCAAGCGCGACGAGAAAAATATCGGGTAGTGTCGAGAAAAGGAATAGAAAATTAGAAGAGTGGAGAGAAAGAATACTATACATATTGTAATCCTCAGCTAAATGCTATGACATCAATGTCCATTCTTATAAACTAGACGAACGACAAAGAAAAATCGGTATGTTTTTGGCTAGATATCCTATGGTACAAAATAGGTTATACTATCTGATAAAGCGGTCTATGGTAAGCCAGGGCGCCCGCAAGGGGACGCCCCTACCATATACGAATGGTCTCTATAGGCTGCTTCGTCGTATGGTAGGGGCGTCCCCTTGCGGGCGCTCTGGCCCCCATTGTACCGAGAAAACGAGGAATGTATGCAAACGACACATCTCTTTGACGAAAAAAAGATGGAACTATTCCCAGGCATCGACGCACAAATTCTCCCAGGTAAAGTGTCTATGGTGATGCGCGTAGAGATGGCGCAAGGTGCCATTGCTACTTCACACTCGCATCCTCACGAGCAGATTTCCGTTTTGCTACGAGGCGAGGCGGAATTTACTATTGGTGAGGAGACGCAGACGCTCAAAGCGGGAGACGCGGTTGTCATTCCAGGCGATGTAGAACATTCAGTGAAAGCACTCGCGGCATGTGAATTGCTCGAATCGTTCAGTCCCGTGCGCGAAGACCTGGTAAAGAGGTACTCCAATGTTTAACGCTGAGATAGAGACAATGCCGCGCGAGTCGTTGCGAGCATTGCAAAGCAAGCGTTTGCATAATATCGTAGAGTACGTTTATCATCAAGTTCCCTACTATAAAGAAACGCTTGACCATGCAGGTATCAAGCCTGAGAACATTCGCTCGATTGAAGACCTAACTCAACTTCCTTTCACAAAGAAACAGACCTTGCGCGACTACTATCCCTTTGGCTTGCTTGCCGTACCACGAGAGAATTTAATGCGTATTCATGCCAGTAGTGGTACCACAGGTAAGCCAACCGTTGTCTGTTACACACCGAACGATATAGACGTTTTCGCTGAGGTGAATGCACGGTCTCTAGCAGCGGCTGGAGCCAAGCGTGGCATGATCTTACACAACGCGTATGGTTATGGACTGTTCACGGGTGGGCTTGGCATTCATTATGGTGGTGAGCGGCTCGGCATGACCGTAGTGCCCGTTTCGGGTGGTGCGACGCAACGCCAGATAACGCTCATTCTGGATTTCCAGCCAGAGGTCATCTGTTGTACGCCTTCATATGCACAGACGCTAGGCGAAGAGTTCAAGAAGCGTGGCATCTTACCGGAGCAAATCAGTCTGAAAGTTGGCTTGCTTGGTGCGGAGCCGTGGACGGAGACGATACGCGACGCGGTAGAGGCAAGTCTGGGTATTGCCGCAACCAACATTTACGGCTTGAGCGAAGTTATTGGCCCAGGTGTGTCACAGGAATGCATCGAGGCACGTGCGGGAAGCCACGTCTGGGAGGATCACTTCTATCCCGAAGTGGTAGACCCTAACACTGGCGAACCTCTGCCCGACGGCAAGGAAGGTGTGCTGGTATTTACACATCTGACGCGTGAAGCAATGCCGCTCCTACGCTACTGGACGGGTGACATTACTTACCTCACTCACGAGCAATGTGCGTGTGGGCGCACACATGTACGTATGGGTGCGATTCGTGGACGTGCCGACGATATGCTGATTGTGCGCGGCGTCAATCTCTACCCAACGCAGATAGAGGAGATATTGAAGGGCATTCCAGAGGTTGCCCCGCACTATCAACTCATTGTGAAACGTGTAAATTTGCTGGACGAGGTAGAGGTCAATGCGGAACTTACCGATGAGGTCTTTCGCAACGTCGCCCAGGACGTGATTACCGACGACGCGATTGCTGCCGACCATGCCATGCATGCCCTAAAAAACAAAATCCAATTCCTGATCAAAGACACCATTGGCCTGAATCTCGTTGTCACACTTGTACCTCCTGGAACAGTGCCGAGAAGTGAAGGTGGCAAATTGCGTCGTGTGGAAGACAGGCGTAGCCTCTAGTAATTCTTATAGCCGAAAGTAGAAACAAATAGGTCATTTGATGGATAGAGTATGTGAGCACCCATAAAGGATGCTCACACGTTTTCGCTACACCAGATCGCTGGCTCCTGTGAGCTTAGTTATATCTGTATGCTTCCACGAACTTCCTTGTACGAACATCAATTCGTGAAGATGAGGATTTTCTGCTGTGTCCAGATAGATAATCTGTTTTGCCGATGAGGAGGTCCACTCAAAGCCAACAAGGACATCGTTTTGGGCAACTGGGGCGTGTGTTGCTTGCGTTATATCAATATGACTCCATGTACCATCTCTACCAGCCGACAATTCTTGTACATGTCGATTCTCGCTGATATAAACAACTTGTTGTGTCTCGCCTGTTATCCAGACATAGCCAGCAAGAGCAACGCCAAAAGCTTTAGGTGCATTTGTCTGTGCAATCAGGTCGATTGACTGCCACTTGTCATCTGTTCCTGCTACAAGTGCGTAAATACGATCACCATCAGCTATGTAGACAAAGCTTCTCGTATTATTGGCATCCCATGTATAGCCAACAAGCGGCGAATCTTCGCTCGCTTCTGGTGTGCCTGTATGCGCTGTGATATCAGTGTCTTTCCATGCATTGTCTTTGCCCACGACCAGTTCATGAACATGTCCATCGGTGCTGATATAACCAACGTGGCGAGTTGCATTCGCCTCCCACGCAAAGGCTGCCAGTGTTGCGCCTTCCGAAATAGACGCATGAGCTTGTTCCGTGATATGCGTATATTGCCAACCACCAACAGTGCCCGTAGCAAGCTCATGAATGTGTCCGTCACTACTTGTGTAGACAATATGCTTCGTGCCATTGCCTTGCCAGGAATAGCCTACAAGGGCAGTTCCATCAGCGGGTGGCGCACCTGTATACTGGTCCATCACATCTTCGTAGCTCCAGTCGTGATTTTCAATTTGCACAAACTCACGAATGCGTCCCGCGCTATCATCAGGGCTTACATAGTCGATTTGTTGCGTATGACCTTGCGACCACACATACCCCGTCATAGTCGCATCATCCAAAGGAATTGTGGGCGCATTAGCACTTTGCGTCAAGTCGGTATCAGTCCAGCGATTTCCACGCTCGACGAGTTCATGAATATGATCGTCGCCACTAACAAAGGCGATGCGTTTTGTTCCGTCAAAAGGCCATTGGTATCCAACGATGTTGCTCGGCATGTGTTATTCTCCCTACACTAACTATTCGTTTTCTCGTAACTCTACATTCTAACACGTCGTAGGGCGGTGAGGTGTACACAGAAAATAGCAATCTCGTGTAAGAGATATTTACAGAGAAATAGGAGCAATTCTATGCTGGACTACGAACACGGTCTGCAACTGTTGGAAGCAGATAAGTAATGGCAAGCAGCATACACAGACCTAAGCCTAATATTCCGTTCCAGAAAAAAGATAACCCAAACGCAAGGACATAAAATAGGGGACCAAATACATAACGCCACGTTAAGCGGCGAACGGTTCGCTGAGGAAGATTGTAATCCAGCAAGCGATGGTTCCATGAGGCATACCACCAGAGTAAGTTATAAAAGATTCCTCCTATCGCCCAGACACCGCTATAGACGAGAACCGCCGTTTGCTGCTCTGGCGTCCCAATATAGAGGGCGAGCAGTGCAGCTACAAAGGGAAGGACGACGATACTGAGGAGCAGAAGTAAATTAAGTACTACTAGAGTATGATTCGAGCGTTTGATATAGCTGAACATGGTGTGATGATTTCCCCACACAATCCCTACAATCAGAAAACTCAAAATAAAACTGAGATAGGTAGGCCATTGTTCCTTCAATGCTTCAAATAGATGCTTATTCGGGGCCAGCTCTTGTGGAAGCGGCACATGAAGATTTAGTACTAACAAGGTAATAGCAAAAGCAAATACTCCGTCACTGAATGCGGTCAAGCGATCTGGAGAAATCTCTTGCTGTGTACTCATATTTTTTTGAGAAGAGTCCATATGCCGAATGTATCCATTCTTTAATACAAGGTGTAGGTAGATGGATGAGCTAATTCGATGGCAACATCCATCTTCATGTTGCCATCATTTCGCTTCTTATTGATGTTGAACATCTCCTACTAGTTGACGAAATACAGTACTCCACGCTTGCGGTGGCTGTCCTTGTTCGTTATATATCTCGAAGGTTTTACCTTGTGCTTCAGGAGCGAGCAACGATTGGACACACGCCTCTGCGACATCCTCACGGCTGATTTGCCCGTCTCCCGTATCACCTTGCTCAAAACGAATCGCCTCTCGACCTCCTGGTTCATTGGTAAGCCAACTGGGACGTACAATTGTATAAGGTAGGCTACTTGCGCGGACAACTTGTTCAGCGAGACCGCGCCAATGAATGATGTTACGTACCTCTGGATAGCGTTCTGGGCGCGTGACGTAAATCTGCGTTACTAGTACAATATGTACCATGCGTCCCGCCGCCGCTGCAAGTACATGTTGTGTTCCTTCGTAGTGAACACGTTCTGGGCTATTAGGGGCTGAGTCAGAATTGGCGGACTCGACGATAATGATACAGCCCGCGACATCTTGCATTGCGTTTGTGACGCTTGCTGTTTGCGTGATATCGCCTGCAATGATTTTGGTCTGCGAAGCGAATTGCTCCTGTGCCTCGCTTGGATGACGTGCAAGTACTCGTGCTGCATATCCATGTTGCGGAAGTTTTTGCACGATATGGCGACCTGTTTGTCCCGTGCCACCAATGACAAGAATCTCTTGTGGCATGCTCTTTCTCCTTTGCTCTTCTTACCAAGGTAAGGGCTTCTCATCTCGGAAGAAGCCACCCGTGCGCTATTCTTGTTTCCTCGAGAGAAACGAACAAGAAGCAGACGAGAGAGAAAGTCACTCGATCATGATCGAGTGACTTTCTCTCTCGTCTGCTTCACTACTTATAGCTTTCTCATCACTACAACTATGTCTCACGACGCAAGTGTGCATGTATTAGAGAATGCAGTAGAAGCGAGTTCCAGCAAAACACGGCTCAAGAGTTTTGTGTAGAGACAGACGGTTTCAAGCAATAGGTAAAGGATGCTTCATATACTGACCGATGAAGATGCGTAAGTAGCCGCCATCATCATCTGCATATGTGCTTACGTGCGTATTGCAATGTGTACATTCATAGCTACTAATTGGTGCAGAATTGGTTACACCATCTTTCATCGTATCTATGTTCGTTGTTCCCCCGTTTCCAGGACCAAACAGGACTGCTATGATTCCTGCCTTGGCAAAGTCACTAATATGATTCATGATATACTCGGCACGAGTATCCTGGTAGTGTCCTGGGGAATTATTCATAGTTTCAAAGTACTGATTGCCTTCTGGAATTTGCCAGATGACCACTCGCTGTTTGGTAGCTTGACTCAGCATACTGATGAAAGAGAGATAGCGTGTGAAATTCGGAAAGGTCTTATTGTAGCGATCCCACCAGGAGCGTCCTCCAGGCTGCGCTGAGTCATAATCGGCAACATCATTTGAGAGCAAGTTCCACTTTGAGACACCCGCTGGGTTTCCCACCAATCCGGCACTATTGAGAAACTTTGCTTCGCGCATTGCCATGTTATTCACATCTAAATTGGCACGTGTATCGACGGCAATATCCGCTCCAGTTGCCCACAATGATGCATGAAGTGTCAGCACAGCGTTGGGTGCATAAACGTCTCGCATGTGCAACAACGCCCAGGCAAAACCTTGTACGGTATTAGGGAAGCGTGCAGCGTCGCCATAGCCCGAAGAACTAACGCTCGCTGGAAGTTTCGCAGCATCATCCCCCCCTTTCGAGCTGTACTGTAAAAAGCCCCACAGGTCAGGTTCGACAATCACCACCGCTGGCTTTTTAAACGCTTTGATCTGCTTGAGCAGTAAGACCCAGTTAGCATAATAAGCGTTCATCGTCGATGGATTAACAATGTTTGCGGTATCCTGTTGTAAATCATGCCCTGGGCAGTTTGAGCCAGGTTGTGACCCATTAGAATTACACATCTCATAGTAGACAAAAGTGGGCACGTAGCCATTCTTGTCACTTTCTGTTAGATAATTCGAGGCAAACTGTCCTTGTGGCTTATTCCATGTCTCCCAACCTATACCTGTATTGACGCCACCGCCGAGATATTGGTAGCGCGAAGCAAACTTTGTATTATTGTTTGTACGCATTGCATTCAGATCAGCAACAGCACCAGGAGCATTCATCACTCCAAAACTAAAATAGTGTGGAAAGCCTGGTGGTATTGCTCCTAGTGTAGATGTTGTACTCTTCGCATGAGGTGTTAAGGAAAGCGAGGGCAACTTGGGCGCGAGATTTGCCCGTGCATCGGTGGCTCCTCCTTGAAGTATCACTTGTTGAACGACAATGCCCAAAAGCAGCAGTGCCGCGCACAGTGACGAAAAAACGACTAGTCGATGAGGTCTCAGTCTTTTATATAATTTCACGTTGTACTCCATGTTTCCAAGAAGCGATTAAAAACGAACACGGGGAACGCGACAAAGTTCGCGTTCCGGTCAATCATTCATAAATGCTATAAAATGTTTATAGGAATTAAGAATGACTCTAAGTTTTAGATATAGCAGCTATATGTAGCGGTGTCTATACGTTTGTTCTACTTTGGTAGTTTAGTACCAAAGGAAGTAAAGATTTCTCAACCAAAGATAGCAATAAACTAGCTCCTCTATCGGTGTCCAAACGTACCTTGTGTCGCTGTTCAAGAAATTGGACTGCTTTTTGTGTTGCAATTACATCTCTTTGGCGCATTGTCACTCTTCCTAAAGTATGATAAAGTTAGACTCATAAAGAGAGGAAGAGGCTTTTGTTTTTTTCTTCTACTGTATGCGCTATCATAGTGCATATACGATATACACCATGATGCGCTATTCTTGTTTCCTCTCGTATCTTGGGGGAAAAGGGAAAGGGGTCTTTTATGGCTACAGTCAAACGTGAGGTGCTGGCGCAACGCGTTCTCAAGGTAAGGCCATCAGGCATTCGCAGATTTTTTGATATCATCAACACCATGCCGGACGTTATTTCGCTCAGCATTGGTGAGCCGGATTTTGTGACGCCAGAGCATATTCGACAGGCAGGGATTCACTCTATCGAGCAAGGCCACACTCGTTATACCTCGAATTATGGCATAATTGAATTGCGCGAAGAGATTGCGTCTATGTTGCACCGTCGCTATGGACTGACTTATGATCCTAAAACGCAACTGCTCGTCACCGTTGGCGTGAGCGAAGGCGTTGACCTTGCGATGCGTACTCTGATTGATCCAGGTGATGAAGTCATTTCACCCGACCCCGGCTATGTTGCATATGAAGCTGATATTATCTTCTCAGGTGGCGTTCCCGTACCTGTACCAACCTACGCCCAATATAACTTCGCCATACGTGCCGCTGATATTGCCGCCGCCATCACGCCACGTACCAAGATGATTCTGCTCGGCAATCCCAATAATCCAACCGGAGCCGTTATTCCCCACGAGGAGTTAGAGGCCATTGCCAAACTTGCGGTCGAACACGACCTGATTGTCGCCTCCGATGAAGTCTATAGCCGCCTTGTCTACAATACGGAGCATGTGAGTATAGCATCTCTCCCTGGCATGCAAGCGCGAACGCTGCTCCTTGACGGCTTCTCGAAGGCGTATGCCATGACTGGATGGCGCGTTGGCTATGTCGCCGCTCCGCCACACATTCTCGAAGCAATGCTTAAAGTTCATCAGTACGCCATCATGTGTGCAGGTACAGCGGCGCAAGAAGCAGCATTAGAGGCTCTTCGTCATGGCGAAGATGATGTGCTGATGATGCGCGATGACTATGCACGTCGTGGTCGCATGCTCGTTGACGGCCTCAACCGTATTGGATTACCATGCAATGAGCCGCGTGGAGCCTTCTACGCCTTCCCCTCAATTCAGCATACAGGCATGACCGACGACGAATTCGTCGAAAAGCTGCTGATGGAAGAGCAGATCGCCGCTGTCCCCGGTAGCTCATTTGGTGAGGCTGGCACTGGCTACATTCGCTGTGCCTACTGTACCGCCGCTAATAAAATTGAAGAGGCATTGGTGCGTATCGAACGTTTCCTAAAGAAGCATGCATAAATGATGTGAGGAGATAGATGTATGAGATTCAAGATAGTTCTTGAGCCGAGTGAAGAGGGCGGTTATACTGCATTCGTGCCATCTCTTCCTGGGTGTATCAGCGAAGGTGATACGAGGGAAGAAGCACTTTCCAATATTAAAGAAGCGATAGAGCTTTATTTAGAGCCTGTCGAAGACGATTGGGTAGCCGATGAACGAGCTGTTACTCAGGAGATCGAAATTTGAGTAAGATACCTAGCTTGTCTTACGTTCAGATTATTAAGGCAGTACAGCGAGGTGGTTGGACTGTTGTGCGCCAGAAAGGGAGCCATATTCGGCTACAAAAGCATATTGGTGACGAAGTATTGAAAATTACTGTTCCAGCGCATCGCCCTGTAAAAATAGGAACTTTAGCTGGAATTCTCAGACAAGCACGACTGGATGTAGACCAATTTCTAAAGTTACTGTAGGAGAAAGAGAATGACGTGCAAAAAATGCACATCATTCTCATTTTATGCAGAGACTGGCCCCCACTCGGCGGCGGCTCTATCGCGTTTGAGTTCAAAAATGTTTGGAGTTCGTAGGGCATACGCTGTATAATCCCATAACTCGCCCGCCTCTTCACCATGAGGGACGGTGTTGATGATTGGTCCGTAGTAACCGACATCAGACCCTTCGAGAGCGATGGTAGGCACACCAAAGGCGTGATAGCGTTGCACAGCCTCTTCATGATCGTTAATCACGTCCTGAAGAGTGCTTTCATCGGCAAGAGCTTTCGCCACAAAGCCTTCATCAAGACCAGCCTCTTTCGCACATGCCTCGACAACGGCTTGTTGACCAATGCCCTCTTTTCGCCCGTGCTGTGCATTGCCTAGCGCGATATAGAGTTTCTCTACCGCCTCGTTACCATGCTTTCGCCGTGCGAGAGCAAGAGTACGTAGAGCAGTCCAGCCCACGTCATAGTTCGGCTCGGCTCCCTCTTTGCGGTTGACAATTTCCAGGCTAAAGAGACGCCAAGTTACGTTAACTGGTCTCTGTCCGCGTACTTCGCGCACCCATAGAGCTGTGCGCCACGCAAGGGGGCACAGCGGATCGAAGTGGAAATTGATGTGTACAGGTGTTTGTGCATCTTGTGTCGCCATGAAATCCATATCCTCTCTAAGAACGTATGCGTTGTCTTACGAATTGCTTGCTACTCACTAAGAAAAGTATAGTAAGTGTAGCATATGCTCTAGGAGAGGAATATGTCAAACTGATGCAACCTCTTTATTGGTATCTTCATCTCTCCAGGTTATACGCCTGTTTCGCCAAACGATACGCCATATCTTGCACCATTTCGTGGGCATCCTCTTCGTCAACGATATTTCGCGTGACAAGTCCCGCCAGCCAATCACTACTGGCCCGCCGCCATAGGTCGTGACGTGCTGGAATTGATGGATATGCACGCGTGTCATCGTTGAAGCCTACCGTATTGTAAATACCTGCCGTCTCCACCACGTTCTCGAAGTAGCGATGTATTCCGTTGAGGCTATCGAAAAACCACCAGGGCGGTCCCAACCGCAAGGCGGGGTAGTGCCCGGCAAGCGGCGCGAGTTCACGACTATATACAGTCTCATCAAGATTGAACACAATGATTTTCAGGGTGCGTTCATTCCCATAGAGATCAAGTAACGGCTTGAGATTGTGCGTGAATTCGCTAGCGGTAGGAATGTCCGCTCCCACGTCTTTGCCGAATTGGGTGAAGAGCGTTGCATTATGGTCGCGGTAACTACCTATATGTAGCTGCATGACCAACCCATCCTCAACACTCATACGCGCCATCTCAATCAGCATATGGCCTGTAAAGCGTTGTGCATCACTAGTGCTTGCACTATCATGTAACGCACGTTGAAAGATAGCCTCTGCCTCAGAAGCACTGAGTCGCTCGGTATAAGCTGTTCGCGCTGCAGAATCGGTTGCGGTTGCTCCCATCTCTTTGAAAAAGTGCCGTCTCTGTTCAAGTGCCGAGATATAGGTACGATAATTCATGACTTCAATACCGGACACTCGACTTAACACTTCAATGTTCTCTGCATACTGTACTGTGTCGATGTTGACTACTGAATCAGGGCGAAACGTAGGAAGAATACGTGCCGACCAGTCTGATTCCCGAATTTGCTTGTGATATGTAAGCGTATCGGTTGCGGCATCAGTCGTTGCCAGCACCTCGATATTGAAACGCTCGAAGAGGCGGCGCGGCTGAAATTCTGGTTGCTGCAATTTCTCTGCGATCTGGTCATAGATAGCTTGAGCGTTCTTTGAGTTCAGTTTTGCCTCAACACCAAAAATATCGTGTAGCTCATCCTGTAACCAGAGCGATGAAGGTGTGCCGCGAAAGAGATACCATGTGTCACAGACCGTTTGCCAGATTTTACGATGGTCCTCTTCTATCGCTCCGCCATCTTTGCGCCGAATGCCTAACTGTTCCAGCGGAATGCCTTGCGAGTAGAGCATACGAAAAATGTAGTGATCGGGAATAATCAACAGGTCAACAGGTGTGCCCCATGTATAGGTATCAGCAGCTAGCAAACGCGGATCGACATGTCCATGTGGACAAATAAGCGGTAATCGCTGTACCTGTGCATAGAGGCTACGTGCAATGTTGCGTTGCGTTGGCTCCGATGAAAAGTAGCGATCCTCACGAAATTGACTCATCTCTCATCTCTCCTGGCTTATTGTGGATAACATCAGTTTCATTTTATCATGTGTCTTCGTGATGAAAATATGAAATTTTATTCATCTGGGGGTATCATATTGGGTGGTACGATACGTGACAAAAGCAGGCGGTCGTCGATGAGCAGCAAGTGTGAGATGGAACGTCTCTCCACCTTGCTTAAAGGCAATGTTTGACACGTTTAGTCGTTTTCATTCGTACCAGCGTCAGAAACAACTTTTTTGGGAGTAAACATGCGTATTCTTATCCTTGGAGGCGATGGATATCTTGGCTGGCCTCAATCGTTGTACCTTTCACAGCAAGGTCATGAAGTTGCCATTTTCGATAATCTTACACGCCGCTACTTCGATTTAGAGCAAGGCTTTGATAGCCTCGTCCCTATTGAGACCCTTCAAAAGCGTGTCGAGGTGTGGAAAGAGGTTTCGGGAAAAACTATCGATGTGCATATTGGCGATGCGATGGACTACGACCTTCTATCCTCTGTGTTCCAGTCGTTTCAGCCAGAAGCGGTCATCCACTTCGCGGAGCAACGCTCTGCCCCTTACTCTATGATTGATCGCAAGCACGCCGTCTATACGCAGACCAACAATGTCGTAGGAACGCTCAACGTTCTCTATGCCATCAAGGACTTCGCCCCGGATTGTCACCTTATCAAGCTAGGCACGATGGGGGAGTACGGCACGCCCAATATCGACATCGAAGAGGGCTTTATTGAGATTCATCATAAAGGCCGCTCGGATGTCCTCCCTTTTCCTAAGCAACCAGGCTCCTTTTATCATCTTTCAAAAGTTCATGATAGTCACAACATCATGTTCTGCTGTAAGGTCTGGGGTATCCGTGCCACCGATCTTAATCAAGGCGTTGTGTATGGCGTTGAGACCGATGAAACAATGCGTGACCCGCGTCTGGCAACGCGTTTTGATTACGACCAAATCTATGGTACGGCACTAAATCGTTTCTGTGTACAATCTGCTGCTGGCTATCCTCTTACAGTTTATGGCAAAGGTGGACAGACACGGGGCTATATCAACGTTCGTGATACGATACGTTGTATCGAGCTAGTGGCGTTGTCCGAGCCAAAAGCGGGCGATTACCGTGTGTTCAACCAGATTACCGAGCAGTTTTCGCTCAACGAACTGTCGGAAATCGTGGTCAAGCAGAGTCAGAAGCGTGGATTACGTGTAGACGTGAATTACTTGCCCAACCCTCGCGTCGAGCAAGAGCAACACTACTATAATGCAACTCACACTGGGTTGCTCGAACTTGGCCTTGAGCCGCATCTGCTTTCAGACACCGTGCTTGAGTCGCTCATGAAACTAGCGTTGGAATACAGAGACCGCATTGATCCGCACTTGATTGCTCCCACTGTAAACTGGCGCAACACTACCAACAAAGTCTCCAAGTAGCACTTTTTCTAACATTGAAGAGTATCTATTCTTCATGTGTTAGGAAACAATCAGGCCATCTACGATATCGTAGATGGCCTGATTTGCCTGTATGTTCCATGCTTTATAGGTCTGAATGCTCTCGACCTTTTCCGCAAGCAGAGTTGGATTGCTAGTAATTTTGTTCACCAATTCTTGCTGATCCTGCATATCCAGGCACACCCAACCTAGATCATGTCTTTGCAAAAAGCGGAGGTTTGGCGTCTCCTGCCCTGGAATGTATGAAGTAATGAGACAGGGTTTCTCTAAAGTAAACGCCTCAGAAAGAAAGCTTGCACCGGCCTTGCCCGCGATCAAATCCGAAACCGCCATATAGGGTGCAATGTTTGGTGTGAATGGCAAAACGCTTAGCCGTGCAACGTTGGCGAAGTGTTCCGCGAGTACCTTGTTGTTGCCAACTGCAAGAATAATTTGTGTCGAGATATCGGCGTCAAGAAAGTTTTTTACCGTGCGCTCAATGCCAGCCGAGCCTTTTGCGCCTCCCTGCAGAAAGATTGTGAAGCGTGTAGGATCAAGGCCAAGCGTTGGCAAAAGCTCTGTTTTTGTCGCTAGCTCCTGTTGCAAAAATTGACGACGTACAGGTCTACCAGTGACATGTAGTCGTTGTGCTGATATCCCGTGCTGCTCCGCCTGTACACAAATTTCGTTCGTTGGAGCAAGATAGGCGTCGGCGTACTTTTCTGTGAACCATGCCGTGTGCGTCTGCTCCAGATCGGTGAGTTGAAACACCAGGGGAATTCTTCTGCTCAATCGTTGATTGACTCGCGCAATCTCATATGAGAGTAGGGGATGTGTCGAAATGATAAGTTGTGGCTGCGTTTGCATAAGTAGAGCGGCAATGCGCTTTTTTACGAAAAACGTCAGAACACTATGCACGAGCCATGCGCCGACATCGTTATCCATCAATGTATATTGAAAATCCCAAAACCACATGAAATAGCGGCTGAGCGTAGAGTAATACTGTTGCATCAGATTGGGGTACGGGTCGGCGATGTCAACCTGATACTTCGAGCCAAGCATCTCCTTGAGGGATTGCGCGAGGTTAATGTGTCCTCCGCCCGTGTGGGTGGTGAGAATCAGAATTTGGGGTCGGGAGAGTTGCACTATGAATTGTTTCCTTTTTTGTTTGTAGAGACCTACTGCTAAGCTTTCTAGCTATGAACGCAGTTCTTGACAGCCAAAAATTGGATTAGTGTAGGTTTGCTCAGGAAACATGACGATTCTGATCATGACGTAATCGTTCTAATACCCAAGTGCGTATTAGTGTTGCCTTCTTCATTCCGTACTCACGTGCTATTGCCTCTAGTTCATGGTCAGTTTCTGAATCAAATCGTACCTGTATGTTCGTGGAGAGATTATGTGTCGCGTGGACTTTTGCAGCTTCAGTTTCTTTTGTAAAGTCTGTAGTGTCGTGTGTGTCCCAAAAATTAGCCTCTTCTTCATAACTATTAAAGGCAGGTATTGAGCCATGCGCTTTTGTTGGATATTCTGGACCATTATATACCGATTTGTCGCTCATTGTTGAGTTCCTGCCTTCCATTCTCTATATTCGAGACGCTCTTTCTTGCTTGCTGGACGAGCACTAACTGGATAATATTTTCCTGTTTCCTTGAATGCTAAAATAAGAACCATGAGCCGTTTGTTTGCATTTGGCCCAATGACTAAGAGGCGATCTCCATACGTATAACGTGCGTATAGGTTTTCAGGGAGTCCATACGCTATTTCTTCAACCTCATCGCGTGTTAACTGGTGACGCTCCCATATATGTGCCTCATTAAAATCGTCCCATAACAGCCCTGAAATACTAAAATCCTTCATAAGCTTTATTGTACTGAAAATCAGTACAATGTCAAGGTCAAAATGTGTAGGATAATTGAAGTATTCTTGTTTTTAAGATTGTTGCGCCTTACTGTACAGTGCATACCACGTATCATCGTAGTAGGGTGAGAACATATGTCCATACTGAATGCTGCTGATGAAGTCGTTGTGCCCGTTGAGATACCAGTTGCCTCCACTCTGAATGAACCAGGGACCTCCACTGGAGCCACCCGTCATATTGCACGGAATGGAGACCACATTGCCATCTCCATGTTGCCAGAGCGTGCCAGAAGAAGCTTCGCAGGACTGTCGAGTTTGACCATCGAAAGGATAGCCAGCAGGATAGCCGTAGGCGTAGAAGGGTTGATGAATTGGCTGATTATACGCCCAACCAGCACCGCCAACTACGTTGGTTAAGTTGCCCTCGTCGTTGGGTGCAACAATCGCTATACCAAAGTCGTGATGAAAGTCATTTGGTTTGGCATCTATCCAGTCAGAGGGAACCTCTAAGTCGCGTGCAGCCCAGCAACCATAGGGCGTGCTGCCATTATCGTAGAGAGGGCAGAAAATCACGTTCCGTGACCAGCCACTACGATAGTAGAGACAGTGACCCGCTGTGTCAACGGTATTGGAATTCTTGCTTATGACGGCAGTACCAGAACACATAGAATTTTGACCAGAGGCAGTGGTAAAAAAGACTTTTCCCACCGTTGAGAGTGGATAGAGGCTCTTATCCAGTCCTGGTTGCCCTTTTTGCTGTGCCGCTTTGACCTGGCTCTGGTCTGTGTTACTGAATGTCGCGCTGGAAGTAAGCATAATTTGTGAGTCAACATCAGTAGCATCGTGCATACTTGCAGGTGTCCAGTATTGAAGCGCATCGTTAGGACTGGCTCCCACCGGATGATCACTAATTGTTAGCGAAGATGCAAACAGCGATATAGGGAGGAAATGCGTATATGCCATAAGGTACATTAGATACGAACCGACGAGCAAGCAAAGAAATACTTTACCCGTCAATGGATGAAGAACGAAACGATAGAGTCGCTGCATGGGGCCATCTCTCTTTCAGCAAACCTATTGGAGACGAGATGAGGAAGATTTCTTTAGGTTCCGCTCGTTGACCTCAGGCATAGGAGCAGGTTTAGCATCTCGCATTTTGTCCGCTGTCCAATACTTGATTGTGTCCTCAGGAGAAGTCTCCACGGAATGTTTCGTGATTGTAGAAGATGACTTTGACTTCTTAACACGCTTCCTTGCAAATAGGAACATACCGATAAGCAAGCTTAGAAGAATTGTACTTATAAAAGATGGATAGATAAATCTCTGTTGTCGTGACATCATAGTTCTCCAAATTCTTTTTAGTATGTTCCAGAAGCAATACTTGTTTAGGAACGGGACGGATTTCTCTTGGATGAAGTATAACAGCATTGTACAATATTTTATTGAGTTCTTTGTACGTACTCGTGCTTTCCATTGATGATGCCGATAGATTTGAGTAGAAGCTCTTTCTTGAAAGTAGTATCATGGAGGTGTCTCTTGTACGGTTTGTTGCGGAACTTTCTTTCTAGAACGTCCGTTGCTCGTATTCTAGCTTTAGCAGCTTTGTGCTACACGTTTTATTATCTCTACTGGCGCACATTATACACATTGAATGTAGATGCGTTGTGGTTTTCTCTCCCCCTCTTATTGGCAGAACTACACGGAGCAATCAACTCTGTTTTGTTTATGTTCATGACGTGGGATTTGAAGCCTGTACCGCATCCTGCGGCACCTGAAGGAAAAACTGTTGATATCCTCATTCCTACCTATAATGAAGACCTCTCAATTTTGCGAATGACGATATTAGGAGCAGTGAATGTGCGTTATCCACATGAAACATGGGTACTGGATGACGGTCGTCGTCCAGCACTACGTGAATTGTGTGAAGCAATGGGGGTGCATTATCTTACACGGTCAGACAACATACATCACAAAGCTGGAAACATCAATGCCGCACTCGCTAAGACCCGTGGTGAATTCATTGCGATTTTCGATGCCGATCAGGTACCTCTGCCCGACTTTCTGGAGCATACGCTTGGTTACTTTGTTGACGAGAAGGTTGCATTTGTGCAGACGCCACAGGAATTTTACAATCTTGACTCCCTACAACATAAGACAAATTGGCATCATAGGCAGACTTGGCACGAGCAATCGCTTTTCTACAATGTCATTCAGCCCGGTAAAAATCGCTGGAATGCAGCTTTCTGGTGTGGCTCCAATTCAGTTATGCGTAGCTCTGCTCTACGATCTGTTGGTGGTATAGCAACCGAGACCGTGACAGAAGATATTCATACCTCCTTACGCATTCATGCTGCCGGATGGAAGTCCATCTACCACGACGAGGTACTTTCAATGGGACTTGCACCTCAAGATTTCCAAGCATTTACTGTGCAACGGTTGCGCTGGGGTCAAGGTGCTATGCAAGTGTTGCGTAGGGAAAGTCCATTTTTCAAGCGAGGTCTGCGCTTTGGACAACGTATTAACTACATTGCTTCTATCATCACCTACTTCGAGTCATTTCAACGTCTGATATACACCCTTGCTCCATCTGTTGTGCTTTTTACAGCCATTTTACCTATCCATGTTGGAATACTACCTTTCGTTTTACACTTTATTCCATACTTCGCTTTAGGTATGCTTGCAAATGTAGCATTGGGTAGAGGACACTTCAAACCTATCGAGACAGAGCGTTACAACTTACTCAAGATGATGACATTTATCAAAGCGTCATTTGCGCTCGTCGGACTAGAACCTAAGGGGTTTAAGGTTACACCTAAAGCCGCAAGCGAAGGGCTAGGTGCTATCACGCAGCTTGTATGGCCCTACTATCTCATTATAGGGATAATCCTTGTGAGTATGATAGTTGGTAGTTTGCATTTTATTGGTCTCTTTGGCAGTGTTGGTGCAAATACTGGTGCGTTGCTGATGTCAGAAGTCTGGGCCTTGTACAATCTTTTCATTATCATGGGCGCTATACGTAGCGTGATGCAGCATATTACACGTCGCAATACGTATCGTTTTCCAGTGCATGTGCCCGTAGTAGTGCATGCCGCGAGCGGCAGTTTTAGCGGTGTTACCGCGAATATACACGAGCAAGGGTTGGCGGTCTTACTCAGTAATCCTCTGCCCGAAGCAGCTAGTGTTCATGTTGAGATACATCTTCCGAAAAAGGTGGTGAAGGGCGTGCTGGCGGTACGGAATAGTCGTCCCAGTAACAAGACGAATGATAAGAGCTTATGGTGTAGCAATGGACCTTTTACCCCTGAAACATCTGATGCTACTGATGGTATCAACGAGTTTCTCATCAGCATTATGTCTCATCAGGTCGCAAGGAATACGTGAGTCTAACGTTGACAAAGACCTCATAACGCTTGATACTCTACAATCCATGTCGGTTGTTGTAAGAGCACACGAGGCGGTATCTTTTTGAGGAACGCATCTCGTAGCGATACCGCGATAGGCTTCTCCAGTTGCACTGCTTGCCCAGTGAACCCTGCGAGCCGCGCAATTGTATTTGCGCGGTTGACTCTTCGCTTTTCATACGCACGCAACCCCGTCATCACATTCGTTTCGGTCTTTAGACACTCGGTCAATTCGCGTTTTCTCCCACAAGACTTTTCTGCCTGCCCTTCAAGAGCAGACCGTTGAGCAAACTAGTAGGCTCGCCCTTTGCTCATAGGAGCAATACCAAATTGAGCTCCCTTTCCCCAAGCCCGCGTCTCAATATTGGTCCTCGTCGTTTGTGCAATCCCACGCCAACAAGTGTATCCAGCATAGCGTGGTTTCATTGCTATAGCAATGTGTGAGCGGACGCAAGAGTGTAGTTCATCTGCACCAACTAACAGGTCTCCTACACGTCGTGTGTGGGTGGGCTTTGTGGAATATCAGCAAGAGTTGTAGGTGCGTGACGCTGTTTGACACGTAGACGATGTTCTTTGCCGCTTGTCGCAAAGGGACCAATCGCTTTTAGCCCACCCTCAAACCATCCATCGAGTTGACGGCGTGCAATATTGACGTGGAGTACCTCATCAGCCCAGTCAAAATCTTGAAAGGTAGTCATTAAGGGATGCTGTGCAATATCACGAGCAAACTCCCACTCCTGGCGTTTTCCAGGAGGGTATTTCATGTTTTTGCCCTCAACCTCTAGCCCAAGCACCGCGTAGTGTTCCAAAAGGGAGGACTCCATCACAAAGACACCTTCGTAGTCGCGCATAGGAATAGCTGTATAGTTTGCATAGGTGTTCTCTACACCAGCCTCGCCAAACAGTGAATGACGGATTTCGTCCCAGCAGTGGCGCGAAATGTCAAAATAAAAACTCCACGGCATCGCTGGTGTTTCATTCAGTACAAGTGCGAGTCCCTCTGCTACATTGATTTCACTGAGACGGAGGCCCATCATGTAGTTAAGGTGAGCTGGGGCATCCTGTAATGGTGGGGCGACATAGTCCCAGACACGTGGAATCTCGTTGTCACGCACCAGTACATGTGGAATATGATACGGTTCTTGCGAGACTTGGCGTGGTTGTGGCTCTGTATGCGTCGCTGTACCATCAATACCACCCGCGGCTGCAAGAAAGGCACTTAATGATGCTTGCCATTCCTCTGCCTGCTGGCTCTCCTGCTCAGTTGGTGTTATGTCTTGCAATGCCATGTTCAGCAACTGGAGATGTTCTTTCTCGTCGGCAATGTGTTGGCGTAGTAGGCGAACGCTGGGATAGTCGGCGAGATCATTGGTAGCGTCGATATAGGCACAATAGGCGTGATGCAAGGCAGGCTTGATGATGCGTGTAACAATTGCGAGAAAGGGATAGCTACCAGGCACATGTTCTGCCTCGTCGAAGAGGATTTCTAGTGCTGTATCTGGCACAATTTCTAACTTACTCTTATTCGTGCGCAACTCAACGATGCGTTGACGTAAGCCTTCTGCATGAACAGCATCTTCATATTGCAGACGCCCAAGCAGTACCTTCACATCTCGTTCAGGAATGGTTACTATGCGTGATGACAATAAGCGCATACAGCGTTGTTCGACGTATGCAAAACGCCGCAAACGTTCCGCCGACTGGACCACTGAAAGCCCACTCGAAAACACTTGCTGCAAACCTGCATAACGATTAAGCATGTTGTCCATAGTTGCTTGCCTCCATTGAAATAATGGTTATGGTGATTGGTCACTAGGAAGTTTGTGGGGATGCTACAAACGGAATCCCTGCGAACTTCTTTCACTCTTCTAAACAATTTCCAATTGCTCTAAATCTGATAATGACGGCATACGCGAATAGGCACCGGGGCCAGTGACAGCGAAAGAGGCGACCACGCAGCCGAGACGAGCGCACTCTAGCGCTGAACGACCTTTGAGAAGACCCGCACTAAAGCCCGCTACAAAGCTATCGCCAGCACCTGTGCAATCGGTGGCCTCGACCGATAACGCTGGAACAGTATGTAGTAGACCTTCGTCTGTACGTAAACAACAGCCATCGGCTCCCAAGGTGATGATAACTGTGCCTGCTGTAAGCGACGTAAGCTCTGCAAGAATAGTTTCTGGAAGTGTATGTCCGGTCAGGTCTCGTCCTTCATCGTAGCTGAGAATGAAATAATCGGTTTCTTTCAGTATAGGATGTAAGAACGCCAAACCTTGCCTGTTGGCATCCCAACACGTATTCAACACTGTGGTAATACCATGTCGTCGCGCTCTCGCAAAGAGGTGTTCGACCGCCTCACTGCTAAATTGTGGTAAGACAAAGATGCTGCTTACCACGATTACCTGATTACCAACAAGCCAAGCATCAGGAACGCTGTCCAGATCAAATAACTCATTCGCTCCATTGACGAAGAGAATGCTGCGTTCTCCATCGGGTGAGAGCGTGATAACCGAGGTCCCTGTACCTGTATTGGGATGGTGCAACAGCTTATCAACGCCAACACCTAACTGAGTAAGTGTCATACGCAATTGTTCGCCAATCAGGTCAGCACCGCTATAGCCAGCTAGTTCAACGGGTATGCCCAGACAACCAAGTACAGCAGCAACATTGCCACCATTGCCACTGAGAGAAAAGTCGATGCCATCAATACCTTGAAGTCTGCCAGGGGGAGGCAAAGCTGTTACGGTGCGGCATAACACGTCAAATTGCAAGTTGCCGAAACAGAGTATGGAGGACATTACCTATTCCCTTTGTATCTACTTTAACGCTATAATGTGAGAGAAAAATCTGATCTTTATGGAGTATACATTATGATCTTTTCACTTCTCTCAACAAATTACTCTGAAAAGAGTATAACATATTATAACCTTTGTAGGGAAGGAAATCTCTCGATGAATGGGGAAAAGCTATGAAAGAGGATGTTGAGGGACCGCGCTATCGCCAGATAGCGCGGGTGCTACGTGCCGAGATTGAGGGACAAATGCAGCCCGGTGACTCAATTGGAACGGAGAACGAACTGGAACAACGCTTTGGTGTCAGCCGCATCACTATTCGCCACGCAATTGACGAACTGGTAAATGCCGGTTTGTTGCTGCGAAGGCAGGGAAGCGGAACGTTTGTTGCGTCGTCCAAAGTAACGCAAGAATTAGGCATGCCGCATAGCTGGAGTGAGAGTATGCGTGAACTAGGGCTTCATCCGCAAACCGTAGATTACGAGATGTTGCAAGTCATTCCCCCTACGTGGGTAGCAGCAGCACTACGCCTCGATACTGCCGTTCCTGAACCTGTATTGCGCCTTCAACGATTGCGCTATGCTAACGACGAACCGCTTTCTCTCATGATTGACTATCTGCGGCAACGCTTTGTACCCGATCTGATTGAGAAGGGGTTGGAGGGCGAATCACTCTATGAGACACTGGAAAAGCGTTATGGTCTGGAGTTAGCTCGTGCAGAAGACACGATATCGGCACGAGGTGCAACCTTATTTGAGGCTAGTCTACTTGGTGTAGCAGAGGGAGACGCAGTCTTATACGTCATGCGTGTGATGTATTTACCCAATGATGAACCACTGACCGCTGCCACGGCTGTTTCACGTGCGGATCGCTATGCCTATCGCGTGAATGGTCACACACGTCGTCAACGTCCCCTTGATTTGTCATAATCTCTCGTGTATTATTAACAAAGATTATGTCCATTCAATGCTGAAAGGGGTTATTATTATGGTACGGATTGGTATGCTTGGTTGTGGCTTTGTTGCCACATTCTACATGCAAGGTCTGGTACAGGTCCCTCATCAAGAGGTAGTGGCGGTCTATGGGCGCGATGCACGTAAAGCGGCGGATTTTGCGCAGCACTGGCATATTCCTGAATCGAGTGATGATATGAAGGTGCTTGCCGCACGCACAGACATTGACCTTCTCATCATTGCGCTTCCCAACAATATGCATCTGGAGGCTGTGTTGCTTGCAGCCGAACACAAAAAGCATGTAGCCTGTACAAAACCGCTAGGACGAAATGCTATTGAGGCACGTAAGATGCTAGAGGCGGTACAAAAAGCGGGAGTGTTGCACTGCTACGGCGAAACTGAGGTATTTAGCCCCGCCGTCATGAACGCAAAGTCTTTGATTGACGAAGGCTCAATTGGACGTGTACTGACAGTACGCTCACGTGAAGCGCATTCCGGCCCACACGCGCCCCACTTTTGGGATGTTGAACAAGCTGGCGGTGGAGCACTACTTGATATGGGTTGTCATACTATCGAGGCTGCACGCTATTTTGTTGGGAAAAATATTAAGCCTGTAGAGGTACTTGGCTGGGGCGGTCTTATGGTACATAAAGACAAAACTGCAGCTGAAGACAATGCTGTCGTCCTGTTGCGCTTTGAAGATGGTACACTGTCACAGAGTGAGACCAGCTGGACCGCACGCGGCTCCCTCGATCTACGTAATGAGGTGTACGGCACAGAGGGTAGCATTTTCACCGATGTCACTCGTTCGACCCCCATTAACGCCTTTGTGCGTGCAACGAGCAGCTACGTGCTTGAGAAAGCCGAATCCAATAGTGGCTGGATTTTTCCCCTGCCCGATGAGGCTCGCGTTTATGGCTATCACGAGGAGATGAGTCATTTTGTTGAATGTGTCGCTCAAGGGAAGCAGCCACGTGAAACCTTTGAGGATGGATTGATTATCAACACCATCATCGATGCCGCCTATCGTTCCATAAAAGAGCATCGTTGGATAACGCTCGATCTCTAAGTAAGTCAAGGGTCTGGTGTTAAGATAGTGGTCCTCTTAGGAAATATGGATATTTATTCCATT
>CAXUHG010000002.1:88237-128892 GCA_964250805.1 uncultured Ktedonobacteraceae bacterium | reverse complement strand
AGGGTCTGGTGTTAAGATAGTGGTCCTCTTAGGAAATATGGATATTTATTCCATTGAACAGATAGGTGAAAAGACATGTGTCTTTTCACCTATCTGTTCAATGGAGCTTCTTTGCAGAAGACATTACCTCCGAAACTTAGACGAATTCTAACACTCGCTGTGTCCACAACTGTAGCATTTGCGACAGCCCTCTTCGTAGACCATCGTGTTGCAGCCGCACTGCGGACAGAGATTGCCCGTCACATTGAGATGCATAAGGCTTGCAGGTGCTGAACCATCGACATGTATGTTGTGAGCATGTTCTTGCGTTTCGTCATGAGCCTCAGCTTTCACCGCATCGACTGTTGTTTGCAGCGATGCCATGTGTAGCTCTAACGCACGCGCGACAGCATCAGGTAGAGAGCGCACCTGTTGTGGACCGAAACCAACTGAGCGGTTGCCACCGATGTTACGCAACTGATCGGCGATCTCCTGAGCACGGTCAGACTGCGAGACAGGGCTGAGGATTTGCAGGTTGAGCGAGATTAAACGACCAAGTGCCTCAGCCAGTGCCGCAATGTCACTACCCGCTTTACCAACGTTGACAAAGACCTCCAACGGTCCGTCGTCATCACTATTGATGGTGACGTTGATCTTGCCCTCCGGTGCGCGTACCTGTCGCGTATAGCCCTCGACCAGTGCTGGACGCTGCTTAACGCCATCGTGAATAGAGACGGCGACAGGTGCGACAGGTGCTACCGCTTGTTGTGCCTTCTCTGCCGCCTTCTTCTCATCCTCGACACGGGTCAACACAGCATCACGCGAACCATCACGATAGTAGGTGATGCCCTTACATCCCATCTCATAGGCCAGACGGTATAGTTTCTGCACCTGTTCAACGGTATGCTCATTCGGAGCGTTTACTGTCTTACTGATGCTAGAGTCGGTGTATTGTTGCACCTTCGCTTGCACACGTACATGCTCTTCCGGCGTCAAATCCTTCGACGACACAAAGTAGCTCGGTGCCGTCGTCTCGTCGGGATGAGCATCGCGCCACTCTTGCAACAAGGGATGATACATGATGTGTTCGCCTGTGCGGTCACGGCGTATCATCGCAAAGTCGTAGACCGGCTCGATACCAGAACTCACGCCCGCAAGCAAGCTGGTTGTACCCGTTGGTGCCTGTGTTAGTAGTACCGCGTTACGAATACCCTGCTTTTCGATCTTTTCCTGTACCTTTCTGGGTAAGCGTTGAATGAAGCGTCCCTGCATGTACTTGTCGCGATCAAACATCGGGAACGCGCCCTTCTCGGCTGCATTGTCCGACGAGGCTTCATACGAGGCATCGCGGATGGTCGCATAGATGCGCTCGATGATTGGCAACGATTCGTCACTTCCATAGGCGACCTTCATCTTAATCAGCGCATCAGCTAGCCCCATCGTCCCCAATCCAGTACGCCGGGTGCCCATTTGCGCCTCTTCATTTTCCTTAATGAAGTACTCATTGGCATCAACCACATTATCGAGGAAGCGCATCGCCACCTTGCTCATCTCCGCCAGATGCTCCCAATTCATCTGCCCGTTCTGCACGAAAGCAGACAAATTCAACGCTCCTAAGTTGCACACGCCGAAAGGCGGCAAACCTTGCTCACCGCAGTCTAACGAGCAGTACCCATTGGTGATCCATGTAAGTGTGTCAGGTTCGTAGAGATCATAAACCTCTTCCTCGCGCTCGGTATCTTGAATCGAGACAACCGATGCTGTCCACGAACCACCAATATAGTGCCAATTTTCAGCAATCTCTTTCAAACGTGCCGCTTTTTCTGGATGACTAAGACCAATCTCGGCGTAAAAACGTGTAATGCCTTCATTTATAATGACTACATCGTATTTCTCACCCGTGCCGTACATTGAGCGACCATCGTACTCTAAATCCTCATCACGAGTTGAGCGATAGATGCGTCCGTGAATACCGAATTGGAGTAGGAGTAAGCGCACCTGTTGTGCCAATTCGTATGATGATGTATGGAAGCGTAACAATGGGTTATCCTGTTTCATCAGTACGCTGCCATCTGTCGAGAAGAGGCCATCAAGAACTCCAGCCAGAAACTCTTTTTCCATGCCCATAAAAGCTGTTGGAATGGTCTTTTGCGGAGCTTTGATATTGGGCGTTAAACCTGCATGTACTAGCAAAGATGCCAATTTACCACAGTCTAGTCGCACAGACCCATGCTTAACGGCAACGCCACCCTCACTAACAATCTCTTTTTCGACAAGTGTACGATGGGTATGAATGTTCATACTCGTTATCAAATTTGTGAGTGTATCATACCAACCATCTTCTTGTCTTCCAAAGGCAACCTTGCATTCATATGAATGGCTATCCCCCCTTGTCTGTTCACGAAGCATGCCATCACCTAATACGGTGCCGACAATGAGACCAAGTTTACGGTCGTAGAAGTTGGAGACATTCAGTTCGCGTTTGGCAATATACTCCATCGCTTCCAATGGAAGATTTTGCCGAGGTCCAAATGTCTCATTTGCTACAACCAGAACCTTATCGCCCTCGGATAGTTCTGAAACAGGAACCCATTGATATTTCTTGTCACGAACGACTTTTAACTTATGATCCGCAGTCCCTTCCAGATAACCACCATCAGAAAAGGTTACACGATAGATGCGCTGAAGCCCATTGTTATACATCTTCTCAATAGGCTTGAGTCCTGCTGGTGTGCGAACTTTCATTCCTACTTGTAAATCACTTGCCTTTGTATATCCATATTCGGTAGAAACTAGCGTATCACCTGTAACACATGGATTCACGCACCGAATATTCTCGTAGTACCATGTATTCGACTCTGTATTGTACCGATCCATGAACACCATGCCTGGCTCTGCCGACTCCCATGCTGATTTACAGATCAGGTCCCACAGGTCACGAGCGCGAATCGTTCTTTTGACTTCACCTTGCCACACCAAATCCCAGTCAGTATCTTCTTTGACCGCTGTCATGAATTTATCGGAGATGGCGACGGAGAGGTTGGCATGCTCGATTTTACCTGCTGTACGCTTGACCGTAATGAACTCTTCCACATCAGGATGGTTGTCGTCCAGCATAAGCATTAATGCCCCTCTCCTCGAGCCGCCTTGCTGAATTACATCTCCTGTTGCTACTGAGTACAATTGCGCCCATGAGCAGGGACCCGATGCAGTGCCATTCACCGTCTTGATGTAGGAGCCGCGTGGTCGTAGTGTGGAGAGGTTGATACCAACGCCACCGCCACGAGCCATGATTTCGGTCATTAGCTTCAAATTGTCTAAAATGCCTTGTCTACTATCTTCAGGTGATGGTATAACGTAGCAGTTATAAAATGTTACTTGATGTCCAGAACCTGCACCAGCGAGAATACGACCACCAGGAACAAATTGAAAGTTTGTGAGGACTTCATAGAAACGCTTCTCCCAGTAGGCACGTTGCTCCTCTGTCTTCTCGACCTCAGCGATGCCACGCGCAACACGCGCCCATGTATGTTCGGGGTATAACTCCAACGGCTTCCCACTAGCGTCTTTGAGTGAATATCTATCTATAAAGACCTTGTTGCGAATTCCCTCAAGCTGTGTCATACTCTGTGCGTCAACGCCCGACTGGTCGCCAGTGGAACGCTCTTGCTGCTCCAGCATTCGTGATAGCTCCTTCTTTTCCTACGGACAAACTACAAAATTGAAATAACTGTGCGATACGAAAACTTGTTCTTATTTCGTGTCTACGCAAGCTAGTATACTCTGAATAAACCGTAATTACAACCCTTTTGGCACAACATGTTGATTTTTCTATGCGTCTGACACAATATGTTGATAGTACATCCTGTGTGGTAGAATAGGGTGGCTATGCTGAGAAGGGAAAATACTTCTCATTTTTTAACTCCTGGTTACAATGATTGCAATTCTTTTTTATTGGAGGCTTCATGCGTGCTGAAATTCTTTCCTGTGGTACCGAACTTCTGCTTGGGCATATTACAGATACAAATGCAACCTATCTAGCCCAAAGTTTACCTACACTTGGCATTGACCTGTATTTCGTGTCGCAGGTAGGTGATAATCAGGGGCGCATTGTCGAGACGCTACAACGTGCATGGCAACGCTCCGACCTTATCATTATGACGGGTGGTCTCGGTCCTACAGAAGATGATCTTGCACGCGAGTCGATTAGTACACTACTTAGTGAGACAATGCAGGTTGACGCGACGCTAGAGGCGGACCTGCGAGCGAAGTTCGCGTACATGAAGGCGCAGATGCCAGAACGCAACGTGAAGCAGGCAACGCTCATTCCCTCGGCACAGGCGATTCCTAATCCCGTTGGCACAGCTCCCGGCTGGTGGGTTGAGAAGGATAATCACATTATCGTTGCCATGCCAGGAGTGCCACGCGAGATGTATCGCATGTGGGAGAACGAGGTTATTCCGAGGCTAAGTTCGCACACAGGCGGCATAATCTTTACGCGCATTCTACGTGTCGCTGGACTGGGCGAATCTACCGTAGAGGAGAAGCTTGGTTCCTTGATTCATAGCACAAATCCAACGCTTGCTACCTATGCGAAAAATGATGCCATTGATGTGCGTGTTACCGCAAAGGCAGACACGATAGAGAAGGCCGAACAACAGGTTAATGACATGGAGGTTCAGGTACGCGAGGTACTTGGCAACGCGGTATTTGGCATTGATAAGGACACACTTGCAAGTGTCGTAGGCGATCTGTTGCAATCGCGTAATCAGACGTTAGGCGTCATGGAGTCAATGACTGGCGGTTTGCTGTCAAGCACAATTACCGATGTAAAGAGTAGCTCGAAACATTTTATCGGTGGCATTGTTTCTTATAGTACAGACCTCAAAGAGCAAATGGGCGTGCCAAAGGAAACTGTGGAACAATACGGAGTTGTGAGCGAACAGACGGCACGGGCGATGGCTCATGCAGTACGCGAACGACTAGGAACCGATTTTGGCATAGGTATTACTGGCGTTGCCGGTCCTGATACGCAGGAGGACAAACCTGTCGGTACCGTTCATATTGCTGTCGAGGGACCAATTGGCGTGGTAGTAGCGAAAGGTTCTGGACGTAGTTCCAGCCGTGACGATAACAAGCGTTTGGCTGTACTCTCTGCACTCAATTTGTTGCGGCGTTTTCTCGAAGGAACTGTGAAGGCTGAGAGTAATTAGCCTATCAATTTTTTAGTGAGATGGAATACCTGAACTTCCGCGTATGTTTTATCGTATAGATAATATATACGTAAAAAAGATAAAATAAGTTCATTCCACATTCGCGGAATTGAGGCACATTGTGTATCACAATCCTAACGACTTTTCGGAATATAGCGATATGTCTCAAGAGACACACTACGCTAATCCAAATTATTACCAGCAAGAGTCTCGTTCTGCTCAACCCGTACAACCGCTCGATCCCTATACGGGCTACGACCCATACACAGAACCATCAGGTTACTATGAGTATGCAGGGAGGAACGTACCTACTCAGACTCAAGAGTCAATACAAAACGATGCTCCCCAGATGCAAGAGTATCGCAACCCGACTCTTATGAACGGCTATACCACAGACGTTGGTGCTGAGCAGCGCGACGCGGCTACACACGGTAGCACTGATGCTCCTAAGAAACGTAGAGGGCTGGCTGGACTTGGTAGTCTCGCTGTGACTATTGGTGGCTTGTTGCTCAAATTCAAGGGCTTGCTCTTTTTTATTAAGTTCGCACCCGCCCTACTTTCGGCGGCTGTCTCCATCGTCGTGTACTCCGTGTTCTTTGGTTGGCAGTTCGCTTTTGGACTGGTTGCGTTACTCTTTCTCCATGAGATGGGGCACGCCATCGTCATGAAGATAAAAGGTATGCCCGTTGGCGGCATGATCTTCATTCCACTGCTTGGAGCCGCAGTAATGATGCGGCAGATGCCAGCGAACGCCAAAGACGAGGCCGAGGTTGGTATCGCGGGTCCAATTGCAGGAGCTATCGCATCGTCGATCTGTCTTGTACTAGCGCAAACATCGTCAATGGCGCATACGATCTGGGCACCGCTCGCCTACTTTGGTTTCTTTATGAACCTGTTCAATCTCGTGCCGATTGTGCCATTCGATGGTGGACGTGTGCTGGCTGCGATTGATCGTCGTATCTGGATACTCGGTTTCGCAGGCTTATTGATTTATCAAATCTGGCTCTGGTTTACGGGCAATTTCTCGATCTTTTTACTCTTTTTCATTATCATTGCGGCGACACAACTTTGGTCACGTGGGAGAACGAACACACCGGAATCGAAGGCATACTACGATGTACCAATAGGCACACGTATTGTGATAGGATTAGTTTACTTCGGACTCGCCGTTGTGCTTGTTTTGGGAATGACCATCGCTCATTCGCTTATGCCCATCATTTAACACACCATAAAAAATGGGCTGGCAATTTGCCAGCCCATTTTTTATGGTGTGTTATCTATTGAAATTTGGGGATGAAATGGAGCAAAAGCGGAAATGTACACTCGCCTAATCTGCTGTGGACCATTCATCTTTGAGTATGCCAAAGTACTGGGCATCCAAAAACTGGTCGCGCAGCAAGAAGCGTTGACGCAGCTTTCCCTCGTAGGTGAAGCCAAGTTTGAGTAAGAGATTCTTCGAGGGAGTATTTCTCGGATCAGTTACTGCTTCAATACGATGCAACTCAAGGTCGGTGAACCCATACGTCAGAATGGCAGCTATCGCTTCGGCTATAATACCCTGTCGCCAATAGACACGATTGAGTTCATAGCCTATTTCTGCATACTGAAAGTCCCGATTGAAAGCAATGAACGCACATGAACCGATGATCGTGTCCTCGCCTTTATATGTGATCACCCAGAAGAGTGCTTCTTGCTTCTCATATGAGTCTTGAAGTTGTCGGATGAGCGCGTGCGTTTCGTCGAGTGTCTTATGCGTTTCGTCTCCATAGAAGTCCATCACCTCGCGATCAGACTTGATCGCAAAGAATGCCTCTGCATCGGTTGGACGAATTTGACGAAGATGTAAGCGTTCTGTGGTCAGAGAGGGAAAGTGGGTAAATGCGGACTCAATGCTCATTGTTAGCCTCTTTCTTTAAGAAACGGTATTACCAGTACTACTCACGATAGGTCAATTGGAATAAGGTACCGATTGCAGCACATCCTTCTTCATATCCACTGAGGATTTAGGCATCTCCCTAGAGGTGGATGTATGTTTCTTCCGTATCAGAACAAACACTGCGAGGAAGGCCAGTAGCGCACTCACAATACATACGACAAGGGCGGAGTGAAGGCCACTCGTAAACACCTCTTTCTTATTCTGTTCACCGTGCTGAAACAGTGTTGTAGTCTGCACCGATGAGGCCGCAACAGCAAGTGCCAGCACAATGCTCGCTCCGATCTGTTCTGTGGTATTGAACAGAGCCGAAGCCAGTCCTTGTTCAGAATCGCTCACACCAGCAGTGGCTGCAATCAATATGATTGAGAAGGTTGTACCGGTGCCAAGTGAGACAACAATGATCCCCAGTAGCAGGCTATGTATATACGTTCCATGAGCGGTCAATCCTGTCAGCAAGAGCAAACCAACGACGAAACCTGTTACTCCACCAATAAGCAGGCGTCTGATACCAACGCGCATCGCTATTTGTGCTACGATATTTGACGTGATCAGCAGGAGGAGTGCCATCGGTACAAACGCAAGCCCTGTCTCTAACGCTGAGTAGTCAAGGACACGTTGCATGTATAGTGTGAGAATAAATACTACTGTGTCAAAGGAACCGATGACGAGTGCATTCACTATATTTGCCCCTGCAACGTTCTGCTGGCGAAAGATTCCAAGCCGGACTAATGGAGACGAAGATCGTCTCTCAATCATTATAAAGGTCACAAGCAACACGGCGGCAAGCGCAAAGACTCCCAGCGTTTGAAGCGAGAGCCAACCAACATCGTTACCTTGAGATAGTGCATAGACAAGTGCAACAAGACCGCCTGTGACGGTAAGTGTTCCCAGGACATCAATATGTTGTTGCTCTCTCTGCACTCGACTCTTCTGAAGGACAAACGGTGTCAGAATCATTGTAGCAACTCCGAGCGGCACATTGACAAACATCACCCAGTGCCATCCTAGACCTGCCGTGAGCAGCCCACCCAAGATCGCTCCAGCAGCGAAGGCCGCCGATGCGACTGCATTCACGAGTCCGAATGCTTTATTCCGTGGCTCACCTTCAGCAAACGTCGTGGCAACCAGCGAGAGAGCAGAGGGAGCAAGAAGTGCCGCACCAATTCCCTGTATTACTCGCGCTAGTATCAAAAAGGTGCCTGACGAGGCAAGTCCACCTGCAAGCGAAGCGAACGAGAAAAGGATTACCCCTATGCTAAAGAGACGACGTTGCCCATAAAGATCAGCGAGCCGCCCACCAAGCAGCAGCAAGCCACCTAATGTCAGCGCGTATGCGCTGACCACCCATTGTAAACTCTGCGTCGAAAAGCCAAGGTCCTTCTGTATCGATGGTAATGCGACATTGATAATCGAGAAATCGAGCACAACCATAAATTGTGCGATAGAAAGAAGCAGAAGGGCAAGCCCTTGACGACGTGCTTCTTGTGTAGGATAAGTCATTCCACCCTCTACCATTTAGTCAAACAATGAGCTATTAGAATTTATGCGATATCAGGCGAAAGAGCGACTGTAAGAAGCCTCCTCCGCCTACTCTGTACAAACGACATATTATCCGAGTGATTGTAGTAATGTTTGTCCCTGTGCTTGTGCTCGTGCGAGTACTGTCGGCTCGTCCTCTGGAACCGTCTGTGGTACAGCCATATACGGGAAGTGCGTTTGGATGCGCCCATCGTAGTTGACATGATCAGAAACAGGGCTATTGGTGATAAGGCTGAGTACCACATCGGTTACATCGTCCGTTAAACGCCGCCCGTTATGTGTTGCGAAACTGAAGCTCGCTGACGTTCCAAGACGATAAGATAGGATATCAGGAGTCAGTAAATCAGCCACCGCTTGACCATACGCTTCGGGATGCTCTGTCGTTCCCGTAAGGCGTGAGACCTGCGTGACGATATCAGCAATACGAGAACGGCTAACATATATATCTTCGCGCGGCTGACGCTTGTTGTGCGCTTCACTCCGCTCGTCGTCAATGTTCAAGAAGGGTTGGATGAGAGGAAGTCCGATACGCTCAATCTGGACGGAGAGGCCGTGTCCATGCATGGATGTTGTCGCCCAGACGCCAATGACTCCCTGACCGAGCACGTCGGTTGGGACTTCCAACACAATACTTGTCACATTGCGTCCCTCAAACACATTGAAGCCCTGCTCAAACACCTGTGGAAGATAGGCTTGTTGTGTAAGGGCTGCTTGCAGAAATACTTGCGCTGCAACTCCGTCAGCGTAGAATGCATCTGCTCGCAGACCCGCCCAGACACGGCCTCCTCCACTGAGCAGGGTCTGCTGGTTGGTCTGTCCCTGGGCCATCTGCTCTCCCTCCGTGCCCGATTGCGCGTCCTCCCCTTCCGCACGAAAGACGGTGAACAACTGCTCTCCGTTGGCATCTGGTTCAGCGAAGCGAAAGCGGTAACTTACCTCTTCAATCGCGTCTCCATTGCTATCAATCTTCAACTCATACACCACGTCGGGATGGAAGGTGGTCGGCGATGTTTTACCTGCATCAGGATTCACAGTCAGAATAAGGACTGTTGTGTTGGAATCAGCTCCATCAAACACATAAAGATCACACAAATCAACGCGACCATCCTCGCGTGCAGTAGGAGTATCAAGGTGATGTGACATACGATTTCCTTTCTTCTCAACTTCAGTTTCTAGAAGGTAAATGTTCTTATTGACAAGCCATTTTCTTACCTGCTAAAATACATTACAGGTAAGAATATACCATACAGAATTCTTACCTGTCAAGTATATAAGCTGGTAAGAAAATACCTGAAAGGAATTTTTCATGACTCAATGGCGTCTCCCAAGTGAACAGCATCTCTCCCAAGAAATGCTCAACTCGTTTGCGTTAGAGGGGGGGCTGTGCTTGGGGCTAGTGAATACGGCGCACCCACGTTGGGGTCGTTCTGCCTACGATTCACTCACGGCATATCCTGATGTAGTGATGTGGTATCGCTCCATAGGGATGCTCACAGAAGAGCAGGAGCAGTATCTGCTCCGCGCCGCAGATGTGCATTCGCTGGAGGCGATGAAGATATTCGAGCGTGTTCTCACGCTGAGAGAGGCTATCTACCATGTCTTTTCGGCGGTCGCACATGCGAGGGAGCCTCACACGAGCGATCTGGATATGATCCAAAGCGTCTTTGTTGAGGCAATGATACATGCATCCCTCTTCCCTACAATGCACGAATTTTTATGGGAATGGGGAATGGAAGAGCAATACGGCGAAAACCTTAGAGTGCTCCTGTGGCCTGTGGCGCACTCTGCAATCGAACTCTTGACCTCTTCTGAGGAATGGAAGAGAGTCAAGGAATGCCCTGGGTGTGGATGGCTCTTTCTTGATAGGAGCAAAACTGGCAATCGTCGTTGGTGCAGCATGGATGCATGTGGGAGCCGTGACAAGATGCGCCGACAATATGCTCGTAAACGCTCTACGTAATTTCTGTCTGCCCCATGTTTTGCCAAAATCTCCTCACAGAATACAAAGTCTCCTCAAGAGAGGCATTCTTTTTGCATGCCTATAGTTCTAAAATTTACATCTATTCCTGTTTCGTTCTAACCTCAATACCTGCATTCTGTTCTAGTACCTTCAACAATGCTGTATAATCCTCTCGCCCATACCCCGCTGCTCGCGTCTGCTCATACATTTGACGAGCGATTGCGGTCATCGCCAGTGGCGTCACATTCTCAGAGGCGAGGTCAAGGGCTAATCCTAGGTCTTTATGCAGCAGGTCCGTCATGAAGCCGGGTTGAAAGCTGCCGTTGAAGGCTCGTAGCGGAAACTGGTTCGCAAGCTGCCAGTTAGCGCCGCTGCTGACGCCGATGACCTTCGCCATCGTTTCGACATCAGCTCCCGACTTGACGCCTAGCACAAGGGCTTCTGAGACAGAGGCGGCGATGGTGCCGCACAGAAGATTGTTGATAATTTTGACTACTTCACCAGAGCCGACGGTGCCGACGTGAAAGATATTCTCTTTCTTGCCCATGTTTTCTAGCACAGGTCGCGCCTTTTCAAAAGCCTCTTGTTCGCCTCCAACCATGATTGTGAGTGTGCCGTTGACCGCTCCCTGAGAGCCACCGCTAACGGGTGCGTCGAGGAACTCTACGCCTTTCTGTGCGGCTTGTTCAGCGAGTTTGCGGCTCATCGTGGGCGCAATGGTACTCATGTCGATAATAATCAGTCCCTTACGTGCGCCTTCGAGAATACCGTGTGTGCCTGCAACAACCTCCTCAACCTGCATCGAATTTGGCACCATCGTAATTACGATCTCTGAGGCTATGGCAACGGCACGTGCTGACGGCGCAAGCTTCGCGCCCGCTTGAATAACCTCTTGTACCTCTGGCTTGTCGGGGTGTCGCGCAAAAATAGTTACCTCATGCCCTGCTTTGAGCAGGTTCAGTGTCATTGGACGCCCCATGACGCCAATGCCGACGAATCCTAGTTGCATCTCTCTATACCTCTCTTACTGGTACATCATAAAGGACGGGGAGCAGGACTGACGCCCACAAGGGGCGAGTCCCTACTATACCTCACGCGCATAGTGCGTCCAATCGTCGTATAGTAGGGTACGACCCTCATGGTCGCCCGTCCTATTTCCCCCTACACGTATTTGAATTGTATTGACCCTCGTGGTCGCCCATCCGTTCCCACCATTGTTATTCTAACTCTACGATCACTGCACCACCTTTGACGACTGCTCCCTCTTGATAGTACACATGGCGTACCTTACCGTTGCGCGGTGTTGTGATTGCATGTTCCATCTTCATCGCGCTCAAAATCACTAGCACCTGTTGCGCCTCAACTGTATCACCATCATGTACCTGTACTTTGACAATCGTTCCAGCCATCGGTGCAACGAGTGTCTTCTGCGAACGCTCTACATTGACACTTCCATGTGCCGTTGCATCGACATCTGGTGGCTCTCTACGTTCCAGGCGATAGAGAACACCATTGAGCATAACTTGTGTCTCACTGGATGTAGCATAGACGTAGACACGCACTTGCGTCTTATCTTGTTTAAGCAGTAATAAACTCTCGTTTCCCATTGCATACGCGATAGTTCCCAGCGTTTGCCCATCAACGGATACATTCCAGGCGTTCTCTATAAAAGCTGATGTAAGTGCGATATTATGCGTTTGCCCTTGATACGCATACACCATAGTTCGCGCTTCTCCTGTCAGACGCCAAGGACCTAATGTTTGCCAAGGACTTACGGCGGGTGTCTGTGAAGGAGTTGTACCGTTGTGAGGACTTAGACGCTGAATTTCTTGCGCCGTATCATAGATAGCCGCCGCTATGAGCGCGTTTTGTGGCGGCTGTCTTTCGATAACAGGGTCAAGTAAGTGATGTTCTTGTAAAAAGCTTGTGTGCGTTGAGCCTTCACGAAACGCGTAATGCTTGGCGATTGCGGAAAGTAGTGGAATGTTTGTGGTAACGCCAAAGATAGCACTTTGCTCCAATGAGCGTTGTAGACGGACGATAGCCGCATCGCGGTTCTCTCCGTATACAATCAGTTTAGCGATCATTGGATCATAGAACTGTGGAATTTCGTCGCCATCCTCGACACCGCTATCCACGCGCACACCTGGACCTGCTGGCTCTTGAAAAGAATCAATCGTTCCGGTTGAGGGCAAAAAGCCGTGTTCGGCATCCTCGGCATAGATACGAACCTCGATGGCATGCCCTCGTTGCTGTACCTGCTCCTGAATCAATGCGAGCGGCTCACCTGTTGCAATCAACAATTGATGACGCACGAGGTCAATCCCTGTGACCAGTTCGGTCACGGGATGTTCCACTTGCAAACGTGTGTTCATTTCCAGAAAATAATAGTGATTGTCGCTATCGAAAATGAACTCCATAGTACCCGCGTTGACATAGCCTGCCGCCTGTGCGATACGAACGGCAGTTACTCCCATTTCGGCACGTAATGCAGGTGTTAGTGCTATTGATGGGCTTTCTTCGACGATCTTCTGATGGCGACGTTGGATAGAGCACTCGCGCTCACCAAGATGAATCATACTGCCATGCGCGTCGCCAAGTATCTGTATCTCGATATGACGCGGCTGCTGAATCAATCGCTCAAGAAAAACGGTGTCATCGCCGAACGAGGCGAGTGCTTCACGTTTAGCTCCCGCAAGCTGTTCTACGAAGTCATTAGCGGAATGTACCTCGCGCATACCTTTGCCGCCACCACCTGCCGATGCCTTAATTAACAATGGAAAGCCGATACGCTGCGCCTCATCGAACAAAACTGTTTCGTCTTGACTTTCACCTGCGTAGCCGGGCACAGTTGGGGCGTCTACGGAGCGTGCGATCTGCTTCGCCGAAATCTTACCACCCATTGCTCGCATTGCCTGCGCTGATGGTCCGATAAAGACGATGCCCGCCTGCTCACATGCCTCCACGAAGTCTGCATTTTCTGAGAGAAAGCCGTAGCCGGGATGAATTGCCTCCGCGCCACTTTGTTTAGCAACTGCGAGAATGGTTTCTATCCGTAGATAACTTTGAGTGGCTGGTGCTGGACCAATGAAATACGCTTCATCGGCGAAGCGTACATGGCGAGCGTTGCGATCAACATCCGAGTAGACCGCGACGGTGCGGATACCCATTTCACGGCAGGTCGCCATGATGCGAACCGCGATCTCGCCTCGATTAGCGATCAAAATTTTCTTAAACATTCTTATACTACTTTACATTTTCTTGCGCGACCCACACTGGTTTGCGCTTCTCTAAAAACGAGCGTAGCCCCTCTTGTCCTTCGTCGCTCACCCGTAGCCGCGCAATCGTCTCGGCAGTATAGCGACGAGCCGTTGTGCTATCCATCTGTCCCACCGTGAGAGCCAGTTCTTTGCACACTCGTAGTGCCTGTGGTGCGCTGGTCAACAACTCATTCAACGCCTTCTCGATAGCATCATCAAGATGTTCGAGCGGCACAATTGAATGCACCAAGCCAACTTCACGCGCGCGTGTTGCGCTAAAACGTTCGCCTGTCACAAAGAGAACACGCGCATTCGACTCACCAATTTTATGCATAACAAATGGCGAGATAACGGCGGGAGCGATGCCCAACTTGACCTCGCTAAAGGCGAACCGCGCACTCTCTGCCGCGATTACGATATCACACACGGAGACCAATCCTACGCCGCCACCCATCGCCGTACCATTGACGCGCCCCACAACTGGACAGGGAAATGTATTGATGAGAGAGAGCAGGTCGGCAAGGCGCAGGGCATCGTTGAGATTTTGTTCGTGTGTAAAGCTCGCCGCCGATTTCATCATGCTCAGGTCAGCACCCGCGCTAAATGACGCTCCATCGCCTGTCAAAACGACGCCGTGTAGCTGCTCATCAAGACTCAGGTCGGTAAATGCTGTCGTAAGTTCCTCGATAATTTGTTCGTTGAATGCGTTATGCACCTCTGGACGCCGCAATGTCACCGTTGCAATACGGTTTTGATGGCTATACTCAACCGAGATAGATGTATAGGTATGCTGTGTCATAGTTCCTCCTGTCGTATTTCCCTTACATCCTGAAGATGCCAAAAGGCGTCTCTGGCATTGGCGCGTTCAGTGAGGCGGCTATACCGAGTGCCAGCACATTGCGTGTATCGCGTGGGTCGATAATACCATCATCCCAGAGCCGAGCTGTGCTGTAGTAGGGATTGCCCTCTTCCTCGTACTTGTCGAGCGTGGGCTGCATAAACGCCTGTTCTTCCTCCGAGGTCATCGTTTTGCCACGAGCCGCCATGCCCTCTTTGCGCACGGTTGCCAACACCGTCGCCGCCTGTAGCCCACCCATGACGGAGATACGCGCATTAGGCCACATCCACAATTGACGTGGCGAATAGGCACGACCACTCATGCCGTAGTTGCCAGCACCAAATGAGCCACCGATAATCACCGTAAACTTGGGTACAGACGCGGTGGCAACGGCAGTCACCATCTTCGCCCCATCCTTCGCAATGCCGCCGTTTTCGTATTGTCGTCCAACCATGAAGCCAGTGATGTTTTGCAAGAAAACTAGTGGTGTGCGACGTTGTACGCATAACTCGATGAAGTGAGTCGCCTTGAGCGCACTTTCGGAGAAGAGAATACCGTTATTGGCGATAATGCCGACGGGATAGCCCATGATACGAGCGAAGCCACACACCAGCGTTGTGCCGTACAGTTCCTTGAACTCATGAAACCTGCTGCCATCGACGAGCCTTGCAATGATTTCACGCACGTTATAGCTCTTGTGGTTATCACTCGGAACAATCCCATAGAGGTCGTTTGAGTCGTAGCGTGGTGGTTCTGGCGGATGAATGTCCCAGGGAATATGTTTGCGTCGATTAAGGTGCGAGACAATGCTACGACAAATAGCCAACGCATGTGGGTCATTGAGGGCATAATGGTCGGTGACGCCTGAGATACGCGAGTGTACGTCGGCACCGCCCAGGTCTTCCGCGCTCACCTCTTCGCCTGTTGCAGCCTTCACTAGTGGAGGACCGCCGAGAAAAATTGTGCCATTGCCCTGCACAATCACCGTCTCGTCGCTCATAGCAGGCACATAGGCACCGCCTGCCGTACTCGATCCCATCACAGCAGCAATCTGTGGAATACGCTTGCTCGACATCTGTGCCTGATTGTAGAAGATACGCCCGAAGTGGTCGCGGTCGGGAAAGACATCGGCCTGCAACGGCAAGAACGCACCACCCGAATCGACGAGATAAATACAGGGGAGATGATTTTGTTCCGCTATCTCCTGAGCGCGTAAGTGCTTTTTAACCGTCATAGGGTAGTAGGTGCCGCCCTTGACCGTTGCATCATTGGCAACAATCATGCACTCTTGCCCCTCGACAAGTCCGATACCCGTCACGATACCAGCCGAGGGTGCATCGTTATCGTACATGTCGTATGCCGCCAACGGGCTTAGCTCAAGAAAGGGTGTGTTCGGGTCGCATAGAAGCTGGACACGCTCCCGTGCAAGTAGCTTGTTGCGCTTCTTGTGCTTCGCTACTGCGTCGGGGCCACCTCCCTGCTGTACATGCTGGATGTGCTGTTGTAGCTCCTCCAGAAGTTGTTGAAAATATTGGGTGTTGGCCTGAAATTCGGGACTCGTTCGATCTATCTGGGTTTCGAGAATACTCATGTGGTGCTTGTTCCTCTCAGCGACGATGATAAGAGATGTTCGTTGCTCTGTTCGTTCAGCATAGCACCACGTATAGGGGGCGTCAAGTTAGGTGAGATACCTTATGTAAACTACCGTTGCTACAATAATTTCGCTTTTTTATTGTATCTGTTGTTCTCCTAACCCAATGTTAGGTCATATCACATATGTTTTCTCTTTCGATATTTCGTCTGTTTGAAGTTCATGGCTGTGACGCCATTCGGCTGAGTCTGCGCTCAGGACAGCATGTTTCCTATCCGAAAACTCACTCAGAGCGAGGTATGGAGTTGTCTTGGGGCTGGGAAGTAGCACCCAGATCGTTAGCATAATCATCTGCTGTATTCGTGCAGCGAGGCTCCGTTTGGGTTGTGGAGCAGCAGTAATGTACCGCCTCGCGATTGTTTCGTAGTCTTCTGGCTCCTTACCAGTAATGGTGCGAACGACATCATTAGGTGCGTTGATGGCAAACGCATTTTTCTGATACTCAGGAATGTATTGTTGGAACTGGGCGATAAAGTAATTGGGATAGCCCATGCCTTTCATGACTTTGGAGATGAGCCAGAGCGGGACATTAATGTAGGTGACTTTGCGCCCCAATACCTTTGAGAATGTTGCTGCGATATCCTGTGGAGACACCAGCTTGGGACCAGTCGGGCGATAGGTCTTTCCTGCATGCCCTTCTGGTCGCGCCAAAATTTCGGCAACAACACGAGCCATGTCTTCGTTGGAAGGGGGCGCATTAAGACCAGCTTTATATGGTAGTGTTAGAAGCCCAAATTGAGTAACAAAGGGTAAGACCTGCATGTCGTTGTCTACGAAAAAACCTGGGTTGATGAAGGTTACGTCGGTTCCAGGTAAAAGTTCAAGTAGCCTGTCAGCGAGCCAGACATCTCGCGTTTGTATGGAGGGGTGATTAGGGTTGGCAAGCCATTGGCTCATGGCAACAACAGATTCAAGATTCTGTTTCGCGGCAACCGCAGTGAAGACATCCACAGCCTTGAGAGTTCCCTCTATAATCGGGGTGCAGAAGTAGGCACGTTGCGCTCCAGCCATAGCTTTTCTCATATCATTTATGTCTGTAATTGAACCTGCAACGATATCAGCTCCCAGTGACCTGAGGCGTTCGCTACGTTGATCTTCTTTCCGCACGAAAGCGGTGACTGGAAAGCCTTCGCTCAGAAGCTGAAGGGCAATTGGATAGCCAGTTTTCCCAGCGGCTGTCAGAACAAGGATTCTTGGTTTATTCATGATGATTAGTTCCTATCTAAATTAGTAAGTGAGATTACCGTACAGTAGCTTTGATGCACTCAAAATTACGGAGATTGTTTATGAGAGTCTATGTACGAAGAGTACATAGACTCTCCTCTACAGAAGTGCATTGGGAGGGACGACGGTTTCAACCAGACCTGTCGTTACATCGTAGACGAGTCCAGAAACAAGCCACTCTCTGGGAAAGAGAGGATTCGCCTTGAGCATGGCAACATCGACAGCAACAGCCGTTCTAGGATCAGTCACTGCTTTGGCCTCCAACTCCGCTTTGCCGATTTCAAAGTAGCCAGCAAGCATATCGGATTTAGCTGCTAAGCGTGTAATTCCACAATCAGTATGATGGAGAACGAGGAGGTTAAAGTCGCCCCCAAGTTTAGCTCCTTGAACCTGGGTTATCGTTTGCAGCATAGCCATTGTCTGTAGCGTTGCTGGAGTGATACGACCACCAATATTGCGTATTACGACAGCTTCTCCAGGCTCAATACCCAGCACATAAGCCGGATCAACGCGTGGATCGACACATGTAACGATCATCGTCCTTAATGTTGGTATGAGGGGCAGGTTCGCGGTGAACTGATGCATAGCGAAATCTCGATTGCGCTTTGTTAGCGTGTCTATAGTAGTCATGTTGTTCCTCTGGTATGGATAGTTTTTAGTGAATACAGTCAAGTGTTTGTCTTTGTGATTGCTTTCATGCTCACATTCAAAGTGTACTGTTTGACGTAACGTCAAAGTCAAGCCCCAATTTTTTGTGATCTTGGCTCACTGGCAGTTGAATCTCAACCACCGCATCATCTTCTGCACCGGGCTTAGGCAGTTGTATCAGGATTTCTCGCCCTATTCCAATGATGTGCCAGTTCTTCTGCTCTACCCATATGCCTAGCATGCCGTAACTTTGGTGGAGGTCGCTAACACGCCCTTCATGAGCAAGGGTTGCCATTGTGTCAACAGCAGGTAATTCGTGTACCGTTAGCACGCGTTCCTCAGACAGCCTGACCACCTTTGAGATTTTTGTAGTGAGCAGATAGCCGACTTCAACGTCAAGTGCTTCAGGATCGTAGACGGAAGAATGGATTACGACGGCGATGTGACCGAGACCGTTGTGTCCTATCATCTTAGGAACAACAGTGAAGATGTTTTGGACGAGACGGCGTACTGCGTCCATGCTTGGTAGCACTTCACGTAGTGCGAGGAAGTACTGCGTCGGAACGGATTTGAGAACAACATCAGGTTCTAGTATCTGCCCATGCATGTCGATTTGTTGTAGCCGCGTCTCTACGACACGTAGCCTCTCCATTTCTTCCTGGACCGATTGCTCAATCTGGGCTTTACGTAAGGTCAGCATCCCTCGAATTTCGTCGAGAGAGGTATTCCTGTCCAGCAATTGAGCAATTTGTTCCAATGAAAGGCCGAGTTCTTTTAAGACGAGAATGTGATTGAGCCGAGGCAGTTGTTGTGCGCTATAATAGCGATATCCCGTTTGTGGGTCGGTGAATTCGGGACTGAGAAGACCAATCTCATCATAGTACCGTAGTAGACGACCTGAGACTTGAGCGATTTTGGAAAAGTCGCCGATACGAAACATGCGTGTTCCTCCTTATAGAAAGCTATGCAAGAAGTGTACAGCTTGACGTTACGGCAATGTCAAGAGACTCTATTGTATTTTGCAAGAAAAATCCTGTTGACAAAGCACAAGGAATCATGTAATATATTCACGTCGCAACACAAATGTTGCGCGAGGTTTTCGGGTGTGGCCAAGTGGTAAGGCAGCGGTCTTTGGATCCGCCATTCCCAAGTTCGAATCTTGGCACCCGAGCCAATCTTCTCTTATAGCGTGGTTGTACGGAGATGCTTTTCTCTCCGTACTACAAAACTCCGAACTATGCGAGAAAACAAAAAAGGTTTGTATATCCGCTCATGAATACATATGCGACCGTCGTGCTTGCAGCAGGCAAGGGCACACGGATGCGTTCAACATTGCCCAAGGTCCTTCACCCTCTGGCTGGTCAGCCACTATTAGCACATGTACTGAATGCCGTTGAGTCTATTCCTCCAGAACTCTCGTCTCTTTCGCTGAATAATACCATCTCCCCACATAAGCCTATCGTTGTGCTTGGACACGAGGCCGCTCAGATAGAAGCCGTCTTTGGTGAACGATGCCTTTATGCTCTTCAAGATGAGCAACTAGGGACTGGACATGCTGTTCTCGCTGCTCAACCTGTCGTCGATGGATTCTATCCATTACCGCAAACCGTTCTTGTATGCTACGGCGACACTCCACTGGTGAGTAGCAGTATGCTCGCGCAAGTTCTCAGCACACATCTTGCTCAACAGGCAACAGTCACGTTTTTGACCGCGACCATAGAGCAACCCTCAGACTTCGGGCGCGTTGTGCGTGACTCGCAGGGGCGAGTACGCGAAATCGTGGAGATGAAACGTGCAACAGTGGAGCAGAAGCGCATTTCAGAAGTGAACTCAGGCGTTTACTGCTTTGACCGCGCCTGGCTCTGGGAAACGCTGCATGCCTTGCCGCGTAACGCTGCTGGCGAATACTACCTCACAGACCTTATTGGAATAGCGGGGGCACAGGAGCGTGTTATTACTACTGTAAGCGGAACCATAGATGAGACAATCGGTATCAATGACCGTGTGCAACTTGCCGCAGCGGAACAAATGCTCCGCAAGCGTATTCTTGAACGGCATATGTATGCAGGCGTAACGATTGTCGATCCTGCCACAACTTATATTGACGACACCGTTTCTCTTGGTATGGATACTGTTATTCTTCCTGGTACAATGATTACAGGAAAAACAATCATTGGACAAGCATGCCGTATTGGACCAAATACAACCATTGACGCGTCGAATATTGGCAATCGCTGTATTCTTCGGAGTTCCGCTCTGGAAGAAGCGACTCTTGAAGACGACGTACAGATGGGACCGTTTAGCCATTGTCGCCCAGGGGCACACCTTGCTCATGGAGTGCGTATGGGCAACTTTGGCGAAGTAAAAAATTCATATATCGGGGCCGAGACCGACATGCATCACTTTAGCTATCTCGGCGATGCCACCGTCGGCGCACACACCAATATCGCCGCTGGCACCATCACCTCGAACTTTGATGGTAAACAGAAGCATTCCACCACGATTGGTGAGGGTGCGTTTATCGGTTGTGATACAATACTTGTCGCACCCGTTACCGTTGGCGACCATGCTTATACTGGAGCAGGAGCCGTCATTACGCACGATGTGCCAGCAAACGCACTCGTCGTTGGCGTTCCCGCTCGTGTACTACGTATGCTCTCACCAGAAGATGCCTCAAACTCAGAGGGTGATAAGAAGGAGTAAGAGCAGCTATGGATGGCCCTGGCCTTGCGAATATAGCCGCTGGAATTGATTTTCATATACCACAATTTGATTCAATCGCGTGGTTACAATTTACTGTTCTCATTGTAACACTCATCCTCTGTGGCGTTGCCTCGGCAGCCGAGACAGCCTTTACCTCTATCAGTCGCATCAAGCTCAAAAATTTGGTTGAAGAGGGCGACACAAAGGCTGCTGAGATCGAACGCTTGTTAAGCGAGCCAAATAAGTTTCTCTCGACAATTCTCGTCGTCAACAGCGTCGCGGTTATCATTGCGTCGAGCTTGGCAACGATACTGGCTTTGCGCTTTTCGTCAACCTACGGTGAATTGCTCTCATCTATCGTCATCTCGCTTGTCGTTCTCATCTTTTGTGAAATTACGCCGAAAACTGCCGCAGTACAGAACCCTTTACGCTGGGCACGCGTTCTTATTAGCCCTCTCAGAGGAACTGCCTGGTTACTACAGCCTGTTGTGATAACGCTTAGCGTGATCACAACCTTCCTGGTACGTTTGCTTGGCGGGCAGGTGAAGCATCATGGTCCATTTGTGACAGAGGAAGAATTGCGTCTACTGGTGACGGTTGGTGAAGAAGAGGGTGTGCTTGAGGAAGATGAGACGGACATGATTCACAGCATCTTCGAGTTCGCCGATACAACGGTGCGCGAGGTCATGGTGCCGCGCATCGACATGGTGACACTGGATAGTAATGCAACGGTAACACAGGCTGTTGATCTTGCGTTACAGGGCGGTTTCTCGCGTATCCCTGTGTATGAAGAGAGTATTGGCATTGACGAGATTATCGGTGTCCTTTATACAAAGGATATGCTGAAACAGCTTCGTGAAGGACATAATACCTTTCCCATTCGTGATCTTGTGCGTCCTGCATACTTTGTGCCTGAAAGTAAGAAGCTGGATGATTTGTTACGTGAAATACGGCAGCGGCGCATTCACATGGTAATGGTTGTTGATGAGTATGGCTCGGTAGCTGGCCTTGTCACGATTGAAGACCTTGTAGAGGAGATAGTTGGCGATATCCAGGACGAATACGACCACGAAGAAGTCTTGTATGAAAGAGTGAACGATAACGAGTACATCTTCGACGCGAAAATTAACATCTATGAGTTCAGCGATATGATGGACGTAAAGCTCGAAGAGGGGGACTACGAAACGCTAGGTGGTTTTGTTTACGAGCAACTTGATAAAATTCCAGTTGCTGGCGATAACGTCACGTATAAAGATCTGAAGTTTACTGTCCTCGAAACGCGCGGACGACGTATAAACAAGATACGTGTAGAGCGAATCCAGCCAGCCACACCACAACTTCCAGGGCAAGGCGAAATTCGTCTTTTGCCATCACTAGAAAATCAGAACGATTCGCAACGGCAGAGCGAGCAAGATCAACACTCTTCTGACCAGCCTTCGCCTATCGAGTATAGAGGAGCTTAACGATGCCTACTGTCCTTCCTTCTTTTCCAAAGTCAGTGCGCATTGTCGAAGTGGGGCCGCGCGACGGTCTGCAAAACGAGAAGGTCAACATTCCCACTGAGCAGAAAATCCAGTTTATCAACCTACTCAGTGATGCTGGACTGCCTGTTGTCGAGGCTACATCATTTGTCAGTCCACGTGCTATTCCACAATTGAGCGATGCAAGTGCTGTCATGGCAGGTATCACACGCAATCCTAATGTAGAGTATCCTGTCCTGGTACCCAACCCGAAAGGCATGGAGCGTGCGCTCGCGGCAGGTGTACGTTCCGTTGCCGTCTTTACAGCAGCTAGCGAGAGCTTTACACGCCATAATATCAATGCGACAATTGCTGAAAGCCTTGACAACTTTCGTCCTATTGTCGCGCTGGCACAGCAAGAGCATATTTCCGTGCGGGGCTATATCTCAACCGTTTTCGGTTGCCCTTATGAAGGTGCTGTAGACCCACAAAATGTATTGCGTGTCGCGCAAGCGTTATTGGAAATGGGTATCGAAGAACTTTCGCTCGGTGATACCATCGGCGTCGCAACACCTGTACAGGTGATGGAGATGATCGACCTCCTGCTGCAACACGATATCAGGATAGAGCAACTTGCCGTTCACTTTCACGATACACGCGGTACCGCGCTTGCCAATGTGCTAGCCTCGCTACAGATGGGCGTTTCCATTATCGACTCGTCGGTTGGTGGCCTTGGTGGATGTCCCTATGCTCCTGGAGCCGCTGGCAATCTAGCTACCGAGGACTTACTATATATGCTTGATGGCATGAACATTACAACAGGGGTAGACCTCGAAAAAGTGGTTGCGGCAACTAGTTTTATTGCGCCTCTGCTCGGTCACGCTCCCACCAGCAAATACTATCAAGCGCATGAGGCGGCATGCCTTCTTATGCAATAGAGCTATCGTACAAAAACGACCTGTGACAACTATCACAGGTCGTTTTTATACGATAGCTCTTCTAATGCGTTTCAAGATACTTAATCGCGGCATCGAGTTGTGCATCGCCACTACTCAGTATCTGCTGCTCTGTCAAGTTCCCCGCATTCTCGTCATTTGGTGTGATTGGTTCGCTATTTGCACTCAAAGGTACTTTAATATTCGGTTGAATTTTGTCGGTGCGTATGAAATGACCCTTAGGGGTAAGCCACTCTTGCGTGCCGATTAAAAGGGCTGAGCCATCAGCAAGAGAGTACTGCTCAAGCACTGTGCCTGTGCCAAATGTTGGCTCGCCAATAACGGTAGCTCTGTTGTTATCTTGCAATGCACCCGACACAATCTCAGCGGCACTAGCTGTATTTCCGTTGGTGAGAATGACAATGGTGCTGGTCGTATCTAGCGTATTGCCAGTAACAGGCACAGGTGTTCTCTGTCCTGTGCTATCTTGCTCTAGCAGCACATTGCCTTTAGGGACAAAGTAACTTGCGGTATCAATCGCGCCTTGCAGATAGCCTCCTGGATCATCGCGCAAATCAAGAATAATTTTGTTCGCACCCAATTTTTTCGCCTGTGTGAGCGCATCCTTCAATTGGTCAGGTACGCCATCCGCGAATTGTACAATTTGAATGTGTGCGATGTGATCTTCAGGAATATAATGCATCACAACATTTTGTACGTTGATCACGGCGCGTGTGACATGAATTGTAAGCGGGTTTTGCACACCAGGACGTTGTACTGTGATTGCAGTGTCACCTGATTTACTACCGAGAATCGCACTTACGCCTGGAATATCTTTGCCTTTGACATCTTGACCATCTATGGCAACGATGGCGTCTCCACGCTTAAAACCAGCTTTCTGAGCAGGGGAGCCAGGAATTGTAGAGGCGATAATCACGAGTTTTTTCTGAGAGTTATAGGATAGATACAATCCAAAGCCCTTGTACGTTCCGCTCAATTGCTGATTCTCTGCCTGCACCTGTTGTGGCGTGAGGAAGCGTGTATGCCCAGTGTCATGTAGAGAGTCTACCATACTATTGATAGCACTGTATGACATGTTTTTGTAGTTCACTGCCTTACGGTCAACATAGTGCTGATCTATCGTATCCCATGCTTGTTGGATAAGTTGTGAATAGGAACGCGATGAATCGTTCTGGTCAAAGTTATTCCCGAAAAACTCGTGACTGAACCAACCGCCAAAAAAGGCAATGACCACGAGAGCCGCAACAGCAAGAAATTGTCCTACAAAATGTCCATACCATTTGCGAGGCGGTGCAGAAGTTTTTTGTGGCTGTTGTCGTTGTCGATGGAGATACACGTCCTCGTCGTCTGCGGACGAATTGTCAAATGCATAGGGAGTAAAACCATTGTTATTGCCGTTGAATGTTGGCTGTTTTGGTGGAACCGTGTTTTGCTCTTCGTACCAACTTGGATCATCATACCTACTCACGTATTTTTATCCTCCGTATCTTTGAAGACAGATATTTTTTTGTTTTGCTATGTATACAGATAATTGTATCTTAGTTGCCTGCCCTCGAAAAGTCAATCTATTCTTTAACAAACAAAGACACAAAAAGGGTGTAGCCCAATTGGACTACACCCTTTTTAGGGCAATGTTAGTCATGTGCGATCCACACTCAAAGTCGTCTTCTACAACAAGATATACATAACAGATGGTACCTGGAGTCTTACTATTGGGCTTGTTCGTCCGTCGCGATATTGTTGTCGGTTGTAGACGTTGGGACGGTTTCCAGTTCGTCTGTTGCAGTATTGTCTTCATTTGCAGACGTTGGGACAGTTTCCAGTTCATCTACTGGAGCACCTTGTTGAGCCTGAGAAGCCTTTGCAGCGACCGCCGCACTATGCTTACTTGGTGGGGGTACCTGTTTCTTGGGTGGCTCCCAGCCGGGGGCACGCGAGACAATCATCGACATCATTCGGCCTTCCATGATCGGTGAACGCTCAATGGTGGCGGTTCCCTTCAAATCTTCCGCGATCTCATCCAGGAGCTTACGACCGAGGTCGGGGTGTCGCATCTCAGCACCTCGGAATTGTACGCTTACGCGCACCTTGTCGCCTTCAGCCAGAAACTCTTGAATCTTACGAGTTTTTACTTCTATATCATGATCGTCGGTACGAGGACGCATACGAATCTCTTTCAGCGTGATGGTCTTTTGATTCTTACGTGCTTCGTTCTCTTTTTTTGCTTGCTCGTATTTGTGGCGCCCATAGTCCATGATCTTGCATACGGGTGGTAGTGCATTAGGTGAAATTTCTACAAGATCAAGGTTTCTGTCGCGCGCGATATCCAGCGCACGCATAGGTGCCATAACGCCGATCATCTCACCGTTTTCATCAATTAAACGTATTTCACGCGCACGAATGCGCTCGTTCACACGCGTCTCGCGTGGGCGGTCGTTGCCCCGAAAATCCCTATTGATAGGCCAATCCTCCTATGAAAAACTTGTAGACACTATCTGAATTGCTAAAGTGTAGCATATTGTAGGCTGCAAGTCAATTTTTCTTCACAAAAAAATCACGTCATTATACGTGATGATATGTTACACTACTATATACAACCATTTTTATGTCGCTCTTATTCCCCTAACAGAACTATGCGAATTGGCAATGTGCAAGGTTAAACGAAGGGAGTTTCTGGCATGAGTGGCAAACTCGCCGCTAATCATCTCGGAGCATCGCTACCTTTATCCGAACTATTTCGTTTCTCGTCCCGCCCCAATCGTGCCCATACCATTGCTTGGCGTACATGGGGAGAGGAGGCATTTCAAGAGGCTGTCCAGCAGGATAAGCCTATTTTTTTGGTCATCACCTCCTCCTGGTGCCAGTGGTGCCATATTATGGATGAAACAACGTTGTCTCAAGAGAACGTGATTGCGGTCGTCAACAATGACTACATTCCTATCCGCGTTGATAGCGATATGCGACCCGATGTAAATGCGCGTTACAATCAAAATGGCTGGCCTAGTGTCGTTCTGCTCTCGTCCGAAGGCGAAATTTTGTGGGGAGGTGTGTATGTGCCCTCGAAACAAATGTTGTATTATCTTGGGCATATTCGCCGTTACTATAGTGAGCATCGTGGAGAGATTGCGCAACAGGTTCAGGAGCTGCACACTTCGCAACGATTTACTTCCAGTTTAGCTCCATTGCTGCCAACCGAAACGTCTTTGCAACACGAGGAACAAATCGCTCTAAGAAAGGTACCGGAGCAAGCTGGTTTAGTGTTGCGTGACCTCTATGACGACGAATATGGAGGCTTTACACTGCATCAACACCTGAAATTCCCACACCCTGATGCATTGGAATTTCTACTACAACTCGCACCACATGAGTCTACCGAGTCCCAGAATTTGTTAGCAATGGTAGGCTATTCGTTGGAACAGATGCGTGATGGCGGTCTGTGGGATAAGGAGGAGGGCGGTTTCTTTCGCTATTCCGCCGCAAGCGATTGGAGTACGCCTCATACGGAAAAGATGCTCGAAGAGAATGCTGCTATGCTCTCCCTACTACTGCATACCGCCCAAGCAACACAAGACGCTCAATGGCGTGAGCTTGCACAACGCTTAATTCTCTATTGCAATACGACGTTGTGGCAGCCAGAGGTAGGTGTGTTCAGTGGTAGCCAGAGTGCCGATGAAGAGTACTACGAGCCAGCCCTCTATTCTCGTGCGACAAGAGTCGCGCCGAGCGTGGATACCACTGTGTATACTTCCTGGAATGCGCGTATGATCTCAACCTATCTCCTAGCATCTCAGGTTCTACAGGATTCCTCGTTAGCTACAATGGCTCTTAAAACACTCGACTGGTTATGCAAACATATGATTGCCAGTGACGGTAGCGTGTATCACTATGCTGTTTATGGCAGTATTGTCCTCGCTGGACAATTAAGTGACAATGTTTGGTTGTTACAAGCTCTTCTCGATGCATATGAGCGACAGAAAGCAGAGAAATATTTGGAAATGGCTATGGCACTCGTAAACATCGCTTGTCAGGAATTGTTGGATACCGAAAGCGGTCTGTTCTATGACGCGCCTTACGACGAGCATGCTCTGGGACGCCTTGCCCTACGTATGCATCCGCTTACAGAGAATGCTCTAATGGCACAATGCCTGCTACGAATAGCATCTTTGAGCGACGAACGCCAGGATTTGCATAACATGGGCATGCGAGTTCTTACAGGTTGCCTAGAGCAATACCGACGCACTGGCATACAAGGCTCAACCTATGTAAGCGTTGTGCTGCATGCCATTAAAAAGCAGTGGTTGTGATGTTGTGGTTTACACACAGTACGAACAGGAAGTCGGAATGAAAGTTTGCCTCGATTCTGGAACGGTTTCCTATAAGTGGAGCTTCTGTGTTAGGAACGCAATTAAGTCATCATCGTAGGCTTGTGGCTCAGTGTTCCAAGATTCAGTATGATTTGCATGTGGAATGCGCTCATAGGTAACAAGATTAGGATGAATGTGCGCGAACGCATCGCTGACATCAATTGGTGTTGACGTATCATTGGTACCATGAAAGAGCAAGACGGGGATTGCTTTCTGAGGCAGTTTAAGCTGGTCAAGTGCATCAAAATTGATGCGACTGCGGATACCGGTAATATCTTCGGCAACAGTGGCAATGAATTCAGGTACTGAACGTTGCTTTGCCTGAAATGCAATTGTTGAGCGTACATCGAGGATCGGAGCGTCAAGTACAAGAGCCTGAACGTAACGTGCATAGAGTGAACGCTGCTCGAAAGCCTCGACAATAGCTCCTCCCTTCGACCACCCATACAGAATTAGATGCTGTGCGCCGTGTGCAAGGGCGTATTTAGCTCCAGCTTCCAAGTCCTGCCATTCAGTATCGCCAAGATGATCGAAGCCATCTGGACTTGCCGGAGAGTCGAGGTCATTGCGATAAGAAATGGCAAGCAGAGGAAAGCCGAGATGTGCCAGCGGTTGAAAGGATCGTAGAGTTACTTCTTGCGTTTCCCCTTGACCATGTACTAGTAACGCCCAGGTGGTACGTTTGCCAGATACAAACCATGCGGGCATTCTTCCCAAAGAATCAGGAACTTGCACGTTGTTGATCTTTAATCCCAGCATATCTTTGAGTTTACCTGCATAGACGTTCCTCGTCCAGTAGGTCAAAGTTCCCCGCGCGAGAGACCCAGCTTTTTGAAGAATTTGTCGTGTCACTGTACGTGCATTAAAGGAGAGTACCGGACCCACAATTGCCTGACCACTGAGCCACTCAATTTCAAACTCTCCCGATGTTAGCGTATTCCCGTTGCGGGGAAGCGTCACGGTCTTAGGACTTACATCGAGTACTACCAGTGTATAGGTAGGAGTATAATGAACGACACTGAGAATGACATTTGAGAAGTACAAACCAATAGTCCCGATAATCGCTGTCACAGTGAGGAGAACAACGAAAAGTATGATTAACACTATCTTAACAAAGCGTTTTGGGAAGCGTTTCTGATTGTCCATAACCTCTTTACAAAACTCCGGCCTTTGTTTTCAGCATACTGGTCAATTCGCTCACAACATCGTAGCGACCATAAGAGGGTGTCAGATAGACACCTTGTATCATCTTTTGCGCCTCCTGCAGAAGTTCTTGAGCCAGTTGCAATCCCATCGCGTGTCCGTCTTCTGCTTCGCGCATGCGCGTGCGAACACTTTCAGGAATGGTGATGCCTGGAACCTCGTTATGCAGAAATTCCGCGTGCCGTGAGCTATGAAGCGGAATACAGCCAAGTAGTAAAGGAATGGGTGGTGTGCCCACGCGCTGTAAAAAGCGTGTTAGGGGAGCCGTCTCATAAATTGGCTGTGTCATAATGTACTGCGCCCCGGCTTCTATCTTCCTGTGATATTTCTCGATCTCACGCGCCGTTTCCTCGTCGGTCATGTTCAAATTCAAGGCACAGCCGACATGGAACGATGCCTGCGCTCCTATAGAGGAACCCGCTGCGTCGTGGCCTTCGTTCATGCCTTTCAATATACGAATCAATCCCGAAGAATCAACGTCCCACACGCCAGTTGTATTTGGATAGTCACCAGCGCGCACGGGATCGCCCGTCAACGCGAGAATATTGCGGATACCTAAAGCGTGGGCACCGAGTAGCTCCGATTGTAATGCCATTAAATTGCGGTCGCGGGTCGTGAGGTGAATTATGGTTTCTATACCCAAATGGTCTTGTATCAAGCGTGCCATTGCCATACATCCCATGCGTACTCGTGCCATAGGGCTATCCGCGATGTTAATGCAATCGACGCCAGCTTTTTGGAGCAGCATTGCCCCCTCAAGAATCTTCGTTGGGTTAAGTCCCTTGGGCGGATCAAGTTCGACACTCACCACAAAATCCTTCGCCGCAAGCTTTCTTTGCAATTGCGTCTGTGTACCCTGTTGTGGAAGTAGCGTCTCGGCCTCTATTAGTTCGGCGATGGTTGCAGTGCTACGTGCAGTCACTTTCGCTCGTACCTGTTGTGCCTGGGAAGTCTCTTCGGGCGAGTCGCAACCGTAGCAATCATCAAGAGCTTTGCGCATAGCTGCGATATGGCGCGGCGTTGTGCCACAACAGCCACCAATCAGGCGTACACCAGCCTTTGAGAAGCGCAGGGCATAGTCCGCAAAATAGTCCGGTGTCGATACATAAAAGAAGCGGTTATCAATGCGTGCGGGTAGTCCGGCGTTGGGCTGCGCCGAGAAAAGAGGAGTGCTACCTGTGAGTATATTTTTCGTCGAAGCAATCATCTCTTCCAACGCGTCGAGCGTTCCGGCTGGTCCCACGCTACAATTCGCGCCAATCACATCGACACCTAGATCGCCAAGCACCGCCGCCACGCGTGCAGGTGATTGACCTGATAGCGTATGCCCGTCCTCGTAAAAGCTCATTTGTGCAACTATGGACAGGCCGCCAAGCTCTTGCGCCGCAAGCACCGCCTGTCGGAGTTCTGCGAGATTGGAGAACGTTTCGAGCATGACGAGATCAATGCCACCCTCTTGTAACGCGCCAATCTGCTCGCGAAAGATCGCGCGTAGCTCGCTCAAACGATGTTCGTCTGGTGCCTGTAGCGGGCGCCCAGTGGGACCAATCGCACCCGCAATGAACACCTCACGCCCGATCACATCACGAGCTTCGGCGGCAATCTTCGCGGCTCGATAGTTGATGTCGCGTACCTTGTTGCCTAAACCGTGACTTTCAAGCTTCGCACGATTGGCACCAAAGGTATTGGTCTCGATAATCTGTGCCCCAGCCGTGATATACTCCCGATGAATTCCTTGAATAAGTTCGGGTTTCGTCAAATTCAGCTCATCGAAGCACTGCTCATAGGTCACACCACGTGCATACAATAACGTTCCCATTGCGCCGTCACACAACAAAGGGCGTTGTCGCAACTGTTCGAGAAATCCATTTTCCATAGCTAAGGCCACTCCCACCGGATAAAGAAGACTACTTACCCTCTATTGTACCTCTTTTTGGGAGCGTTGGTATAGTTCTTTGGTATATTATGATAACAAAACAATGATATGATAGTGCAAAGAGAAATCATTGACAGAGATGGAGAAACACAGCTATAATTTCGTTGAAAATATCAACAGGTACAGAGAAGAGTTACAGAAGGAGATGTATTATGGCAATTTATCGTCCGTTCGTTCCCGATCTTGTAGTAAAAAATTTAGATGGCGGTTCTATTGCTGTTGTAGAGGTGAAGGGTGGAATGTACATGTCAAAAGACTATGCAATTGATATTCGACGCAATATGTTAGCAGAAGGTTTACCTGCTCACATTCCCTACTTTCTCATACTCTCTCAAGACTTGGGTTTCTTGTGGAAAGATTCTGAACAGAATGATCTTAATACACCACCTACTTATGAGTTTCCTATGAATGAGGTAATTAAGCGGTACTCTACTGAAGAACCTGATCGAAGGCTGCCTGTCATAGAGCTAGAGTATGTAATGCTACAGTGGCTTACAAGTCTTAGTATAGAGCCACAGAAAGTTGCAGAAGAACCGGAGAAAACACTTGCTGCTTCTGGGTTTATGGATGCTATAAAAGATGCTTTAGTTTTGATAGAGGAAAAATTGTGATTGTGTATGTTGAGTCGAACTTCGTGTTAGAACTCACCTTTGAACAAGAACAAGCCGCAAGTGCTGCAACTATTCTAGCACTTACAGAAACCAAACAGATAAAACTCGTTTATCCTACTTTTATTCTGAGCGAACCCTTTGAGTCGGTAATGCGTGAAAGGAGGGAAAGAGATGAAATGTATAACAAATTAGTTCCAATGCTAAAAAAGCTCCAGCGATCAACCCCTTTTAGAGAAGATATAGGAAATTTGATAACCGCAACTGCTATTTTGAAAGGCGTTTATATCAGGCAACTTGACCTTCTTCTTTCTACATTTGACAAATTGCTCAATGTAGGCGAGTCTATTGAGGTCAATGTAGCTAATCTTAGAGAAGCAATAAAATATCAAGGCACTTTTGATCTTTCTCCCCAAGATAGCATTATTTATGCAGCAATTATCGGTGATTTAAAGTCTCGTCTTAAAGAGGAGCAAAAGTGCTTTTTGAGCCGTGACGAAAAAGCCTTTGACAATCCTACTATAAAGCAGGAGCTAGGAGGCTATAACTGCCGCTACATCAAGAACTTCAACGATGGCTTACAGTTTATTCAGCATGCGATACAAAAAGCAGAATAATTTTCAGTTATTCTGCCTTTTGTATCGAGTGCTGTTATATTCTTAAAATTTGTACCTGCCTCGTGCAATAATACTAAAGCGTTCCCCAATTATACAACGTATCAGGTGTAACACCAGGACTGTTAAACGCGAGTGTAATCAAGAGATGAGGTTGCAACTTAATGTTATGGAAGTCGCCTGAGTACGCTTTGCCGTTGACGTACACCTGCCAACCGTTGCTCTGATCTAGTTCCGCGGGATAGCCCAGTTGCGAGAATTGACCGCTCCAGACATTCAGGAAATTTGCTAGCGTAAAACTATGACCTGCAGGTGCCTCGACATGGATAATACCATCGGTGGCATGTGTGTGTAGCCAGTAGTAGCATGAGACGCTTTTAGAGTTGCCCTCAATACCAATATACTGAGGAATCACTACGCGCTTACCATTAATATAGACGGTCAAATGGCAGTGAATGTGAAAGGCCGCTTGCTCTCCATTATCACAAGAGATACCATCTACAAGTGGATATGCAGAGTCAACAGTGAGTGCCGATTGGAACTCTTGCCCATTTCTTGCAAAGAGCGTTACAAAGAGGGCAATAATTAAAGCAAGGCTGGTTGCAACAACACTAGTGACGACAACCCGTTTTTTTCGTAGCGCAACTCGTTTCGCCTCTTCGCGTCGTCTTCCGGTGCGTGATCCTCGTGGCATAGATGAATTGTTACGTTGTTTCGTCATAGTACTCGTAGTCCTTTCGCTAGCTCATGTTCTATTGTACTATACAACACCACCTTACATCGTTCTCTATTTGCCGAACTTCAAAACTTAACGCTAGCTTACAATTTATGTTGAAGAACACGAAGAGAGACGCGGTACATCTGTATCGCGTCTCTCTTCGTGTCTTGTTATGAAGCTACTTGGTTGTATTCACTTTAACAGTGCGAGCCTTCGCATGTTCTGCCTTGGGCAGGCTCAGCGTTAGGACGCCATCAGCGTAGGAAGCCTCGGCACGCTCCGAATTGATGGGGGATGGCAGCGTGAAGGACTGCTGATACTGACCAGACTGGAAGCCATTCCAGAGTGGTGTTGCACCTTCTGGGATCTGCACGTTGGTCGTCCACTTCAAGCTCACGGTGTCTTGCTGGGCTGTAATCTCGACATCATCGGACTTTACGCCAGCCATCGGTATCTGCAAAATGAAGCCTTCTTGAGTCTCGAACAGGTTAGCTCCAGCACCACGATTGCTAGCTAAGCCGGCAAGATTTGGTGAGATGAAGCTATCCGCGAAAAGACGGTCCATAGCTTCGCGTAGTGAAACAGCCTCGTTGAATGGATTGTAGCGTGTAACGTTTGCCATTGTTGTGTTCTCCTTTTCACTAAAAAGAAGTGTATTGAGCGAGGCTTCTGATTGACCTCACTCATAAATGTTTTTTGTTTCTGGAAGAAGTATATATTACGGTGTGTTAGAGCAACGTATGACATGTATTAGAGATGTGTTAGAGATTTTGCTGGTACATTGACCAAATTGAGTACGTAAACACTTGTGTCTGTTCCCATAGTAATGTATGATGACTTATAGAATATAAGGAACGCATAGTATTTTGTAGTCTCTAAGAAAGAGGATATACATGGAACATCTAATGACCTCTGAAGAGGTAGCTGAAATTCTACATGTTGACCCTGTAACTATCCGCCGTTTAGTCAACAAAAACGAACTTGCCGCTTATCGTATTGGGTCCGACTATCGCATTGCGCCATCAGATTTGCAAGAGTATCTGCAGCGGCAACGTATCCCTGCACGTACTGGCGATCCATCAAATCCGAGTGCGAACATTCCTATTGATCAATTCACGCAGGCTGTACGCTTTTTTCTTCAAGGAAAACAAACTACTCCATCACAAGTAAGTGAGCGTTTTGATCGTTTCAATGAGCAGGGACGTAGCAGTTTGACGTTTGCCCAAGAAGAGGCTCAGAGATTTCAGCACAACTATATTGGTACTGAACACCTGCTCCTCGGAATTATCCATGACGAGAGGAGTACAGCTACTCAGATACTCAATGAGTTGGGCGTTGACCCAGACAAAGTACGTCAAAGTATTGAACATATCATAGGGCGCGGAGACCGCATTATTCTTGGCGAGATTGGACTTACTCCTCGTGCTAAAAAAGCGGTAGAGCTGGCTGTGGATGAGGCCCATCGTCTCAATCAGCACTACATTGGAACGGAACATCTCCTCTTAGGACTTGTGCGAGAAGGTGAAGGAATCGCGGCAGGTGTGTTGGAGTCACAAGGTGTCAATCTTGAGAAGGTTCGTGCAGAGACTGTTCGGACTACTGATGTGAGTGGAAATGATACACCTTCTTAATGTGTCCTTTCGGAGTGTTAAGAGGCAGGAATGATGAGTTGATTTCTCCCGCCTGTACTGCTACAATGCCGCAAGAAGACAAACATCAGCGGGAGGAATATCAGGGTGACTGTGAGAGAACAATCATCAGCGCAAGCCATCGAATACCTGCTCAAGCGCGGCGTGTCGCTGGTCGAAAAAGAGGCAGACCTGCGGCGTATGCTGCTTGAAGGCAATAAAGGACAACCACTACGGGTCAAGCTGGGCGTTGACCCGACACACTACGATTTGACGATTGGGCATGCCGTCGTCTTCCGCAAACTGCGCCAATTTCAACGCATGGGTCATAAAACCGTCGTCGTCATTGGGGACTGGACGGCACGTCTCGGCGACCCAAGTGGACGCGAAGAGGCGCGTAAATCACTGACAGAGGAACAGGTCAATGCGAATGCGGCAACCTACCTTGACCAGTTTTTTAGAATTGTAGACCGTGAACAGACCGAGGTGCATCGCCAGAGCGAATGGTTCGACAAGTTCAATCTAGGTGACGCTATCAAGTTGCTTGGCTACAAAACCGTCGCGCAAATGTTGGAGCGCGACGACTTCCAGAAACGCTACCGTAGTGGTATCGAAATCAATCTTGCCGAGTTTATGTACCCGTTACTACAAGGGTATGACTCCGTAGCTTTGCGCTCGGATGTCGAAATCGGTGGTACTGATCAAACCTTTAACCTATTAGTCGGGCGCGACCTGCAACCAATCTTTGGGCAAGCGGCACAGCAAATCCTGACCGTCAACCTTATCGTTGGCCTTGATGGTGTCAAGAAGATGGGCAAGTCGCTCGACAACTACATCGCCATGACCGCACCAGCTAACGATATGTTTGGCAAACTCATGTCACTGCCAGACCAGACCATGCGTACCTACTTCGAGGCACTCACGGATGTCTCCGACGAAGAGATCGACGAGTTCGAGCGCAAGATGGCGGAAGGCACACTCAACCCGCGCGATGTGAAACTGCGTATGGCACGCGAAATCGTCACCGAGTTTCATGACGAAGCCTCTGCACAAGCGGCGCAAGAAGCGTTTATTCGCCAATTTTCTGAGCGTAAACTACCAACAGATATTCCAGATGTACATCTTACGGAGTCGGTAGACATTGTGGCCTTTCTGAAAAATACAGGATTGGTGACGAGTAACAACGAAGCTCGTACTCTCATCACACAAAAGGCGGTTGCCATCTATCTCAACGGTGAACAAAGCGAAGAGCAACGTATCACCGAAGCTACCTTTGTGGTGCCGATACGTGAAGGTGCTATTGTTAGGGCTGGCAAAAGAAAATATGTGAGAATTAGGGCGTAGAACTTTGCCTCTAAGAAAGGAAAAGCAGTGACAATTGATTCATTAGGCATACGCTTCGTTAATCCATCAACTCTGGCGACACCACCTGGCTATACTCATGTGGTTGAGGTAACACATGGGCGAACTGTTTTTATCGCAGGTCAAGTTGCTCTCGACGCGTCAGGAAAGATTGTCGGCTCACAAGATTTTCGTACTCAGGCACAACAGGTCTTTGAAAATCTCAAGGCGGCACTTGTTGCGGTTGGAACTGATTTCACACACGTCGTCAAGCTGAATATATACGTTGTTGATATCTCCCAACTACTAATCCTTCGCGAGGTTCGCGATTCCTATGTGAACACAATCAGCCCACCTGCAAGCACTCTTGTTGAAGTGCGAAGACTAGCTAGCGAAGAGTTCTTGATTGAAATCGAGGCAGTCGCACATATACCGGAGTAGCGGTAAAATAAAGGGGCGTGATTTACTAATCACGTCCTATTTCTTTGTTCATGAGAAGGAGTGTATACATGGCACAGGCTACTATTGGCGTCATCGGTGGCAGTGGACTTTACCGTATGGAGGGCATGACCGAGGTTGAAGAGGTTCGCGTGCAAACGCCCTTTGGCGATCCTAGCGACGCTATTGCAATCGGCAAAGTGGGCGAGGTCTCGATGGCTTTTCTGCCGCGTCATGGGCGTGGGCATCGACTTAGCCCGACAGAGATTCCTGCACGCGCCAATATCTGGGCTTTGAAGAGTCTCGGCGTCCAATATATTATTTCGGTGAGTGCTGTTGGGAGTTTGCGTGAGCATATCGCCCCGCGCGATTTGGTCATCCCCAACCAGCTTTTTGACCGCACTAAGAGCCGCGTCAATAGTTTTTTCGAGGGCGGTATAGTTGTTCACTGCACCTTCGCCGAACCGTTCTGTCCTACGTTGAGCAAAATGCTTTTCGATTCGGCGAGTGCGTTAGGTGATGTCAAGGTGCATGAGGGCGGTGCCTATGTATGTATGGAGGGGCCGCTTTTCTCCACAAAGGCCGAGTCGAACACCTATCGGCAATGGGGCATGGATATTATTGGTATGACCGCACTGCCAGAGGCAAAATTGGCGCGCGAGGCGGAGTTATGCTATGCCACCATCGCCTGTGCCACTGATTATGATTGCTGGCGCGAGTCGGAGGAGTCTGTCACTGTCGAGATGGTCATTGGCAATCTTGGGGCTAACGTTGCTAATGCACAACGTATCCTGCGAAGCGTTGCACAACAAATTCCAGGAAGTCGTGCCGATGCAACATGTGGTTGCTCTAGTGCGCTTGCTACCTCGATTATCACAGACCCTTCGGCGATTTCTGCTGAGGTGAAAGAAAAATATAACCTCTTAATTGGCAAATATGTGAGTTGACAAAGCCGCCAAAAAGGAGTAATATAGTTTCGTCCTACAGAAACAATACTCGAATAGGACGGACCGATTTTCTTCCGGCCCTGTCGGTCGGCGTAATTGGGTCCTGCGCGGCAGATGTCTGTGAACCCCGCTAGGTCCGTAAGGAAGCAACGGTAAGTGGACCTCTCTGGGTGCCGCAGGGGTGCCTGATTACGCTGACCGGCAGAGCCGGGCGAAAGTCGGTTTTGCATGTCACCTCTTAACTTAGTGTAGAGAATCTTGGATTGCGGCCCGTCACGAGGACACGCAGGCGGGAGTTTATACAATGGCCTCTCAATCTCTTTACCGCAAATGGCGCTCTCAGACCTTTTCTGATCTCGTTGGTCAGGAGCCTGTTGTACGCACACTCAAAAACGCCCTCGACAGTGGCAACTTGAGTCATGCCTACCTTTTCACTGGCCCTAGGGGAACGGGTAAGACCAGTACCGCGCGTCTCCTCGCCAAAACGCTCAACTGTACCAATCGTCAAAATGGTGAGCCATGCAACGTGTGCGAACAGTGCGTTGAGATAACGGCTGGCAACTCTTTCAACGTGATTGAGATAGATGCCGCCTCCAATCGCGGTATCGACAGTATCCGTGAGTTGCGCGAAAAGGTCATGGTACGCCCTTCTGAGGGAAAGTACAAAATCTACATTCTTGACGAAGCGCACATGCTGACAACCGAGGCGTTCAACGCGCTGCTCAAAACATTAGAAGAGCCGCCTGAACACGCGATCTTTGTCATGGCGACGACCGATGTCCACAAAATGCTGCCAACCGTGCTTTCGCGTTGCCAACGCTTCGACTTCAAACGCATCACCACGCGCCAGATTGTAGAACACCTCAACTTTGTCGCTGGCGAAGAGCAGGTGAAGCTTGAGCGAGGAGCCTCTGAACTCATCGCACGCGCCGCGGCAGGTGGTATGCGTGACGCCCTCAGTCTGCTTGACCAAGCTATTGCCTACTCTGGCAACGAGATAAGTTTGCCTAAAGTACAGACAATGCTAGGTGTAGCGGACCCGCGTGCCATCCAAAAGTTTGTGACGCATATCGGGCAGCTTGAAAGTGCCGCTGGACTCCACCTCATACACGAACTCACGGAGGCAGGTGCTGACCTGCGCCAAATCAATACGCAGGTCGCGGAATACATTCGTGCCATGATGCTGCACAAAGCAGGTGCCAACATTGCCGATATCCTCGATAACACTGAGGACGAGATACGCGAGATTACGCAGACCTCGCAGCTATTTAATCTGGAAGAACTCACCGACTGTGCGCGTATCTTCGCGCAGAATGACTTGATGCAGAAGAATCAGGGCACACCACAACTTGGCCTAGAGCTTGCACTTTTAACCTGTATCGAGCATCATCGCACTGCACAGGCATCACAAAATGGAGTGCAGAATGTAGCCGCATCTATCGCTCCTGTACGTATACAACAGCAACCAGCCCCACATCATCAGGAGCAACCTCGCCCCGCACCATCGCAACCATCGCAATCAGTAGTACACAAGCAAGAGGAAGAGAAGGTACAGCCTGAGCCAGTTGTCGCGCAACCATCTGCTTCCGTCGCATCAACAAGTAGTGCTGGTGACGATGCGCTTCCCGACTGGGATGATGTATCCTTTACCGATGATGATGAGGAAGAGGAACCCGTAACACCAGTTGCATCTACTCCTGCTTTTGTACAACCTCAGCAAGAGCCGCATGTAGTAGTATCGCAACCAAGTGCTGAGCATATGGTCACACACGAAACTGTGAATATGCAACCTTCCCTGACCGTTGCTGAAGTCAAGGAGAAATGGGAAAATATCAAACGGCGTATCAAAACAAGGAAAGACGGGAGTAAAATTCAAGCGGTCTTGAATGGTTACACGATTCTTGCAGTAGAAAATACATCCAGTCTTCCTGTTCTTGTGCTACAAGCATCGGGGAAATTTCATTATGAGGCACTGCAGAAGGATGAGCATCGCAAATCTATCGAATGGGCGATGAAGATCGAGCTAGGCCAGGAGTGTCAAGTACGACTCCTTCCACCTGGGCAGCCGACGAGTGGGCAGGGAATGTCGGTTCCACTACCACCAGTTTCAACAAGTAATTTGGGGGGGAGAGCCGCTAATTCAGGTATAGCAACGCAACCTCAGCATTCGGCGTATCGTGAGCCTTCGATTTCTACGCCCGTGCCAACACCACCAAAACAGCCTGTTCAGGAGCCGGTAAAGAGGCAGGAGCCAGCAAATGCCGCGCCTCCAACGGTGCCGCTTGCTCAAAATACAAATACCCCACTTGCCAGAACTCATATTGTGAGAGAGAATACAAGCAGTGAAGGAGTAACATCTCCTACTGCTGATTTCCAAGAGGCAGTGGAGCTACCTGAAACGCACCGCGAGCTTCTCGCGAAGAAGGCAAAAAACGATCTGGTAGTGCAAGAAGTCATACGAATGTTCAAAGCAGATATTAAAGATGTTCAACCAAAACAGTAAAAGAGGAGTAGATATCCATGAATATGCGTGAAATCCAAAGAATGCAGCAAAAATTGGTCAAAATGCAAGAGGAACTAGAGGCTGCTACATTTGTTGGTACCGCAGGTGGCGGTGCTGTGACCATCACCATGACAGGCAAATTTGAAGTCACCGATGTAAAGATCGACCCCGAAGCCTTTAGCGCGGACGAGATCGAAGAGCTAGAGGTGATGGTACGTGCCGCTGCAAAGGATGCCTTCGACAAGGCAAACGACGCACAACAGAAAATGGCGAATAACGTTACAGGTGGCGTGAAGATTCCGGGGCTATTCTAAAACATGAGTGACATTGCACCACCAGTGGCGGCACTGGTCGAAGAGTTCTCAAAACTTCCAGGTATTGGTGTGAAAACAGCGCAACGCTTAACCTTTTTCATTCTGCGCAGCCCAACCGATCAGGCCCGGCGTTTGGCTGAAGCCATTATGCGTGTGAAAGAAAGCATCATCTACTGTTCGCGCTGTTTCAACATTACCGAAACCGATCCCTGTGCTATCTGTAGTAACCCTAACCGTAATCAAGGCATCATCTGTGTCGTCGAAGAGCCGCTTGATCTGATCGCCTTGGAGAAAACAGGCTCTTACAAAGGGTTGTATCACGTCTTGCATGGTAGAATTTCGCCGATGGACGGTATCGGCGTGAAAGACTTACGCATCAGCGAGCTGGTACGTCGTGTAGAGGGTAGTCCAGCGGTACGTGAAATTATCCTTGCTATGAATCCAGGTTCGCTCGGCGATGTAACCGCCCTCTACGTCAAGGACGAACTCTCGAAACTGCACCGACCCGACCTGCGCATTACCGCTCTTGCACGTGGTCTATCCAACAACAGCGACCTTGAATACGCCGACGAAGGCACGCTCAGCCGCGCCCTTGAAGGCCGCAGAGAATTATAAGATGTCGGGATGAATGGAGTTGGGTGGGGGGTGGGGGGGTGGGGCGGAGACCGACAACA
>CAXUHG010000002.1:50836-88227 GCA_964250805.1 uncultured Ktedonobacteraceae bacterium | reverse complement strand
CCCCCCCGCCGCCCCACCACCCCCCCCCCCCCACCAACCCCCCCCGACATTAGAAACTTTTGCTTGACACAAGCAACACTTCATGGTACTATTGTTCTAGTTTAGAGGAGCAGGAACGAGAGCACCTGCCACCTATTTCCGACTTTTCACCCTTGTCAAAGAACAGATACGTAGAACAGCACAAACACGCGGGACGTAGCGGAATGCATCGGCAAAACACAACACAAACCTTATCTCCTTTGTCACATGCATCCTTTGTGCCTCTCGCACATTCATTGAGAAACGCAAATTCCCACTTGGGAAAGCGTGTATTCCAAAAGGAGGGAAGCAGGACTACGCAAGCTATTTGCTTATGTCCTGTGATGACGTATGGCAGCAAGCAAAAAAGAAAAAGCTACAACAGACCGCAATGGCACGGCGGCAGCATCGCCAGCCATGACTGAACGCGAAAAAGCGATAGATCTCGCGCTCTCGCAGATCGAACGTCGCTTCGGAAAAGGCGCGATTATGAAACTGGGTGAAGCGGCAAAAGTCCATGTAGAAGCCATTCCAACTGGCTCGATCTCATTAGACCTTGCACTTGGCATTGGTGGCATTCCTAAAGGGCGCATCACCGAAATCTACGGCCCTGAATCCTCTGGTAAAACAACGCTGTGTCAACATATCATTGCCAGTGTACAACGAGCTGGTGGCTATGCAGCCTTTGTGGACGCGGAACATACACTCGATCCCGTTTACGCTGCTAAGTGTGGTTGTGATGTCAACAACCTGCTTATCTCGCAGCCAGACACGGGTGAGCAAGCACTGGAAATTGTGGACTCGCTTGTTCGCAGTAACGCCATCGACGTAGTTGTTATTGACTCAGTAGCAGCACTTACGCCACGCGCCGAGATCGAAGGCGAGATGGGCGACTCGCACGTTGGCCTACAGGCTCGCTTGATGAGCCAGGCACTACGTAAGCTCACAGGTGCTATCAGCACTTCCAACACCGCTGTCATCTTCACAAACCAGTTGCGTGAAAAGATTGGCGTCATGTTCGGCAATCCCGAAACAACGGCTGGTGGTAAGGCCCTCAAGTTCTACGCATCGGTTCGTCTTGATATTCGCCGTACCGATTCCATTAAGCAGGGACAGGATGTTGTGGGCAACCGTACACGCGTGCGCGTGATCAAAAACAAAGTTGCACCACCCTTCAAGACTGCTGAGTTCGATATCATGTATAGCGAAGGTATCTCACGCGAAGGCGGTCTCATCGACCTCGGCCTCGAAATGGGTCTTGTCAAGAAGAGCGGCGCATGGTTCACCATCGGCGACATTCGTCTTGGGCAAGGGCGTGAGAACGCGAAAGAATTCTTGCGTCAGAACACCGATGTCGCGGGAGCTATCGAGGAGCAGATTCGCGGCAACATCACCTCGTTCCAGACTGGTGAAGTCGAAGCTGCCGAGGACGCAGAAGAGGAAGATACTGATACTCTTGAGACAGAAGAATAACCTCTTCTAACTCTTCTGAATAATACACAATAACTCTATCTCCCAGGAGATAGAGTTATTGTGTATTATTCAGAAGAGTTGTTTTGTCCTTTTTCTAATATCTCCGGTAGCTTCTGCTCTAGCACTGGTTGAGGCAGGCGCACCAACGGTCTCTCATTCGTCGAGAGCAACGGCTCTAACTCCTCGCTCGCAATTGGAGTCGGCTCCAATGCCGTTGCGACAGGTTTACGATTACTCCACCATGTAGCAACGGTAGCGGGATCGACCAGACCTAGCGTTCCTTTACTCGCCTGTTGCATCGACCAATCTAAAATCGCCTCTTCAAGCGGCACCTCGTGTTTTGCCTTGCGGCTCATATTCCACTTATGCTGCATAATGGAAAAGTATGCTTGCATCGGGTCTTCTCCACTCGTCAAATTCTGGCGTAGTAGCAGAATGGTTGGCAAGTGATAGCGAGTGTACCAGTTATGGGCGGCCTCTTCCAGGCTCACGGGTCGTCCTAACCGCTCGGACAATATCTCTTGATGACCTAGTATCATATCGTAGAAGCGGTGAGCATAGACACGCGGTATATGAATGTGGAGCAATTCATATATACGTCGCTGGTGCCAGCCGGGAAGTACCGTTGTCAACTGCTGTACTGCATATCCTGTTCCGTCGAGTAGCGAGAAGCCCCAACGGTTTAACGTGTGCAAGAGTTCTTGTACCTGCTTCTGTGTTGTACTGGTAGGAGTGTTCGTCATACGGGCATGTTGGCGACGTAGCCAGCGATATCTCTGCTCGAAGTAGTGAAAGTCGGCGTCATTCAATACTTGTGTGTCCTCAGGCAAGCCGCGCAGAATACGCAAATCCTCTGCTTGCCATGCGAGCGACTCGCCGAACATCGCCAAATCTTGTTCGCGTAAGCCATCGCTAATCGGTCCTGGAAAGAGTTCCGAGGTCTCGGCATCAGCCATAATCGCTAAAATGCTGCGTCCATCTATGCGTAGGAGCACATTCGCCAGCGAAGGATCGCCCCAGTAGACGCCGTGTTCGTGCAATTCGATCATCAGCACAGCCACCGCAGAGAGGAGACGCTGCTTGGTGCGTTTTGTGAATGGAAGACGATATAAAAGAACGTGCGGAATAACGCGTGGTGCCAGTCGTGTCACCGTGTAACCACGATCACCACTGATATATTGTGTGGCACCGTTCAATTTAGGAACGTCCAGTGCTACGGGCGGTGCTGGCACTATGACCACGCCTACAGGACTGAGAGCTGGAATTCCTCTAAGCTCAATCTCGCGGAAGTTGCGTATTTCGCGCTCCGCCATACGTGGCGTCGTTTCCTTAATGGCGTAGCGCACGTTATCGCGCTCAACAAACAGCACTGGATGGCGCGAATCACCGCGACGCACATTCAGCACCTCTAGCCCTTGTTGTACCCACTCTTCCATCGGCAGTTGCCACGGAAGCGACTCGATACGGCGACGATCCTCCGCACTCATATGAAATTGTATCGTTGTATTGGAAGTAGCTATGGCAAACACCTCAAAGCTATGCTATAAGAATCATAGAACATATTCATACTATATCATCTCTCTGCTATGACAAAAGAGGAGCAAATTATTATGGCAACTCAAACATCCGTCAAACCAGCAAAAACTATTCCTAACATTGTAGAGCCACCCTTTGTTGGTAGCCTCCCCGAACACACACGAGACCGCCTCAATCTCTATCTACGTATTGCGCAAACCTGTGGTGATGTGGGAAGTTTCCATTTTGGACCGTTCCGTGTCATTCTGTTCAACACCTCGGAATATGCACACAGCATCTTTGTACAACATGCATACGATTTCGACAAGGGGGCGGCGATTCACAACACCTTTCGCCCAATTACTGGTGATGGCATCTTTTCTAGTGAGGGTGAGCTACACCGTCACCAACGCAAAATTATGGCACCTTCGTTTCAGCCCAAACACATCATTAGTTATGCCGACATCATGACGCATTACGGCGAACAGATACAGCAAGAGTGGAGCGAAAACCTGACGATTGATGTAGCCCACGAAATGACTCAGCTTACTATGAGCATTATCGGCAAGGTATTGTTCGATGCCGACGTTTTCACTGAAGCCGACGAACTTGGTGCAGCAATGACAATAATGCTTGTGCATGTGAGTCACTCGCTATCACAACTGTTCCCTGTGCCTCTTAACTGGCCTACACCACGCAATAGGAAGACGCAACAGGCAGTAGCACTTCTGCGCGGCAAAATCCAGAAGTTGATTGATGAGCGACGTGCTGATAGCCAGGAGCGCAACGATTTTCTCTCCATTCTGCTGCATACAGAAGATGAAGATGGCGACTCTATGAGCGATGAGCAAATTATTAACGAATCTCTCACGCTCTTTAGTGCTGGTCATGAGACAACCGCGACTGCATTAGCATGGACGTGGTATCTATTGACAACGCATCCTGACATCTATAAAGAGGTACAGACAGAGGTTGACACGGTGTTGCAAGGGCGCACACCTACCTATGCCGACCTTACGAATCTCCCCTATTGTCTTAAAGTGTTCAAAGAGACGTTGCGTCTCTATCCACCTGCATATGCCATGCCAAGAACCGCGTTGCGTGATGTAGATATTGATAGTTATGCGGTGCAGAAGGGCAACGTCGTCTTTGTCTCGCCCTACACACTTCATCGCCGCCCAGATTACTTTGCTCGTCCAGAGATCTTTGACCCCGAACACTTCTCAGCCGACAACGAGAGAAATTTACCGCGTTACGCTTATATGCCCTTTGGGGCGGGACCGCGCATCTGTATTGGCAATCACTTTGCGATGATGGAGGGTCATCTTCTGCTGGCGACGCTGGCACAACGTGTCAACTTCGAGCTAATTCCTGGACAACAGATCGCTTCGGACCCGTCGCATAACCTGACATTACGTCCCAAATATGGGGTAAACATGATTGTGCATAGAAGATAAGGCTTTTAATACAAAAAGCACTGGCGAGTCAGCGATGACTCGCCAGTGTTTTTTGAAGGTGGTGGAGGTGGATTACGTGGATGTAGAAGGATTAGAACCAGGTTTTTTTGCGTAAACGCCGTACCGTGAGGAACGTTGTAGCCGCGATTGTTATAGCTGCGACAGGCACAACAATAAATAAAGGCTGAATGCCCTTACGCTGTGTCTTCTCTGCCACGAGATTGAGGTGTTTTACCTTTTCCGTGAGAGTCTCTTTCATCGGTGCAATTCTTGCCATGATACATGTATCCTTTCAAATTTTCCTGCATGGTAGAGATACCATCGAAAATATTCTGCTTACAAGTCAATACACAAACATGCTGTATTCCTTTTGCTTTTTGTGTATCAACTGCTCACATACTTACTATACATGTGACGTGTATACAGCAATGTTAATACAGGAACATGTCTACTCAGCAAGTATCTCAGCATCGATAGGTTTGAACGTGCCATTATTGGACATCTCCGCGGAGCAGGCAGTCAGACCGACGATAAGGTCCATCTCGGCTCGTAGGAGGATATAGTCACCAGGACGAGAGGGCGGTGGGTCAATTTTTAGTTCGCCATTGGGAAGGACCAAGACATTCATGAAAATGTTAAATGTGGTCGGAATGGTACTTTCTTGAATACCAAAAGGAGCAAGATTTTTGGCGAGATTCTCAAAGCAACTTGGGTGATAGCCTTCATAATGGTAGAGCTTTTTGAACATTTCGGGGCTACAGGGCGTCAAGAGAAAGTCATGCTGTCCAACTTGGTCCTCAAGAATGGTAAACATTGGATTACTTTTATTTGAGTACAGCATATGGCCCGTTGTCAGGTAAATAGTATTATTGTAGTCAATGCTGCGTCCAGAGGAGAGCCATTCACTCTTATCTGTTTGAGCAAACGCCATGAGGTCCGATACCTGCTCTCCCTTTGGATCGATGACACGCAAATGCTGTCCCTTTTTGAGAAGAAAACCTACTCCTGTTTGCGGCTCTATGTGATATTGTGTGATTTTTTGCATATGTGGCTCTCCATAAAGACTAAACGAGCTGTATTCCGTCGATAAATCAGCAGTTTACAGCTCTATTCCAATTGTACACTTACGAATGCGGATGGAATGGGCAACGCCACTCTTGCTCTACTGAACGTCCAGAATATTGCCTTGCCTCCGATTGCTCTCCAAAATCGTTGAGTAGAGCGTTGTAACTTCCTTGAAGTGCATATTCGCGTGCGCGAATGCTATCTCGTATGGACTGATACTTGCCACGGTTACGCAGGTGTTCAAATTGATTGTGCGCATTAAAAATCAACGTAGGCCATGCAAAACGACGGCTCCAGCGTGAACTAGAGGGCGAGAGGCCAATAATGAAGAACGCGCTTCCCGCGAAACTGAAAGAAAAGGAGGGACTCTCAGGGTTGGAAGAGACAGATGAATCCCAGGAGTGAAGAGGAGCATCCAGGTCGTGCAGAGCTTGCAGTTGCTGCCAGAGAAGCTGTTCAAAATGAACTTCATTCACCGGATGAGGTTCTATGAAGCTCGCGACAAACGTTGTAAAGTCGCTCTTCATATGTTGCTGCTCCTGTACAAATGCAAAGAGGTCATGCGCGAGACCTGCATTTGCTTCTGCTGTGTTCATCTGACTGTACATACCCATACGGTAATCTCCTTTATGAACAGCCGCTTTCGCCCCAACGCAGGAAAAGCTGGGACTGAGTACGAGCGCGCGAAACGAGTCGTGAACAAGTTCCATTACTGCCGATGGATGCTGCTCAGGGTCAAGCACCCGTACCAGCTTATTGTTTTCAAATGCTGCGTAACTACTATTGGTACGAGCAATGTCACTAGTGAAGGGATTAGAATTGTATAATACATTGGAATTCAGTGAAACCATAGGGAAATTAGTCCTTGATAAAACTACTGCTCTTCTCTACTAGGAGAAGAGGCGTACTTGAGAAATGCAGAGAGCGTTCCCTGTAACGTTGTCGCAGGACTCTCTCCGAATTGGCGGCACGCGATAGCACAATTCCGTGATAGGGAACACCGCCTAAAAACAACCGCACTCCAAGCGCAAGCCAGACACAAATGGCGCGTTCCATGAGCCATGCTGGTGCAAGCAACGAGGCAATAAAGGGAAAAACATGCCTCCCATTATTCCGTTGCCGCCCTATCTCAGATGAACAAACAAGAGTAGCAAAAGCGACTGCAAGAGCTAGCCACTGTCGGCGTAGAGCAAGGCCGAGTGTGAGAGGTAATACTGCTAACGACACGACAAACCGCACAGGTCGCGCAAATTCATCATACGCCTGCCGAATCCGTTGAGACCAGAAGTGATGGCTACGAGGAGATTTACGCCGTACAAAGAGATCGAGTGCAACAAGCTCTTTTCCTCCCACGGCACGTATTGTGCGCACTAACTCCAGGTTCTCAAAAAGCACATTTCCATCATAACCACCTGTAGCCTGAAGGAGAGATAGCCTCACACCAAGGGTACCAGGCCAGTCGCCACCGGTTACACGATTAAGCAAGGTACGAGCAGTATCCCAATAGGCATGCCAAGGAAGCGACTCAAAATAGTTTTGTGGTCGCACAACAGCAACATGCTCAAGCAATGCAAGAAGTCTTGGAAGGGAAACGAAGTCATAACGCACGTCATCGTCGGCAATCACCACACGCTCATACGTTGCCCTCCGTAGCCCACTAAGCACACCTTTCACTTTGCCATTTGCAACCTGTACATCTGTATCGGGTGGAATGTGCTTTATGAAGGAGTTCCAATAGGCATGATGAGCGGCAAAAATGTTGGCTGACGAGCCATCGACAACGATTACTTCTACCTGAGTAGCAAGCCAGTAGAGGTAGGAGGTGAGTTCATTGAGGTCTTCATCGATCTGCATACGCCTGATAGGTAAGATATATGTTGCCTTCATGGTAGCGGCTCCTTTCTACAGTATAGACAACCTCTTCGTTGTTTTTTTGCCGCCAGTTTGTAGCACGAACAGCTAAGAACAAACGTTACAATAGGTAACTTCTTGCTTCACGAGAAGGCAAGTTATGTCATTGCTTCTCTCGCCTCACTATAGCGCGAATATGTATGTTGTTTGAGGAAATTAAGCACTTGATACTATGCAAAAAGCATGGTATGCTTTCTCTCATGCGAATGTCGAAGGCAGGACATCGTACACTTTCGTAACTTGTAGACCAGTCAGTGTAGCTGTTTGTCTATTCACGAGCGAAAGGACCTTCCAATGAAGAATGGCACCTTTGTCATGGATGCTCATACTGGCTTTTGGGATGCCAGTAAGGAGAATTGTAAGAATCGCTTTGGTGATGCCTTTATCGAAACCTTTTACGCGTTCCAGACGGGCTTCAATCCCCCCGACAAAAAGTGGACGATGGACTACGAGAAGCAGTTCCGCAAGGTTGACCCCGATTGGTATATCGAAGAGATGTTCGTCAAAGGTGATGCGGACATGGCTATCCTCTCGACGCAAGTACTGATGGACTTTTACCACACGGGTTTTACCAACGCCGACCGCAACGCCAAATTTGTCGAACGTATTCCTGAGCGTCTTGTTCCTCTCGGTGGTGTGGATCCGCGTATGCCAAATGCCGTGCAAGAGGTGGAGCGACAGGTAACGGAGTGCGGTATGAAAGGCTTTAAATGGTATACCGCTGAGTGGCGCGGTCAATCACGCGGCTGGAGCGCGAACGATCCGGCTGTTTTCCCCCTCTACGAAAAGTGCATAGAGCTGGGCATCAAGAACATGCACTTCCACAAGGGACCTGCTGTTGAACCACTCTCGCTGCAAAAATTTGATGTGCGCGATATCGACGAACCTGCGTGGCTGTATCCCGAACTGAACTTCATTATTGACCACATTGGTCTCCCCCGCCTCGATGATTTCTGCTGGATTGCTACACGTTGTCCCAATGTCTATGGTTCATTAGCCGTTGCACTTGCCTTCATTCATAACCGCCCACGTTACTTCGCTGAAATGATGGCGAACCTGCTCTTCTGGATTGGACCAGACCGTATTATCTATGGCACGGACTTCCCCATCTGGTATCCACACTGGCAGCTCGATGAGTTTATGGCATTCGAGCTACCAGAAGACCTCAAGGTTGAGTATGGTGTTGATCTGACAATGGAGATGAAGCAAAAGATCATCGGCGGCAACATCATGCGCCTTTATGGTATCGATGCAGAAAGCAAGACGAAGGCGTTTGAGAACGATGAGGTTGCCCAACGCAAGCGTGCCTATATCGCATCGCAACCCGAACAGCCAACCGCGACAGATACTGGTGTGGCGGGAACGGTGTCTCGATGAGTATAGATGTTGAAGCTGTACGCAAAGCGGCAGGCTCAACACGCGACCCTGAAATTCGTCGCTCGCTTAGCGAACTCGGCCTTTTAGATGAGGTGCAGATTGAAGATGGGCAGGTGACAGTTCAGTTTCATCTGACTAGTCCTCTCTGTCCAACCAAGTTTGCCACCAGTATCGGGCAGGAGATTCGACGACGAGTTGAAGCTATTCCAGGGGTTACGTCGTGTCAGGTCGTACTCCGCGATCACTTCTTGCGTGAAAAAATCCAGGAACACATCAATGCGAGAGGCAATTCATGAAGACAATAAGCGCACCCACTGTGCTTAAAGGTCGAAGGGAGGGCGAACTGCTCGCCTTCCCCTCTGTGCGCCGCATGGCGGATATTCTTTTGCAGCGATGTCGTGAACAGTCATGGACTCGTACCTCGGTGGCGAGCCTTGAGCGTTTTCGTTCTATCACAGGACATTCCGATCTCGAAGCACTCCTAGAACAAGCACTTGCAGAGCCAGCGGTGGCAGAGCATGCTCTTTTGTCATTCGCCACTGGCCTCGTCCCCTATACCGATAGTCAAGTTTCTGCTCTTGCGATGGGCGCGAAAATCTGGTTTCGTGTTAACGGTGTTCATGTATCATGGCGACCTCTACCAGGAGTTACCTCTGCCGCAGTATTGCCTAGCGAGGCTTCCATAGGGCCAGAGCGTATCATTCTCCTGGCACTCATTGGTAGCGGCTTGAACCTTGCTGAGTTATTACGTTTGCGCGTCGGAGATGTAGGTTCCCTTGATAGCGAAGGATGCCTCATTCCTGATATCGAGGCCGACCCGTTAGCGGTGCAGTATACACCTCGGCGTGGTAAGCAGCGTGAACAGATTACGTTTTTGACGTATCATACTCGTCAGGCTCTACTTGCCTCTTTTGAAGAACGTCGTGCTACTGGCTGTCTCGTCAATCTCGATTCTCTCCTGATCACACAACAAGATGGCTCTGTCGTGACTGCAGCAAGCGTTCTACGTGTTCGAAGACGTAGTAAAGCGTTGATACGTGCTGGTGGCGATGCTAATATCGCACTGTGCCGTACTACCGGAGATTTCTTCCGCACCTGGGGCTTGCCTGGCTCCCGTTTTGAAGGAGCAGAGGACTTCCCAATAGAAGAGTTTATGTAGAAACGAAAGGAGTATTTTCATGAAAGCCGTTCGTTTGCATCACTACCAGGAACTGCCCAAGATAGAAGAGGTGAATGAGCCGAAGATTACAAGTCCTCTTGATGTGATTGTGCGTATTGGTGGTGCTGGCCTTTGTCGTACTGATCTTCATATCATCGAAGGTCAGTGGGCGGAGAAGTCTAATGTGACGTTGCCGTATACAATGGGCCACGAAAATGCAGGGTGGGTACAGGAAATCGGTTCGGCGGTGAGCAATGTCGCTGTTGGCGATACGGTTATCGTGCATCCTCTCATAACGTGTGGCTTTTGCCGCGCCTGTCGTTCTGGCAATGACATGCATTGTATCAACTCAACCTTCCCCGGCATTTCGGTCGATGGCGGCATGGCGAATTTCCTCAAGACAACTGCACGAGCTGTTGTCAAACTGGACCCTAAACTTGCCCCAAAGGACATCGCTGCACTTGCCGATGCTGGTCTAACCGCTTATCATGCGGTTAAAAAATCCATACCGCTGTTGTATCCAGGAACAAAAGTGGTCGTCATCGGTGCTGGTGGCCTCGGTCACATCGGTATTCAGTGCCTTAAAGCCCTCACTCCTGCGGAAATTATTGTCGTCGATAAGTCTCCTGCCGCTCTCGAACTCACGCGCAGTTGGGGTGCCGATTACACGGTTGTAGCCGATGGAACGCAGGTGGACAAAGTGAAAGAACTTACAGATGGCAAAGGTGCTGAAGCTGTCGTTGACTTCGTGGGTGAGAGTGGGGCACAGCAAGAGGCTGTGCGCATGTTGCAACAAGCCGGTTCGCACTTCATCATTGGTTACGGTGGCAATTTGAATGTACCGACCATTGATATCATCTCAAGCGAAATCAACTTTATCGGCAACCTCGTCGGCACCTATAACGACCTTGTTGAACTCATGACTCTCACGGCGCAAGGCAAGGTCGCGTTGCACACTGCAATCTATCCACTTGACTCCACATTAGATGCGATTCATGACTTGGACAGCGGCAAGCTACGTGGACGAGGAGTGCTTGTACCGGCTTAATGGCAATAAGGTATATACAGGTCCAAGCAAAGAGGAATGGTGCCGTAAAAGGCACCATTCCTCTTTTTGGTTTCGCTTCATCCAATGAAACCCGAAATGCGTATTACAAAGAAGAGCGACGAATAAAATACTATTGCCCATATCATATACTTGAGCTACTTAAAGAAAGATATTGCCCATCGAATACGAGGGAAAAAATGCAAGACGTTCAAACCATTCTCCCAAATGGGACTACTATACGCAATCGTTATGTAATAGAGGAGTTACTGGGTAAGGGTGGCTTTGGAGCGGTCTATCGAGTCCGCGATTTGCGCGTGAAGGGCAATCAATTCGCGCTTAAAGAGGTCATCGATCCAAAAAAGCGAGATCGAGTTCATTTTCTGTTTGAGGGCGAGATACTCAAGCAACTCGATTCCTCGTCGCTTCCTCGTGTCTATCACATTTTTGAAGATGAGCCTCGACGACGCGTCTATTTGCTGATGGATTATACCGAGGGAACTAACTTAGATCAGTTGCGTCGCCAACAACCAGGGAAACGCTTCTCTCTCCCCGACGCACTACGCCTTCTCGCTCCTATTGTGGAAGCCGTTAGCTATCTGCACAAATGGCAACCACCTATTATTCATCGTGATATCAAACCTGCGAATATTATTATTCCTTCAACAGGAGACCAACCCGTTCTCGTGGATTTTGGCATTGCTAAGGAATACGATCAGGAAGCGACAACAACTGCTGTCCGAAGATTGTCTCCAAACTACAGTGCGCCAGAGCAATATACACAGGGCACGAATCCGCGCACGGATATCTATGGTATGGCGGCAACGCTCTATACGCTTCTCACTGGAACTCCACCTGTTGACGCATTCGAGCGTATCACACAGATAGGCAATCGAGGAATAGACCCGCTTGAACCAGCGAATCAGTTGGTGCCAGAAATACCCGCATCGGTTGCTAAGGCTATTCAGCGTGCGATGGCTCTGGCTATTGACGAACGCTTTTCCACAATAGAAGCATTCTGGCAAGCACTACAACCTGAATCTTTTCTGTCTGCACTCCCAGAGAGAAATACACCTCTTCCACTAGCACACTCTGCTACTCCTCTTTCTCTTGCCGCTGAAGGTGTCGTAACATCTCCTACTGGAAACATTCCTCAGCAGGGGCGACGACGTTCCGAAAGATCAAGACTGCTCTTTCCTCTTTTTGTGTTGATCGCCCTTGCCGCGCTTCTGTTTGGTGCATTGCTTGGAACAGGCACACTTTCCGCAAACAATCCTTTACACCACGCATTATTCTCAGGAATTGCGGCAAATAGACCACCAGTGTCATCAACGCATACGTCAAATACACCGCATCCTTCCGTTGCTAGCACGGCGGTTCCATCGTCTACAGCAACTCCTTCTGTCTCACCATCTCCGACAACAAAGCCTAGTCCAACTGCCGCATCATCAAACGTTCCAGTCTTGAACAATACATACATCGGAACCATTCATAACACTCCTGGAAACATAAATGGAACGATGACACTGACGGCGATACGGCAGAATGGCACAAATATCAATGGCAACCTCACGCTCAGCAACGGCTTGTCGGGGCAAGCAAATTTTACTGGAACAGTTTCGAGTGGTGGTGTTGTGCAGTTTCTGGTAACTCCCTATACTCAGTATCTGCCGCTGCTCTTTCAAGGACACATCAATGCCGACCAGAGTCTAAATGGTACGTATTGCAGTGCTAGAGGAAATCAGTGTGACTATGCAAGCGGTGGATATGGAAATTGGAAGGCGTCGCCGCCCTCTTCTAGTTCGATCATCCCTTCCCAACGAGTGGAGATGGAGCAATAGCCTTAGTTGCTCACTCTCGCTCACAGGTGGAGTCGGTATAGTTGCAACAGGTTTGCGATGCTGACATAGCAATGTTTTTTGAAGAAAGATATTGCTGATGATAGAACTATGAACTTTATTTCATCTAAAAGTCCTGATTGTTGTCAACAAAAGAAACGATATGCTAAGATTATCCAACGTATATTGATATATTTCTATGTATGTTTATTATATCGATGTATTTCTATGCCATTTATCGCATCAACAAATATATACATCCTTCTAGCATAGCAATGAAGGTAGTGTGAGGACAAAGTGATTAAACACGGACGTAACATGAGGCAACGTAGTATTCTCTGGCTTATTGCTTTGATTATTCTTGCATTCTTTCTCTATCCGCTTATAATGGGTTTGAATCCAGGAATAAGTTCTGCAAATAACACGATAACAATGTGCGGTAACATCCAAACAACCTCTTTTTGTGAAACTGCTAGGCGTACAGCAGGAAATAATAGGACAAAGTTTTCCAAGGTTTCTTCACATACAGCGACATCTCCTAAAAAAGTCTCTTCTTCTAACAAAAATACGCCTAACAAAAATACGGCAGCAGGTCAAACGCCCACACCTACTATTAGCACCACTACTGCATGGAACTTGGTCTGGTCCGACGAATTCAGTAGCTCCACCCTTGATACCACGAAGTGGACAGCTTTGGATGGTGGAAATTTTTATACACCGGCTACTTCGGAAGATTATGCGCCCGACGATACATATGTTCAACCCGGTCAAGGTTTAATATTCAAGTCAGAGGAACGCTCCTATAATGGCTACAACTACACTTCGGGTGGTGTCAGCTCGCGCGATAAGTTCTCTTTACTCTATGGCAAAATCGAATGTCGTGTGCAATTGCCACAAGGCAAAGGTCTCTGGCCCTCTATCTGGCTTATGCCTGAAAACGGCTCAGACTCAAATGAAATTGACATGCTCGAACTTCTCGGAAATGATACGCATGATGTTCAAATGAATTATCACTGGCTTGATGCAGGCGGGAATCGGCAAGAGGATATATCACATTTTGTAGGTTCTGATTTCTCGATGGATTACCATACCTTCGACCTTGAATGGACGCCCAGTGCTTTAAGTTGGTCTATCGATGGCGTTGTTGTAAAAAAGATTACAACGAATATCCTGAGTACACCAATGTTCTTGTATATAAACACTGCTATCGGTGCGAATGGTACATGGCCTGGCCCTCCCGATAGTACAACTTCCTTTCCTCAGTATACAAAAATTAGTTATGTGAGAGTGTACAAGGCAACATGAACAGCGAGTGCATAAATTTTTATTCTGGGAGCGGGCAAATTCAAGACTGTTTTGTGACTCGTATCAAGTCAAATGAAAATGTTCCCAAAGGGAATGCGGTCTATTGACATGCATATGAGCCTTTGTTACAATCGCTAAAATAATATTTTAGTAAAGAAGATAGTCAATGAATACTGTAGATGTAAGTGTTCCTGAAAACAAGTCCCTCTCTCAACAAAACAAATCCTTCCCTCAACTCAATAGAACTCTCTTCGGTCTGCTAGTGTGCATTATTATTTGTGTAATTTATTTCTGTTTGTCGAACTATATTACTACTAATATTTTTTCGTCAACAATCAGGAATTATTATAGCTATCAGTTAGACGCATTCTTTCATGGGCGGGTATATATCACTACACCAGTAGGGTATGATCTTTCGGTGTTTCAAGGGAGAAAGTACTTGTACTGGGGGCCAGCACCTGTCTTATTTATCCTCCCGTTCTATCTTATTTCTCACTTACAGGCGAGCGATGTCCTCTATACGTTATTTGGTGGAGCTTCCAATGTCGTGCTTTTTTATCTTGCTGTGCAAGCGTTCAAGAAATACTTCGGTATTCCCTTATCATTAATCTCGGAAGCATTCCTTGTCTTTAGTTTTGGACTTGCTTCTCCCAATTTTGTGCTTTCGTTAACTGGACGAATCTGGTTCACAAGTCAAATCTTTGCTACTACCTATCTTTTGTTGTTTTATCTCTTCTATTTTACGTTTCTTAACGAAGAAAAACTCATCTATTTTGTACTTTCGGTGGTATTTTTCTATTTGGCTTGTCTATCCAGATATAGCCTTCTCTTTAATGGCCTTTTGTTTTTTTACATCTTCTTTCATTACAAGTTTTTGGGTAGACGTATACCGTCTCAAATACTATGGTCATTTAGCCTATTGACATGTGCTTTTGTCGGCTTAGGCGCACTCTATAATTACCTCAAGTTCCAGAATGTCTTAGAAACTGGGCAACGCTATCAAGAAGGAAGTCCGAGGTATGACGCCGCTCTCAAGAGTAATCATATTCTGTCGCTCCACTATGTTGCATACAATATCTATTACTACTTTCTTCATCCTATTCTCTTTTCGTTTAAAACCCATTTTGTGATTATAGATGCTGAAGGGAACAGCGTGTTTTCAGTTTACCCTGCATTACTCCTCTTGGCTGGACTCTTCATCAAAAGACCTGCGGATAAGAAGAGACTTGTATTCTTACTCATGGCTGGCGGCGTTATTGGATTGAGTGTAGTATTTCTCATGCTCTATTTCGCAACTGGGTGGGTACAATTTGGCAACCGGTACTTTTTTGATGTGATACCGCTGTTGTTTCTACTACTTACCTTTGTCTTGAACTCTGTTCCTACATTTTTTCAGCTACTGCTTTTATGCTACGGAATATTTGTGAACTATTTTGGCACACTAGTGTTTTACGGGAAATAAGGCACCCTCTTTGGTCTACGGAATTTTCCTTGACGACTAAAGCACAGTACGCTATCATCTGTAATGCAATCAAACTAGAAATAAGGGTATAGCATACTATTATGATGAACAGATTTCGTGGGCGCAATCTTGCCCACCCAGGATGTCTTACAGGCGTTACCACAGGTCTTACATTAGGAATAATTCTCGCGGGCATTCTCGCCGCGAAATTTAGCGTTGCTTACAACAGTGTTTTGCTACTATGGCTTGCTATGACGGTTGGCCTCGGTGCTATTGGCTGGATTGTGGGAACTATTCTTACGCCACGCTTTCCCGCACTACCAGAAACCGAGGCAGCACACAAGCCAAACGAAACTGAACAGGTTGTTCCTTCTATCATGGCGGAACAACCTGTAGATACACCCCCAAAAAGTGAATCCATAGTGAACGAATAACGACGAAAAAAGGCCATGCTTCAAAATTGGCCTTGTATAATCTTCCATTTTACATAATTTCATGGTATAGTATGTCTTACATCGGTAACATTCCTATCCTCAGACGTTACCTGTGAGAAGCAATGATGCTTTCCGGCGATGACGCGTCGTTTTATGGATGTCGTATCGTTGTGGCTTTTGACCGTTTATCAATGTACCACCTGATACGAATTCCCCTTGTATGCTGTCCGTTAATCCCATCGCGTACAACTTGTATGCGACCAGCATCTCAGAGGAGGAAAACCTCATGACCAGTAACGAATTTCGTCGCCCCGTTTCCGTTGATTTTGCGCCGCGCGGTAGTGCCTGCGAGTGGTGCGGCAACCCAGCCGAGCGTCAATTGACCGCAATCGGCGGTACCTTTCATAACGAGAGCGGTGTGTTTTGTAGCCCCTGTGGAGAAAAGTTCTCACAGGGGGTGATAAATTCTGTGCAGGCCACTGCTGCTCACACGCAGCATTCTGCGCTCTAAAGAATCTTCTACAGAGAACAGGGAGACCCTTACGGTCTTCCTGCTGTTTTTTTGCTCGATCAGGTCGCAAGGGAGAAACCTCTAACCCATTCGCCATATTTCTTCTATCTCTTTTGGTAGGAACTAGATTTCCTACACTGTATCTTATACCTCTTTGAGTATGCTTTCTCATTCCTTCGTTTTCTCCCATGTCTTATTTTCTTATTCAAGCAGAAGACACACTCTTTTGCTTTGCGTATTTCCTAAGCAAAGCGAATAAGTAGAAAGAGCAGAGACAACATTTTAAGCTCATTTGGGACAGAATATTCTATTTTTCCTCCTAAAGCATTGACTTTTTCGCATATTATACATTATACTTTACATAATCAGTTAGCCATAACGCGAATTGAATGAAGAGTTCGATTTCTTGCTGAGCGTTATGATTCTGAGCGTATGCGCCCGTTTTAGTAGCCAAAGGAGGCTTATCTCATGAAGGAGCAACAGGCGTCACCACTGTCGGTACTAGGGGCTATGGGACGACGTGACTTTATCAACGGAGTCTCTTCGGAGACTGGTTACCGCTCCGACGCCGCTAAGAAGCCTGTCTCCCCTTTTGGGGACAAGGTGAGAACAGTTCAATGCTTCATAGAAGAAGCAGAAATTACTTTCTGCGAGTAGAAAGGAAACAAGGACGTGAAATCCTCAAACACAGGCGTGCAACGCTTGCCCTCACACAGTTGGAGAATCGTACTAGCACTGGTTGTTGCGACATGTCTCGCGGCAAGCACTTTTGGTCCTGTTAGCCTGTTTGGTGTTACAACAAAGCCAGCGTTGGCTGATGGATCATTGCCATGCGACATTTACGCGTCAGGCGGCACGCCTTGCGTAGCAGCCCATAGTACAGTACGTGCCCTGTTCGGCGGCTATAACGGCAACCTGTACCAAGTCAGACGTGCCTCGGATAACGCCACATTGGATATTGGTGTACTCTCCGCTGGCGGCTATGCTAACGCCGCCGCGCAAGATTCGTTCTGCGCTGGCACGAGCTGCGTCATCACGATCATCTACGACCAGTCCGGGCGGGGCAACGATCTCACGCAGGCACCTCCCGGCGGATTCGGCGGTCCGGCAGCGGGCGGATATGATAATCTGGCGGACGCGACGGCTGCGCCGATCACGGTGAATGGGCACGAGGCGTATGGTGTTTACGTGGCCCCTGGCACTGGCTACCGCAATGACAATACCAACGGCATCGCAACAGGGGACAATCCAGAGGGCGAGTATGCGATCTTCGACGGCACGCACTATAATAACGGCTGTTGCTTCGACTATGGCAATGCCGAGACCGATGCCCGTGATGATGGCAACGGCACAATGGAGGCCATCTACTTCGGTGATGGCGATGGTAATAGCAATGAGGGCGGCTCGGGCAGTGGTCCTTGGGTGATGGCCGACCTGGAAAACGGGCTGTATTCCGGTGTCAATGCTGGAGCCAACAGTGGCGACCAGACTGTCTCATCTCGCTTTGTTACCGCGATGGTGAAGGGGGGACCCAATCTCTGGGCAATCAAGGCGGCCAATGCCCAATCCGGCGGTTTAACCACAATGTATAGTGGACCGCGCCCCAATGTCTCCGGCTATAACCCCATGAACAAACAGGGGGCTATCATTCTGGGTATCGGCGGCGATAACAGTAACCATTCTGCTGGTACCTTCTACGAAGGCGTGCTGACCTCTGGCTACCCGTCGGACGCGACCGACGATGCCGTGCAGTCTAGCATCGTCGCCGCTGGCTATAGCAGCAATGGGGCGAGCGGAGCAAGCGGGGCGATTCATGCACCGGGCAGCAAATGTGTGGACGTGCAGTACTCCAACTCTGCTGATGGAACTCCGGTTCAGATGTACGATTGCAATGGCACCAATGCCCAGAACTGGACGGTTGCCTCAAACGGTACCCTACAGGCACTCGGCAAGTGTTTAGACATCATCGGCGACGGCACCGCTCCGGGCACCAAAGTTGAGTTGTGGGACTGCAATGGTGTTGGTGGTCAGCAGTGGGTCCCACAGTCCAATGGCTCCCTGCTCAATCCCCAATCGGGCAACTGTCTGGATGACCCTGCGGGCAATACGGACAATGGCACGCAATTGCAAATCTGGACCTGCAACAATCTCTGGCCTCAGGTCTTTCAACTGCCCTGAGTTTGTGGAAAGGACACTCAGAACTTAAAAAATTCTGTGAGATGTACATTCCAGGTTCTGCATACTCATCTGAGGCGAGGCAAAAGGTAGTATCTCAGGTAAGTATTACGACTGGAGGTAGAGCTACGTAAGCTGTCATACAGCCAACGTAGCTCTATCGCTAAAAGCAAAAAATCCAATAACACATCTTCAACCAATCTTCCCTGATTTGGGCTGGCGTTTAAACCAATGCCTCCAGGACTCTCCAAGCTGAAATTTATGCGATGGAAGTTGATTAATTTGTCCTGATTGTGGTAACTGTAAATCCCAACAGTATTCGGCTCATACGCAAGCCTCGATGATGTTGAGACATTACCCTACAACTGCTACTGTATCAATCGACTTCACAAGTCAAGGCGGTTTTTTAGTAGTAACTCATCATTACCCAGAATCAGCGAGGTTGCGTAAGGGTGTTACTTGGATGATGAACTACGACAAGCGGCAGAGCTAGCGGTCGGGGATGCCACTTCATTAGCGACCAATGACCGAATCTATTATTGTACATCAGGAAGGACGCGATACATCGGTCCCTACAATTCATTCCTCTGTTTCGTGCTATGTTACCGCTTATGGGACTGCCCCTTCGTATCACAAAGGGGCAGGACTGCTTTTCTATACTTGAGAATGTTACATGTACTTCTTCATATACTGGTCGATGTCAAATGCTTTAGCCTGTTGTGCTAGCTGATGAGCTGCCTGATCCATTGTAGGACGCTCTTCCTGATAGAGCAGACCGATGTACTGCTTCTCCGTCTCCATTGCTAATGCCATTGCTTGTGCTCGATTGCTCGTGTCGTGATCGGCAGAGATGGGTGTTACCGAGGCGTCCCACGCATCGAACGTCTTGTAGAACGTTGGGCAAGGGCTGAGGGCGTGAATAAACGAAAAGCCCTTGTGCTGAACACCCTGCTCGATGAGGGCCGCCAACTCTTTCGGCTTCGCGGAATAGCCACGCGCTACAAAACTCACGTTAAGAGTAAGTACCGTTGCGATGGGGTTGAACTGCGAGGCTAATAGACCATAGGGCGTAGACTTGGTGACATGCCCGTGTGGTGATGTTGGCGAGGTCTGGCCTTTGGTGAGACCGTAAATCTCGTTATCCATGACGACAACGGTAATATCAATGTTGCGTAGTGCGGCGTGTAGCAGATGACCGGCACCAATGCTGAAAAAGTCACCATCGCCACCAACTGCTATCACGGTCAAGTCTGGTCGCGCCATTTTCAATCCTTGCGCGACGGGAAGAGCGCGTCCATGAACTGTGTGAAAACCAAACGTCTTCATGAAGTGCGGGAAGCGGCTTGAACAACCGATGCCCGATACCACAACCGTTTCATCGGTTGGTAATTTTAGACCTGCAAGGCCACGATAGGTAGCGTTGAGAACACCAAAATCTCCACAACCCGGACACCACGTTGGTTTGACTTCGCTTTTATAATCTTTTGGCGTAGGATTGATAACAGATTGCGTCATTACGGATGGACCTCCTCTATGGCCTTGTAGATGTCGGCAGCAGTAAATGGAATGCCACCGAACTTGTTGACACGGATAGCCTGTAAACCATATTTCGCGCCCAGCACGTTCGCCAACTGACCAGAGTAGTTGTTCTCAGGAATAATCACCTTGCGTACTGAAGCGATGAATTCGCGGATTGTTGAATCGGGCAATGGTGAAAGAATACGCGGATGCAACGCTGCCACTTTATAGCCGTTCGCACGCGCATGGTCCACCGCCTCTTGAATTGCTCCCTCGGTAGAACCCCAACCAATGATGCCAACCAGCGCGTCGTCGTCGCCATAGCGCGTCGGTGCTGGCAATTCTTCGGCGGCGGTTTCGAGCTTGCGGTAGCGTTTTTGCATCATCGCCGTATGATCTTCTGGCTCATAGTCGGGATGTCCATGCTCGTCATGCTCCAACCCCGTTGCAGTATATGCGGGCGCACCCGCTCCAGGTACAGACATAGGCGAGATGCCATTGTCAGTATACGTGTAGCGTGAGAAGCTCGACTCACTCGCGCTCTGCCCAACGCCGACAAGCTCTCCCTTTGACTGCGGCTGCACACGTTCCTGTAGTGCCTGAGTCTGGAAGAGGTGGCGATCAACGCTCTCCACACGCGCCGAAAGCGATTGGTCGGTGAGGAAGAGAACGGGCATCTGATAACGTTCAGCCATATTGAACGCGCTAATCATGAGACTGTAGCAGTCAGCGATATTGGCTGGAGCAATAACAATGCGTGGTGTATCACCGTGCCCCGAATTGAGCGCGAAACTCAAATCGGACTGCTCCATCTTCGTTGGCATACCTGTACTTGGACCAGCACGCTGCGAATCGACGATCACGGCTGGCAACTCTGCCATTGACGCAAGGCCGATTAACTCAGTCATCAGCGAAAAGCCGGGGCCAGAGGTTGCCGTCATTGCACGTACACCACCGTAGGATGCACCAAGCACCGCTGCAAGTGCTGCCATCTCATCTTCGGCTTGCAAGAAGGTTCCACCGACCTGCGGCAACTCTTTGGCTAATGCCTCCATGATATCGCTTGCAGGGGTGATGGGATAGCCAGCGAAGAAGCCACAGTGAGCCGCTAATGCACCTGCGACAATAGCCTGATTCCCGTTCAAGATAACACGGTCTGCCTTCTCTACCGCCCCCAAGCGGTATGAATCCTGTTTTGTGATGCGCTCAGTAGCGTATTTATGTGCAACATCCAGAGCCAGCATGTTCTTTTCCATGAGAGTCTCGTTGGATTTGCGCGACTTTGAAAGCTTCGACTTGACTACCTGGATAATCGCTTCGAGTGGTGGGCCGAACAGACCTGAGATCGCGCCAAGCATCACCATGTTCTTTGTCTGGAAAAGCTGAATCTCTTTACGCGCAATCTCGTTAAAGGGGATTGCATAAGTAATTTTGTCGCTTGCTTCGGGAGTAAAATCGGAGGGGTCATAGATAAGCACACCACCACTGCGGAGGTCGCCGATGTTGCGATCATATGCCTCTTGATTCAGGCAGATGAGTACGTCCGCGAAATCTCCCATCGACTTCACGGGTGCGTCGCTAATGCGTACCTGAAAGAGACAGGGACCACCGAGAATTTCGGCGGGAAAGGTACGGAAGGTATAGACATGATATCCCCAACGAGCGGCTGCCAGCGCGAGAATATCACCACCGACGATGGTACCCTCTCCCGACTCACCCCCGATGCGAATAGTGACTTCATTCACCATTGAATGCTCCTAGAAAAATTGAAACCGCGCCATAACTCTGTGAGCGCGGTCCTATCGTACTTGACTATCAATACAGTAAGTTTTTCTCTGCGCCCTGCCACATGACGCACAGGGTTAGCAGAACCGTGCGTTTGTAATTAGTATAGCACAAATTGCGTGAAGGTAAAGATGTGTCAATGTCTCAAAACACCAACATCCCACCCTCAAACGCTCTACATTGTTATCCAAAACTGTTATACTTACACTGTTGTAAAGTGAAACGTAAACGACAAAGGTTCGTACTAATGGCAAAGATAAAAATTCTGCTCGTAGACGATCACGGGCCGCTGCGTAAGGCGTTGCGCGAAGGGCTTGAGGCAACGGGAAACGTGCTGGTTGTGGGCGAGGCCGCGACTGGACGCGAGGCCGTGACGCGTGCGCTTGAACTGGATATGGATGTGATTCTGATGGATGTACAGTTGCAAGACCGCGAACTTGGGCGCAATGCAATGAGCGGAGTTGGGGCTGCTATCGCTATTCGGCGTGAGCGTCCGCGTATGCCTGTGGTTTTCTACTCCATTCAGGATGATGACGAGTATTATCGTGAGTTTCGCGCTTCTGGTATTCTAACGCACTATGCCTATGTGCGGAAGAGCAACTACCTTTTGCCCAGTATGCTCGTACCTTTGTTGCGCGATGCCGTGAATGGGCGTAGCCTCGTCGATCCAGAGATCGAGGATCGTGTGCAAGAGGTGCGCGACCTCGATGAGCAGTCGCCACGCGCCTTATTGGAGCCAAACGAACTGCGCGTCGCTGAATTGATGGCGCAAGGAATGACCAATGAGCAGATTGCCGCGCGTCTGAACTTGCACGATAAACGTGCTGTGAGTCGTACTAATGGACGTATCTATGCCTCGTGGGGGCTGAGCGATAACGCCGTCGATGACAAAGTTGCACGCGCACGCGCCACGCTTATCTATATGCTCAATCGCTTGATTATGTGGGATGAAGAGGGGGTCGCGCTGGCGCAAGACCGTCGTGGAGAGTGGGTTCCTCTCTACAAAGAAGAATAAAATTATGTCTTTGCAAACCTTTCTTGAGCCTGCTCATCTGTTTCCAACAATCGTGCTGGCACTCTCTATCTTCAATCTTATCGCGTTTCTCTGGCTCGCCTGTACTGTTTGGCTAAATGGCAATCGCAGTAGCACAATTGCTCGTGTTGGTGTTATTGGACTTGGCCTTGCTGCACTTTTTTTCTTTTTACATGCTTTGCTCATCTCTAATCCACCCTCTGCAACATCTGGTCTACTTTCGGCAGATGCATTGTGGCACCTTATCTGGGTACCTGCACTTGGTGTTCCCTACATCTGGTTTGTGATAGGGTTGCACTACGCCGCGCTCATCAATCAGCGATGGCGTCGGCGTCGTCCCCTCCTGCTTCTTGTAAGTGGACTGCTTGGTTGTAGCATTTTTGTCCTCCTCCTCTTCAATTCATCAACATTTACCTTTCTCGGCACAATACGACTTTTCGGATATGGCGAGGCACTAGAGCCAGAAAACATGAGTACGCTGGTGCTACTGCCGATTTTCTTTTTATGCTATGTGACCTTCTGCGCGATTGGTCCCTGGTTCACACCGGCACGAGTAAGTCGCCTACTTCGTGTCCTATGGCATATACGCGAGAAAAATGCAACTCCACTTCGTCAACGGCTCGGCGATGCGTTTTGGGATGATCCCGTACAGGTAGATATGCTCGAAGAACCGGCCCTTTCCTGGCATCTCTCACGCCCCGGTTTACTGGTAGCCGCTCTTCTTATGGTCGGACTCACTACCTGTCTCGGCATACTTGGCGTTTGGTCAATGGTGAGTTGGCTGCAATATGGGGGACGGGAAGAAATAACTGTTCCGCAGGTGATTAACGTACTGCCCCTTAATTTGATTGCCCTCGATATTATCGCAACAGGATTTGTGGCAGTTATTCTTCTTTTGCTTGGCTACTCGGTTGTACGACACGGTATTCTCATTGAGCGTCCGCTCGCCCGACGTGGCTTTTTCGAGCAATGGCGTGGCATCGTTATTGTTGCCACAACTATCGCTATCTTTATAGCTCTGCTTGTCACTTTGACACACAGCAATCTCGGTGGCTTACTCTTGATAACCTCGCTTGCCACCGTTGCCTATGCCCTCTTTACATGGAGCAGCTATACCGCACACGACCGCTACATCGCCATGTTGGGACCTTTTCTACGTAGTGCCAACTTGCGTCACTGGCTGCAGACAGATGTAGAGAAGACGGAGCAGAGTATGGAAGATCTCTTCTTTCATCTCTGCAATGACGTATTAGAGGTGCAGTGTGCGCGGCTAGCTGTCTTCACAACGTCGATGCGAAGAAACTTTACCTATCGCTGGCCTATAGCAGAAGGCGAGAATGAAAGTAATTCACTGCTTGCGATAAAAACGCAACCACAGCTAACCGCCTTGAAAAAGAGCGATTTGGTACTGGGAAAACGTACACCAACTCGTGTGCGTATGACCCTGCAAGGCCAACCTATGCTGTGTTGGGTCTTGCCGATCTACGATGAGCTGGGCATCGTCGCCACTTTCTACCTCGGTCCACGTCATGATGGTAGCCTTTTCACAGAAGAAGACATGGATATCGCGCAAGCTTGCGGTCAACGCATTCTTGACACATTGCGCGACCACGAGGCGATGCAAGCGGTTGCTGGTCTGCTACGCCGCCGCATTGTTGATGTAAAGCTGCTAGACGCGCAACATCGGCGCGTACTGCACGACGAAATACTGCCCCAAATGCATCTCGCGTTATTACGGCTGGAAACCGCTCGCACTATTTCTAGTGGAGAGCATCAACAAACTGTCAATATAACGCAACAGCAAGAGGCACTCGATGATGCTATCGGCACGATCAGCGATGCCCACCGTCGCCTCGCCGCTATGATGCGAGCTAATACACCGAGTGCGCCTCATCGCTTAGAACGGGATGGGATGTTGCATGCCATCCACGTTATGCTGAAACAAGACTTTCAACAGGCATTTGATGAGGTCGAGTGGAGCATTTCAGAAGAGACGATGAGCCGGATCGACGAAATCGTGCCACCAGCAATTGCGGAGCTAATATTCGCTGCGGTACAAGAGGCGTTACGTAACGCCGCACGACACGGACGAGGCTCCGACGTGCATCGTCATCTCTGCCTCTCCATCAAGGCTTCGTATAGCCATAATCTCGAATTATTGATTGTTGATGATGGAGTGGGCATCGTTTCTGCCACTAGTTCTACAAGCGGTACAGGTGGTGGTTTGCTCACGCATAGTGCGTTGCTTGCCATTGCGGGTGGTAGCTTAACCGTGAAAAATACTTCGGGTGGGGGTGCCACTGTGCGAATTTTTCTTCCTGCGGAGTCGTTGTGCTAGAAAGGTGGAAAATGTTACTTGTTTTTGTTGTGTTGTGCGTCTCAGGCATAGCACTATCAAAGGAGGCGAATCCATGATACTCATCACTGGCGCGACCGGCTATATTGGACGACATCTCGTAAACCGATTGGCGGCGCAAGGAGAGCGACCCCGTTGTCTTGTACGCGACATTCCGCGTGCGAAAACTATTCTGCCCGCCGATAAAGTTGAACTCGTTGAAGGCGATACTACTCAACCAAACACGTTGAATGCCGCTGTACAGGGCATCGACACCATCGTTCATACCGCCTTCATCACAGCAGACCACAAGGCATTGACGCACAATTATTACGACAACACAAATGTCAATGGCACTGCTAATCTCATCAAGGCCGCGAAGGATGTCGGCGTCAAGCGTATCATTGAACTGAGCGGACTCGGTACGAAGCCCGATAAGTCCGGTACCTACATGGAAGGCCGTTATCTTGCTGAGAAGATGCTGATTGATAGCGGACTCGACTACACCATTATTCAGCCCTCAGTCCTCTTTGGTAAAGGTTCCTCTTTCATTAAGGGAATAGCCGACCTTATACGTACCGCGCCCGTACTTCCGCTTATAGGTGGTGGCACAACGATGTTCCAGCCGATTTATGTAGAGGATGTTGTCACCGTCATTATCAAAGTGCTAGAAAATCCAGCAGGCACCAATAAGAAGACTTATACCATTGGTGGTCCGGCCTACTTTTCATTCTCACAGGTGTATGACGAACTGCTTAAAGCCATGCACAAAAATCGCCTCAAGGTCTACGCGCCCACGCCACTCGTCGGTCTCGGTGCGGCAGTGATGGCGGCAGTGTTGCCAAAACCGCCCTTGACGCCCGCTGCTATGTCGCTTTTTTCCTTCAATAATACTACCGATCTAAACAGCGTCGAGCGAGATTTTGGCTTCCAGCCTACCTCCTTCCCAGCCTACCTAGCGCAAAACGGAGTGTAATTACACAGGGAGACCGCAAGGGTCTCCCCTACACATTTAAACCTACGTGTAGGGGAGACCCTTGCGGTCTCCCTGTGTACTCTGTTATTATCACAACCGTCAAAATCCGTGTGATATAATTTGGATGCATGAGCGTATATTACATATGTCATGCCTTTATTTTTGCGGACGGAGGCCCTCTCTTGGCGGTAATACCCGATGTTACATCAAAGGCCAGTAACGACTTGCGCGTCGTTGGTGACTCTCTACGAAATATTTCACGCACTCTACATGAACACACGCACAAATTAGAGGTTGCCGTTGAAGGACGCTATGCCAGCGAGGGCGGCGATCCACGCGTCCGCTTGCTCAGTGATGCCCTCCATGTAAGCCGTGTTGCCGATTTGGAACTTGGTCGCCTCAACCAAACCATACAACGTATTCTGCAAACGCTACAAACTCAGGGGAACGGCAACAATATTCCCCAGGCCGTATTCGAGCGTGAGCGGCAGGAACTCAATTCAAGCATCATTACGCTGAAACAACAAACCAGCGAACAGGAGATGCTCTACGAAATCGCACGCACTCTCAACTCAACGTTAGAGTTCGACGAGGTGTTACGGCTCGTCATGGATCGAGTAATCGAGTTTGTCGGAGCCGAACGTGGTTTTCTTATGCTCGTCAATCCGCAAACGAACGCGGTAGAGTTTACCATTGCGCGTGATAAGCATGCACAAACAATCGACCAGAGCGCATTCAAGATCAGTCGTGGCTCGGTGATGCGTGTAATCAGCAACCGCGAAACGCTGCTAGCTGATGACGCTATGCTCGATGCTGCCCTCAAAGGTCACGAGAGCATTATGGCGTATGGTATTCGCTCGATTCTCTGCGCACCCCTTATTGTGCGGAACAATTGTATTGGGGCGGTGTATGTCGATAGCCGTATTAACGCGAACCTGTTTGGTCCCAAGCACCGTGATATGCTCAGCGCGTTTTGCAATCAAGCCGCGATTGCCATTGATAACGCGCGTCTCTTTGCCGACCTTAACAAAGCCATTCAGAAGGTCAGAGAAGACAAAAAATACATGGATAACATCTTCTCCTCTATTGCGAATGGCGTGATTACGACAGACCCCGCTGGCATCATCACCACCTTTAATGGTGCCGCTGGTTGGATTCTTCACCTCGATCCAGGGCTTGTTGTGGGCAAGCATTATAAGACCGTTTTCCAAAGCTTACCAGAAATCGGTCTAACTGAACTACTGGGAACCGCCATCACCGATCACGAGAATGGGACGGTTGTGCTACGTTCCTTCGACGGCGAAATTCCTCAACGCGATGGTATTATCAATCTAAGTATCTCGGTATCATCTCTACGCGATACGCGAGGTGAGCCGATTGGTACCGCTCTCGTGATTGATGACCGTACCGAACTCAAACGCTCCGAGGCACAGGCGAAGCAGATACGTCGTATCTTTGAGCAATACGTACACCCGAATGTAGTGGAGCAGCTTATCAGAAACCCACTAGCCCTCAATCTCGGTGGAGAGACGCGTGAAGTCTCCGTCATCTTCGCCGACATTCGTGGCTATACGCGCCTGAGCGAGAGCATCGCACCAGAGAAGGTCATGAACCTGCTCAACACCTACCTTGAAATCATGGTCAAAGAAGTCTGGGACGAAGAGGGCACGATTACCGCCTTCATGGGCGATGCGCTCATGGCAATCTTCAACGCCCCACTCTCACAGGAAGACCACGCCCAAAGAGCCATTCGCACCGCTTGGAAAATGCGTATGGCAGTTCTCAATTACCAGCGCACTCATCAGCAGGACGTGCCTATCTCCTTTGGTTTTGGTGTCAACACAGACCGTGCCACCGTCGGCAACATCGGCTCACAGGGACGCATCCAGAACTACACCGCCATCGGCGATGCCGTCAACGTCGCTTCACGCCTACAATCGAACGCCTCCGACAACAACATTCTCCTCAATAGCTCGACGCTCCAACGTGTACGCTCCACTGTACGCGTCGCGCAAATGGCACCATTGTACGTGAAGAACAAATCAGCCCCTCTGGATGTATGGTGTTTGATGGGGCTGGCGTAAAGCAGTCTCATGATTCAGAAACTCTCGTTTGTTTCGGATAACCAAACTGTCGCTCCGCTTCACGAGAAGAGTTATGGCTTGAATGTCAAAACGCTTTGTGGGAAAAGCATCAACCATCCAGTGTTATGCTCCGTCAAGCTTCTGGATGGTTGACCGTTATTCAATCCACAGAAGGCTAACTGGCTAGCTCCTAGAAAAAGCTCGCGCCAGTGCATCCAACTGGTCACGCCTAAACGCCTGTGTGACCTTCGCGCCAGTCACCATATTGAAGCCATGAAAAGCACCAGGATAGACATGCAATTCAGTAGGCACGCCTGCCCGCATAAGTCGGCGGGCATACTCCATATCTTCCTCCAGAAACAGATCAAGAGAACCAACACTGATAAAGGTTGGGGGAAGCCCCTCCAGATGGTCAGCGCGAGCCGCCGCAGCGTAGGGCGAGACATCTGTACCTCCTGGTTCTTGCCCCAGGAGTGCGGTCCAGCCAAAGCGGTTTGCGTCAGGTGTCCAGATATACTCTCCCGTGTAGGGATGAGGCTCTGTCGAGGTTACAGTCCGATCATCAATCATGGGGTAGATCAGGAGTTGGAAGGCGAGCGGTACTTCGCCACGGTCACGCGTTAGCAGTGCTAATCCAGCCGCTAGGCCGCCTCCGGCACTGGCACCACTGATAGCAATCCGGGTCGTATCCACGCCTAGTTCCTCGGCATGAGAGTACAGCCACGTTAACGCAGCATAACAATCCTCGACCGGACCTGGATGTGGGGTCTCAGGTGCTAATCGGTAGTCCACCGAGACCGCAACACACCCAACCGTTGAGACGATGCTCTTCACCCCAAGGTCCTCCTGGTCAGCAGAGCCAATGACATAGCCACCCCCATGAATCCAAAGTAATGCTGGTAGCGGTGTTGAACGCTCGGTTGGTTGATACACGAGTACACGCACATCAGGTGCTCCCTGAGGACCGGTGACGAAGTGCTCGTTTACGGAAATCGCAGAAAAATCAGGTAGATTCGTGGACGTTTGGGCATTCATCTCTTTGAGAGAGGTTCGTATAAGTGCTAATGATTCTGGGGTGAACGTCAGCGAGGGAAATATGTCGAGAATCTCAACAAGTTCTGGATCAACAAGATGTCTGCTAGTCATCGCCTTCTCCTTAGTATTTAAAAAAGGAATTTCCTTTCACATTATACCAGCAAACGAGTAGCTCGCTAAGTCTAAACCGAGACATATCACAGGGTGTCAGTTCACTCGACGCTTTTACACATCTATAATGGGATGAGTATAAATGCTGAAAAGCCGATAATATCATCTCTATCTAAGGATGCGAAGCAGAGAACGTGGTAAGATATACTATCACCTGCAATCGCGTATTTATATGCAAACGGGTCATGAAGGAAATAGGGATAGTTATGGAAGACTATATTCCTCCGGTAACAGAGCAAGACATGCTAGCTTTAGAGCAAGCAAATGAGTTGTTACAACGTCAAGACATGCTCCAACAAGAGGCTCGCGCTGTCGTAGACGAACTGAATATCGTAGCCATGCTAAGCAACGTCGGCATTGTGCGCGTACTCGGCAGTTCCGTTCTCGGACTCATGACGTGGCGCGATGTTGATATAGCAGTTTCAAGTCCTGGCTTGACCAGCAAACAAGCATACGAAGCTGTACAACCTCTTTTGACGCATCCTCGTGTCAAACATGTACGCTACAACAACGAAAGTGGCTCATACAACCCGACTGGACTACCACATGATGAACGCTACTTCTTCATGGTCTACTACGACAGACAAGCTGAGAGCGATTGGAAGATAGACATCTCGTTCTGGCTTGCTCCAGGCATGCATCCAGAGCCAATCTATGAAGCCGTCAAGCAACAACTCACGCTCGAAACTCGCCTCGCCATTCTTTATATCAAAGACGTATGGTACAAACTCCCCTTCTATCGCCAAGAGGTGTCGAGTGTCGATATCTATGACGCTGTGCTACAACACGGTGTACGTACTTTGGATGAGTTCGATGCTTATTTGAATAAGCGGAGTAAGCCGACGCGTGCTGGAAATCAGTCATAAGAGTATAACCGAGCTAACCAAGAAAGGAGTAACTCATGAAACTATCAACGACTAATCTAATACTCGCGCCTGATGCTCCTATCGACCTTCAAATGCATACCACTTATAGCGACGGAGCATGGAAGCCTGAGCAATTGCTTGACTATTTAGCAAGCGAAAACTTCGGCTTAGTTGCTATAACAGATCATGACCGTGTGGATACTGTTGCGGCGCTGCAACAGTTAGCGATACAGAAGCAGGTACCCGTGCTGGTAGCGGCGGAAATGAGTACATCCTGGAACGGCAAGGATACTGATTTGCTCTGCTATGGCTTTGATTCACAGGATACTGAGTTGCAAGAACTCGCACAGGATGTACTGCGTCGTCAGCTAGAGATTACACGGGACGTATATCAGAAGTTATTGCGAAAAGGCTATGTGTTTCCACGTCAGCAAGAGGTGCTGAAAGAGAGCGGCGGGGAGCCGCGTCAGGCGAATGATCTTGTCACTTTGATGGAGCAACATGGCTATGGTGACGAAGAAGTCAATTGGGATGTCCTGTTTGATAACCAGTTCCATTTTACGACCAACGATATTGCGCTAGTGGTGAATGCCGTTCATCGTAGTGGTGGTGTTTGCCTTCTCGCTCATCCTGGACGACCAGAAAACCCTACTCGCTATGATGTTCCTTTGCTAGATCAACTTCGTCGGGAAGTCCCCATTGATGGCTTTGAGGCATATTATCCTACACACACGCCAGGGCAAACTGCTATGTATCTAGCATATGCCGAGGAGCATAGCTTGCTAGTCAGTTCTGGTTCAGACTCACATGGACCGGACAAAAAACCAATTCAGTACCGAGCAGAACTGAGCAGACGGCTTTTAGAGCGCGTCGGTATTCAAGTTAAATAGAAAGGAAATGCAACGTATAGTTTCTCCTTACTCGATATTGCTTGCTCGGACAAGCAATATCGAGTAAAAAACGAGCCGGAATACCTTTACTAAAAAGCATACCTGGAACTATCTTGCAATTGGTGACGTAGTAGGGATGCTGTCCGCGAACTCTTGCACAACTTTAAGTAGGCGTGCAGGCTGCTCGATCTGCGGAAGGTGTCCAGCTTCCGGGATGATTTCAAAGCGTGCAGAAGGGAACGATTGGGCGTAAGCACGACCATAGTCAAGGTCTATAACACCATCGCTCTCGCCCCAGACAACCAGTACCGGAATGCTCACTCGTCTGAGTCGTCGCCTTAACTTTGTATCCCCCATACCTTGACCCTGATCGTACACTTTGAGTGCTTGGAAATTTGCAGCTATAGCAGCGGTCTGTTCAGGGCTAAGAGTGGCAGGGTCAATGCGGAAAGCAGCCGGATTGTGGTAGCTGAGTGTCGATAGCTCGTCAGGAGTCAAAGGGAACACATCAGCAACGGGATGACCATCGACATGAATGCCAGCGGCATCGACAAGGACAATGCTACTCAGGCGTGTGGTATCTCGCACCGCCATTTCAGCCGCTATCCAGCCGCCCATTGAGGAGCCAATCACCATGACATTCCGCAAATTGAGCCGTTCAAGGAGGTCGAGGTATGCAATAGCGAGATCATCGACGCTGTTGAACCACTCTGGACGTGGCTCGCCCCCAAAGCCTGGATGGGTTGGTACGAGAACATGCGCATGTTCGGACAGTGGATTAGCGAGGCCAGCCACGGTTCGTGGTCCACCGCCACCATGCAAAACGAGAATGGGGCGACCACTTCCTTGCTCGTCAACGCGCACGGTCAAGCCATCGGTGAAAGTCTCTCTTCGAGTCGTAGGGGTTGAAGTAGGTAGATTGTTCATGAAATGTATCCTTTCAAATTTTACTCTTGCTTATGCAAGAACTTCTGTGTCGTAGTGAGCCATAATAGCCCGCCCTTGCTCAGGAGTAGGCGGACCCGATTTGGATACCAACTCGCTCATTTCCTCAAAGTAGGAAATGTATTGTGGAGGTGTAAATGTATTCAGGAAGCGTGCGGGAGTATTGCCTGGATTCGAGAATGTATGCGGCACGCCAATCGGTACCATCACAAAACTTCCTGTACTAGCACGAAGAGTTTCTCCGTCCACTTTGAACTCTAGTTCGCCTTCCAGCACATAGAATCCTTCCTCGTGAGCATGGTGAACATGAGGAAATGGACTTGGTGCATGTGGTGGAATGGTAAATTCAGCAATCGCCATTGTGCCGCGTGTGTTTGCGCCATCTTCTAACACGTTGAGATGGATAGGACCGATAACGATTGAGCGACCTTTCCCTGGTTGAAGTACGATAGCGTTCATGATATTCTCCTTTTCTTTTTAGTAGCTTTCATATTGCTTGCTTGAACGAGCAAAAACGTACAAAAAAACAATATGTCAATCAGGATGTTGAAAACCGTGCAGCATCTGAGCAAGAACCTGATACGCCGCATCGAGATCAAAGGTCGCGTCCATAATTTTTTGCAACGCCAGCCCATCAAAAATAGCGAGCAGGAGAGCTGCTAAGCTAGTTGGATCAGGAGATGCACTCTTTGTACTCTCCATGTCCAATACTTTTGCTATCACAGGGCCAATCTCCTCGCGTCTCCGTGCAAGCTGCTCTCGTACCTTTGGTTCGAGAAGAGGATTGTGTAGGCCAAGTGAAAACGATTCGTAGCGCAAACGATACACGTCCGGTTCCTGATCGAAACGTGTACGAATGAGCGTCAGAAATGCCTCTAAAGATTGGTTAGTAGGCATATGCTCGGCAAGTTGCTCAGCGGCCTGATGGAAACGCCGACCAGAGGCGTCCAGTACCTCGACGAGCAACTGATCCTTGCCGCCGAAGTAGTAATGCACAAGTCCAGGTGCAACCTGAGCCTCGCGTGAGATTTCCCTCAGCGTTGTTGCTTCGTATCCCTTCTCTGCGAACACCTTAGAGGTTGCAGCGATGATACGCTCTCGTGTCTTTTGTTGTTCGTCAGTATTGTGTTGCTTGCTCATACAAGCAATGTAACATATATTTTTAGAAATTGCAAGGGGGAATATGATAGAATGAACGAAAAAGAAACGAGCGAAAGGAAGAACATGAATGATTGAAGAACGACCTATAATCACCGTTCCATTCCAAACGTTTGCTCGCTCGTTTGCAGAAATACTAACCGGTGAACGTCTGTGAATCGCGCTTGGCAAAATGATGCATCAGTTCTTTGGCGCGTATAAGGTGTTTCGTGCGGAACTGGTCTGTGATCCCATCGAGGTGCCGGATCAGGTTTCGGCGGATTTGTTTCAATGGGCTGTGTTTTATGCGGCCTCGGTGGAGTATCTCTGTCACATCTATGAACTGGAATGTCCAATGTGGGCTATAGAGGAACGCTACCATTTGTCCGAACCCTGGTATTACCATCTAGCGAGGGATTTGGACGAAGTGCAGCAAGAGCTACGCGAGACAACGCCGCAGGAGTTTGCGCGGCGCAATGTCTACTGTGGAGAAAATCCCTACCGCAACAAGTATAAGCGCAGTAAACACCGTAGGACCACATAAAAAGCTACTTTGACGATGATGGTGCTTGAGAGTATGATGGTCATGCTACTTTTGCACCCACTCAACCCATCGCCCATGACTCTCACACAATGCCAATATTTCAGATTGCATCTTGTCTGAATGATAGGTATGTAATTCAAGTTGTGGAGGACTTTCCAGCGAATAGCCCTCTTGCGAAATTCTATAGAGGTTACGTTGCTTTGCGTGTTCGGCAATGTGTTTCAGGATGTGTTCACGAACTTCTTTAGGCATTTGGTTAAGGGTGTAGCTATGAAACACACATAGCACCGAGTTTTGTGGTACCTGTGCGAGGACATGAGGTAATACCACTGAAGCATCGCCCGCTACGAGCGTTGAGGAATAACGCCTCGCAATCTTCAATGCTTGCTCTAGTAATTGTATGCGGTCTGAATGTTCAGGCCAGATGAGCGCACGTAGCCATAATGTTGCGCTTTCATCGTAGACATCAATCGGGTTAATATCTAGCCCAACACGATAGACAATCGTAGAAGGCGTGTCTAACAATGGATGGTGAGTGCCACCTTTGAATGCCGAGATAATCTGAACTGATGAAGTTGTATCTCCTACCTGTTTCCCTTCACCATAATCATAGCTATACTTATCCCACAATAGATGAAGACCTGCGCTGCTGCCAATTTCAACGATAGCAAGCGGTTTGCCCTCCACACGGGTGGAGAGAAGTTTGAATGCGGGAAGGAGTGCTGCACAACGTCGTACCTCGTTTGTTTGTACACGCCGTGTTGTAACCAACTCTTGAATTTCGTTGGCGTGACTCAAACAGAAATCGCGGAAATATGGATAGACCTTTGATAAAGGACGTGGCGATGGGGCTAGGTTTGGGTAGAAATCTCGTAGTGGATGCTGAACGCCGCTTAGTAGCAAAAACTGTACAGCACCAAAGAACAAGTTTGTGATCGTCGTAGTTCTATCTGCTTTAGCGACAAGTACAAGGATATCTGGATCATTTGCAATTCTAACACTGAGATGAGCGTACAATGGAGAAGAATTTTGTGGTGATGTACCTTCATATATATTTTTACCATGCTCCTCAAAGCGTAGAGCAAGATAAGCAATTACATCATCAGCTATGTTATGAATATTCATTATCACAACCGCTTTCTCAACACGAATCCTAATTGATGAATGCGCTCGAAGCCGAACCATTCATACAGGCGGTGCGCGTGCGTGTTGTCGTCTTGCGAATTGAGCATGATGCGCGTCACACGTTCACTTTGAAAGAAGCGCGTCGCCTCAGCCATCAGACGTATCCCTATCTGCTTGCCCTCTGCGGACGGGTGTACCGCGATACGTACAAGATAGCCGTAGTCGCTATCGAGGGCGTTGAACTGGTAGCCGATAACTTTCCCGTTCAGTTCCGCAACAACGAAGTATGGGTGCGTAGCTGCCACGTCGCTAAAACCGATTGCATCGTAACGCCACAAATCTTCAAAGCACGCTTGCTCGATGTCGAGCAGTGCCGCCATATCGCCTCCCTTGCCCCATTTGCCTTTGAGGTTGACCTGTCGCACAAGCACTTGCTGATTCCCCTGTGCAGGTATCTTATAGTCATACTTGTCATAGGAGTAGAGGCGGCGATAGGGCAGAAAATCGTGTTTCAATAGCACTTCGCGTAACCAGTCACGCGAAGAGTCGTTGCCCGAATAGTGCAGATGCGTTATGCTCTGTCTAACTAGATGTGCCGAGAGCTTGTCGAGCAGTCGAAACAGGATATCCAGATAGTAACTGCTCTCTGTCCAACTAACACCGAAACCGCCTATCCATGCAGAGGGAGCATTGACACTTTGCGAGAGCAGAAAACTGTGCATCGTTGAGCCGTTGAACAGCCCTACCCCTGGGTAATGCTTGAGTAACAAGGGAAGCTCTTCTACCGTGAAGCGTTGATAGATGTATTCTGAAGTACGCACGAGCCGCTCAACAGAACCTATGTCTGCTGGTGTCAACAGGCGTATCTGGTATGTGTCAAGGTGCGTTGCTTGCATGAGTCGTGTGCTTTCTTAGGCATCATGTAAATGTGTATCAGAGTCGGTGTTAGCGTCCGGCCCCTTCATCTCTCGCCGCAATCGCTCTACATCAGGCTTTTTGAAGTTTCTCATGCGGTAGCCCGTTAAACCATGAATACGGCGTAGTTCTCCAATCAGCACATCTGTATTTACACGCATCGGGTCTACGGGTGGGGGGCCAAAGCTATCCACTGCCGCATCACCACCTAGCAATTGATTGACGCTTGTTGCGATACACATTCCCGTTGCCTGTACATTGTAGCCACCCTCTTGCACCATAATCACATGTCCGTCACAGAGCAGGTCGGCGAGATTGAGAATAATCTCGTTCAGCCGAAAAAAGCCAGCCGTAGAGAGATACATCTGTGTATGCGTACTGGTCTGTGGAATAGCATCCTTCCAATGGGCATCGAAGCCAGCCGAAACCAGAATGAGCTGTGGATTGAAGCGGTCAGCCGCCGGAGCCATCACCTGTCGAAACACAGCCTCATAGGTATCGAAACCACATGTTGCTGGAATGGGCACATTGATCGTCGTGCCGCGTGCCGCACCATCGCCTAACTCGTCGGATGCACCTGTACCAGGATAAAAGGGAGCCTGATGTATCGAGAAGTAGAGGACGCGCGGGTCGCTATAGAACATATCCTGCGTACCGTTACCATGATGCACGTCGTAGTCGATAATCATCACGCGCTCAAGACCATAGGCATCTATGGCATAGCGAGCGGCAACCGCGACATTGTTGAAAATGCAGAAGCCCATCGCGTCGTCGGGTAGCGCATGGTGCCCAGGAGGGCGCACAAGGCAATATGCGTTCTTAATCTCGCCCTTCATCATCGCGTCAATCGCAGTGAGAGGCGCACCCGCTGCAGTTGTCGCCGCCTCATATGACTTCGCGGAAACGTAGGTATCGGTGGCGAAAAAAGCTGTCTTATAGCCATCATTCGCCTCTTCCACCTCCATCTGTTGCGCGGCATCGGCGACCTCTTGTATATATTCACGATCATGAACCGCTGCCAACTCATCTACGGTTGCCGCGCGTGGTTTCAGTTGTACCAGACCCTCGCGTGTCAGCCAGCCGAGTTCTTCGAGTCCTTCATATGCTAATTGAATGCGCTGTGGTTGTTCAGGATGTTGCGATGGTGTGATATGTTCTAAGAAAATCGGGTCATAAATGAGTGCGGTTGTCATAATTGTTCCTTAGTGAAGGGGAAACCAGGGCGGGGGGGGGGGGGGGGGGGGCCGCCGCCCCCCCCCCCCCGGGGGGGGGTGTGGTGTGGTTGTG
>CAXUHG010000002.1:8366-50826 GCA_964250805.1 uncultured Ktedonobacteraceae bacterium | reverse complement strand
AGGGGACGCCCCTCCCATACACGAAACGGTTTTTGGTACATGGGAATATGGGAGGGGCGTCCCCTTGCGGGCGCCCTTGCCCGACTATAAAACTTTTTGTACGAGTTCGGGAATGTCGAAAATGGTGTCGGCGACGGGCACATGTGCGGACTGTAACGCCTCTACCTTGCCCTGCGCTGTACCTGTATTGCCGGAGATAATCGCACCGGCATGACCCATACGCTTGCCAGAGGGTGCAGTGCGTCCTGAGATAAAGGCTACAACGGGTTTACTCATCGACTTGATGTACTCGGCGGCATCTTCTTCGTCGCTACCACCGATCTCACCGCACATCACTACTGCTTTCGTCTGTGGGTCGGCCTCGAACAGCTTGAGGTAGTCAACGAAGGTCGAGCCAATGATTGGGTCGCCGCCGATGCCGATGCACGATGATTGCCCAAGTCCAGCCGCAGTCAACAATGAAACCACCTCGTAGGTGAGCGTACCTGAGCGCGAGATAAAGCCAACCGGACCAGGAGTGAAAATCTGATACGGAATAATGCCGATCTTGCCCTGTCCGGGTGTACACATGCCAGGGCAGTTTGGCCCAATCAAGCGTGCATTATGCTCATGTACGACCAGCATAGCTCGTGTCATATCAATAACAGGAATGCCCTCGGTGATGCATACAATCAACTCAATGCCACTGCTCGCCGCCTCCATAATGGCATCAGCCGCTCCGGGTGGTGGCACAAAAATACATGATGCCGTTGCGCCCGTCGCTTGAATCGCCTCGGCAACGGTATCGAAAACGGGAAAGCCTTCGACGGACTCGCCGCCCTTACCAGGGGTAACACCGCCAACGATATTGGTGCCTGCCGCCTTCATATTGCGTGTGTGGTAGAGTCCCTCACGACCCGTGATACCCTGCACAATCACCTTTGTTGTGCTATCTAACAAAATACTCATTTCGCTCTATCCTCTTATTCTATCCGTGACTCTGGCTGTCTAGTTGCTTCGTGTGGTTGTGTGCCGCGTGCGTTAATAGCGGCGACAATCTTCTCCGATGCCTCGCGCATATCTTGACCCCAGGCGAGACCTGCATCTTTCAGGAGTGCCTTGCCCTCTTCTGAGCCTGTGCCGGAGAGACGTACCACAATCGGCATACCTTTGGGCAAGTCAGATTGTGCCATGATGACGCCCTTCGCTACCTCTTCACCGCGTGTGATACCACCAAAGATATTGACCAGAATACCCTTCACCTGTGGGTCGCGTGCCACGAATGTCAACGCCTTGTACATGATCTCGGCCTTCGCGCCGCCACCGATATCGAGGAAATTCGCGGGTTTACCACCAGCACGTGCCACCATATCGAGCGTTGTCATCACCAGACCCGCGCCGTTACCAATAATACCGACATCGCCGTCGAGCTTGACGTAGGTTAAGCCAGCCTGTTTCGCCTCGTACTCTAATGGGTTCGATTCCTCGGTCTCTGCCCATGTCGCGTACTCTTTCTGGCGGAAAAGGCCGTTGTCGTCAATCAGTATCTTCGCGTCGGCGGCCTGCACCTTGCCATCTGCCGTCAGTGCGAGCGGATTGATTTCAGCAAGGCTGGCGTCGCTGTCGATGAACGCTTTTGCCAGTTTCGAGAGGATATCACCGGCCTTCGCAATCGTCTTGTGTGGCAGTCCTGCACGGGCAATAATCTCGCGTGCCTCGAATGGGCGTAAACCCCAGTGCATGTCGATGGGCTGCTGAATAATCTTCTCTGGCGTGTTCGCTGCCACCTCTTCGATGTCGATACCGCCCTCTTTCGAGACCATCACAACGGGCGATTGCGTCTTGCGGTCCAGGATGATGCCGAGGTAGTATTCCTCTGCAATATCAATCTTGGATGTCACCAAAACTTTTTCGACCGTGAGACCCTTTATATTCATACCCAATACTTTTTGGGCGGAGGCACGAGCCTGTTCTGGTGTATCGCCAAACTGAATGCCACCAGCCTTGCCGCGTCCACCAACGTATACTTGAGCCTTGATCACAACTGGTCCGCCTAGTTCGCGGGCAATAGCCTCGGCTTCGTCGGGCGTATGCGCGACTCGCCCAGGTTGCACTGGAATTCCGTAGCGGGCTAGAATATCTTTTGCCTGATATTCATGAATCTTCATTGAATTTTTGTACTCCTTGCGCTGCAGTATGTTACTTCCCTGTTCGGTGGGGAAAGAATAGATGGAACTAGCTAAGGTCATGCTAGCACCAACGTTTCTGTGTGTCAAGAAAAAACGGTTGCGCTCTCTTGATACAATGAGAAATAGATGCAATGCTTATTTTTAGAGGGAAAAATCTTACTATATGGATCAGCAAAAAACTACTACGTCATCGCCGATGCGTACCGCTACCGCACCACGTGTAGAAGTACCTAAGAAGCCAGAGGAACCCAAACGTTGGCGACGTTCAACGCTATTGTTATGGACGGCAATTCTTTTAATTATCGGTATTATCCTTGTTAGCGTCGTGAGTCTGAACGCGGCGAATTGGCTCAAAACCGTGCAAGTTCCAGGCATAAGTAGCCCAAGCCCGACACCTATCCCTATCACAACGCTCAGAGTGCAACGTACTGCTCAGTACGCTGGATTGGATATGACTGTTATCAATGCTCAATACGCGCTTACCTTTGCCGATGATGACATTCATCAGGGGCAAGCAACCGTGCGCCTAAACTTGAACGTCGCAAATCATACCTCGAATTCGATCAACGTTGTCTATTATGATATCGCTCGTTTACTTGCCCCAAATAGTAATCCGCTTCTCCCCACGAATGTGCATCTCTCCGTTGGACCTAAACCAGGAGCGAGTGAAAGTGGCTGGCTCGATTTCTCGCTACCGAACAAAACCGTACAGCTCAAAACGCTAACGTTACAACTCGGCTCAACTACACTTAATGAATCGTTGGTCAAAATACCATTTACTGGCACCTTCAATTCAGCACAGTATGCTGCTAGTACGTCGCGGCAGACGACAACGATCAACTATAATTTCTTTGGTCATTCGCTCATCTATCATCTTACCAGCGTCGAGCAACGTTATTCCTATCAAGGTATGCAGTGTAAGGCGGGGCAACAATTGTACGTTCTGAATTTCAAAGTTGACAATACCGAAGGTGGCGATATCAGCCCAGGCTACGGTTTCGATTATATCCGCCTTGTCTTCCCCAACAACGAACGCGCCCCTGTCTACAACACGCTACCGCAAACCTTCAAAGCTGGTGCGAGAGGTGTCAGTGGAAGTGTGGTTTATGCTGTGCCCTCTGGCGTAAAGAAGTTGACCATAGGTTTTTTGTCACAGGATGGCAACGGGGAGCAGGATACAGACGTAAATGTAGCATAAAAAAAGAAATGATGGGAACACGCGTGTTCCCATCATTTCTTTTTTTATGCTACATTTTAGCCTCGGACGAACGCGAGTAGTTCATCGCGTTTTTGCTCCATCAAGGCGCGGTTGTCTGCTTCGACATTAAGACGTAGCAATGGCTCTGTGTTGGATGGGCGCACGTTGAACCACCAGTCGCCGTAGTCGATGGTGAGGCCGTCGAGATGGTCTACAGACTTTGCCCCCTTGCCGAAATGCTCCTCTAGCTCCTTCAGTTTGCTCTGTGCATTGCTAACGGTGCTATTGATTTCGCCGCTACGAACGCCTTTGTCCAATGGCTTGAGTATCTCGGAGAGCGGTTTGTTCTCAGTTGAGACGAGTTCGAGCAGAATCAAGAAGGCGATCAGGCCGGAGTCGGCGAACCAGTTGTCGCGGAAGTAGAAATGACCGGAGTGTTCGCCGCCGAAGATAGCGTTGAGTTTCCGCATCTCGGCCTTGATGAACGAGTGACCGACGCGTGTGCGTACAGCTTTGCCGCCAAGACGCGTAACGAGTTCAGGCACACTCTTCGAGACGATCAGGTTGTACAGGATGGTCGAACCAGGATGCTTTTTCAACAAGCTATTCGCCATTGCCTCCGTCACCTGTGAGCCATCTACGAGGTCGCCATGCTCATCAACGGGAAACATGCGGTCGGCGTCTCCGTCGAAGGCACCACCGATATCCGCGTGCGTTTCGCGTACCTTGTTCTGCAAGTCCACCATGTTTTCTGGCTCGATAGGACTGGCGGGGTGATGTGGGAAGTTACCATCCAGCTCGAAGTACAGCGGTACGAGTTCACAGGGCAGGTGCTGAAACACCTTTGGAATCACCATGCCAGCCATGCCGTTGCCTGCGTCGATGACGACTTTGAGCGGCTTGATCTTGCTCACGTCGATGAACGAGAGAACGTGCGTGACGTAATCATCGGTGATGTCGCGCTTCGTGACGGTTCCTTTACGGTCGGGCTGGATGAAGCTTCCGCTTACCGCCAGATCACGAATGTCTGCTAGCCCTGTATCTTTGCTGATTGGTAGTGCCTGTGCGCGACAAAACTTCAAGCCGTTGTACTTACCAGGATTGTGCGACGCCGTAATCATGATACCTGCCTGATAGTTGAACTTACCAACGGCAAAGTACAAACCGTCGGTTGTGACTAAGCCGAGATCAACCGCGTTGACGCCCTGATCGGTGATGCCACGAATGACAGCTGCTGCGATCTGTGGCGACGACAGACGCATATCGCGTCCAACGGCAATTTCTTGCACGTTGAGGTATTGTGCGGCGGCGCGTCCAATGCGATATGCCGTCTCATCGGTCAAGTCTTGTCCATATATGCCACGTATATCATAGGCACTAAATATCTTAGGATTTACTACTGTATCTGCTGTACTCATGCGTAATTCTTCCTCCAAATTTCCAATAATACCCAGGGGTCGCCTGAGCTACGGGGATCATAGATTTGCCCTACCTCGGCAAAATGACATTTTGCGAAGGCGTTGCGAGCGGACGTATTCGCCATTGCCGTCTCCGCATAGATACGGTTCAGGTTTTGTACCGTGAAGAGATAGCGAACTAGCGTGCCAATCGCCTCGGCACCATAGCCCTTACCCCAACTCGATTTCTCACCCAGACCGAGGCCAACTTCAAGCTGATTGAGACGACGATCAATGTTGAAGTAAGTGATTGTGCCAATCGGCAGATGTCGCTCGTCTTCGATGATAAGCCAGAATTGCCGCCCATTGCTATGTACATAGTTGCGCTCGAAGACGGGGGTAAACTCCGCCATCGAGTGAGAATAGGGGCGGTGGGGATCGTAACGCCATACCTCGTCGTCTCGTTCCCAGCGAAAGACGTTTGCGGCGTCCTGCATTACAGGATTGCGTAGAGTCACGCGTGCGCCGTGTAATGGTAAGTCTTGTGAGTCAGCTGTTGCTCTCTCTTGTGTCTCTGTCATAAGAATAATTCCTGTGCAAAACTTGTACCTGCCGCCAACGATTCGACGCCGAAAATCTGTGCCAGCGTTTGACCGAGGTCGGCGAATGTGAGTCGTGTGCCGAGATTGACGCCCGTATGTAGTTGCTGTCCATAAGCTAGTAGCGGCACACATTCCCGTGTATGGTCGGTGCCGCGAAACGTCGGGTCAACGCCGTGATCCGCTGTGAAAAAGAGAATATCGTCCGGTCTCATTGCCTGTTGTACCTGCACGAACCAGCTATCGACATCGCGTAGTGCTTGTGCGTAGCCCTGACTATCGCGTCGATGTCCCCATAGCATATCGAACTCCACCAGATTGACGTATAGCAGTCCCTCAAAATCGCGTTCAAGCCAGCGTAAGGTCGCCGCCATACCGTCTTTATTGGTTTCAGTATGATCCGCCTGTGTGAGTCCACGACCCGCGAACAGGTCCTCGATTTTGCCGAGGCCAATCACCTCTTTACCGCTCTGTTTGAGTACGTCGAGAAGTGTTGTGCCGAGCGGTGCCAGCGAAAAATCGCGGCGATGTTCGGTTCGTTTGAATGCGCCAGCAGTGCCAACAAAGGGACGTGCAATCACGCGCCCTACGGCATTTTCGCCTGTAAGCATCTTGCGGGCAGTTTCGCACATCTCGTACAGTGTTGCAAGCGGGATCACGTCTTGATGTGCCGCCACTTGAAACACGCTATCAGCCGAAGTATAGAGAATGGGGTAGCCGGTTTGCACATGAGTCTCGCCCAATGCCTGGATAATCTCTGTGCCCGATGCCACCACGTTGCCGATCACCTTGCGTCCAATCGCTTGCTCAAACTGCTCCACAAGTTCAGCAGGAAAGCCGTGTGGATACGTCGGCAACGGCTTTTTCAACACAACCCCCGTCATCTCCCAGTGTCCCGTTGTGCTATCCTTGCCAGCCGCCGCCGAAGCCATACGTCCGTAACTACCGTTTACGTCCTTACGCGGCGGTGTTCCTAGAATTGGCGTGATATTGCCGATGCCAATACTGCCGAGATGAGGTAGCTCTAAGCCGCCAACAGCTTGAGCGCAATGTTCTAACGAGCTTGCACCCTCATCGCCATAGGCTGCGGCATCAGGATTGGCACCCGCGCCAACGCCATCCAGCACGACCACTATCGCGCGTCGTGTCATGGACGCACCTGAACTCTCTCTAGTGCTGGATAGGTGCTGAGCGGCTCACCAATCAAGGGCAATGCATAGTCGTAAAAAGCCTGCGTGACCATCGTTTTCGTATCATTCATATAGCCTGTGGGTAGAAGCTTTTGCTCGTTTGCCACTTTTGAAAGCTCCACCAGACCCGTTACGCAATGATACTGTGGCTCATTATGGCGTTCTAGCGTGACCATCTTATCGCTTTCACCGTCTAAGAGTGCCCTGACGCCTGCCTGTCCCACAAGATACGCCTCATCACGGTCAACAGACGAGATATGAGCCGAAGACATGCGCTGTAAATCCCCTGGCTTGTCGAAGCGTGCGCGAAGATTGAGCCGATTCTTGACCAGATCGACGAGTTCCTGACCTGCACCACTCAACAGGGGGTGATGAAAGGCATCGGTACCAACCTGTCCCACAGAGCCGAGTGCTTGTCCCTTTTCATCGCGTATCGTCTCCGCAGCCGCAATGACAACGTAGCCAAGACGACGATACACGGCCTCAACCTGTGCTAGGAATGAGTCGATGTTGAAGGAATGTTCGGGTGTAAGAATAATATGTGGAGGATCATTCTCGTCTCGCTTGCCCAACGCGGATGAAGCTGTGAGCCAGCCTGCGTCGCGCCCCATCGTCTCGATTACCTTGACTGGATAATGCCACGGAATAGAGATCGTGTTCATTGTCGAGTCTATCGTGGCCTGTGCGATGAAGCGTGCAGCACTACCATAGCCCGGACAATGATCGGTAAAGGGTAGGTCGTTGTCGATGGTCTTGGGAACACTAATTATATGTAGTTCATAGTTTCTTTGCTGAGCCGCTTGTACGAGGCGATGAGCTGTATCCGCCGAATCGTTGCCGCCGATATAAACCATGTAGCGGATATCATAGCGTCTCAATATCTCTACCGCTTGTGCCGGGTCTTCGTCCTGCAATTTGTAGCGACATGAGCCGAGTGCCGCCGACGGTGCATATAAAAGTTGTTGCCAGAGCGACGTTGGTTGCTGGCGTAAATCCAGAATATCTTCTTCGAGCAGACCTTGAATGCCGTACTGCATTCCATAGATGCCACCGATACGTCCATCTCGAAGCGCGGCATCAACCGCGCCCACAAGACTTGCGTTAATTACGGCTGTGGCACCGCCCGACTGCCCTATTATCAAATTGCCGCGTGCTGTTGCTGACAATGTATATTACCCCCAAGCTTGTTTGTAGTTCTGTCTTTTTCAGTATCATCTCTACAAAATCATTATAACAATTCATGCATGGCGCGTCGAGTCATACATATCTATTACGTTTTTGCGAGGAGAGAAGAGAACAGTGGAATGAGTACTGTCATGAATAATAGGCAGGAAAGAATAGCGATTGTCCATGTGCTACCAGTGTATTGTAGTAGCAAGCCAGTAGCGAAATAGCCGAAGGAGTTGGACGCTAGAACGACAAGTCGTGTCAAGCTAAGTACGCGTCCTCGTATCCTATCAGGAATAACGGTAGCACTATAGGTTGATACTGTCACTTCATAGAGCGGATCAACCATATAGAGTGCGGCAGTAACCGTTGCTAGCAGAAAATCGTTGTACGCGAAGGCATAACAGGCGAAAACCAGAAAATACAATCCAGTCGTTATTCTTAGCAATGTACGAAACGTGTAACGTGAATGAATACGGCTTGCAAACAGTGAGCCGACGATGCCACCTAATGCCCCCAGCGCGAACAGAAGGCCAATGACAAACGACGAGGAATGATGCTGTTTAGCTATCCAGATGATGATCAAGTACAAGCCAGAGGCAGTAACCGTGCGTGTTGCGGTCAAGATATTCAGCAACCGTATCGTGTGTTGTTGCCAGAACCACTGCATGCCTACGCGGATATCTTTTAGAAGTGCAGGTCGCGTAGTATTTTTCTCTTCCTGTAATGGTGCCGTAATAAAGAGCAGGGCAAGTGCATTGATAAAATATGATGCGGCATCGGTAAGAAATGTGAGGAATGCACCTGCTATCTGAAAAAGGAAGCCGCCTAGTGGTGGTCCAGTGAGCAATGCAATGTTATCCGCAACACTGCTTTGTGCCGCCGCCGCAGGAAACTGTTCTTTCGACACGACACGCGGGAACGAGGCGAAACGCGCAAGATTTGCGAAAACAAAGAACGACCCTTCGACAAGACCAACGATATAAAGTTGGGTAATTGTCAGGCGTCCGAACAGCAAGGCAACACATACACTACTCATAGCCACACCACTACCGATGTTGCCAATAATCATCACAATCCTACGATCCCAACGGTCAATAGCGACGCCAGCAGGGAGTGCAAGTACAACATAGATAAGCCCTCTCATTGCCGCAATCGCACCAGCTTGAGCATAAGAGCCTGTCAGTGAAAGAACGACAAGAGGCAAGGCAATTCCAGTAACCTCCGTGCCTATCCACGAGATAAGTTGTCCGCTCCATAGCAACATGAAATTGCGGTTTTTTAGCAGCGGTTGTTGCTTTGTTTCATTGCTCATAGCACAAGTATATATCATACAATTGGGCTAACATGTTGACGTGTGCTTGCGCTAAACAATATAGTGAGAGTCACCGAAAAAACCACTGATGAAAGAATTTGTGATGAGACAAAAAATCATTCTCGACTGCGACCCCGGACACGACGATGCCATAGCCATATTGTTCGTGGCACATCATCCCGCCCTTGAATTACTTGCGATTACCACCGTTGCTGGCAATCAAGCAGTCGAAAAGACGGCGCAGAACGCGCTCAAAGTCTGCTCTCTCGCAAACATTCGTAATATTCCAATAGCAAAGGGTATGGATCGTCCATTAGTGCGTCCTGCACGTCACGCAGCGGATATTCACGGTGCCTCTGGTATGGATGGTCCTAACGTGCCCGAACCAGATATCAAACTGGCTCCGCAGCATAGCGTTGATCTGCTCATCGACCTGTTACTCAATTCAGATGGCGATATTACCGTTGTGGCAACGGGACCATTAACCAATATTGCTCTTGCGATGCGCCGTGAACCTGCTATTCTCTCGAAGATACAGGCTATCTCGTTGATGGGTGGTGCGATTGGGCTTGGCAATGTCACGCCTGCCGCCGAATTTAATATCTGGTTCGACCCCGAAGCAGCCTTCATCGTCTTCAAAAGCGGATGCCCGATAACAATGGTACCGTTAGAAGTAACGCATCAAGCACTCGCAACGGAGAAGATTATAGCGCGTCTGCGCAACGCTAGCCGTCCTGTAGCGAACTTTGCCGCCGACCTGCTCGTCTACTTTGCTGACAGCTACAAAAACGTCTTCGGCTTCCCTTCGCCCCCCGTTCACGATCCTTGCGCCATTGCAGCAGTCATCGACTCATCCATTGTTCCCTCATCTAGTATGTATGTCGAGATTGAGACCACGAGCCAGTTGAGTGCAGGTCGTACTGTGTGCGATGTATACAATAAGCTAGGACAACCAGCAAATGCACATGTCGGCTACGGTCTGGACGTAGAGCGGTTTTGGGAGATGCTGATAGAGGTGCTAGTATCGTACTGAGTGTGAGGTTAGCGAATCTCTCGCGTACTTTCTTCATCTACATTTGATAAATTGTACTTGTCTATGTTCTCTGCTATACTTGTTGCCATTATGCAAGTTTATGAAGATGATATATGACACCACAAGAACTTACTGAACTACTCTATCAATCAGCCTACTACTATAGATAGGCGATATCTACCTATTTGCAAAGGTGCGGAACAATGCAACTATCCAAATTCTCCGCAAACCCAACACCATACGCCGACATCAACGAACTACTAGCTCAACTCTTTGAGCGCATACAAGCAATCCTTGGTGAAAAGCTTGTTGGACTATCGCTGTTTGGCTCGCTTGTCCTGGGGGATTTTGATTACGATATCAGCGATATCGACCTCGTAGTTGCCACCTCTACGTTTATCGGCGAACAAGATTTTGAGCGTTTGCAGGTGATGCATAACGAGATCATTGCTCAACATCGAAACTGGGAGAATCGAATCGAGATCGGCTATATTGCTGTACGAGACCTCAAGATTACACAGCCGCACTTTACCATCGCACTCATGAGTCCAGGGGAGCCATTTCACATTAAAGAGGCGAATGCTGATTGGATACTCAACCGCTACGTCCTGCACGAAAAAGGCGTCTCCCTCTATGGTCCATCGCCACAACAACTCGTCGATCCCGTCTCGAAGGAAGAACTGCTTAATGCCGTGCGTGTGCAGGCAAAAGCGTGGCGCACATGGGTATATAGTGGACGTACACGAGGTTTCCAAGCGTATGCAATTTTAACAATGTGTCGCATTTATTACACGTTTCAAACAGGAGACTTTGTTTCCAAGAAGCAAGCTGCTCTATGGACAGCACGAGCATTGCCCGAATGGTCTGCGTTAATTTCCAATGCGCTAGTGTGGCGCGACGAGCAAGTAGACGACGAGGCACCACTTCCAGAAACGCTACGCTTTGTTCATGCTATTCTCGATGTATCTGAAAAGTAAAAGTGTGCTTCATTAGATAAGAGCGTGAGAGAGTGTTTTAGCGGATATATTGATTATCCCCGTGAGAAAGTTTGTCTCATTAGCCATGAGGAAGATAAGCTTATGCTTGACAGCTAAAACAAAGCCAGATAAAATTGAGTTTAGTTATAAAAGTGCCATTTTCTCTCTACATAAAGTATTCATTGCAGACAGCCTGAGCGAAGCGCACTCTTCTCATTCAAATGAACGAAGTTAGATGCGAAGCATCGTTTCTGAATGCCTAAGATGAGAACGAAGTGTTCCTTGCATCTTGCCTGACGCGAAGCGTAGAACGAAGTTCGTTGGCAAGATGAGTGAGTATTCCGTTGGCTGTCTGAATTTTAAGCTAATTAAGGATCGTATATTGAGTTATCAACGTCTCAAAATTGCTGAGTTAGCGGCGGCGGCTGGCGTATCAATTCCGACCGTATCAAAAGTCCTCAATCATAGACCAGATGTAGCTCCAACAACGAGAGAACGTATAGAGCGAATCATTGCCGAAACTGGATATGTTCATAGCCGAGCAACACGTCCGCAAATAGATGGTCAGACAAAACAGACGTACCTTATCGATCTGATTTCACCGGACGCCTTGGATAGCGAATATGGTTTAGAAATCCTTCGTGGTATCGAAGAAATCTTAAACCAGACTGAGTATCGAATCGCGCTCTATTCTATGCACGACAATACATTTCGTGAACGTCATTGGCAGAGCAAGGTGACAAATAAGACAACTGATGGCGCACTCTTATTCACAACGCGAGACCGGACTCGGCATATAGAGAGATTACGCAAGCAACGTATTCCTTTCGTGGTGATTGATGATACGTTACAATTGGAGCCAGATATACCTTCCGTTGGTGCTACAAACTGGGTCGGAGGGCTGATGGCAGTCGAGTATCTGCTTGGCCTCGGTCATCGGCGTATCGCAACTATTACCGGTACTCCAACACATATGACAAGTAGAGCGCGTCTCGCTGGCTATAATGCTGCTCTTGAGATGCAAGGAATAGCAATGGACCCAGCCTTAATACGTCCCGGCAATTTTGGTCACGAGAGTGGATATCAAGAGACTCTTGCTCTGCTCGATCTCCCTGAACCTCCAACCGCGATATTCGCAGCGAATGATGAACAGACCACAGGAGTCTACCGTGCGCTCTACGCGAGGGACGTGCATGTGCCGAAAGATATGAGCGTCATCGGATTTGATGACATTCCCAGTGCAGCAAGAATGAGTCCACCATTGACGACGATTCGGCAGCCGCTACGAGAAATGGGGCGCACGGCGACACAGATGTTGTTGCGTCTGATCGCCGGTGAAACGCTTGAAAACAAGCGCATTGAACTGGCAACTTCACTGGTACAGCGAGAGTCTTGTGCCGCTCCTGCAAGACAATAAGAGGGTAGGGACCGATTTATCACGTCCTGCTGGCATTGCGATTGCCGACGAGGACGTGATAAATCGGTCCCTACCCCTTTTCCCTGCTAAGTTACGAGAGAATCTCAATACCGCTCACCTGAGCGTTATCGACGACCGGAGTGAACTGCAACGTGAGAGTGCCGTTGCCATCAGCCGTCACCGTAAACTGCTTAACCACTGCTTTGTCATTCACCCCAGCCGCCGCCACAATATCGAAGTTGGTGAGTTCCGCCTGTCCATTAGCACTGACGTTGAAGACGCGTTGTCCCGCCTTGGTCCAGTACAATTCGGCAAAGTGCAGCCTCACCGTGTAGGTCTGATTGGGGGTCAACTTGGCAATAGCGTAGCTAAAGTTGCCTTCACGCACACTTTGATAGACGGCTTGGGGAGCAGGATTGCTCACCCCGCTGGTATCGATAGCCACGGCATTGCTGTAGGTTGACCCCCCTGTCCACCCCATATCAGCGATGAAGGGAGCAGCAGCGTCTCCGCCAGCATTGATTTGCACGCCGCCACCCGACGACGGAGGTGTTGGGGTTGGTGTGGGAGTGGAGCCAGGAGTTGGCGTCGGCGTGGGAGTCGAGTCGCTACCGAGAATCTCGATACCATTGACCAGGGCATTATCGACAACCGAGGCGAACTGCAGATTGATAGTACCGCTTCCATCAGCCGTCACCTTAAATGACTCCGCCAGTGCTTTGCCAGGTCCATTGGCGGCAGCGATAATATCGAAGTTGCTCAAAACCTGCTGCCCATTGGCACTGACGTTGAAGACGCGTTGCCCCGCCTTGGTCCAGTAGGTCTCGGCAAAGTCCAGCCTCACTGTGTAGTCTTTATTCGGCGTCAAATTGGGAATAGCATAGCTGAAATTACCTGCTCGATTGCTCTGATAGACTTGTTCAGGCGCGGGATTAGTGACACCTGTGAGATCAACAGATGCCCCTGATGTCGATGCTGTTCCTCCAGTAAAACCTGCGTCCGCGCTAAAGGATGGGAACCAGGCCGCCGAAGTGACTGCTCCGCTCCCAGCGTTGATACGGATAGCAGTATCAGTCGGAGGTGCAGGCGGAGGCGGACTTCCGCTCACCGTGAAGCTTCCTTGCTGGCGAATATCGCGTGACGAACTCCCCACCATGACTGAATAGGTTCCGTTCTGCACAAGCCAGTTGTGGGCGTTTACATCCCAGTAAGAGAAGTCCTGTGGAGAGAGCGAGAAGCTCACATGCTGCGTCTGTCCAGCTTGCAATGCCACCTTCTGGAAGCCTTTGAGCTGCTTAGGAGGCTCGGACACGTTGGTCGAAGGAATGCCCAAGTAAAGCTGTACCACTTCAGAACCTGCCCGTGATCCACTATTGGTGACATCAAGGCTCACCGTAACCGTGCTGGTAGCAGAGGCAGTTCCAGGGCTTATTGCAAGGTTATTGTATGCGAACGTTGTGTAGGAAAGCCCATATCCGAAGGGGAAGAGCGGTGTAATGTTGTTTTGGTCGTAGTGTCGATAGCCGACAAACACACCTTCCGAGTACTGCGCTTGGTTGTTAATGCCGGGATACTGGGCGGGCGTATTTGCTGGTACATCATTCGCGCTCGCCGGGAAGGTCATGGGGAGTTTGCCTGATGGATTCACATCGCCAAACAGCAACGCCGCTAGCGCGTTTCCATCTTCCTGTCCAGGATACCATGCCTCCAGAATGGCCTGTGCTTGATTGACCCACGGCATAAGCACCGGGGCACCAGTATTAAGTACGACAATAGTATGAGGATTGGCTTGTGTCACCGCCTCGACGAGTTGCTCTTGTGCATCGGAGATGCTGAGACTGGTGCGGTCCGAGCCTTCCGCCTCGTTATCGTTGGCAACAACAACAGCCACGTCCGAGGACTTAGCTAACTGCACTGCCTGATTGAACGCTGTATCCTGACCTGGGGCATTCCAACCCAGCGTTACACGACTACCACCCCAGTTTTGATAATATTCAACTCGAATCGAATAGGCTTGCCCACCTGTAAGTTGCACTGACCCGCTTTGAACATTGGGCCACTGATCGCGCCAATTATCAATTACAAGCTGATTGTTAATGTACACACGGCTCCCGTCGTCGCTGGTGGTGGAGAAGGCATACGTTCCGGTTGCTGGTGGTGTAAGCGTGCCAGTCCAGCGTGCAGACCAGCTTGTTGCGTTAACGCCAGTGCCGGGCGAATTGCCATTCCAGTTGAAGTCGATATTTGGGTCTACTCGCGTCAAAACAGGTGTGCCCGATAACGTCATGTTGTTAAAGTATTCGCCTTGCAAGCCATTGCCACCACCAGAAGGAGGCGTGAGATACTGAGTTGCGAGAGCGGGCAAGCTTCCATCAGGATTAGTTCCCTCAGCATATTGTACATTGATGTTGCTGCCTGCACGCTTCGTGATACCTTGCAACGGAGTCACAATAAAAGGCGCAATCACTCCTGCGCTACCACCACCTGCATCCTTGGGATTGACAGAGCCACCCGGACCAATGACTGCAATCGAATGGACTGAATTGCTATTCAATGGCAAGAGATTCTGACTGTTCTTCAGTAGCACGCTCCCTTGTTCCTCCGACTGTAGCGCGAATTGGTCGTCTGCGGCACTGGCAACATTGTTCGATAGTGAGCCTACTGGTGGATGATCGAAAAGACCAACAGCGAACATCGAGCGGAGAATGCGATGCACCTGTGTATTGAGCGTGGTCATGCTAACTTGACCATTGAGTACCGCTGTTTTAAGTGCATCACCGAAGTACGCCCCATCCCACATCTCCATATCAAGCCCTGAATCCGCCGCTGCTACCGTGCTATGAGTAGCACCCCAGTCGGACACCACGAAGCCGGGGAAGCCCCATTGTTGTCTCAATGCTTGATTGAGAAGAAAGGGATTCTCACAGGCGTAGATCGTATTGACCTGATTATATGAACACATGACTGCGCCAGCTTGTCCTTGCGTAACAGCAGCCTTAAATGCAGGATAATAGATTTCTTGTAGCGTGCGCTCGTCCACATTAGCACTCACGCCACCGCGATTGTCTTCCTGGTTGTTTACGGCGAAGTGCTTGACGGTAGCGATCACTCCCTGCGACTGAATGCCCTGCACATCGGCAACAGCCATCTGTGACGAGAGGTACGGGTCTTCGCCAAAACTCTCAAAGCTCCTTCCCCATTGTGGCACGCGCAAAATGTTGACCGTCGGTCCAAGTACAACATTTGTTCCCTTGCCAGCTTGTTCACTTCCGAGTGCCTGCCCATACTGATTCATGAGCGATGTATCCCAACTTGCAGCACCTGCGACAGGAGCAGGAAAGGCAGTTACCTGTCCCTGGTCATCGGCAACGCCAGCCGGACCATCTTCCAGATTGACCGATGGAATACCGAGGCGTGTATTGGCGGGGATGTAACCAATATAGGGACCCGCCACACCATGCACGAGTGCAATCTTCTCGTCCAGAATCATTTGTGCGATCAGTGCATCGGCTCGCTGGTCCGGCGTTAGTGCGGTATTCATCCAGGGACGAGCAGCTATGAGCGAACTGGCTTTTGCCTGAAGTTGAGAGGCACTGGCAATACTCAACATCACAATAAAGATAATCAGGCTGTACCATAGGCGTTTGGGTCTACGAAGATAAAAGTTGCGTTGCATACGACCTCCTTATCAGAAAGGGTCCGTCTCTATTTAAGAGGTTTTCGTAGGGACCAGATTTATCGCGTCCGTGTGTGATTTATCACGCGAGATCATGCCTGATACGGCTTATAGACAAGATTGACAAGGATTTCGCTCAATTTATTGAGCCTACGGACGCGATAAATCTGGTCCCTACGAAAAACCGAAGAAGCAACATTGGTAGACTAGTAGGGGTCAGATGGCGGATTAGCAGCGAGCAATCCGCCATTGACCCTCAACACGTCGCGGTTATGAGGTGTAGATTCCGAATTCATAGAGCGAGTAACCATACGTTGTTCCTCGCTGTGTTCCATACATGCGAACGTACCTACCTGAGCCAGTGACGTTGAAGTCGTCAACTCCACCAGTTCCGGTTGTGGTTGAGTAGATCGGCGTCCACGTCGTACCATCATCAGAAACCTGAATCTGATATGCCTGAGCGTAGCTGGCTTCCCAGGCTAGTTGAATGTGGTTGATCGTGGTCTTTTGTCCAAGATCGACCTGCAACCATTGTGGATCGCTCCAATCGCTGGCCCAGCGTGTTGAAAAGTTTCCATCGGTTGCATTCGATGCTGGATAGGGCGCACCATTTCCAGTAGATTGGAAGGAAGATGCAGTTGTTGGCTTACCAAGAGCGACATTCGTCCCGTTGACTGGAGGTGGAATAACCTTGAACGAGAGCGTCTCGATACCAACATTGCCCTGTCCATCGTAGGCGTAGACATACACCTTCCATGTCCCCAACGTCCCTGGTGCAGTTACCGAGAATGAACTTGCACCCGTTTGGGAAAATGTCGCGTTCTGTAGCCCAGTATTTTGATCGACGTACTTACTACTGAGCATCAGGTGATAGCGCAACGGGTCGCCATTGGGGTCGCTGACGTTGACGTTGACGGTGAACTGACTTTTCGCCGGAACACTCGTCTGACTGAGTGACATGCTTGAGATGACAGGTGGTGTATTCGGCGAACTCTGCCCACTATAAAGTTGTTTCACCGCATAGTAGGAGAGTCGGTTCCAGTGACCCGTTATCAAGTTGAACCAAACGCCGCCAAAGTCGTTCTCGATACCATAGTTGAAGAGCGTTGCACCAAATGCGACTCCAGTGTGACCAACGATACAGTTCCATGCGGTCTGGTAGCCCTGGCTCTTCTGAACATCAGTCGGCTCAGTGGGCACGCCGTTTGCGTCGTTGGGCACCTCCCACTCACCAGCAGGTCCAGACTCGGTGACGATATATGGCTTCGTATAGCCACCACTGAGCCAGTCCTGTTTAACGGAGCAGGCTTTGCCATACGAGTTTACCGCGTATAGGTCGAGATGTGGCGAGTTCGCCTTGTAATATACCCATGCACCCGTCCAGGCATCGGTTGACGTTACTGGATGGTTGGGATCAATCGAGTGAATCGCCTGAGCAACCTGATCGATATACTGGGCATAGGCGTTGCGCTCCTGCTCCAACTGCGTACCCGAATAGGTATTTTGCAGGTTGAGCAGAACCTCGTTGCCAACGTCCCACATGAGGACGCCGGGATTGTTCTTGTATGTATTCACCCAATTCTCAATTGTGGTGAGCTGGGTCGTTTTGTAGTTCGTGTCATTGAGGTAGTCATTGCCCTGACCTAGCCAGAAGCCGTTGATGACCTTGATACCGTAAGCCGAAGCCGAGTTGAGAAGCGGCAACGTCGTGGCATCGGTGCCCCATGTGCGTACAGTATTGACTCCCATCGACTGTAGATCAGGCATATATGCCGGAGCTGCATCAGTTGGAGGTCCCCACGTAACACCTTTCACCTGATAGGGAGAGCCATTCACGTTGAGTTGCCACTGACCCTGAGTACCAGTTACAGAGACCACGCTCGGTGTTGTTGGTGTGGGTGGCGTCGTCAATGCTGGTGGTGGCGTACCCGTCATCTGAGAGACATTGACGGATGCGATGCTTAACGTGCCACCAGAGGATGTTGCGCTGGTAGGCGAGGTGCAGCCACAAACGCCGTTGGGGAATGCTCCACCGATAGCGAGGTCGAAGATGATGAAAAAACCGTGATCGACCGCTGCTTGCCATGTGCTAACACCAACCTGACTCTCGCGCACAATCCAAATCTGCTGATTGTCGAGATACCAGCGAATCTGCTCGTCCGATTGAGTGCGGTCAATGATTTCAGTATAGGTATGATAATCGGTTTGACAGCCGTTGCAGGTAGCCAGTCCACTACCAAAGCCGTTGGGTTCATTACAGGGACCACCCGGATCGGTCCCACAATGCAGTGTTGCAGCCGTTTCGTTGCGTGCGTTGACATCCTCCATGATGTCTACCTCGCCGACTCCGGGCCATGCCTGCCCACTTGTGCGATTCCCCGAACCCAGCGTCCAGAAGGCGGGCCAGTAGCCCAGACCGTTCGCGGGATTGGGCTGTTTGAGCGATGATGATATCTTCAGCATACCACCAGCGGGAGCCGCGAAGTCGCTACGCTGTGTTTCGATACGACCTGATGTCCACGCACCGTTGTTGTTGAGCGCAGTGATGTTGAGATGATTGTTGCCGTCGAGGTAGACGTTATTCGTCGAGTTGCTCATGGTCTCGACCTCGCCAGTACCCCAGTTCGCCGGACCACCTGGAGAACTTGTTCCAGTATCCTCAATCCAGTTCGTTGCTGATGGGGTACTGCCAGCCGCGCCAGCAAAATTGTCGCTCCACACGGGAGTCCAGTTGCCAGTTGGCGTAGGCGTCGGAGGAGGTGCGGACGTGGATGTGGGAGTTGGCGTAGGTGTAGAGCCAGTACCGCCTAGTACCTCGATACCGTTGACCTGAGCTTGATCGACCACGGATGTAAACTGAATCGTGATCGTCCCACTGCTGTCCGCCGTGCCAGTAAACTGCTGCACGGTCGCTTTATTTTGTCCTCCGGCAGTAGCCAGGATATCAAACTTGCTGAGTACCGACTGATTATTGATGCTAACGTTGAAAACGCGTTGTCCCGTCTGTGTCCAATACGTTTCAGCGAAGTGCAGGCGTACCGTGTAGGAAGCACCAGACGTAAGATTGGGAATACTATAACTGAAAGTGGGGCCAATGCGATTCGTCTGATAAACTGCCTGAGGTGCAGGGTTGCTTACGCCTGTGGTCGCAATCGTGCTACTTGTGCTTGCACCAACGGCGCCACCATTAAAGTCCACATCGGCAACGAAGGGATTAGCAGCAGAGCCACCAGCATTGATTTGTATGGTGGTGGTACCAGCAGACGAAACTGCTCTCACGCTACGAATAAATGTCGGGGAAAAAGAGGCTACAAGGATTCCAACTGTGATACTGAGTATTGTGAATATCCCGATCAGCCATCGAACAGATTTGCGGTGCCTCATAGCACTCGAAGGGTTTGCATCCATGACATCTCCTTGGAAAAATAGACAACAGCGTACTTTTTTTCTGGCGATAGGTTTTCGTAGGGACCGATTTATCGCGTCCGAGGGGTGGGGTAGTGGGGCATTCGTCATCATATCGAATCATTGCCCGCGTGTTCCCCTCCCCAACCCCATCCCTCGGACGCGATAAATCGGTCCCTACAAAAAACGTTACGGATAGCTTACGAGGTAGGCGTTTGTGTTACTTGAGTTTGATGGACCACCAGTGCTATTGATGATGTGACTGATGGTGCCCACACCGCCCAGCGAAACAGTGACCAGATCGTGGAACTTGACTCCTGGCGTGTTCGGTACTTCAAAAGAATGATCCTCGATTAGGGATGTATCAACGTTGAAGTAGCAGTAGCTACCTACCCCCCATGCCTCATGGCTGGTGACAGAATCCGCCACCTTGTAGGCTGCATACCCATCGACGCTCCCGTTCATCCAGGCCGCTTGATTAGGAGCATCATAGGGAAGCTCATTCTGGAAGAAGTAGGTTCGACCACCATTGCCGTTCCAAATGACGTTGTACTGCTGATAATGCTCGATGAAGAGGCCATAGGCCGTGACATTGTTGCCATTCACAACCAAGCCATTGGTAGCTGTGTTGATCGTCCACCCAACAGTGCCACTGTTACCGTGATCAGCACGCCAGAGCCACAGTTCATCGGCAATGACATTGTTGCTGTTGATGACCAGACTCTGCGTTGCTTTTCCGACACCAGCCCCACCAATTCTGAAGAAAACGTCGCTCAACAGAGTTGGGTTGGCTGTATGATCTTGCGTAGCTCCAGTTGGACCGACCTGCAACAGGATCGGAGAGTTTACCGGACCAGCATCGAAGAGCAGCCCAGCAATCGACACGCCATCGACATCGGCGACGCTCATGGGGATCGTACCATTGTCTGGAATGAGCGTGGCTAGACCAAGACCGAGGACGACAGTGTTGGCTCGTGTCACATTGATGGTGTTGCTGAGGTGATAAATGCCAGGTGTGAACAGCAAGTTCTTTCCTTGTGAGAGGGCACTGTTGATCGTGTCAGCAGTATCACCCGGTTTCGCAATATAGAACTGGCTGATGGGCAGAGATGTTCCTGCTGGCGACCCATTAGCCCAACTCGTGCCTTGCGAGTTTGTCCGAAGCGCGGGCACAAAGACCTGATAGTTGCCAGATGAGTCGATGTAGAGGAACGGCTTTTCGCGCACGACAGGTGCTTGATTCACGACCGTTTCAGGTGGGTTGGGGAAACTGGCAGCAGGGGCACCGTTCACTCCTACGAATACCATGTTCCAGACGCCTCCTACCCAACTTCCCAACGAATCGTTTCTGGACATCCATTGCTGCTGAGAGCCAGACTGCACTTGACCAGAGACGTTACTATCAGCAAGGAAGCCGCCACTTGCCCATCCTTCATTGTCGTTCAGTACCAGATTCCCTTGTACATCCACACGACGTAGGGGACCAGCCTGCGCTACAGCCCATGTGTCACTACCAGATGGAGGAGCTATCTTCATGTTCTCTGCACCACGCCAGAAGTTCTGAGTTGCGTTACCTCCGTTCCAGCCAGCCGTGACGTTGACGACACCGTTGATTGTGACAGCATCGGGAAGATATCCCAGACCCAGTGCCTGTTCGTAAAAGCCGAGGTTGACGTTCACGTTATAGCTCCCCGGTTTGAAGAGCAGGGCATAGCGATTCGTGCCGAATTGATTGGTTTCCTGTTGCTTGAATGCCGAGTCCAACTGGCTTTGAATCGCTGCACTAGACATTGAAGGGTCGAAGATAAGAACGTTGGGTCCCAGGTCGGGTGTTCCAGATGTTGGCGTTGGTGTTGGTGTGGGAAGCGATGATGTTGGCGTTGGTGTGGGAGTTGACGACGTTCCGCCAAGTATCTCGATACCGTTCACCTGAGCATTATCTTTGACAGTGACAAACTGGATGGTAAGCGTGCCATTTCCATCAGCAGTAACGGCAAGTTGCTTGACGACCGCCTTGTTAGCTGCACCAGCCGCGCCGATGATGTCAAAGTTGCTGAGTAGCGTTTGCCCATTGATGATAACGTTGAACACTCTTATTCCCGCCTGTGTCCAATACGTCTCTGCGAAATGCAAATTTACCGTGTAGCTTGCGTTGGGCGTGAGATTGGGAACAGTGTATGTGAAGTTACCGTAGCGGTTGGACTGGTAGACAGCCTGTGGAGCAGGATTGCTCACTCCGCTGGTGTCAATGGTATTGCCTGAATTCGCGGTAGAGCCACCGCTAAAGTCGGTGTCGGCGATAAAGGGGGAGGTAGCGTTACCTCCGGCATTGATCTGAACAGATGTGCCGCTCGCCGCCGCAGCATGTATTCGAGGAAGCATTTTGTTGCTGAACACTCCTAATACACCTGCCAGCACAAAAAAACTGGCTAAAATTGTGAAACGAAGCCGCCATGCAAATTTCATATCTCTTTCCTCCACGAAAGACTCTACATTACAAAAACATTGTAGACGCGACGACTCATTCGTAGTTCTTGTATTCTATTCAGTTATGTTGCCAGGACGAATTGATGTCCTGTTCTCATAACGGAAACAAATGCGCGAATAGCTCCTTTCTCCAATCATTAACTTATTTCTTTTATGATTGTATTTTGAAAGAGACTTTATGTCAAGGGTAATTTTCTGATTTTACGAAAATTGGTACTATTTTGCCAAAAATTTTCGGAAAAAATAATTATGGACACCAAACCTTTTGAAGAGGTTATTCGGAGGCTTTATTGCAATTTTCTATATGTAGAGCCATTTCTCTATCATTATAAAATGCAAGTTAAGGAGTACTTACTTCATGGTAAACGAAATTTATTTGCAATCGAGTGATTTTTCGGAATAATTTCGACTTGACAACATCGACTTCTATCAGTATACTTAATTCGTAACTGATACCGTAATCGGTTACGCGTTTCCGAAAATGGAGGCTTATTGTATGTCGGGGAAGGCTACAATCGGTGATATCGCTCGCTTGGCAGGAGTGTCCAAGGCGACCGTCTCGCGTGTGCTGAACCACAAGCCAGACGTAGACCCTGCGACCCGCGAACGTATTTTACGCATCGTGGAAGAACAAAACTTTGTTCCAAGCGTTGCCGCCTCCAATCTTGCGCGTGGAACAAGCCGCCTGATCGGTGTGCTTATTCCCTCGTTTACGCAACCCTTTATTCAAGATGTCCTACGTGGTGTTGCCGAAACTATCGAGCAAACTCCCTATGAACTCGTGCTGTACAGCGCGAACCGGACCATGCATGGCAAGGACAAGAGTCGTCTCATCGACAACATTCTGGCAACTCAGTTGACAGCAGGGCTTCTTGCAATGTTTCTTGGAGAGTCTATGCACCACTTAGCTCAGTTGCATAAGAGCGGATTTCCCGTGGTTGCTATCGACGACCAGGAGAAGCCGGATGCCGATATTCCCTGGGTGGGAGCCGATAATTGTATGGGAGGCTATGAGGCTGTGCAACACCTTATCGCTCTTGGTCATCGGCGTATTGCATATATTCAAGGTCCCGTTTCCTATCTTTGCTCTCATGAGCGCTATGAAGGATATGTGCAAGCACTCACTGAGGCCGGTATTCCTGTGGATGAGCAACTGATTGCTCAAGGCGACTTTACTCCTCATGGCGGAAGAGTCGCGGCGAACGCACTGCTGACTCTGCCTAAAGAGCAGAGACCAACAGCTATTTTCGCGAGTAATGATCAGATGGCCTATGGAGTACTTGCGGCGGCTGAGGAGCAAGATATTCAGGTTCCGACGGATGTCGCACTCGTTGGATTCGACGATATCTCGTCTTCGGCGCACATTCGTCCAGCTCTTACTACCGTCAGACAACCTTTCTACGAAATGGGGCAACGTGGCATCCAAGTCTTACTTTCCTTGCTCGATACTCCCGTACCTCCTGTTGGCGTTGAGAAGAGATGGGTTTCCCCCTCCCCATCTCCTCTCGATGCATCCAGCGAAGGTGTTGGGAATGGTGCTGCGCAACCTATTCGTGTTCGATTTGCTACTCATCTTGTAGTGCGTGCTTCTTGTGGTTCTCCTCATTCTTTGGCGGTCCCAACCTCGAATGTCCCACGGCAAGGGACGTAATTCTCGTTATCATTGTTGCTTTTACGGATCAATGGTTGATCCTGTTAAGGTACGGGTCTAGCTCGTACACTACATTCAATACGAGGAGGTTTTCCGTAATGTCTAATTCCCTATTTACATTGTCTCGCTCGAAAACGAGAACAGGAATGCTAGTCTCATCGCTCTTGGTGATTCTCGTCCTGCTCCTCTCGGCTTGTGGTGGTGGTACCGCCTCTAAGGGCGGAGCAAAGAACTCCGTTCTTACTCTATCAACAGGTCCAAAGGGCGATTTTGTGGATAATTTCAGCCCCTATGCCCCAACGGCAAGCGATGGAGTGACGGGTCCTGTTTACGAAACGCTACTCTTTTTCAACCGCATGGATGGCAGCATCAAGCCCTGGTTGGCCCAAAGCTATAAGTTTTCAACGGATGCGAAAACGCTGACCTTGAACCTGCGTCAAGGCGTCAAGTGGAGCGATGGGCAAGCCTTCACCTCCGACGATGTGGTCTTCACCTTGAACGAACTCAAGCAGTACCCCGCCGCCGATAGTGGTGGTATCTGGCAGTACACCGATCAGGTGAGTGCCCCCGACGCCAACACAGTGGTTGTGACTTTTAAGAAAGCCTACACTCCCATTCTCTGGTACTTGGGCGGTCAGACGTGGATTCTTCCCAAACACCAGTGGGCCAGCGTGGGGGATCCCACGAAATACGCTGATACCAATCCTATTGGGACCGGTCCCTTCAAACTCAAATCGTTCTCTCCTCAACTGCTCGACTATGCCAAGAATGCTAGCTACTGGCAGCCCGGCAAACCAGAGGTGTCCGAACTCAAGTATCCCTCCTTTACCTCGAACACGGGTGCTGAACTCGTCTTGTCTCGTGGGGATCTGGACTGGACAGGTTTGTTCACTCCCGATGTGCAGAAGACCTATGTCAATCGTGACCCCCAGCACAATCACTACTGGTTCCCAGCGAGAAACGTCGTGATGCTTTACCTGAATACGGCGAAGGCTCCCTTCAACAAACTCGCGGTTCGTCAGGCGATTAGTAGTGCCCTTGACCGTGACCAGATGTACAAAGTAGGTGAGAGCGGCTACGAGCCTGTCTCTAGCCCAACTGCATTAGTTCTCCCGTCGAACAAGAGCTTCCTCTCGTCGGACTACGCCAACTCGACCTTCGCAGTTGACACTGCTAAGTCCACGCAGTTGCTAGAGAGTGCTGGTTTCAAGAAGGGCAGCGATGGTATCTATGCCGATGCCAGTGGTAAAAAGCTTTCCTTTAACATTAATGTAGTCAACGGCTGGACTGACTGGGTGACGGACTGTCAGATTATGACGAACAACCTCAAGGCAATTGGCATTGATTCTAAGGTGAACGCAGTGTCGTTCAACGCCTACTTTAGCGCGATGCAAACCGGCTCCTTCGATGCTGTCATCTCTTGGACCAATGCGGGACCGACCCCCTACTACCTGTACAATTCGATGCTCAACAGCACCAATACCAAGCCGCTTGGTCAATCGGCGACCTCGAACTGGGAACGCTGGAGTGATCCTGCGACCGACCAGTTGCTCAACCAGTATGCGACCTCGACCGATCCTACGGTGCAGCAACAGGCGATTGCAGGCATTCAGAAGATCATGGTCGAGCAGGTGCCGAGCATTCCGCTTGTCTATGGTGCGACCTGGAACGAGTACACAACGGCACGCTTTACAGGCTGGCCCACTGCTGAGAACGCATATGCGTCTCCCGCACCGTTCGATACACCTGATAATGCGGTTGTGATGTTGAACCTGCATCCTGTCTCATAGAACGCTTCATGAAAATGAGATGTTTGTAAAGTGCTAGTCACTCTACAAACATCTTATTCATACATGTATATTCTTCAAAGATAGAAGGAGTGAGAAGATGCGTCACCTGCTTCGCCGCATCGGGTTTTATGTGGTGGCCCTCTGGGTTGCCATTACCATTGACTTTTTTATTCCGCGTCTTGCCCCTGGTAATCCAGCGGAACTGCTTATCGCCCATTATCAAGGTAAACTCCGTCCAGAGGCGTTACACTCGCTGGAAATTGCCTTTGGCATCAGTCATGACCCTCTCTGGGTGCAATATTTTCAGTATCTCAATCAATTGGGACATGGCAATCTTGGAATTTCGATTACCTATTTGCCAACTCCTGTGGTGACAGTGATCGCGCAGGGCTTGCCTTGGACGCTCGTGCTGGCAACGGTCTCGGTGGTCATCAGCTTTGTGCTAGGCACGCTCTTAGGAGTGGTAATTGCGTGGCGCCGCGGCTCGGCTCTGGATACCGTGGTGCCGCCGCTGCTCACCTTTCTTTCTGCTGTGCCCTACTTCTGGCTTGCGCTCATTTTCTTGTATGTGCTTGGGTTCACGCTCAATCTCTTTCCCATTCATGGGGGCTATGATATTGATGTTACTCCTGGTTGGACGCCAGATTTCTTCGCCAGTGCGTTTCAACACTCGCTCTTACCTGCTCTAACGTTGGTCATCAGTTCGATTGCAGGCTGGGTGCTGGGCATGCGCAATGCGATGATGACGACGTTATCGGAAGATTATGTGTTGATGGCGGAGGCCAAGGGCTTGCCGCAACGACAGGTGATGTTTGCCTACGCCGCCCGCAATGCAATTCTCCCTAATGTCACGGGTTTTGCCCTTGCGCTTGGCTTTGTGGTCTCAGGCCAGTTAGTGACGGAGATCGTGTTCTCCTATCCTGGCATTGGGTTTTCCTTGTTGCAAGCAGTTTCTAACTCTGATTATGCGCTTTTGCAAGGCATCTTTCTGATTATCTCGCTGGCAGTGCTGACCGCGAACTTTCTCGCGGATCTGCTCTATGCAGCACTTGATCCTCGTGTTCGACAGGGAAGGGGGTAATATCTCATGAGTCTTCCTACATCGTCTTCACGCACACCATCACCTGACGATAGCAACCGTCGTCCATTCGGCACCTTTGTTCAGGAGACAAATAGTGATATGCTTGCGACACCATCAATGGATACAAGTGCAGTTGGTGGAGCATCAAGTGGTGCAGCGAGTACAGGCGTGATCGCAGCTCCTATTCCTGGGGGAGGTGCCCCTATTGGCTCACCAACCCTGTTAGGAGGACGGGTACGCGATATCTGGCGCGTCGTGACGCTCAATCGCAAAGTCACGATTGGTCTGATTATTCTCGCGTTCTTTGTGCTGGTTGCTCTCGTTGGTCCCTTGCTGGTTCGTGGCGACCCCAACGCGTTTAGTCCAGATACGTTGTCGCCGCCTTCCGCGACGCACTGGTTAGGAACGACCCAGACGGGACAGGATGTCTTTACACAACTGATTGACGGCACCCGTACCTCGCTGATTCTCGGCTTTGTGATTGGCGTGATTGCAACAGGCATTGCTGTGGTGATCGGCTTGACGGCAGGCTACTTTGGTGGGGCTGTGGATGATGTGTTGTCTTTGTTCATCAATGTGTTTCTGGTCTTGCCTGCGTTCCCACTGGCAATTGTGCTGGGTGCCTACTTTCCATTTAAGGGACCCCTGCAACTGGGGGTGATTATTACCGTGACAAGTTGGGCTTGGGGGGCGCGTGTGTTGCGTTCGCAAACGCTCTCGATGCGGCAACGCGATTTTGTGGAGGCAGCACGAGCCACAGGGGAGAGTACGTGGCGCATCATCTTTTCCGAAATCCTCCCCAACGAAATCGCAATCATTGCTGCCAGTTTACTGGGCACGGTAACGTTTGCCATTCTTGCCGAGATTGGGTTTGAGTTTCTTGGTCTGGGTGATGTGACCGTCCCCAGTTGGGGCGTCATGCTCTACTGGGCACAAAACAACGACGCGCTGCTGCTAGGAGCATGGTGGTGGTTCGCCCCTCCTGGCTTCTGTGCCGCGCTGGTGGGTGCGGCTCTCGCCTTCATCAACTTTGGCATCGACGAAGCCGCCAATCCACGTTTGCGGCGTGAACCCAAAGCACACGTCCTCACCGCGAAGCGACTGAGAGAGAAAGAGGGAATCGTCTAATGGCTGTTGCAGTCGAAACTACCACCTTGTTAGAGGTGCGCAACCTGAGCGTGGACTACGCTGCTGGCAATGGCACCGTTCACGCCGCGACCAACGTGAATTTCACGCTCAAGCGCGGCGAAATTCTGGGACTGGCTGGCGAGAGTGGCAGCGGCAAGTCCACTCTGGCCTATGCCATCTCGCGCTTGTTGCGTCCACCCGCCGAAATTGTGGGTGGCGAGGTCCTCTACTACTCGCGTCCCCGTGAGGATGCCGATGGAGTCTCTATGACTCCCTCCCCTTCCAGAACGAGCAGACGCTCCGCACATGAGGCGAGCGAAGGGGAGCCGCTCGATATCTTGCAGTTGACTCCTGCTCAGTTACGCGCCTTTCGCTGGAGTGAGCTTGCCATCGTGTTCCAGAGTGCCATGAACGCTCTCAATCCCGTCATGACGATTGGCACCCAGATGATGGATGTCCTCAAAGTCCATCGTCCCCTCATGGGTCCCGACTCGCGCAAACAACGCGCCCTGGACTTGCTCAAACTCGTGGGCATCGCTCCCGACCGCATCAGCAGCTATCCTCACGAGTTAAGTGGAGGCATGCGCCAACGCGCCGTGATTGCCATTGCCTTGGCTCTCTCCCCCGAACTCATCATCATGGATGAGCCAACCACTGCTCTGGACGTGGTGGTGCAGCGCGAAATCTTGCTGGAGATTCTCCGCTTGCGCCAGCAGTTGGAGTTCTCGGTCATCTTCATCACCCATGACCTCTCGCTGCTGTTGGAACTTGCCGACACCGTGGCGATTATGTATGCAGGCAAATTGGTCGAGACGGCCTCGCGCCGCGACCTGTCCCAGCATCCGCGTCATCCCTACAGCTACGGCTTGCTCAAATCCTTCCCGACCATCTATGGGCCGCGGCGGGTCATGACGGGCATTCCTGGTTCGCCGCCCGACTTGCGCAACGTGCCGGCGGGCTGTGCCTTCCATCCGCGCTGTCCCCTCGCCTTCGATGCCTGTTCGCGCGTCGTGCCCAGCTTGCAGCCCTCGACGAGCGAGAGTCCAGCGCAACTCGTCTCCTGTCATCTCTACACGCCGTCACTCTCCCCGCATCGGAGCATTCCGTCGAATGCCGACTTTGCCCAGGCGTATTCGGCCCTGGCACCAGAAAGAGGAACCAGTAAATGAGTATTGTCCATCCAACGACCCAGATGCGTGATGCCGTCTTTCAGGATGCTCCTATTCTGCAAGGGGAGCATCTGCAGAAGCGTTTTCCCTTGCGGCAAGCCAGGCTGTTTGGTCCTCCACGGGCGGTGCATGCGGTGGAAGACGCCACCGTCGCCCTGTATCCCGGACGCGCTACTGCCCTGGTGGGGGAGAGTGGCAGTGGCAAAACGACCGTGGCACGGCTCCTGGCTCGCATGTATGACCCGACGGGAGGCACGTTGCGCTTTCGGGGCACCCCCGTTGCCCTCAAAGGAGGAGCAGCCCTCCGCGCGTACCGCCGACATGTGCAACTGGTGTTTCAAGACCCCTTCGGCTCGCTCAATCCGGTGCATAATGTGCGCTATCACCTGAGTCGTCCCTTGCGGGTGCATGGACATGTCCACAACACGCAAGAAGAGAGCGAGCAGGTGTTAGCACTGTTACGCAAGGTGAGCCTGAGTCCGGCAGAGCAGTTCATCGAGAAGTTTCCGCATCAACTCTCAGGAGGGCAACGGCAGCGCGTGGCGATTGCGCGGGCACTGGCAGCGCAACCGGAGGTGTTGCTGGCGGATGAGCCGGTGTCGATGCTGGATGTGTCGATCCGGCTGGATGTGCTCAATCTGTTGTTGCGGCTCAAAGACGAGGAGCGATTGGCTCTGCTGTTCATCACGCATGACATTGCGAGTGCGCGCTACTTTGCCGAGGAGACGCTGGTGATGTATGCGGGGCAGATGGTGGAGGGAGGACCCAGCGACGAGGTGATTCAGCGACCACAGCACCCGTACACGCAACTGCTGATATCGGCGGCTCCTGATCCCGAACGGATCGACCTCAACGGGACGAGTGTGCGGGAGGTGCCAGCACGAGGCGAGATACCGAGTCTCATCACGCCGCCGACGGGATGTCGCTTTCATCCACGCTGTCCGCATGCGATGGCAGTGTGTCGGGAGCGATTTCCAGGGCGAACGGAGCTAGGGGGAGGACATTGGACGAACTGCTTCCTCTATGGCGATGGGGACACTGCTACTCAGCAGAAGCCAATAAGTGTTGTAAAGTTACCTTATAAGCAGTAGGCGGTGGGAAAAGAAAAGGCGACAAAACGGTCGCCTACACTCTGTATGTTGTCGTATTGTAGTGAGCAGGTTGACTCTAGCAAGTATCTGCTCTTGGGAGATTCAATAGGAGTTTGAATGAGCATTAGCAACGATGTACACAGCCAGACCTTGACCGATGCCAGCCTTGTCTCTGCCTTCCCCGCCACATTTCTGTGGGGAACCGCAACCTCTAGCTATCAGATCGAGGGAGCGGTACATGAAGATGGACGAAGTGACTCAACATGGGATATGTTCTCGGCAACACCTGGAAAGACCTATAAGGGGGAAACAGGTGCCATTGCCGCCGACCACTATCATCGAATGCCGCAGGATGTGGAATTGATGGCGCAATTAGGTGTGAAAGCGTATCGCTTCTCCATCGCGTGGCCGCGTGTCTTACCTTCCGGTCGAGGCGAGATCAATACACGCGGTCTCGATTTCTATGATCGCCTAGTCGATGCATTGCTATCAAAGGGAATTCGCCCTATCGTGACTCTCTATCACTGGGATTTGCCGCTTGCTCTCTATAACGAAGGCGGTTGGGTCAACCGAGACACAGCGTATGCCTTTGCCGAGTATGCCGAGATCATGGCGCGTCAACTGGGAGATCGAGTCGAGAAGTGGATCACGCATAACGAACCCTGGTGTTCAGCCTACCTGGGCTACGGAACTGGTGTTCATGCTCCTGGTATACAGGATATGCAGGCAGCGATGACCGTTGGTCATCATCTGCTGCTTTCACATGGTTTGGCGGTGCCACGCCTTCGCGCGCATGCGAAAGCCGATGCCCAACTTGGCCTTTCACTGAATTTCACGCCGATCTATTCCGCTGATGAGACGCCTGAGACGGCTAAGGCTGTGTCGTGGGCCGATGCCTTGAACAATCGTTGGTTTGTTGAACCGCTCTATAGAGGAACGTATCCAGAGCATTTCTTTGAGAATATGGGTTTGAACTCACCACCGATTCATGATGGCGATCTGGCAACGATTGCGGTACCAACCGACTTTCTGGGCGTCAACAACTACTCGCGAATGGTAGTACGGGGCAATGCAGCGAAGCCATATGGAGTAGAGTATGTGACGGTTCCTGGCGTCTACACTGAGATGGGCTGGGAGGTTTATCCCCAGGCTCTCGGCGATTTATTGACGCGCCTACACAAAGAGTATGGAGTCGCTTCGCTGCTCGTCACGGAAAATGGCGCAGCATTTGCTGATACCATCGATGCTCATGGACAAATTTCCGACCCACAGCGCATCGATTACTTACGTGAGCATATTAGTGCGGTCGGGCGTGTCGTCGAGCAGGGCGTGCCTGTGCAGGGCTATCTCGTCTGGTCATTGCTCGATAACTACGAGTGGGCGGAGGGCTACAGCAAACGGTTTGGCATTGTGTACGTGGACTATGCAACGCAACAGCGCACAATCAAGGAGAGCGGACACTGGTACGCTTCGTTGATTGCTGCACACAAGCAGTCATAAACATATTGATGCGTATAGTATGCTAACTCAACATAACCAAGTTAGCGTACTATACGCCTTGTACAGTAGACGAAATTCACATATGTGTATTTGTAAAAATAACCTATATGGAAATTTCAATCGTCTGAGCCTCCATTGTTTCCTGCAATTCGACGATCAGGCATTGTTGTTCAGAAGAGTAGTGCCACGAGAATACACTTTCGCCGTTGCACCGTACACTTTGTGGTTCAGTTGCCAGTGTACGCAGTTCAAACCTTCTGTATGTTCGCTTTGTAGCAAACTCGCCCTCTTGTTCGCTTATGAGAATGCGTATAAGGCTGGTATTTCCGTCACAGGTGATCGAACGTCGAGCGTACATTCCGTTCGTATACTCGTATCCATTCCCTGCATCCTCGTAGTATGTAGCCTGCCCGCACCCCTGATAGGGATAGAGCAAGAATGTGAGCGGGTCCGTATATTCATCGGCGACAGAGTTCAACGCAGACCTGAGTGGTACAACCGTGTTGGCACGTATATAGAGAGCGGGTTGACCAAGCGGAGCATGCGCGAGAATATGAGCGGGTCCAGCTACATGCGTGCCAGTCCAGAAGTGAAACCAGTCTCCTTCAGGGAGATAGACATGGCGATGCTCTGTACCTGGGTGAGTAATTGGTGCAACCAGGAGTGTATTACCGCATAACACCTCGTCATCAATCGTGCTGCATGTCGAGTCGTTGGGATACGCCCAGAAGAGTGGGCGCAGGATGGGTGTACCGGTACGATGACATTCATCGAAAAGCGTGTACAGGTACGGGAGAAGACGTTGCCGTAGCTTGAGCATGTTCCGACAAACCGTCTCATACGGTTCCCCGAACACCCAGGGTTCTTGATGACGTGTCTGCTTCTCTGCATGATTACGACAAAAGGGTTGGAAGATACCAAATTCTGTCCAGCGAGCCAGCAATTCTCCATTGCTATCTCCGTAGTATCCACCGATATCGGCGCCAGCCCAGCTTACTCCAGAAAGCCCAAGGTTTAAGATTTGCGAGATGCTCATTGCGAGATGCTCCCATGTCGAGGAGTTATCTCCTGTCCAAATCAGTGCATCACGCTGCACACCGGCATAGCCCGAACGCGAAATGATGAAGGGTCTCTGCTCAGGACGAAGGCGTAACAGACCTTCTCTCGTAGCACGCACCATCAATGAGCCATATGCATTATGCACCTGCACATGTAAACGAGCTTGCCCATCACCTGGATGAACCACATTCGCTGGCATTGTTGAGTTGAGTGGAATAAAGAGTGCTGGCTCATTCATATCAGACCAGATACCGGCAACTCCAGCATCAAGCAGGACTCGATGTTGTTCACCCCACCAATCTCTAGCTTGCGTGCTAGTAAAATCAGGGAATACGCAGACACCGGGCCAGACTGCATTCTGATAGTCCTGCCCTTGTGGAGACTTGCAATAGAGGTCGCGCTCTCGACCATCGTTGTACACCCCATACATCTCATCTACCTTTACTCCCGCGTCCACAATGCATACCACATGAAATCCCATTTCACGCAGTTCGGCAATCAAGCCCGCTGGATCAGGGAAGTGCTTTTGATTCCATGTGAACACCCGGTAGCCATCTAGTACGTCAATGTCGAGATAGAGCGTGTCGCAGGGAATATCACGCTCTCGAAACGTGCGTGCGATTGTCCGTACCTCGTCGGCGGTCTCGTAGCTAAAGCGGCTCTGTCCGTTTCCCAATGACCAGAGAGGAGGAAGCGGTGTGTGTCCCGTCAGTTCTGTATAGCGTGCCAGCACATCCTGAATCGTCGGACCACAGAACACGTAGTATACTAGGTTCCCATTGCTGGTTCCAAACCAGGAACAATCAGGATGCTCACGCGCAAGATCGAATTCGACGCGTGTTGTGCTGTCAAGAAAGAGTCCCCATGCCTGTCCGTCTGCAATAACGATGGTAAAGGGAATCGACACGTACAGATTGTTTTGCAGGGCGGTATGACCAGGAGGAGGATCGATATTCCAGAAGATTTGATGCGAGCCAGTTTTGTCAAACTGCCCCGTCCGCTCTCCACAACCGAAATAGTGTGATCCAACCGCATGTTGTTTGTATACGCGAGTTGGTGTACCAAATGTCCCTACAGGATTAAGTAGATTAAAGACTTCAAGTGATGGAAGCTGCTCTGGTAACGTAAAGAAACCCATGCCGCGTTCGATGTCATCCTGTGCAAACGCACGGCCTGTAGCGTCGGTAAAGCCGATACGTAGAGGATTCAGAGACAGATGAGCAGTCGCAAAAGATGTTGCGATGCTTATTTCGCTTCTCTTTTCCTCGATAGTCACAGTACCAGTATCCCAATCTTGTGCAACAACGGCTACCGAATCATAGTCAACGGCGCGTCCCAATGGAAACAACCCGACGCGGAACAAATCAGGAGCAAGTGCAGTCACCTCAACCGTCGCCGAGTCAGTATATAAGCATACACTTGACGCCTCTTTTTCAAAGTGTTGTGCCATACCAAGAGCTTGATAGCCATCGGGAAAGGAAGAGTAGGAATCATCGTTTGCGCGTGCAAGCGGTGCCATCTCCATAACGAGGAAGTCCTTTCAAAAACAGGTGAGGCAAGGGCGCCCAAGGGGAACGCCCCTCCCATACTACGATGACGGTCATGGAACGAGTTCGTGTATGGGAGGGGCGTTCCCCTTGCGGGCGTTCTGGTCCCTTCCGTCCTAGCCCCAAACATCAACATTTGCCTTACGAAATCGTCACAAGAGGATTAAATGGTCAAGCGTAAATCTCGATGCCATTGATAAAGGGATTATCCGCGCCTGCCTGTGTAAAGGCGATGACGATCTGTCCACTGCTATTGGCGGTGACAGAAAACTGCCTTGCCAGAGCAGTTTTATAGCCTGCATTCGCGTAGACATCGAAGTTACTCAGCACGGAGTTGCTATTGACTGCCACATTGAACACTCGTTGCCCGCTTGCCTGGAAGGTCAATTCCGCCCAGTCAAGTTGCAACGTGTAGGACTTGCCTGCGGTCAACCCTGTCAGAGTGTAGGTAAACGAACTGTTCCAACGACAGGTCTGGTAAACGGCCTGTGGTGCTGGATTGCTCACGCCACTCGTGTTAATCGAGGTGGAAGTATCGCTATAACTGTTGCCCTGGTTGTAGCCAGTGTCAGCAACGAAATTTCCGGTTGCACCGCCGCCAGCGTTAATAGCTTTGACCAACGTCTTTGTCGGCGTGGGTGTTGGGGTAGGACCGCCAGCAGGGTCCCAGACTTCGATGCCATTGATAAATGGATTGTCGGCTCCTGCTTGTGAGAATGCGATGACGATCTGCCCACTACCATTAGCGGTCACGTTGAACGACTTTGCCAGAGCCTTCTTATAGCCTACTATAGCATACACGTCGAAGTTGCTCAAAACGGAACTTCCATTGATTGCTACATTAAAGACGCGTGCTCCTGCATATTGGAAGGTCAACTCCGCCCAGTCGAGCCGCACAGTATACGCTTTCCCAGCCGTCAAGCCTGGAATAGTGTAGGTAAACGAGCTGTTCCAGCGAACAGTCTGGTAGACGGCCTGTGGCGCGGGATTGCTCACGCCACTGGTATCAATCGAGGTGGAGGTATCGCTATAGGTGTTGCCCTGATTGTAGTCGGTATCGGCGACAAAGTTACCCGACGGTCCACCACCAGCATTGATCGCGGTTATCAACGTTCCCGTTGGCGGGGGCGGCGGCGTTGGTGTTGATGTCGGCGTTATGGGTGGTGTCGTTGGCGTTACCGGAGGTGTCGTCGGTGCTGGCGTCGGTGTTCCGGTTGGGAAGCCACAGGTCTGCGATGTCGAACTCCAGCCAGAGTTGCCTGGACCCAGCGTTATATTCCACGATTGTGGACCCTCACAACTCTCTAATCCTCCCACCGTCAAGCCGCTAGCTGTCACATAACTGGCTGAACCCGTTACAGTGTTCACCTTATTGGAAAATGCGAACTCAGCACCACTAATGTTGATGTTGCTCAGGGCGATGTTGCTAATGGGATTGCCACCATCAAACGAGATTGCTGCATATTGACTGTTGTCGATCTCATCTCCTGAAACGGTAAAGGGTGCATTGATGGAGCCAGTGTCCGCCCAGAACATCAGCGCACCAAACTGTTGAATGCCCTGATCTCCGAAACCGCCTGTGTACTGAATTGTGTTGTTCGAGATGGTAGTGGTGCCGCTAAAGGGTACCGTTGAATTGCCGAAATCTTCGTAATCCAGCATGATGCCACCACCACGATACTGCGAGTCGGTGACGAGATTGTTGGTGACGGAGTTTCCATTGCCGCCATAGAGAGCAATGCCATTGGCTAGGTAGGGCGACTGCACCGTGTTTGAATCGAAGCTATCGTTGCTATCTCCGGTTGCTGGCACATTGTCGCTAGCCGACCACATGGCGAGGCCATCATCACCTGTGCCGCGTATCACCGTTTGCGAGACGCTAGAGTTGGTGATGTTGCGATGGAAGTTGATGCCATCAGCAAGTGTACTGTCGATGCGGCTACCAGTGATTTTCAGGCCGCTAAATGGTCCGTCGAACCACATGCCGACCTTAGTGTGTTCGATCCAGACGTTGGAAATGGTTGAGTTGTTCAGTGAGCCACCAATACCGTTGTCTTGTAGACAGTCAACGCGATTGGTAATCTGTCCCTCAACGGCAAAATTCGACAGGTTGACGTTAGCACTGGGGTTGCCGTCATAGGTATCATTTCCATAGACGCCAACACCTGTGCCAGTACCAATAGGGGCACCACCGAGTACCGAGTACCACGGACCCGCACCCGTCAGCGTGACATTATTGACGAGTATGTGACTGGTGACTAGATACGTACCCTGTGGAATCCACACACCCTTACCTTGAGCCGAACCTGCATTGACGGCGTTCTGAATGGCAGTGGTAGAGTCTGTCACACCTTTTGGATCAGCGTTATAGGGTGAGTCGGTGACTGAGATGTAGCCTGCTGGCTCGGATAGCGGTGCCGCTACTTGTTGAAAGTCAGCGACATCAATGGCATACGATGAAGCGGTGTTTTCGCCATCGACCTGCAATTTCACCGTGCTACCTGCAGCCATCTGCGGCAACAGTGCATGCACCTCATCAAATTGATGATGCGCTGTGCCACCAGGAGTATTTGACCAGTCGTTCGCATTACAATCTGAAAAGCTTGGTTGCCCATACACCCAGCTATATTTTGAGGTGAGTTGCAGGTCGTTTGCCTGTTTTACTCCATTGATATAGATACTGAGCGATGCGTTGATGCCCCCCCCGCTAGCAGAGTCTGGAATGCTGTAGCGCAGGTTGATCGAGTTGGCGGCCTGAGGCAGGGTGAATTGGACGTATTTCCCTTGCGTCAACTGGACAATTGTGCGATCTACAGCGTCGGAGGCTAGGTCTCCCAGTTGATAGTCGGGGCCGACGACAGTACCATTGGTGCTGGCGTTGGAAGCTTCCAACTCGACATAGGGAAGTGTAGCACCTGCATTGGTGCTTGCGCTATTGGGTTTCGTTTTGCTCTTGGCAGGAATGAGCGAATGTGTCATGTTCTGGGCATACGTCAGACGAGGAAATGTGACGATTGCCCCAAAGGAACTGATGACAAGAAGGCAAGCGACACATACCGCGAGCAATATCCTTCGCTTTTTACTCTCTGCATTATGCATTGCAAAGTCCTTTCCAGGCTTCTGTTCTATCGCATACCGCCAGCCTGTGACGCGGTATGAATCGGTACGTCAATGTACAGGAGACACACTAAAACGACATTGAAACTTAACCCTTGAGACCAGTTAAATTGATTCCACGCATAATCTGCCGTTGGAATAGCAGAAAGAGCAGAATCGGCGGAATACTGGCGAGCATAAGTCCCGCCACGAGATAGGTAAACGGAAGGTTCGAGTGTTCAGCCGATTGATGGTACAGGGAAACAATAAGGGGTTGAACATCATCGTTCGCCAGCACCAGCAAAGGCCAGAGGAAATCCTTCCAGGAGGCAATAATGGTAAAAATTGTGATTACCGCCAGCGCGGGACGCGAAAGGGGAAGAATAATTCGTGTGAAGAGTTGCCACGCGTTTGCACCATCCAGACGTGCAGCATCTGTCAGTTCGCTAGGAATGCTATCAAAGAAGCTTTTCAGCACCAGGATATTAAACGCACTAGCAGCTTCTGGCAGCCAGACGCCAGCCCAGGAGTTGAACAGCGACACATGAATGAAGGGGAGATCGCTAATATTGACGAATTGCGGAATCAGATAGACGACAGGCGGCACCATCAATGTGCAGAAAAAACCGAACTGGATAACGTTCTTGCCCACAGGTCGCAACTTCGAGAGCGAGTAGGCCGCAGTAGCCGATACTATAATCTGCAAAACAACAGCACCAGCAGCTAGCACCAGCGTATTTTTGAAGTAGAGCGGGAAATTCAGAATGTTCCACGCGTTGACATAATTGAGCCATTGTGGATGAAGAGGCCAGAACGTCGGTGGAGATTGGAAAATCTCAATGCTTGACTTCAGGGCACCACTGAACATCCAGTAAATGGGACCAATGGTAATCAAGGTAGACACAAGCAATAATGCGAGAACTGTCCAGTAGATAACGCGTCCGACGGGACGCCTCAGCACAATTGGTGAAACCAATGTGCGTTCTTCCTCGGTTTGCTCGCGTTGTCGCCGACTCTTTTTAGTCGAAATTTGGATATCCTCTTGTACATCCTGTGAAGTAAGAGCCATCGCTTAGTCTCCTTGCATCAAACGATTCGTCATCCGCATATAGATGAGCGCAAATAGAGCAAGTACCAGGAATAGCAGAACGCCTATTGCACTGGCTCCGCCAAAATCTGCCTGTTGGAATGCATAGTTGTAGATCAGCAGTAGAACACTCATCGTTGCATTCTGTGGCCCGCCGTTGGTCACGGTAAAGGGTTCAATAAAGACCTGCATGGTACTGATAATCTGCAGTACAAGCATCAGCAGTAGAATTGGACGAATAGTTGGTAGTGCTACATGCCAGAGCCGACGCCAGATACTCGCTCCATCAATCTCCGCAGCCTCATATAGTGTCGCGGGTACACCCTGAAGAGCAGCAAGATAAATCAACATAGAGGTTCCGGCCCCGCTCCATGTCGCAATGACGACAAGGGCAGGCAACGCGCTACTCGGCGTCTCCAACCAGAGGCCACCAGGAAGATGAACAAGGTTGAGTAGAGCATTCAACAGACCCGAATCGGGATTGTAAATCCAACGCCACAGAAAGACCGTAACAATTGGCGGCAACATCACTGGTATGTAAAAGGCGAGACGGAAAAAGCCTTTGCCATGACGCATCTCATTGATGACCAGAGCAAGGATGAGCGGCACAACGTAGCCAAAGAGCAGTGCGTAGCCGGTGAACGCCAGCGTATTGCGCCATGCAATAGCGAAAAGTGGATCCGCGAATACTGCATGATAGTTTGCCCACCCTATCCACATAGAGGGGTTAATCAGGTCAACGCTTTGAAAGCTCATCAAAATACCAAGTACAACAGGGTACCAGACGAAGAGCGCAAAGATAAACAGCGCAGGCAAGAGAAAAAGATAGCCACTGAGACTGCGCCGCAGTGCAATCCGCGCTTTGCGCGAAGTCCGAAATTTGGTTCGCAGTGGTGCGTCATCTCTTTTGTCTTCCAGCACCGATTGAGACGACACCGCTTTCACAGGCGATACGGTAGGAGATGAGAGTTCCATAGAAGATAACTCCTTCTGAGTATAGGTTGTCCGACGACGTGAATCATCTCTTATAGATGTCTTAGAGAAAACACCAGAGAGACGATTCACGTCTCCCTCTTCTCTAGGAGGCGGACGAATCGAGTACCTGCTGGAACTGCTGTGCGGCCTGATCGAGCAGTGCTTTTGGATCAGCTCCGTGATTAGTCAAGACCGCCTGCACTACCGGATCGAGGGCGGCATACATTTTCTGCGTCTGATTGCGTGGCTCAGGGCGCAGCTTCACCTGTGCATTAGTGAAGGTCGCGTAGTTTTGCAGTGGCACGTTCGCATATTTGGTGTTCAGGGCGTTAAGTTTCTGCTGAAATTCGCCAATAAAGAGGACATTGGTGGGGGCACCTGCCACCTGCCCGGAAGAGGCTTGTAATGCCAAGCTATTCTCTACGACATTCAGGTCAAAGTTGGAATAGATGACATAATCAAATGCGGCCTTGATAGCGTCACGCGAAGACTTAGGATTGAAAACGAAAATGTTGCCACCCGTCAGTGCAGCGTTGCCACCGTTTTGCGGCATCGGTCCAATGCCGAAATTATTCATATCTGCCTGATACTGCGTCTTCAGGGCGTTCAGTTGATCTGGTGCCATAATCACCATCGCCACCTTGTTAGTCGCTAGCAATTGTAGCGTATCGGCCTGTGTGAACAACTGCTGCTTCGTCATAGACTGGTCGGTGAAGCGCATATCCTTGAGCAATTGCAATACACTCACGCCTTTGTCGCTATTGAAAAGTGCTTTCGTGCCGTCATCCGACTGCATATCGCCACCTGCCGTATACATCCAGTTCGTGAAGTGCCAACCGCCCTGATTCGAGCTACTCGTCTCTGCAAAGCCCGCTACAGATGATGTCGTCAACTTCTTTGCATAAGTACGAAAATCGTCCCATGTGGTCGGGGGCTTGTCAGGGTCGAGTCCAGCGGCCTTGAACATGGCGCGATTGTAAAAAACGCCGAGTCCATAGGCATTCTGAGGAACACCATAGATTTTTCCTGTCGCGGCGTCGGTTGCTATTGCGGCAACATCTGGATTGTAGCTACTAAAGTATTGCCAGCCTTTGATGAGGCTGCTGACATCAGCCAGCGCGTGCTTCTTTATAAGGAGCTGCGGCTCCGTAAAATAGCTCTGCGTAGCATCCTCTGCTTGACCTGCTGCAAGTCTTGCTAGGAAGGTTGTGGGATCATATGGGTCATTTTTCCCAACAATCTTCTCATTGGGATGTGACTGCTCAAATTGTTTGACAACCTGATTGAATACGTAAATGGCACCTGGATTGCTGGAGGGCGGTAGTGTATTCACCGTTGCCGTCATCGTACTGCTGCTTGTTGTGGTGGTGTTTGTTGACTCACAGGCAACCAATGTCTCCAAGCCAATGAGACCTACACCTATCGCAGCACCTCGCTGCAATAAGCTTCGTCGATTAAATACTTCTGTGCCTTTTGATGTCATGTCCATGAAGCGACCTCCTTAAAAACGTACATAGGACAGCTTATTATGTTGTCAGTATGTTATGGAGAAATGACAACATAACGTAGCAAAGTTGAAGGAAATACCTTCGCCTTCCAAATTAGCAACGGTTAGAGAAACAGCGCAAGGAAAAAGAGATTACAGGCGTGCTGGACAAAGATACGAGGGATGAATGTAAGGCATTCGATACATGGGAAAGTAAGTTTGCAATGAACGCCGAGAAGAAATGAGCATCATAGCTGGCAGACCTCCTTTGGGGAAATACTAAGGTAAACGTTTACCTTAAATTCTCTTAAACAAACTGTAACCTAGAAACTTGTTTCTGTCAAGAGATGAAGGAAAACAGACAAAAATTCGTTTTTTGCATTCCATCTTCCTTACGTAGTGAGGTTGTGTGCATAAGCAATGCAGCGTGTTTGACAGGAGAATTCTTATATGCTACCATCAATACAACACATCCAGAGAAACGTTCCCTCTAATTAGAGGGAACGTTTCCCTAAATAAGAGGAAAGTGCAAGTCTATGGAGCAAAAGCAGAGTAAGCGCTTGACGATGGTTCAGATTGCCAAAGAAGCGGGTGTTTCCACAACAACGGTCTCTAAAGTGCTGAACCAGTTGCCAGGAGTAGGTGCGGAGACGCGAACTCGTATCCAACAAATGATTGAGCGCTATGACTATGTACAAAATCATGCTGCTCGTCATTTACGCAAGGGACAAACTGGACTCATTGACTTGGTGATTATGCGCCTGGAAGGTGGCTATGATCTTGGCATTATGCAAGGCGTGCAGGAGGTGTTGGAGGAAAGCGGACATCGCCTTGTGGTTTTCGCCACGAACGAGGATGAAGCCGCTGAACGCCGCTGGTTACGCCGCTTACTTGATCAATCTACCGATGGCGTTTTGCTCCTACTCCCTTATGAACGTATTGGTATTGCGAACGTACTAACAGAACAGCATGTGCCCTTCGTCGCTATTGGTGATCGCAATGAACCGACAACGGCTTTTCCCACCATCGGCTCAACGATCTGGCTGGGAGGATACACTGCCACTGAATATCTTATTTCCCTCGGTCATCGTCGCATAGGTATTATCACAGGCCCGCTTCATCTTACTACCTCTCGTGCGCGTCTAGCAGGCTACCGCGAAGCTCTGGAACGTGCAGGCATACCAGTAGATTCTAACTTGATATGCGAAGGAAACTACCTCTTAGGTGATGGTGTCAAACAGACATATATGTTACTGAATCTTCCCGACCCGCCCACCGCTATTTTTTCCATGAATGATGCACAGGCGACTGGTGTCTATCAGGCACTCTATCAACGCAACATTCGTATCCCAGATGCCATGAGTGTGATTGGGTTTGATGATGTCGCGTATGCCGCCCAAATGTCACCACCATTGACGACTGTTCGTCAACCACTTGTCGAGATAGGAAAGATGGCAGCGACCACGCTTCTACGCCTGATTGCTGGGCAATCGTTTGAGTCAAACCATGTAGAACTCTCAACCTCGCTTGTTCTCAGAGCTTCCTGTGCAGCACCGCGTAAAGCCTCAATTCCTGAAGGATAGAGCTATTTTCTTTACTCCAGCTTTTATAGTTTACAGAAGTTAAGAGTCCGGGCCGACTACACGTACTCTTTAAGAAAATATGTTGCCCTTCATGGGAGGATTGTAAAAGTGTTTCGATAACAAAGGGAGGTGGGGGGGGGGGGGGGGGGGGCCGCCGGGGCCCCACCGCGGGAATATGTGGTTGGTAT
>CAXUHG010000002.1:0-8356 GCA_964250805.1 uncultured Ktedonobacteraceae bacterium | reverse complement strand
TCTTTTTTTATCTTTTTTTTTCCCCCCCCCCCCCCCCCCCTCCCCCCCCCCCCCCCCCCCCCCCCCCCCACCTCCCTTTGTTTATGCTCGCTTTACTAAGCATTCAGGAGATGTCAACCGAATAATAATCGGTCGAGAACCACCCATTCCCATACCAGATTTCAGTACCCGACTGAATGCTGGTTAGGAAACGCGAATTGGGGACGTTCTGACCTGCAGGGAGGCCCCATTGTAGCCAACTAAGGAAATTGTTGATGTGAAGGTTATCGACTTGCGTTGTTGTGCTAGAGCGCACAAACTTCCACACTGTCCAGCCTCCGTTCGGAGCTGAGGAGGAATTAAAGCCTTTGTAGAGGTCCCAGTTGACACCATCAACCATGCTGGTGCCGACATATTGACCATTATGTACACCTGTGTCTTCATCGGTCCACCAGGGAAAAATCATCACCTCATCGGTCGGATTGTTCCAGTCGCTGGAGTCGTGGAGCCAGAGATCGTAGATAGCGTCCGCTCTGTAATAGCTGCCACCATCCATGCTAAAGTGCCAGGTCGTCGTAATAGTGTTGTTGTTCCAGAGTTGGATGGGAAGGCCACTGTTATTCGAGTATGCCCCCCAGTTCCAACCTTGAACGAGGCTAGGCCACCCCTTAATATGATATGCATCGTCCGATAGGACATTCGACCAGTTGAACGAAGTAGACCAAGCACCAGTACTGTCGTTATTGGTGTCGTGAGTGATGCTCTGATACCCAGACCCCCAGCCGTTGTACTGATTTCCCCATTCATTGTTCTGAACAAAGTACTTATCGAACGGGATTGTGGCGTTTACGGCGGTTTGTGTAATACTGTCTGCCCTAGCTACTAACGGCATAAAGAAGAGGGCGAAGATTACAACGAAACTGATAATACTAAACGTGCGAAACAAACGGGGCTGACCCTTCAACCATGAGGACCAGTTGTGTGTACGTACTAATGACCGTGTATTATACATCGTTGATTACATCCTTTCTGCCTTGCATCATTACGAAGGCAGATAGCATCTTTGCGTTACTACTTATTGTCTTCCTACCATGAAAGACTACAGAAAGTTCACAACGATTTTCAATAACCTCCTTTCTTGTGTACGTGTTAGGTACTTCATTGTATCGGCGTATGACAGAGGAAAGTGGTACTACCTAAAAATGTAGTAATAAAGAGAGGACTCATGGAGAGGAAACAAAGAGATGGTCCATATATCGCTCCCTTCTTGGGCACTGAATATGGGTAGAAGAGAAAGTTTTTGTATATCTTTCCTTTCTACGGTACCGTGTTCTAAAACAGAACTTGTGTAAAGTATAATGAAGAAACGCGAAAATGTCAAGGTTTCTTCTAAATTATGCATTATTTGCAACTCATAAAGTCATTATGCATGTATCTTAATGAATAACGTGTTGGCTTATACGTGCTAAATGACACTTTACTGCGTTATTGAGATTACTGTTGCCTCCTCTTGCTTTAAACCAGGGGAGCAGTTTTCAGTTACTCAGCTTGCTTAATATTTGTGTTGTGATAATGCCAGAACTCTTCAAGGCGAATGAAATTGAGGCGATGAAGATAAGCCTTACCAGTGTAAGGAACCTCAGTGTCATTATGTACCAGTACAAGCTCGAAAAATTAGATGCCCAGAAGTCCATCCACTTTTCGGACATTGCTTTGCGTGGGGGCGTACAATAAACTAAGTGTCGCCCCTACACTTTGAATGCCAAAAAAGGACGCGAGCGAGCTAAAATAAATGTCGCTCAGGTTATAAGAAATCATACAGTCGAGAGAGTGAATTGCATATCGAGTGTCAGAAAAATCTCTTTCTTGGAGGAAAATTGATGAGTGTGCTGCTTGATAATATGCCTATGATAGGATTGAAGAGCTAAAAAGCTCTTCTGCCCATTCTCTTTGGCTGGCTTATGGTGAAGACACGGCAATCTTCAATTGTCACCACTGGGCTTGCCCCTGTCATGTCACTACTTGACAACCCGTACTCATGAGATGTACAGTAGCGATGGAAAAGAAATAACCTTACCTCGTTAGGTGAGGCGGCTGTGTGAACATAAGCCACTGAGCAGAAACGTCGAGAGACGCCAATGGTCAGGCCAAGTCTTGTCGGCAGAAGGCAAGACTCAAAGTGGCTGGACAGTTTTGAACTGTTCTACGTCTTGCAGTGCCAAAGCTCAACCAGAGGGGAACACAACTATCATCGCGTCATGATACAATGCCCCTCTTTGTTGAGGGGTGTTTTTTATTACATTCTACAAACTCACGAGAAAACAAAGAGGAGGTGTGCGATGGCAAACGACGACACCGAGAAGGTCGTTCCCTCTCAACCTTATCCACTACCAGAGGCAGACGCAGGTAAACGAGGCAGAAATCGTGGCAGGCGTCGGCGTCCAAGCTTACTTTCTCGCTTGATGATCTTAGCGGGAATATTTGGTCCTGGCCTCATCGCCGCCAATGCAGGTAATGATGCTGGTGGTATTGCTACCTATAGTTCGATGGGGTCGCAGTACGGCTTCCAAATGCTATGGGTGATGGTTGTGCTATTTGTGGGTGTAGCTGTTGTGCAGGAAATGTGCGCGCGTATGGGCGTGGTGACAGGTAAAGGTCTCAGCGATCTTATTCGCGAAAACTTTCCCTTGCGCTTGACTGCTTTTGTCATGTTGACTTTGCTCATTGCGAATACGGGCGTGATTATATCCGAATTTGTCGGTATCGCCGCGGCCCTCAATCTCTTTGGGATTCCCTCATACATAGGCGCACCAGCGGGCGGCCTCTTTATCTGGTTTCTAGTTGCTCGCGGTTCATATAGTCGAGTCGAAAAGGTGTTTCTTGCTCTTACTATCACATTTTTCGCCTATATCATCTCGGCTTTTCAGGCACAACCTAACTGGGGACAGGTTGCATTCGGAACCTTTGTGCCCACTGTCCAATTGAAGGGCGGGTTTATTCTCACTCTGATCGCCGCCGTTGGCACGACGATTAGCCCATATATGCAGATTTATGTACAGAGTGCTGTGGTCGAACGCCATGTGTTATTGCGTGATTACAAATATCAGAGCGCGGAAGTATACATCGGATCGTTCTTTTCGGTCGCGGTTGCCGCGTTTATCATTATCGCTACAGGCGCAACCTTGTTTGTCCATAGCGGCGGCAAAGGTGTTGCGCTGGGTACTGCCGATCAAGCTGCACAGGCTCTTGTGCCATTCCTCGGCATTTATGCGAAGTATGCCTTTGCGATAGGCTTGTTGGGAGCATCACTGCTCGCGGCTGGTGTATTGCCCTTGACGACCAGTTATTCGATTACTGAGGCTCTTGGTTTGGAGGGCGGAGTAAGTAAACGTTGGAGCGAGGCTCCTGCATTCTGGGTGCTATTCACTGGACTTATCATTGTAAGCGTTATCATCGCAGCCATTCCGAATTTGCCCGTCGTCAGTATTCTGCTGAACCTGTATGTTTTGAATGGTGTCCTGTTACCAGTTATCCTCTTTTCAATTCTCTATCTCGTGAATCAGAAACGACTCATGGGAAAGTATACAAACAGCGTTTTTTACAACATTCTCGCATTCAGCCTTGCAATTATCGTAAGTATTCTTGCGCTTGTCTATCTGGTGGTACAAATACTTGGCTTCTTCGGTATACAGCTTTTCGGCTCTTGAAATAACGTCTATGCAAGAATGGCCTCCGTCGCACGCAACGGAGGTCATTCTTGCATAGACGTTATTTTGCTGTAGCTTGTGTTCTCATTCTCGTGGCGAGATAGTTCCCACCAGCCATGATGATACCGAAGGCGACCATCAGCAGACCCCACCAGAGATTGATGTTGATGCCATCACTGTGCGCGTAGCTCGTACCTCCGAACAGCCCATAGAGCAAGAGAATTAGCCCAATGGCTCCAATGGTTGAACCGATCACAATGGCAATAGACATTTTATGCGACTCACCCGATGACTTCATGCCTTCTGCTTCGTTTTGACTCGTATTGCCAGCATCTTTGTCTTGCCTGTCGCTCTGCTCCGTAGTGTCGGAAACATGTATGCGTTCTGCTTCATTTTGACTCATTCGTATATTTCCTTTCTGTATGCTAGAAGAACGCTATGTTTAGCACAATAAAGATCGCGCTAGCCAGACCTACCAGTACAAGCGGTCGCTTATACCAGACGGTCTCAGCCACCTGTACTCGTTTCGTCAAGCCATAGACAAGCCCCGTAAGTTCCCCATCAGTCTTGCGCTCAGTGAAAAGTGAGACCGTAACAGTAATGACGAAACAGACTACGAACGCAATTAACGCACGCCACATACTTGACCCTTCGGAACTACCAAGCGAGAAGAGATGCATGAAGGTTTCTCCAACCCACAGCGCAATCGAAACAAGTGTACCGATGAATAAGCCCCAGAAACCGCCCCACCCCGTTGTACGTCGCCAGAACATACCAAGCAGGAAGGTAGCGAGTAGTGGTGCATTGAAGATGGAGAACAAAGCCTGTACATAGTCCATGATACTATTGAAGTTCGACGCAAGGTAGGCTGTTCCCACACTAAGTACAATACCGACAACGGTCACAATACGTCCCATTTGTAAGTAGTGGCGGTCGGGAGCATTGCGTCGAATATAAGAGCGGTAAATGTCGTAGGTCCAGACGGTATTGAACGCGGTCACGTTACCAGCCATACCAGACATGAACGAGGCGAGCAGAGCCGTGAGGCCAAGACCAAGCAAGCCATTGGGGAAGTAGTGAACCATCGCAAACGGAATCGCCATGTTGTACGAGTTCTCGAATCCACCGCCATGACCGAGTTGTGGCAATACAGAGAGAACAATCAAGCCTGGAATGATTGCCAGGAATGGAAAGAACAGCTTGGGAAAGGTCGCAATCAACGGAGTACGTTCGGCTGCAGCCTCATCCTCGGCGGCTAGCGCACGCTGCACCACGAGAAAGTCGGTACACCAGTAGCCGAAGCTCAGGACAAAGCCGAGGCCGAGGATAATGCCGATAAAGTTCACCCCGAACGGATTGTTGTTCGTCGCGGTTCCTGCCCAGAGATGGAAGAAGGCGGGATTATTAACCTTTGCCTGTAAGCCGGACCAGCCGCCGACATTGATCAATCCAACGATAGTGAGGGGCAACAGGCCCGACACAATCAAGAAGAATTGCAGAGTTTCGTTGTAGATGGATGACGTAAGCCCACCAAGCAAGATATAGGCCATGATGAACACAGCAGCAGCCCAGATACTTGCGTTGAGCGACCAGCCGAGCAAGACGTTGAACACAAGGGCGGCGGCATACATGTTTATGCCCGAAGTTAGGAGCGTGAGTACTGCAAACGAAAGCGCATTGAAGCCGCGTGTAGCTTCGTTGTAACGCAGTTTGAGAAACCCCGGAACCGAGTGCGCCTTACTACCATAGTAAAATGGCATCATGAAGATAGCGACAAAAATCATGGCGGGAACGGCACCAATCCAGTAAAAATGCGCCTGCAAAATACCGTACTGAGCAGCATTTGCGCCCATACCGAGGATTTCTAGGGCACCAAGGTTAGCACCGACGAAGGCTAAACCTGTCACCCAACTGGGGAGCGAGCGACCTGAGAGGAAGAAATCTTCTGAGGTGCGCATACGCGTCCTCAATGCGAGACCAATGCCCAACGTCACGGCGAAGTAGAGGCCAATAATGAGGTAGTCTACCCAATTGGCATTGGCAACGATGCGTGCCTGCAGGGATGCGATGGCGAACATGGTACATCTCCATTTCGTGTAGATAGACGAAATTCGCTATAGCCGTCGTGTAGAAACATCCGACGTTGTGTAGAAGATACACAAGATGTTGTTCCGCGGAAGAAGCGGTGTCATACAAGACAGCGTTATGAGTTACACGATTGATGGGTATACTGTGGTTTCACGAATAAGTGTGGTATCATGATTTCATGAGTGCATACCAGACCGACTCCCGCATCGACGAATACATTCATACTCTTCCAACTTGGCAGCAGGATATTTGCCACCAGGTGCGAGATATTGTGCATGCCGCCGCCCCAGACGTAACCGAGACCATCAAGCGTACAAATCGACCATATTTTACGCTGAACGGCAACATATGCGCACTGCTCGGCGCGAAGGATCACCTCAACATTTTCATCTACGACCCCATCGCGCCTGACCCCGAAGGCATCATCAACCAGGGACAAGGCAACCAAACAGCGCGAGCGATTCAAGTCCGTCAAGGCGAAAGCATCAACGAGCATGCCCTGTTGAACCTCTTTCAAGCCGTTATCGCCAATAACCGCGCAGGCGGCTGGCGCAAGCTAAAACAAAATTCGTAGGGACCCGATGTATCACGTCCGCCGTGCTATTTATCGCCTATGATTCATTTGTTGTATCGACTATACCCGATAAATTGGCCTCGGACGCGATACATCGGGTCCCTACGAAATATTATCATTCCCCTACCCTTGTTTTTCTCAAATTTTGCTGGTATACTTTCTGCTACAAGGGTTAGTGTAAGAATGACACCTTTGCTTTTTTGTCTACTTAGTAAGTGTACAAAATACACTTATTCAAAGGAGAATAAGGCATGACAAATGCTTTCTCAGAAAACAGTGTAACGGACTTTTTAGATAGAGACAATCCATCTCGTAGAACATTCGATGTTGCGATTATTGGCGGAGGTATTGCGGGTCTCTCGGTGGCGTTGCGCTTGCCAGAACATGTGCGGGTTGCGCTTTTTACGAAGGGACAACTTGGCGAGAGCAATACGCGCTATGCACAGGGGGGACTTGCGGTTGCGCTGGGTGCTGATGACGAGCCGGAACTGCACTATCAGGATACGTTAGCGGCGGGTGCTGGCTTGTGCGACGAAGACGCGGTACGCGTACTCGTGGAAGAGGCACCCGAAGCCGTTCGCTGGCTGATGGACCTCGGCGTACAGTTTGATCGAGCCGAAGCTGGAAGTGATGCTCATACTACGCCCGATGGCTTTCTGCTCGGACGTGAAGGGGCACACTCGCGCTGGCGCGTCCTGCATGCAGGTGGTGATGCAACGGGTGCCGAAATTGAAAGAGTTCTTATAGCCGAAATTCGTAAGCATCCGTCCATTACCGTGTTTGAAGAGACATTTGTGCATTCCTTGCAAGTAGAGAACGGGATTTGCAGTGCAATCGAAGCCATTGACCGCGATGGACGCATGTTTACTATTCATGCCAACGCCACCGTTTTAGCCAATGGTGGTGCCGGTGGCTTATGGTTGCATACCTCAAATCCAACAGGTGCGACGGCTGATGGTCTTGCCTTAGCGTGGAATGCGGGTGCTGCGCTCACCGATCTTGAGTTTATGCAGTTTCATCCGACTGTACTGGTTGCCGATAGCGCATCACACCTCATTTCTGAGGCGGTACGTGGCGAAGGCGCATACTTACGCAACCATACGGGCGAACGCTTCATGCCGCGCTATAGCTCCCAAAACGAACTCGCACCACGCGATGTAGTAGCACGCGCTATTCTCAGCGAAATGCTGATGGAAAAGACCGATTGTCAATATCTCGACCTGCGTCACCTACCAGCCGAGAAGATGCACGCACGTTTTCCCACCATCTCAGCAATCTGTCGGAAACACGGATTAGACCTTGCATCGGACCTTATTCCGATTGCTCCTGCAGCCCACTACTGTATGGGCGGTGTACGCGTCGATACCTACGGGCGCACGACTGTACCAGGATTATATGCCGTTGGAGAAGTTGCCTGTACAGGTGTACATGGCGCGAATAGGCTTGCCAGCAATTCATTGTTAGAGGGGCTGGTCTATGGAGTACGCATCGCTGATTTTCTCACAAACGAGCGCGAGAATATATATGCTACTCCTGAAATGAAAAGCAATCAAGAGATAGTGCAGCATAAAAGCATACAAGAAGATAGACACTCATCGAGAACTGCTGACAAACGGACAACACAGTCAACACGGGACGAACTGCGCCAGATTATGTGGCAATACGTCTCGCTCAGTCGAAACGAACAAGGCTTACTCGTCGCGCGACAGAGAATACAGGATTTGCGTTCTAGCATGGTGAGTAGAGAGTCGGAACTTTCACGGCAAGAATTAGAGACTCTCAATATGCTCCGTGTGGCGGAATTGATTGTCGCTGCCGCCCTACAACGCCAAGAGAGCCGAGGTAGCCACTGGCGTCTGGACTACCAACAGACAGACGAGCGACTTGCCTTCCACCATTTTGTGTATCAAAACATAGAAGATGCGAATAACGCGAAAACGGTTTCGGTAGGGACCGATTTATCGCGTCCTGGGGGTGGGTTGGCTGGGCACGCGTCACCACAAAGAAT
>CAXUHG010000001.1:197552-212449 GCA_964250805.1 uncultured Ktedonobacteraceae bacterium | reverse complement strand
AACACAAAGCATGACAGCGGCAGAGCCGCTGTCATGCTTTGTCTTTTCTGTCTTATACCAGTCTTATGTGTGAATTTGTAACTTGTACCAGACATTGTTATACAAAAAATTGCACATCTGTAACACTGGACATTACAAAAAAAATATGTTATGCTTTTTGAGGTTGCAAAAAGCGGAGAGCAAATACCCATATTACACGACTTAAATGTCTATCATCACGTCTACAAATATCGATGCGGCAGTTTCGTAGGGACCAGATTTATCGGGTCCGTTCGCTCAATTCATTGAGCGAGATTAGTACCAATCAAGTATACAAGTCATTTTAAGCATGATATCGCGTGATAAATCACGCTTGCGGACGCGATAAATCTGGTCCCTACGAAACCCCAGATGAAGATCGAGTTCCCACTTCTGCGAAAAAAACATGAAGTGCTTTCTGAGCATCAAAACTGTTAGCGTTTTGTAGAGCAACACATAGACAAGGATGCCTCTGCGAACAATCCCCTGAATGTACATGTCTTTGCAGATAAGGTACGTCTAACTCTTCCTTATTAGTTACAAGAAGAGTTTCTGTGTCTCATATTTTGTACGTCATAATTTCTCTGTTACATATCTACCTTAGCCTGTCTTCTCTGTGCCACATACATTAAGATATAACCTGTTTCAAGAATGGAAGAAATTTCTATGCCAAAGGAACGGGTCTTGAGTCGTGTACGCGAAAGTACGTTACGCACTGGTCGCATCTCCTGATCCCACACCCCTGCCTCTTGCGCGTCTTGTAAGCGTTCGCGGCAACGGGCAACGGCTGCCTCCGTCACACGTCCGTTATTAAAGCTTGCGAGCAACACTTCGTAAGGACAATAGTAGGGATGCGCCTCCAATAAGGGCATGAGGACACAAATTTCACTGGTGGTGAATTGTTGTTCCATGAGCATGCGCGGATAGTCTTGGATAAAGGCGAGATGCGAGAGGGTGCCAAGAGTCGTGTTCAATGCGAGTATGTGACCTGCTGGTAGTAGTCCCTGTAACGAAAAGTGTAGAATTTCTTCGTCGCTGTCCTGCGTATAACCAACGGGTGTCTTCACCTTACGTAGGGAGGATACTTTTTGCATTCTGTTGCTCCTTGTCTGGGTGGTCTTGCGTCTAATGGTGTAAGATCTTCGGGCAGGGCAATCATGCGCTATTGCATTTTTGAATAGCCAAAACGGCTGAATTTCTCCTTTCACTTTGTTCTCTATCCAAATTTTGGACGCTCAACTTACTCCGCTTTTGGTGCAGTACGCGTTTATTTTGGATACAGGACAGGTATTTATGTTCCCGCACACATAAAAGTGTGTACATAATAAACATTACCCGATATAGCGACAAAAAGCAATAGGTTGAAAGGCATATTTACCGCTTAATAAAAATTGTGTTAAAAATAGCTATCTAACACGAAAAACCTGTTTCGTGTTAGATAGCTATTGCCATCTCAAGCTAGCTTTTCGTGCGATGTATGAGTACTGTCAACGCAAACATAAGTGTGAACAGTGCGGCTAGAATGCCGTAGGAGATCTTTTCTGACGACGACATTTTCGCAAGTTGCGTCATTGGAGCTTGTTCCGGCTCCATATTTTGTATCGGGTCTTTCATCAACACGTAGATAACAGGTATCAACAAGACAAAGAATACAACCACGAGGCCATAGACGAAGAATACTTCCATGATAATGTCCTCCCGAATTACAAGTTAGAAGGATGAATTGATAAAGCTATCTTTATTGTAAGACACGAATTATGGGTATGGAAAGACACAGTTTGAAAGATTTCATGACAAGGGCAAGTCATGTCATGAATGCTCGAAATTGCTGATTGTCGCTAGAAAGAATACATGGTACAATCTTTCGCAACAACTCTCTCACAACGAAGGGGGCATACTATGGAGACATCGGTGTCTATCAGCAATCCGCTCGTTATTCTCAATCCCACCGCCAATCGTGGTAACATGCACATGCATCGTACACTGATTCGTAGTTATCTTAATGGTGAAGATACACAACAAACGGAGTACATTGAAACAACGCGTGCGGGCGAGGCACAGGAGCGAGCGAAGCAGGCGGCGCAAGAAGGTCGCCCTGTTATCATTGTTGGTGGCGATGGTTCACTCCATGAAGCCGTGAACGGTATCCTCTCCTCTGGTCGGCGCGTGCCGCTTGGCGTTATCCCTGCTGGCTCTGGCAACGATTATGCGTGGAACACGCTCAAACTGCCTCACGATCCAAAAGAGGCCATCGAACGCGCCTTTCGTGGTCGCATGATTGACTCAGACGCTGGCATAGTAAATGACAAATACTTCGCCAACTCCTTCAGCGTCGGTCTGGATGCTGATATCGCAAAAACCGCAAGCTGGCTCAAGAAATATCCTCTGATGAGTGGAGAACGTCTCTATTACACCTCAACAATTCGTCAACTCTTATTTGGCTATCACAAATGCCCCTGGCTCACCTTCGATCTCGATGCAGATACTCCCCAGGCACAAACAAACGCGACTCCGACGCACTACGTCCTGATGGCTGCAACGAATGGCCCTACCTACGGGGCGGGCTTCCGCATCAATCCCACCGCCGACTATACCGATGGCTTGCTCGATGTCTGCACCATCGACTACACCCCACTTCTACGCGCGCTCCGCTTGTTGCCAGTTGTGCAAAAAGGCGAGCATGCAAACCTGCCCGAAGTAACCTTCTATCGCGCCAAAACTGTACGTATCACAAGTCGCCTTCCCGTGAACATTCAAATGGATGGCGAAACTGCTAGTGCCACCAGCTTCGACGCTAAAATCCTCCCAGGCGCACTCTCGGTGCGTGTATAAGTGACAAAAAAAGGAAACACTACTCCTACTCCTCGTGGTGACGAGGAGTAGGAGTAGTGTTTCCTTCACGCCTTCCCCTTTGCCGTTTTCGCAATAAATGCCGAGGGACAGAGTGGCACAAGCGAACACTGCTCACACAGCGGCTTACGTGCATCACAGATCGTGCGTCCATGATAGATAAGCAGATGCGAGATATTCAGCCAATCTTGCTCCGGTATGATACGCATAAGGTCCTGTTCAACCTTTACCGCATCGGTGTTTTCCGTCCAACCAAGGCGCCGCGACAAGCGTCCAACGTGCGTATCGACAACCACTCCGACCTGAATACCAAAGGCATATCCTAGCACAACGTTCGCGGTCTTACGTGCCACACCTGCGAGGCTCAAAAGTTCCGGCATAGTACGCGGAACCTCACCGTCAAACTCGGTGATAATGCGCTGTGCTGTCGCCCGAATATTCTTTGCCTTATTGTGATAAAAACCAGTTGAGCGAATATCTTGTTCAAGCTCTTCCTGGCTCACCGTTGCAAAATCCTCGACACTCTTGTATTTCTGGAAGAGTTTTTCCGTCACTATATTCACGCGTACATCTGTACACTGTGCCGAGAGTTGCGTCGCTATCAACAATTCGAGCGGATTGGAGAAGTTCAGCGAACAGGTAGCCTCTGGATACAGTTGTCGCAACTCCGCGATAATTGCCTGTACTTGCTCCTGAGACCCTGGCTTTGGTCCCGCATAAACGACTGTTTTTTGCTCCATACCGTGTATCACTTTCTCTTGTACTTGCTAGAAAGTATCACGCACTGCTCTCTTCTGTCAACCGAAGTTGCCAATATTGTACAATGCCCATAGGTGTTATGAATGAAAGCTTCTTATATCTACACAAAAGCCAAAGGAGGTGACAACATGAACACGCAACTTCATACTCTACTACAGGAATTGGAAGAGGCCGGACGACAGAATGACGCACAGCAACAGGAGCGTCGTAACAAAATGCTTAATCTGGAACCGGAGACAGCCCTGTTGCTCAGCATGCTGGTTCGTAGTGGGCGTCGCAAAAACCTGCTTGAAATTGGCACCTCGAACGGCTACAGCACGATCTGGTTAGCATGGTCCACTTCTCAGTTTGGCGGGCATGTTATAAGCGTTGATCGAGATATGCACAAGCAGGAGTTAGCCGATAAGAACTTGCGGCGTGCAGGTCTTCGTGAAACTGTTGAACTTATATGCGGGGACGCGACAGAAATTGTAGCAAAGCTGCATGGACTCTTTGATTGTGTCTTTTTTGATGCCGACCGTCTGAGTGCTCCGACTCAACTAAATTTACTGCTTCCGAAATTGACTTCTGATGCCTTAGTGCTTGCCGATAATGCGCTCTCTCATCCAGAGGAGATTGGTGGCTATTTAGAAGCAGTGAAGAACTCAAAGCAGTTCGATTCTCTTATTATTCCTGTTGGCAAGGGCTTGAGCGTTGCTTATAGAGCTAGTGGAGACTAAAGTTCTTTGTTATGTTTTCATGCGAATATTCTTAGTTAAGGCGTTGCCATTGTAGAAACAAATTTCCAACATTCTGAGCAAATTTACCTAAAAATCTTCCAAAAAGCCTTGCATCTTGCGCCGCTTTTGGGCATACTTGCAAGAGAGGGCATATTTCCCCGCCTAGTACGACGTGTAGTATTGACTAGATAGTTTTTGCAGTTATGTTCGGGAAGCGTTTTAGGAGAGAAGAATGCTGTCGCCAGATGATACTTCGCAGAACACCACAACTAATGAACAACGTAGCCTCGATTCTCGTAGTGCTTTGAGTGGACGCCGACGCTCCACATTTCACCAGAAGCAGAGTGAGCGTGAAACCGAGTCTCTGCCTACTGTGAAAAGAGATACCTCTGAGCAAGCAACGCCATATGCAAAGGGAGTGTGGCGGCAGACTACGCAACTCCGTGAAGAAAATAAGCATTTGCGCCACGAGCTTGCAGAGCTACGTAGCGAAATGCAGCGCCTTGTCACCGAGCATACAGCGATGCAGGGACATTTCGAGCGTGAAGTGACTGTTATACATAGTGGACACTTACAAGAGCTAGAACAAGCGCAGCAACATTTGCAAGAGGTGACGAAGGAGCGCAATCGCTTTCAAGAGTCCTACCGCAAGATGGAGCATCGTTATCAGGAGCTGTACAGCAATTTTCAGCTTGCGTTAGAGGAAGAGACCGAGAAAATGCTATCAGAGGCCGCGCAAACTCTTGTTCTCTCGCCCGAAAACGCTCCTGCCGTTTTGCGTGGTGCGGTGAAGACGATTGAATTGCAGGTAAGGCAGGATGAAGATCAGCATCTCGGTGAGGCGCACGGCTTGAAAGACGAGTTTCGGCGCATCACATCACGCCTTGAGCAAGAGCAATCCGCATTGGAAGAGGAACGCCAGACGCTACTCCGTATGCAAAACTCGGTACGTGAGCAGGCAGAGTTACGACATAGAACGGTCCAGGCGCATCTTCGCGCTCGCTGGACCGCTGCCCTCGCCTTCATCACAACAGGTGTACTGGTGCTACTCGTCGTGTTGCAGTATCTTTTCCTCTTTCTCTTACGGGTTCGCGTTTCAAATACAATCTCAATAGCACTGATAGCACCCATCGTGGTGTGTGTCATCATCGCCAGTGTGTTCTCGCGTCCGTTCTCGACGATGCGCCATTTTTACAAGAGTGCGCCTCAAAGGAAGAAAGCGAAGTAATTACCGAAAATTCAACAAAGTTTGTACAATTCTACGGTTGCTGGCGACAGCAACCGCTTTTTTGTCGTCAACATCTCTTTATATAGCGTAAAAATATTGTACGATATGTACGCGTCATGCATCTGTAAAAGATGGGCAACTATTTTGAAAAGAGTCGTGGCAAAGGAAAGAGTATCTGATAGAAAGAGCATATGACCGAATATTTGTGTACACCTCGTAAATTCCATCCGAAAGTGCTCTTTCTACCGTGTACTATAGTAGGACTGGAAATTTTGAATAGGAGAAACACATTATGGCACAGGGTGTTCAAGTTGGAACCTCGCTTCATCAGCATTCGATATGGCAAGAAGGCCATACACCGCAGCCATGCGCTATTGTCATCTTTGGCGCAACAGGCGATCTTGCACAACGAAAGTTGTTACCTACGCTTGCTCATCTCATCCATGATCATCCCTTAAAGGAAGGTTTTAGCATTGTTGCTTATGCTCGTCGTCCAATGAATGACGATCAATGGCGTGCGATGGCTATTGAGTCGTTGAACAAGTATATGCCAGAGGATGATCGGCTCGATGAAGATGCACAAAAGGCTTTCGCACAAAAGCTGTTTTACTGTGAGGCAAATCTGGACGACGATGCGGGCTACAAAAAGCTCTCCGACCTGCTCGAAAGGCTAGACAAAGAGCAGGATACGCAGGGCAATCGCCTTTTTTACCTTTCTACACCACCAGAGATGGACCCGCAAATTGTGGAACATCTGGGGCGTGCGGGTCTCGCGCAACCAGAGTGGCAACAGGGCAAGGATGGACATGGCTGGACACGCCTCATTATTGAAAAGCCCTTCGGACATGATCTTGCCTCGGCACAAGAACTGAACGAGGATATTGGTAAGTGGTTTCGTGAAGACCAAATCTTCCGTATCGATCACTATATGGGCAAGGAGACGGTACAGAATATCCTAGCGTTTCGCTTCGCCAATGGCATCTTTGAACCGCTGTGGAACCAGAACTATGTTGACCATGTGCAAATTCTCGTCGCTGAAAGTTTGAGCATTGGCTCGCGCTCGGAATATTATGAATCCGAGGGGGCGATACGCGATATGGTGCAGAACCATATCATGCAAGTTTTATGCCTCACCTGCATGGAACCTCCTGCAGCTTTCGATGCCGATGCTATTCGTGATGAGAAAGTGAAACTGCTCCGTGCTATTCCACTCCTTACACCCGAACAGGTACCAGAACGCACGGTGCGTGGACAATATACAGCGGGTGTCGCGGGCGATAAACCAACGGTGGGCTATCGGGAAGAACATGGTGTAAACCCCAATTCGCAGACGGAAACCTATGTTGCCCTCAAGTTGTTCATTGAAAACTGGCGGTGGGCCGACGTGCCGTTCTACATTCGTACTGGTAAGTGTCTCCCTTCGCGTAGCACTGAGGTTGCGATTCAGTTCAAACGTGTTCCACACCAACTGTACAATCCAGACGACACCAAGGGACTTGTGCCAAACCGCTTGACGATTCGTATTCAGCCAGACGAAGGAATCTCGCTGAAATTCGCGGCGAAAATTCCGGGTGCTGCGCGACACCTTGCCTCGGTTGATATGAACTTCTCGTACAAAACAGCCTTTGGTATTCAGTCACCCGAAGCATACGAACGCTTGATTGCTGATTGTATTCTGGGTGACTCGACTCTGTTCATAAGACGTGACGAAATCGAGGCGTCATGGCGCGTGATCGACAGCATCACCAAAGTATGGGAAAAGATGGATGAGCCTCAAGTGTATCCTTATGTTGCAGGTACATGGGGACCTAACGCGGCTGATGCCCTTATTGAGAAAGATGGGCGTGTGTGGGACGATCCTTCTTAAAAGCACAAAAAAGAGAGGACGCACATCAAACAGATGTGCGTCCTCTCTTTTTTAAGGAAAACGTTTACGTTTTCCTATTATGCCTTCTTGTCGGGGTCGAGAGCACTGTCTACCTTCTGCTCTACGTTGCCGAGTGTGGATTTCGCGGTGCCGCCGACTTGCTTAGCGTCGCCTTTGGACTCTAGTTCGGTATTGCCTGTTGCCTGACCAGCCTTTTGCTGTACTTTGCCAACAGCCTGATCCACTTTACCCTTGAGGGTATCTTCTTGACCCTGTGTGCCTAAATCTTTATTCTCGTCAGCCATTGTATTGTCTCCTTCTCTTGATTATCTGTATCTGTGGAACACCTTTGTTCCCTCTGTATATATACACTCATTAGCAGGGTAAAACGTATACAAACAAATAAAAATGCGTTGTGGCATAAGCTGTATCATCATGCCACAACGCGTTGGTGTTATCCCAGGAGTTGCTCCATCTGTGTCAGACGTGAGTCGAAGAGTTGAAATGCCTGACGTACTGGCTCCGGCGAGGTCATATCAACGCCCGCCTTCTTGAGTAGTTCGATGCTATAGTCAGAGGAGCCAGAACTGAGGAACTTGAGATAGCGTTCAACGGCTGGTTGCCCTTCGTGTAGTATCTGTTGCACCAGCGCGGATGCGGCTGAAATGCCTGTTGCATACTGGTACACATAGAAGTTGTAATAAAAGTGCGGAATGCGTCCCCACTCAATGCCGATTAAATCGTCGATGATTGTCTCGGCTCCATAGTAGCGTGCATTCAGCGCGGTGTATTGCTCGCTCAACACATCTGCCGTTAACGATTCTCCCGTCTCCGCCAGATGATGAATCGTCTGCTCGTACTCCGCGAACATGGTCTGACGGAAGAGTGTGCCACGGAAATCCTCTAATGAATGGTTAAGGAGGGCGATGCGCGTGGCCTTATCCGTCGTGTTTTTCAGCAGGTACTCGGTCAGTAGCTCTTCGTTCAACGTAGAAGCAACCTCGGCAACAAAGATGGTGTAGTCTCCGTACTGATAGGGCTGATTCGTGCGTGTGAAGTAGGAATGCATCGAGTGACCTAGCTCATGCGCCAGTGTGTACATGCTATCGCGTTTGCTCTGGAAGTTGAGCAAGATAAACGGTTGGGTGGCATAGGCACCACCACTATAGGCACCGCCGCGCTTTCCAGGCGTCTCGTAGACATCAATCCAACGCTGTGTAAAAGCACTTTGAAGAATCGTGCTATAGTTCTGACCGAGCGGTGCAAGGGCTGCAACTACTGTATCGCGTGCCTGTTCGTAGGTCATCTCGTCGGTAGTCTCTTCGACAATCGGCACATACAGGTCGTACATGTGCATCTCATCGAGTCCGAGTATGCGCTTGCGCAACTTCATATAGCGATTGAGCAAGGGAATATTCTCGTGAACGGTCTCAATCAGATTGTCATAGACGCTCACGGGAATATTGTTGCCCGCCAACGCACGCTCGCGGCACGAGCTATAATCGCGTTGCCGCGCGTAGAAGAGATCAGTTTTCACCTGTGCAGATAGCGTTGCCGCAAGAGTATTGCGTTGCTTCAAGAATGTATCATGCATACCCTCAAACGCGGCCTTACGTATATCGCGGTCTGTGCTACGGATATACGTGAGGTAGTTTCCTTTGGTAAGCTGAACCTCTTGCCCCGTTTCATCGGGTATGACAGGCAGTTTCAGGTCTGCATTGTCGATCATCGAGAAGATAGCATCGGGCGCGTCAGTAACCTCACCCGTTGCCGCCAGCACTGCCTCCACTTCCGCGGAACGAATATGCCCACGTTTGCGGTTCAGGTCGGTGAGTTGTTGCTTATAGATTGCTAACGCGGGTGTTTCCTGGAGGAATTGGTCGAGCGTCTCCTGTAGTAGCGCGAGAATTTCTGGCTCGATATACGAGGTTGCGGTGGTGGCGCGTACAGCCAGTTGCATAGCGCGGTCCGCCATTGCCTGATATTTGCCGTTCGTCGTGTCCTCGTCGCGGCGCATAGAGGTATATACATAGAGCTTTTCGAGCAGAAACGACATGTCATCGCGCTTTTGCAGTACATTGACGAGTGCTTGCCCGCTTTGCGAAAGTGTGCCTTTGAGAGCTTCTAGTTCTGGCAAACTTTGCTGTAGAGCCTGAAAATCACGCTCCCACTCTTCGTCGCTGGCAAAGATACTTTCGAGATTCCAGGTATAGTCCTTTGTGATGTCTTGTCTTTTTTGTAACGTTTGCAAGGGTAATAGCCTTTCAGGATTATTCTTCGTCATCTTCATCATAATACTCTGGCAACAAATCGTCGCGCTCTCCCCACTTCTCGCGGAAGCGGTAGAAGTTTCGCTTGGCAAGGCGTGCGCGTTCAGCATCGGACAATTTGGCGTCTGGCTCGATGGCATGACGAAGAACAGGTAAGTTCGGCGTGACGACGAGTGTAGTTCCTAAATCACGCACGGTGAAGTTGAAATCGACATCCATATAATACGGAAATCTGTACCGCTCGTCAAACAGTCCGGCCTCTTTGAGCAAGACGCGCCGAAATGCCATGCACAGTGTGTCGATCACATCAACCTCGACGCGCTCGCTTTCTTCGTAGTTACGTAGGTCTTCGGTCTGCAAGCCGTGCAAGCCTGTAATGCCCACACTGCCGTCTTCTAACGTTTGCATCAGCTGAGTGAAGATATCGCCTGTAAGCTCGATGCTCGCATCCAGAATAAGAACATAGCGACCTCGACTCTGTTTGAGACCGACGTTACGTGCCTCGGCCTCACCCATTGTGCGTGTAGTGTGTAGCATGTGTAGTCGTGGCTCTTGATAGCGGTATGCCTCTGCCCATAGGTCTATGCCATCTTGCGAGGCGTTATCAACGAGAACAATTTCAAGGTCAGTGTTATCGGCAAAGCGTAACACACTTTCGATACAGCGCACTGTCTGGTCGTAATTATTGCGTGAGAGGATATTGACTGAGAATATGCAACGGTCTGGCTCGTCAATGAGCGACGGCAACTGGTGGACTGTACGATAGACTTGCCCGTCAACCTCAATGCTAGGTAGAGTCACAAGATGGGCACCATGCGGATTGTCCTTAATGATATAGCCCGCATCCTCAATCTGGCGTTTCAAGAGATCAGCACGGTCGTATTGCCCTCGTCTCCGCAAGAGATCGCGTTCATGCGATAGGGCGAGTATCTCTTCGGGGATACTATGGCGAAATGAATGTGTAGTCATATGTTTTCCTGTCCTCTCTCTACTACGCGAATATTTTGTTTACAAGATGATGGCTACCAGCCGAGCGCGAGTCCATCGCAGCGCGGATCTGCACCTCCTTCAAAAACATGTGTCTGAGGATGAATGCGAATGGCCTGAGCATGACCCATACCATGATCCCATGCTGTATTCTGTGTGATGCGATGTCCCAGTTGTGCTAACCGCTCTGCCGTCGAGGGAGGAAAACCCTCCTCTAGCACAACACGCTCACGTATGGTCTGCTCTAGGTGTTCATCGACCCCGCTCTGGCCTCCTAATTCTAGTTCTTTTCCCTCCGACCCAATTTGGAAACGTCCACTACGCCAGCGAGGAGCAGAGATTGCTTGTTGCACGTTCAAGCCAAAGTCGAGTAGCGCGGTCAACAGTTGTACATGCACCTGCGGTTGTGCGTCGCCACCCATCGTTCCTATAGCCAAATAAGGTGTATCACCCCTAAGAACCATTGCTGGAGTCAGGGTATGCATCGTGCGCTTTCCAGGTTGCAAGTAGTTCACATGACGCGGGTCAAGGGAGAAGTACGAGCCTCGATTGTGCAACATCACGCCCGTCGTACCACCTACCACGCCACTGCCAAAACCGTTGTAGAGGCTCTGAATCAATGAAACAACATTGCCTGAATTATCTGTAGTACAAAGATACATCGTATCACCATCTTTTTCAAGCCCTGCTGTGACCGATTGCATGGCTTTGTTCAAGTCAATGCGCGCTCGTTGTTGCTCCGCATATGCCTTGCTTATCAGTCGCTCGACTGGCACATCGACAAAATTTGGGTCTGATATATAGCGGTCACGGTCCGCGAAGGCAAGTTTTTTTGCCTCAAACAAAACATGTAGGTACTCAGGAGTCTGATAACCGAGTTTTTGTAGGTCGTAGCCTTCGATAATGTTGAGCATCTCAAGTGCCGCGATACCTTGCGTGTTGGGCGGAAACTCGTATACCTCGTAGCCACGATAGTTTGTCGAGATTGGTTCGACCCAATCCGAATGGTGACGCGCCATATCTTCCATGCTTAGCACGCCGCCGCACTGTTGCACATACTCGGTTATTGTTTGAGCCAATGAACCCTTATAAAACGGCTCACTTCCCTCTTTAGCAAGTAGTTGATATGTACGTGCAAGATGGGGTTGACGTAAAACTGTACCCGCCTGCGGTGCTTTTCCGCCTAACAAATAGGTCTCCGCGCTACTACTCCACGGGCCAAGCACGCCCTCTGCTGCTGCCTCTAGCCAGCCCGCAAGCCTTTGTGTGATTGGCATACCGGCCTCAGCAAGCTCAATTGCGGGTGCGAAGACGACCTCAGTGGGCAAAGAGCCAAATCGTGCAAGAGCCTCGAACCAGCCATCAACCGCACCAGGAACGTTAATCGAGAGCGGACCGCGTTCGGGGATAGCTGGCATGCCGTGCGAACGAAAATAGTCAGCGGTCATACCTTGTGGGGCGCGACCACTGCCATTGAGCGCATATAGCTTCTGTGTTTTTGCGTCCCAGATAAGCATAAATACGTCGCCACCAGCCGAACAGGTTGAAGGATAAACGACTGTCATGACGAGGTTTGCAGCGATTGCAGCATCAATAGCGTTTCCACCTTGCGTCAAAATGCGTAACCCCGCCTGCGTTGCAAGGTAGTGAGCGCAGGCGACCATACCACGTGTACTGAGGGCAGGTTCCTGGGAGAACATGGCGAGAACCTCTTTATTTCCTATATAGCAATAGCTAGTTTTGACATATTATAGCACAGAGATTTTTTGAGCCTCTGATGGCAAACAGAGATGTAGTTATGAAAAAAGTCCGCTTGCAAGCGGACTTTTTTCATAACTACATCTCTTTCTATTTCTTATGTTGTTCAGCTAGCTCTTTAACGCGTTGCACCTGATCTTTGTGGCAGATGACGGTGGTATTCTCCATCTCAACCACGATCACATCTTCCATACCAATCGTGTAGATGAGGCGTTCGGTATTGTTGTACACCACGATATTCTGGCTACCCAGTCCCATATGGTTGCCAACCGCGCGGATGCCTTGTTCGTTGGCGGGGAAGAGTGCGCCATACTGCTCCCAGTTGCCCACGTCATTCCAGGCGAGGTCAGCGGGAATGACCACGAGATTGTGCGTCTTTTCGAGAATGCCGTAGTCAATGGAGATGCTTTGTAGTGTGGGCCAGAATTCGTCGAGCATGGCTTGTCCGTTCGGTGTCTCTCTTGCATCAACGATAGTGTCAATTTTCCGCATCAGTTCAGGTAGGTGTTCGCGTAACTCTGCGAGAACGGTTTCGACTTTCCAGATGAAGATACCTGCGTTCCATACATAATGCCCATCGCGGAGATAGCTCTGCGCGGTCAGCAAATTCGGTTTCTCGACAAACCGTTCCGCGTTGAACGCTTGATGTCCGTAGCCTTCATCAACCTCATCGGCGAAACGAATATAGCCATAACCAGTTTCGGGTGAGGTTGGTTTAATGCCGATGGTGACTAAGCGGCCTTTTTCCGCCAGATCATTCGCAAGATGGAGTGTTTGGAGGAGAGCTTCGGTGTTGAGAATTACCGCGTCGGCACTGAATATCGCCATGACCGCCTGTGGGTCTTTTTTCGCAATTGTCGCCGCCGCCCATGCAATTGCGGGACCAGAGTTACGCCCCATCGGTTCGCGTAGAATATGCTGTGCTGGAACCGAGGGTAGATGTTCCTGTATCAGATCAGCCATACTACGACCCGTAACTACCCACGAGCGGTCAGGTGTCGTCAGTGACTCCACGCGTGCTAACGTCTCTTGAATCATACTTTTTCCGCTAGGTAGCGGCAGAAATTGTTTAGGAAATGCCGGTGTGCTGAGAGGCCATAAGCGTGTGCCACTACCACCAGCTAGAATGACTGTATGTAGATGATTCATTTGTCCAATTCTCCTCAGAAATATTACTTTGTTTCTATTGTATACATAACACAAAGACACGAGGTTTGCACCACACGAGGCGATTGTATAGGTGTTTTGTTGTGCTGTCAATCAGGGGAATTTAGTGGTTTTAATGGCTACTGACGATTGCTGCCCCAAGCCGTGCTACACTACGCTCTTTCTTCCACAATGACTGTTGTAGTGACACATGTAAATATTTTATACGAGTCAACGTGTTATTCGCGCCTACAGCATGTGCGAGGCTCAACGCTTCTTCGGCAATTGCAACACATGTATCAACCTCGCCAAGTCCGTAGAACGCCTCTGCCTTACGTGCAAAGAGTCGCGCACGTCCAGGAGTGAGTGTGGGATTGTAGATTGTCAAGCTCTTATCGAAGAGTGAAATAGCACGTTCGTAGTCGTGAAGCAGCAATGCATCTGTCGCTTTATGAGCAGTAACGGATGCAGGATTAAATAATCTATGGCTATGTTCTTGTATTTGGCTTTTGTGATGTAACATGTTTTCGGCGAGACCAATACTGCGCCAACATTCCTGTTTTTGTTGTGCTTTGGCATACGCCTCTGAACGCACTTGTAGAATGTTTCCTTTGAGCAGCTGATAGCCGTGCCCTTGTATGGTATCAAAAGCATTATTGAGATATACAAGTGCATCTGCAATTTTTTCTTGCCGCATGTATACAATAGCTTGCCGAACTCTAACTGCTGCCATCATTTCGAGGTCTTCGAGTTCCTGAGCGATGCGATAAGCATGTTGATAGGCTAAATGTGCTTTTTGATAGTGCATCATATCGCCTGAGACGCTTCCCTGTAACTGATAACTCATACACAGTAAACTCAAGGAACGAGAATTCCATGCAGTTCCTCTTGCTGAAGCCGCGAATGTGTCTACTTCCGTAAGCCACCTATGTAGACCATGAGCTGCACGTATCGGCCCTCCAATGAGGTGAATTTCCCATCGTGTCTGCAACTGGTCTTCTAAAAAGGACATGGGATCGTCATTGAAAGCTAACTCGGCTCTCTCGACAATCTGCCCTTTCTGTCCTTCTTCGTCCAACGCCATAAGGCTTGCAGGGATACCGAGCAATGCGACAAGAAATTTTCGTCTATTGATGTCTTTGATCATCTTCACCGATGCTCGTCCTCACATTATAGCAAAACTCTTCTGACCACAACTTGTCAATGACATTTAGTACATCGTTAGGAAGTTTTCCCTGCTCGTTTACTGCAAGATTACACACTACTTGCTCAACATTACGTATCCCAGGAATAAC
>CAXUHG010000001.1:160835-197452 GCA_964250805.1 uncultured Ktedonobacteraceae bacterium | reverse complement strand
GTGGTTTCAATGATGTTGACGTGACCAGCCTTAATCACTTCGTTGGCTTCATTAGGTCGGGAATCGCTTACAGAAATACCAAAAGTGCGGATTTTCCCCTGTTTTTGTAGGTTCAGCATCGTCTCATACCACGCAAGTTCTTTCCCCCAGGATGGACACCATGTTTGTAGCAGCAAGCAGTCGAGACAATCGGTTCCCAAGCGACGTAAACTTGCTTCTGTTTGAGCGATAATATGCTCAGGAGGATAAATATTGTGAATCGGTGTGCCAATTGGAGGCGACCAGGAATAGCTCTGTGGGTAAACCTTTGTAAGGGTCGTAACATGTTTGTCAAAAGTCTTGAGAGCCTGCTCTACAAGTTTTTCCGCACGCCCGTTGCCATAGAGAGCAGCCGTATCAATGAGGCAACAACCTAGCTCCAAAGCTTTACAAAGAGCATTAAGTGATTGCTCTTCTGGCTGAGGTCCCCATCCTCCACCTATTGCCCATGTTCCGACACCAACGCGGCTCATTTTCAAATGCGTATTGCTGAATGTAGTAACTTGACCGTCAACATGCATTGCAGAATCTTTCTTAGTGACTACTAACGATTGCTGCTCCTAGTTCTCCTACGATGGGTTCGTTTTTCCATTTCGATTGAAGCAATTTACTATGAATTTCACTTGCCCAATGAATGTTACCATTACTTTTTAAGACTTGTGCTAGATGCAAACCTTTTAATGTGAGTTGTACGCAATAATCCAGTTGACCTGCCGCGAGGTAAGCTTCTGCTTGTTGCATATACATACGACAACGGCGACGACTCATCGTTGGATCAAGTTTTTTCAGCGCATTTTGTAGTGCGTCTAAGCCTTTGTGGGCTTCTCCAACCAATACGAAGCACTCTCCTTGAGTGGATTGAATGGACTGTTCAGAGAAACGGAGGTGCGCTATATCTTCCTCATCTGTAATTCCATTTGAGCGTACAAAAAGCTTTTGCGCTGCCTCGATGCTTCTATAGCTGGCATCTTTTTGCATATTTCTTGCCTGCACTTCTGCTAAACCTGTATAGATGTACGCTTTCGTATAAGCCCTGGCATGCGTAGCAATATCTATAGCCCCTTGGTACATCTCCAATGCTTCTTCAACGCGTTCCTGTCGCATAAGTACCAGACCGTGACGCGCTATAGCTATAGCCTCCAAATCTCCAGCGGAAACTTCGTTTGCGAGCCTTTGTGACTCACGAAAATACTTTTTAGCATTACTGTAGTGGAAGTTATCTCTTGCTAAACTTCCCGCAAGTTGATAGTTCTGTGCAAGTATTTGAAATACACGAACTTTATCTTTTCCTGTGATAGTATCGGTAATTTGCTCTACTATCTCGATTTGACTTTGTAACCCTTTCTCGGTGATAGCATTGTTGCTAGTATAGTAAATTTGCCATTTTGAGTTTGTTTCGTTTTCGATACTTTCTAATATCCAGGACTCAAGCGCCATGTTCCCGTTTCTTGTCAGGGCATCTTCTATGTTTAGTAAGGTTGCTGGAATGCCCAGGATTATGCTAAGTGCTTTGCGTCTGTCAATGCTATGTATAAATGGCATTCGTTCCATCTCTTGTATCCATCTAACACTAACACTCATTGCCTCTGCTAATTGCTCTTGAGTCCATCAGGAGGGTTCATAGTACTCCGATAGTACTTAACCAATTTTCCATGATGACCCTTAGCCCCTTCTAGTGAAACGCTTGATTTCTTCATGTAAATCCCTCTTGTAACACGAACTCGACTTCGTGTTGAAGCGGAGCATTATGTGCTTATTCGCTCGTGTATTGGGCGCATTGCTAGTTCACAAGAACAACTGGAGCTACTTGTCGGAAGTGAAGCTGCTCATGCTATCTTTTGTAACATCCATTCCTATGTCTTGACATGTGAAACCTGTAGAAAGGGTATTCAACGTGGACGATAAATTAGAAGAAACAATGACGTTGTGGATATTGGGCTACGACGATGGGAGCGACGATAGATGGTCGCCTATCCAATACGTTCCGTTTTACGCGGCTTCGACTGAGGAGGTCAAGCAAAAAGTGCAGAAGTGGCTTGCGAAACGCTTGTACCCAGTGCGGCGTCTCAGCTTGCAGGAGTATCCCAATGGGTTTCAGGTTTGGCACAGCCACTTGCCAGGAACAATGAAGAGGACGAAAAGCGATAGCTAGTATCTCTCAGGTGAGCTAGTTTTTACACGTCACTTTCATTCGGCAGCAGCACGATTTTCCCTTCTACCTGAGATGTTTCGAGTAACTCGTGGGCATAGGCGATTTGCTCAAGTGGAAGGCGTTGTGCGATTATCGGTTTAATTTTGCCCTCTGCAAGTAGTGCCAGGAGCTTTGTCAGGTCTTCTTGTAACCACTCAGGGTGCTGCGCAATCTGGTATAGACTTGCGCGTTTGCCATTGGGTAGCAATGACCACCACTGTAGTCGCACCACCATTACGAGAGATTGGACAAGAAATGTTGCCATATTGCTCCTCTGAGTGATGGCTGAGGAAACGCCATACGCAACCAGTCTTCCACCTTTGCGTAGTGTTTTGAACGATTGGCTCAAGTGGGCACCACCGATGGGGTCGAACACCGCATCAACTCCGTCTCCTGTGAGCGTCATGATGCGTTGCACAAAATCTTCTGCCTTGTAATCTATGGGGATTGCTCCATACCGTTCGAGTAGCGGATGTTTCGCACGCGAAGCTGTGCCATACATCTGCACACTTGCCAATTGACCGAGTTGGAGCAAGGCTGTTCCCACACCACCAGCAGCACCATGAATCAGAATGCGCTCTCCTGGCTTGACTCTTGCGACACGATGAAGCATTTGATAAGCTGTGATGTAATTCAAGACAAGGCTCGTTGCTTCTGCTGGATCGACTCCTTGAGGGACTGGAACGAGGCGTTTTTCATCTAAGCAGACATATTGTGCATTGCCGGAATAGACGGTGAGTGCTACAACGCACTGCCCAATACCAAACTTCGAGGCTCCTGGGCCTTGTTTGTCTACCGTGCCACAGATGTCATATCCGGGTGTAAAGGGCATTTTTGGCATACCAACGTAGGTTCCACGTTGCATCATCACATCCGCAAATGCGACGCCACTTGCCAGCACTTTGACGCGCACTTGACCCGTTGTTGGTTCTGGTATATCGGTCTCGACGACGTGGAGAGCCTCTTGTGGCTCTCCTTTTTGTGTGAGAAGAACTTGTTTCATCTGCTTTTCTCTCTTGTTATCGCTCAGGGCTACCGGTCAACAGGTTGATGTCTACGGCTGCAGCCATCAGGCGATAGCCCTCGTCGTTAGGATGCATACCATCACCGGAGTCATATGCTGGATTGAGTACCGCTTCATTTTCGGATGAGCGCAACGGTGTGGCAAAATCGAAGACAGCATCAAACCATTGACTTCCTTGCTCTTGTATCCACGTATTCACAATCTGTCGTTGCGCTACTTGTTTGGGAGAGAATCCCCCTGGTAATATCGTTGTACCAAACACCTTCTGGTAGCGAGTTCGTGCTTGCTCTACAAGCTGTTGAAAGCTGGAAATCAAGGTTTCTCCTGAAACGTCAAAGCGCAGATCGTTCGAGCCAATATGCACAATCAGGTCCGTTGCTCCTGGTTGTGTCAAGGCATCCCACTCGAGACGCTGGTTTCCAGCCTCTCCAAAGATTAGACGTGGCATTCCCGTTCCCCCAAGTTGAGGGATATCGGAGGAGGTAAGTTGATTGCCACCAATGCCAGCATTCAAGACCGACATGATGCGTGTCCCACCAGCGTTCATCAAGCGACGAGCGAGGTAATCGGACCAACGGTTGTTTGCATTCAGCGCTGAGCCATAACCATCTGTTGTGGAAGAGCCGAAGGCCACCACTGCATTAAGGCGAGATGTTGGCAAGACATCGACTCCGGTGATGAGGTACCAGGAGGCAGTCATAAGGGGATAGACAAGGAATGCTGCTTCGGCAGGTATTGCAGTATAATTTCCTACACCTGTCACATACGAGGTTTGTTGCGCAAAGCTGTGTCCGGTTATGCTTTCTCCTCGCTCAAGAAAAAAGGTAATCGCTAAATTGGTCAATATCTCGACGTGCAAGGCAACCGGATCGCTGACAATCTCTTGCCCAGGTTCCAATGTCACCACCGCTTGTCCCTCGAACAGCACGTCTTTGGAGCCTGGACGCACAAACGGGCCGCTCATAGCCTGTCCCACAGAGATCGAGCGGAGTGTGACTGGTGCGTCTCCATAGCGGTTGGACAGGCGCAGACGGATGTGCTCACCAGCCGCATTCAAGTGAACAATTTGCCGTAAGGTGCGACCACTCAGATTGACTGGAATCATTTGCGCTGGTGCAGCATACCATGCTCCTACCCAATTTGTTTGGGACGCAGAAGTGGCTGATGCTACCAAATTGTCTCTCTCTAAACTCATAAACATTGTCCTTTTGCATTATGTATTTTAGATACTCTATTTTTGCCTCATAGCCAGTATAGATGTGCTATACTGTGATGACAGAGCAATCACTACTGAACACCGTGTTCACTCGCATTGACTGCCCTATTGTACCGTATCCCTCTGTTTGAGAGCAAGCAAAAATGAGCCTGATGGAATTGTCGAACACAAAGACGCTATGTGTTCACTAGTATACAGGAATGAAAAAGATGAATGGAAACCAGCTTTTAGATCGACGTATTCAGCGCACACGCCCCTTGTTGCAAGAGGCTCTCTTCTCCTTAATCATAGAGCGCTGCTATGAACGCATCACGATTGCCGATATTACAGAGCAAGCCAATTTGGGACGAACCACGTTCTATCTGCACTATCGAGACAAAGAACATCTGCTGCAGGAAAGCATCAAAACACTTCTGCACGACATGCATCTGGATGTGGAACCTGAAACAGAAAAGCTATGCACCTATTCTATGGTGAGTGTTCGTATTTTCCAGCACGTTGCACGACGGAGGCAGTTGTATCAAGCAATGCTCAAAGAAGCGGGACCGACTAGGACAATTGAGGATGTGATGAGGACCTATTTTACCGAACTGTGCCAACGGTTTCTGCCGGAAAGCCCATTGAAAATGAAAAACTCATCATTGGTGAGTAGCGAGATACTCGCAGTCCATGCAGCGGGATCGCTGCTCGGCTTACTCTCCTGGTGGCTCAAGCAAGATGTCCCGCTTTCTGCCGAAAACATGGGAGCAGTTTATTGTCAATTAATGGGAAATTTGAATTAAAAGACTACGCTGCAACCAGTGGAGGAGGAACGGGTTCTCCTGATTTTATGGCATCATCAATCCAAAGCTCGATAACTTCGAGTGCGTTTTTGATTGCCTCAGCATATGTTTTGCCATGTGTTCTACAACCAGGAAGTTTGGGACATCAACAATGTAGATGTCATCTCTTGGATCCCAGCGAATGATCATTGAATAGTGTTCAGGATTCATAGGTTTTTGCCCACCTTTCTGCTGCTAGCATACCATAAACAACAGAAAATGGCATACGGATGTTGATTCGATGGATTTCGTAGGGACTAGATTTATCGCGTCCGTTTGCTCAATTTATTGAGCGAGATTCTTGTGAATCCGCTCTAAAAGCTATCTCAGACCTGATCTCATGTGATAAATCACCCCTCGGACGCGATAAATCTAGTCCCTACGAAATCCGTCGAATCGGCTCAATTTCGTTAGCGCGATGCGACCTGTTCGCGCTCGATATCAACGGGTACTACATTCCTCATTGCATCCTCTACACTTTGTTTCGTCGAGCGGCGGGCAAGCATCTCAGGGGAGACGCGATACACGTCTTTGACGAGGCCGACGCGCTCAAGCGTCCAGATGACGTAGCCGGAGAAGTCGAACTGCCACCAGCGTAGGCCGTGAAAGGCTGAGCGTGGAAAGGCATGGTGATTGTTGTGCCAGCCCTCGCCTAGAGCGAGCAGGCCAACAACCCATTCGTTGCGGCTCTGATCGTTGGTCTCGAAGTCGCGTTTGCCGAAGGTGTGACAGACCGAGTTGACGCTCCATGTGACGTGGTGTGCCAGGAAGATGCGTACAAGACCGCCCCAGAGCAGACCTTCCCAGCCGCCAATCAGAAATGGAATGAGTAGCGAAATTCCCACCCACAGAAAGAAGGTGCGGCTCACAAACATGACAATCGGGTCTTTGAGCAGGTGACGTGCGTACACTTCGGGTGGTGCTGTATTATCTTTGAAAAGCCAGCCGACATGAGAGTGAAAGAAGCCTTCTACGGGGCTATGCGGATCGCCCTCTTTATCAGCCTGTGCGTGATGTTTTGTATGTGTCGAAGCCCATTCTAGCGCGGACCCCTCTAAGGACATGGACCCCATGACCAGGAAAATAAATTTGATAACGGGATGTGGTTGAAAGCTGCGATGAGTCAACATGCGGTGATAGCCAGCGGTGACGCCGAGGGCGGTGATGACATACATGCTTAACAGCAGCACAATGTCTACTGGATGCACAGCACGTTGCCAAAGTAAATTGATAGCGAAAACAGTAGCAAGTAGCGGACCGATAACGACCACAAGGATAATCGCCTTGTAGATGGTCTTAGAGTTCATTGAGCCTCCGAGAAACTAACTCCACCCTTGCCACGGAATAATATCTTCATCACTCTCTTTTCGGGTGGTCTGTTAGTAGGAGGCTTTTCTACGTCACTTTGTTTCACGAATATTGTGCAGGGAGCAAGGAGACCGCAAGGGTCTCCTCTACACGTAGGAGATGTAGGGGAGACCCTTGCGGTCTCCCTGCTCCCCTCATATTTTTGACTGCATGTTGTACAAGTTCGCATAGGTGCCATTCAATGCAAGTAACTCTGCATGTGTTCCCTGTTCAGCGATTCCAGTGTCAGATAGCACTACTATTCTTTGAGCGTTGCGGATGGTTGACAAACGATGGGCTATGACAAGCGTCGTGCGATTGTCGGCTAACTTTTCCAATGAATCCTGCACAGCCTTTTCACTTTCATTATCCAGCGCACTCGTTGCTTCATCAAAAATGATAACCGGAGGGTTTTTGAGGAAGACGCGTGCGATACTCAAACGTTGCTTTTGCCCGCCTGAGAGCTTTACACCGCGTTGACCAATATCCGTGTCATAGCCATCGGGCAATGCCATGATAAAATCATGTGCGTGCGCCTGTTTAGCCGCGTCAATAATTTCTTGTCTACTGGCTTCAAGTTTCCCGTAGTTGATATTGTCTGCTACGGTTCCAGCAAACAAATAGACATCTTGCTGCACAATACCGATATTCCTTCGCAATGAGCGCAAGGTAACATCTCGGATATTCTGCCCATCCAGCAGTACTTTTCCCGCATTTACTTCATAGAAACGCGGAATGAGCGAACAGAGTGTTGTCTTGCCAACACCAGAAGACCCAACCAAGGCAACGTATTCGCCAGCTTGTATCTGAAGCGATAGGTTCTTCACAACATAATTGGAATTTTCTTTGTATTTAAAGCTAACATCCTGAAACTCCACATGACCCCGAACCTGTGTCAGATTCGTTGCATCTACCGCGTCCTGTAGATCGGGTGCCACTTCCAAAATATCCATTAAGCGTTGAAATCCGGTAATGCCTTCCTGATAGAGTCTGCCAAAGTTGACTAATTTCTGAATTGGATCGACGAGGATAGCAATGCACAAGAGATAAGTAACTAAATCAGCGACATCTAGGGAGGCATGAATGATAGCAACGCCGCCAAGAATGATAACAGCGATGGTAATGAGTTGTGTGAATGCAATCAATCCGCTGGAAAAATACGCCTCGCTCTTGTAGCCATCGCTACGGCTGATGACAAAACGATGATTCGCCTCAGCAAACTTTCTTGTTTCGATATCTTCATTGGTAAATGATTTTACCACTCGAATGCCCGCAAGCGTATCTTCAACCTGCGCGTTGATATTCCCTATTCTATCTTTACTGCTACGTAACGCTCTGTTCATTCTTTTATTGAAGTATAGCGCGTACACAGCCATAATTGGCAAAAAGAGAAAGACGGTCAACGTCAGTGCAACGTTGATTCTCAGGAGGATAATGAAGGCACCAACGACCGTCAAACAGGTAATGACGATATCTTCGGGTCCGTGATGATATAACTCGCCTAGCCAGAATGTATCGTTGGTAATGCGAGTCATCAATTGGCCTGTTCTTTGTTCATCATAAAAGCTAAACGAGAGCTTTTGATAATGCTCGAATAGCTCACTGCGTATGTCGCTTTCCATTCTAGCACCCATCACATGCCCTTGAAAGTCAACGAACAAAGTACACAGCGTGTGAATGCCTACCAATGCTAGCATGAGCGCACCTATTAGATAGATGGAGTCGAGCGCATGAGGCATGTTACCTTCTAAGATGTTCTTGGTGATGTATTGCGCACATAACGGGAGTAGCAATGTTATCACTGATATGATAAGGGCACAGGCTATGTCCGCGAAAAACAAGCCTAGATATGGTTTGTAGTACGATAAAAACTTCTTGGTGCGTGAATGAAAACGAGTAGGGACATAACCAGTTTTTGTCACGGGAAGATTCTTCGTCGTCGGTATTGCTGATGGTTCTTTCGTGGTCGAATCGGTTGGAAGCAAAGCGATACTCCTCATGGTAGTGTTCAAGCAGTCGCAAATGGTATCAACGTCTCACTCCGCATCAAAAACAAACGAGCGGAGTCAATGGGCGAGGATGCGCGACAGGTAACACTAGCATGAGAGGAAGCTATAGAGAAGGAAAGACTCTCTTGGCAGAGGTGTGGTTTATGGAGGTTGAAAGGAGGATGCGATTTCTAAGAATCGAGAACAGTATGACGCGAAATGTTATCTCTACATCTACATCTCTCAGGCATCTTCGGTGTAACTCCATACCTTCATGCTGGGTGTTATCGCTGTTGCGCGGTATGCGCTTTTGCTCATCTTTACACCTCCTTTCCGAACTGGCGGCGCGGGGAAGTATGCGCCAAAAACAATAATCGTTACTATGGAGAATGATATCATATGGAAGATGTGTGGGTCAATTATATTTCGTAGGGGCCAGATTTATTGCCATAGCAAGATTAGTGTATAATGCTATCACAAAATACAATAAAAAATGTTCTACGCTAAAAATTATGATAAGGATACTTTATGGAACACGATGAACCATCACAAACACAACCACTCCCACAGGAGGAAAATGTCCCTCTTTATGAACAAGGGTTACAATATCGCTATTTCAATCCAACACAACCTTTACGATTACCAATGCCTCCGAAAGAAGACCGATTACGGTATCTGAGTGAACGACGCGAGCGGCGTCTACAGCAGCATGGCAGCCAACAAGGACGGTTTACTCGTCTCTTTATGCGCAACGTCTCTGCTGATGGAGTGCCGCAACGTATGAGCCTGGTCAACGCTGCTTTGATTATCTCCGTTGCCTTGATCGTTAGTCGTGTGCTTGGGTTGGTCGAGACATCGCTATTCACGGTAGTTTTTGAGCCAGGGGGAGCATCCGGTGCTGTGACCGATGCCTACCAACAAGCCTTTCTCGTACCCGACCTCATCTATAATGTGATAGCTGGCGGCGCGTTGATGTCGGCGTTCATCCCCGTCTTCAACGCATATATGGTCGGCGAACAGGATGAAAAAAGTGCGTGGCGCATCGCAAGTATTGCCCTCAATCTTTCAGTTCTGTTCATGGTGATAGTAGCTCTACTCGTGATTGTCTTCGCCCGTCAAATAGTGACGCTCTATAATGTGGGACCAGACCCGCGACAGGTAAAACAGTATGCTGCCTATCTGGTACACCTTGACTTGATCGCGACCCTGACGCGCATCATGCTGCTGCAAGCGGTATTTATGGGGGCAAGCGTCGTTGTGATGTCGGTGCTAAATGCGCGACAGCACTTTTTATTACCAGCAATCGCGCCAGTCTTATACAATTTTGGCTTGATTGTGGGGCTTATTCCTGGCTTGCTATTAGTCATAACTCATCAGCGTAACGATGTTGTTGCCGTTTACGCGGCGACGTGGGGTGTTGTTATCGGTGCGTTTTGCTTTCTTGCAATACAACTACCTGGCTTGCGACGGGCAGGGATGCGCTATACCTTCTCGTTGAATTGGCGTTATTCAGGCATACGCCGTATTGCGAAACAAATGGTTCCACGCATCGCTAATGCTGCTATGGTGAATGTGGCTACATCTCTTGATCGCGTTTTTATTCAAGTATTGATTGTTTTACTCGGCTCTGCCGCTCTACAAGGGCTTATAACACAGTATGTTTTTGCATTCGGTATCGTGCTAGTGCCTCTCAGTGGCGTCATGGCGGTCTGTACAGCCGCGTTTCCAAGAATGACGGAATATGTCGCCGAGGGTAGGATTGACCGTTTCCGCGCCCTCATTATCGAGACGTTGCGTAGTATTCTGTTTCTTGCCATTCCCTGTAGCATTGGTTTGATGCTGCTTAGCTATCCCGTGATTCAAGTGCTATACGAGCATGGTTCTTTGAATCAGAACGAAGCTCAGTCGATGGCGATTCCACTGTTCTGTTTCGCCCTGTGTCTCCCTGGACTTGCCATCATTGAGATACTCACGCGTTCGTTCTACGCATTGCATTCCAGTGTTACGCCCGTGATCATCAGTATCGGGCAATTTATTGTCAAAATCGCTCTCAGCGTCCTCTTGCTTAACTTCGTACTACGACTGATTCAGGCAGGAATAGGTTCCTACATTCATATTCCACTTCCTGCCGTCCTGTTGAATGGTGCATTGGGTATGGGAGGGCTAGCCATTGCAACCTCAATCGCTGTCTTACTCGAAGCAATTGCGCTCCTCTGGTTGCTCCGTCCGCAAGTTGGTGGTCTACAACTGCGTCCGCTCTCCTCATTCACGTTGCGCGTCCTGGTTGCTTCTCTCATTATGGGCACTGGTGTGATGGCTGTGCGTTTGCTGCTCGATAACATTCTTGTCACAACAGGCAGTGATGGTACTGCATCGCTCGGCATCATAGGTATTCTGCTGGCCCTCCTGAAACTCGCAATCATTGGCGGTGTGGGAAGTTTAATTTATCTGCGTGTTTCGAGGGTTATCAAAACACTTGAGAGCCGAGAAATTGGTTCAGTTTACCGTTTACTAAGTAAGTTGCATTTGACCTGGGTTTAAGGACGGATTGAATGGGTCTGCATGCATGACTTTTCGCTACCATACTAGCCAGTTTATGGCTAGTATGGTATTCTTCTAAACACAACGAGACCTTGAGTCGGACTCCTACGTATACTAAGAAGACGACTTTTTCTGTGCAAGCAATCATGCATATTCATGTTATAGAGTGGGAACTCTAAAGAGCGAGCGCAAAAGATACAGGCATGTGTTGAGCAAGTGATGAAGCAAGAAGAAGGGGTAAGTCATGAAGGTTGTTAGAGGCTACAAAACCGAACTCGATACCACAAGCGAACAATATGTCTTGCTTTGTCAATGTGCGGGTATCTCGCGTTTCGCGTATAATTACGGCCTCGCTCGAAAACAAGAGGCGTATAAGAACGGGGAAAAGACGCCATATGCCAATGATTTACAACATGAACTCACTGCTCGAAAACATGACGATTTGTTCTGGTTAGGAAGTGTTAGTAAGTGGATCGTGCAAAACGCCTTACGAGATTTAGACGTAGCCTTTGACAACTTTTTTCGCAAGTGCAAGCTCAAGAAACAGAGTAAGCACAAAGGCAAATGTGGCTATCCCAAGTTCAAGAGCAAGCACAGGGGGCGCGGCTCGTTTCGTCTGGATACACCTGTACATGTCTTTGACGGCTGCATACAACTCCCTAAACTCGGTAAGATACGTCTCCAAGAACATGGCTACATTCCCACATGTGGCGTCAAAGTCTTGTCTGCAACCGTCAGTGAAAAAGCAGGGCGTTGGTTCGTCTCGGTACAAGTCGAAGAGGAACACGTTGATCCTGTACAGGCAACAGGTACACCCATTGGTATTGATGTTGGTATCAAAACGCTTGATACGCTCTCTACAGGGGAGACATTCGACAATCCAAAGGCGTTACGCTCTCGCTTAAAGGTATTAAAACGTGCTTCACATCGTTATAGCAAAAAGCAAAACGGAAGTAACAATCGTAAGAAAGCACAAAAGAAGTTAGCGCGACTACATATGCGAATAGCCAATATTCGTAAGGATGCCTTGCACAAAGTCACCTCTCAGATTGTAGCGAAAACCAAGCTGCCAGAAGAGAGACCAAGCGTGATTGTCCTAGAAGATTTGAACGTCAAGGGGATGCTTACAAACCGTACACTAGCGCGGGCTATTAGTGATGTTGGCTTGGGTGAGTTCAAGCGGCAACTCATGTACAAAGCGAGATATGCTGGTATTGAGGTCAAGCAAGTATCTCGTTGGTTCCCTTCTAGTAAGACATGCTCATCATGTGGAAAAGTCAAGGATGAGCTAGGGTTAGAGGAACGAGTGTATGTGTGTGTTGAATGTGGCTATGTTGCTGATCGAGATTACAATGCGGCTAGGGTACTAGTAACATCAGCATCAAAAGAGAAATGAGTACCGTGAGTTACACGGGATTTTCAGCCTGTGGATATCGTAGCTCTGGCAGTCTCGCAAGAGGTTGTAAAACTACGGTAGATGAAGCAGGAACCGATGTGTGGAAAAATGTCCATAGAACGGATAACGGAACAGTGGGAAACGAAGGACAGCAACCGCCTCAGCCACCGCAGGGGCAACCAGGACCGCAGCCGAATTACTACGGCTGGCAATATGATTCGGAACATCCGGCAGTGCCGCCGCAGCAACAACCACCTGTTGCTCCGCAAGGGCCACCACCTGATTTTCAACAGCCGATACGTTTGAATGGAGTACGTCCATCTTCACGTTATCAGGAACCCATTGCCGATATGGGCACCTCGCTTGGCTACAATCAAGGTAGCGAATATCAATATTCCAATGCGCCACAACCCTCGCAACCGATGGCACAACTGCGCCAGGAGCGTTTACAACACCTACGCGAGGAACGTATGCGTCGCCAGCAACGACGTATGGGACCCGATATCACAACAGTAATTCCGTGGCGCAACAAAAACGCGAAGCCACCTGTGCAAAATTCTCCGCTTATGGAGTCTGACGTGCGACCACTGCCCTCAGGAGTACCACCTGTGCAGCAAGTGTCGCCCTTGCTCTCGCCCTCTCTTCCATCCGCGGTAGTGCCGCAGGTGGCGTCGCCTAATTCAGCACTTGACTTAGTGAATGAAGAGAAAACACTGCAATCGGCAGCAGCGGTGTCGCAGGATACGGGTATGCTTCAGCGTGTGAACATCCAACGTGCTTCACTCATTCTGACCGGTGCCTTTATCGCTAGTCGAATTCTAGGTCTGCTGCGAACCTCCATGTTTGCCTTTGTCTTTGGTACAGGCCCAACATCGGATGCATATTTACAGGCATTTCTCATTCCCGACACCATCTTCAATATTGTCGCAGGTGGTGCCCTGAGTTCCGCCTTCATTCCTGTCTTCGCCAACTACATGATTGGTGAGCGCGACGAGAAGACGGCGTGGCACATTGCCAGTTCCGCGCTGAATCTAGCAATAGCGATTATGACCGTACTGGCGTTGATTGCCATTATCTTCGCGCGTCAACTCGTTCCGTTGTACAACCCTGGACCACCGATAACCGACAAACTGCACTATGCACAATATCTTGCGCACCTCGACCTGATCGCAACTCTGACACGTATCATGCTGTTGCAATCGGTCATCTTGGGAGGTGGTGTCATCGTCAATGCCGTGCTAAATGCACGCCAAAACTTCTTATTACCCGCAGTGGGTACGGTACTTTACAACGGTGGATTGATTCTCGGTCTGCTGCCAGGCATATACTTCGCCTTTCGTGGGCAGCGCAGTGATAGTGTTGCCGTCCTGTTTGCGACATGGGGCGTGGTGTTTGGAGCCTTGTTTCAGGTAGCAGTACAGGTTCCGGGACTGTTCAAAGTTGGTATGCGCTACACTCCGTCCTTCGATTGGCGGCATCCTGGCGTGATACAAATTGGTCGGCAAATGGTTCCGCGCATCATCAATGCCGCTATGCTCTCACTTTCAACCTTTGTTGATCGTGGTTTAATTCTTTTGCTGATTGTGGTGGTAGGTCAAACTGCCGTCAACGGGCTAGTGACGCAATACTATCAATCGCTTCAGTTGGTTCTCTTGCCGCTTGGCATCTTCGGCATGGCGGTTTCCACTGCCGCCTTTCCCACATTAGCTGAAAATGTTGCCAAAGGGCGTTTTGACCGTGTGCGTAATACAATTTTGGAGACACTACGCAGCATTCTCTTTATGTCGATTCCGTCAAGTGTTGGTTTAATTGTGCTGGCTCTGCCGATTATTCAAGTGTTGCTTGAGCATGGACGGTTTAGCCTGGCAGATGCAGAGTCAACAGCGTTTCCTCTCGCCTTCTTCTCTTTAGGATTAGCGGGGCTGTCAGCGGTTGAAATTCTCACACGTTCGTTTTATGCCATGCGTGATAGCAAGACGCCTGTTATAGTGAGCGTTGGGCAATTTATATTTAAGATCGCGCTGAGCCTCGTCCTTATCAACGCGGCTGCATGGGGTGTACAATGGGGTATGGCAGCACTCGCCTTTTCAACCTCTTTGGCAGCACTCATTGAGGCTATCGTATTGTTTTGGCTCTTACATCAACGTGTCGGAGGTCTACAAGTACGCGAAACGGCGTTGTTCACGGGACGCATTCTACTGGCATCACTGGCAATGGGTCTAGCGTTGCTGCTCGTGCGGGGAGTGCTAGACTTTATGCTTGGGCTTATGGCGCATATTCCTTTCCTGATAGGGCTTGACACAACCCGCACTCCATCGCTCGGCCTTGCAGGTACCTTTGTCGCGCTGATCAAACTGGTTATCGAGATACTGGCTGGCCTGATTGTCTATGTACGCGTGGCGCGTATTCTCAAGATAGAGGAACTGGGACCTGTGAAACGCCTCTTAGACCGTTTCAGATTATCGTGGATTTAGTAGCCCTGCGAGGGTAAAAAATATGAGAAGCATACGTCTCGCAATTGTCGGCTTTGGCGTTGTTGGTCAGGGACTCGCCGAATTATTGCATACCAAGAAAGAGTTCTTGCAACAGCAATTCGACCTCTCTGTGACATTGGTTGGGGTTGCGAACGCTCGTTCCGGCTTCATCTATAAAGAAGACGGCCTCGACATTCCGATGATGCTAGAAATGGTTGCCGCTCGTCAACCCCTCATTCAGTACCCAAACAGTCAGCACTGGGAATATGCACTCGAAGGGCTACAGGCAATACACGCTGATATGCTTGCCGAGGCGACGAACACAAATCTGCGCGATGCGGAGCCGGGACTGAGCCATATTCGTGCTGCTTTAACGAAAGGTATGCATGTCATCACTGCTAACAAGGGACCTGCTGCCCTTTCCGCTATTGATCTGCTCGCACTTGCGCATCAGCATCATGTCCAACTACGTATGGAATCGACGGTGATGGCGGGTACTCCTGTTCTTAGCATGATTTCACAAGGATTAGCCGGAAGTCGCGTGCGCACTATACGCGGTATTCTCAATGGCACAACAAACTATATATTGACCGCGATGGCACAGGGGCGAGCCTACGACGAGGTATTGAAAGAGGCGCAGGCACAGGGCTATGCCGAGGCAGACCCAACTGCTGATGTCGAGGGCTATGACGCTGTGGCGAAGGTGCTTATTCTTGCCGCTCTTGCCTTTGGACATTCACTCAAGCCCGATCAGGTAACACGTCAGGGCATTACCGCGATTACAAAAGAGCAGATGCAACACGCTGTACACAATAACGCGCGTATCAAGTTGATCGCGTCGCTACACGTAGCCTCTGAACTTGGAGATACACCGCTTGAGGCACGCGTCGAGCCTGTTGAACTGCCATTGAGTGATCCTCTTGCTCGCGTCGATGGTGTGATGAATGCTATCACGCTTCAAACAGACACATTATCCTCTGTCACCATCATTGGACCGGGAGCAGGACGTTTGGAGACGGGACAAGGGCTGCTCTCAGACCTCATCGCAATTGCGAGAACCGCGAAATGACCCATTGGTAGGGACCGATTTATCGCGTCCGCAAGCGTGATTTATCACGCATGCGGACGCGATAAATCGGTCCCTACCAAATATTATGACATACCAAATGTTATGGCATTCCCGGAATCTTGAAGGTCATGGCGACGCTGCCAAAGCGAACGGAATCGCCGTGTTGCAACAACTCCGGCTGTAACGGCGTCAATGTAAGCTCTCCGAGACGCGTTTTGTTGCGACTTTTGAGGTCTTCGAGATAAAAGAAGGTCTCCTCAAAGCGAATTCGTGCGTGTTGCCGTGAAATTGTCATGCGCGGATCGAACGCACTCAGGTCGATATCTGGACTGAGTCCGCGCTTGGGGTCGAGTCTACCAACTACCACATTCTTCTGTGGAATCGCGATACGCTCTTTCTCTTTCCCATCTTGCTCGAAACACAAATAGGCGTAGACACCATCTTTTGAGGGAATACCATAGCTAGGTGCCACTGAGTCTGGTGTTTTTGGAGGAGTAACACGTACTGTTACATCATCTGGTATCGACGACATCTCTGTTGTTGTGCCAGCACCAGAAGGTATCACCGTTACTTTCGGGGGTGTTCCCATTGGGCGGAAGCTTGTAGCAGGAACTTGTACGCTTGCTAACGCGTTCAACAACATGTCTACGTTTATATAACGTTGTGCAGGAGATTTTGCTAGTGCTTTATCTACAATTATTTGCAGGGCTGGAGGAGCATCATGCTTGAGATTATTCATATTTGGCACTGGATCGTTCGTCTGCATAATGCCAGTTTCGGCAGGATTGCGTCCGACAAAGGGTAGGCGTCCCGTCACAATCTCAAAGAGCAAGAGACCTACTTGGTAGATGTCGCTCCACGGTCCCACCTGCCCACCCACAATGTATTCAGGGGGTGCATAGCGAGGATCGAGCGAACCATACTCATCACTTTGTCGGCTACTCAATGCACCAAGACCACTCAATAAGATGCGTAGCCCGATATCATCAAGCTGTATACGATCTGATACACCCATCGTGTCGATAGTGATCAAGTGTGGGCGCAGGTCTATGCCCGCGATGCCTTGTGCATGCAACGCTTTGAGTCCCTGCAAAATTTGCTGGATTATATCGAGTGTTCGTCGTAGGTCAATATCTTCGTTGTTCAAAATATATTGTAGTGTCGTTCCGCGTGGTGGATCGGTCACGATATACGCGTGGGAACCGTCTATACCCCAATCATGAACGCGCAGAACATGAGGAGACTGCACTTGTTGGCGACGTGCCAATGGTTGCAGAACTTGCTGTACAGATAGCGGAGAAAATACAGGTGGTACATCAAGAATGAAGAGTCCCACCACATCGTTTGTGTTGCGGTCATAACCCGTATAGATAGTGAGCAACCCCTGCTGTGAGACTTTTTGCCCCACACGATATGCACCACCGATGAGTTTTGTGTCACGTTGTGACATAGCTTAACGCCTTCTCGCTAATTTTTCTGAGGAACATTATGTGTGAGATGTAGACAGACTCCAAGGTCTGTCTACATCTCACACATAATGTTCTTCCAGCCTAGTTGTACAGGTGCTTGTTTATGTAATCGGGAATGGCGGCCCAGTTCCCATTGGCTGGTAGCAATTTATAGGTGCCACCGTCGTAGTTGTCCACAAGCACATTCTGATTGCTCAAACCAATATGCGCTGTTTTGGCGTCGTTAAGGTCCATTTTCAAGGCGAACTCTCCGAGGTCAGCGAGCGACATATTGGTGAAGATAGCACTTTTCAATGCATCCATTGCATCATAGAGATGAGGCCATGTCGAACTCTGCTTCACTTTTGTCAGTACCGCTTTGACGATAATCTGCTGGCGTGCTGAGCGTCCAAAGTCGGTCAATTCTGCCAGGTTTTCGGAATTCTGCGTGCTACATACAGCAAGCGGCTCACGTGCGCGAGCGTACTCGATAGCAGTTTCGCCATTCATATGCTGCATGCCCTTGTTGAATTGTACTATTTTCCAGGCCGCGTTGACGTTCGCATCATCGTTTGCAGGGTAGCAGGCATTGAACGAATCGGGCACGTACACGTCAATCCCACCAATCGAGTCGATCAGTTTGCGGAAGCCCTGGAAGTTAATTGTGACCCAGTACTTTATGTCTAAGCCCGTAACAAGCGCGATCTTCTGTGCTGTTGCATCGCCACCGGACTTGGGGTCTTTATTGGTATAACCAGCAGCAGTCTCATATACGGCGTTGATCTTTGTGTACTGCCCAGAATTAGGTGGGTACTGTATCCACAGGTCACGTGGCACCGCGACAAGCGAGGTATGATGGCTTGATGGTATGAGACTGATAACAGACATCGAGTCAGTCAGGTATGCGCCATCGTGAGTGCCGCCACCATAACCCATAATCAGGACGTTTGTGCGGTCGCCGGTATTCATATAGCCGGTCTGTGTACTGTAGAATGGCTGCTGTGTGGAAACGACAGAGCTGAACGCGGAGACATGTTGTAACACATTAGCGGCGAAGAAGCCTGCTACAACCAGAATCAGTATGACTGAGAGACAGCCGATTGCACAGCCACCACGCCGCCTTCTGCGAGGTTTGAGCCTCTGTGGTGCGACAGGTCGTGCCTGCTGTCCAGGTTGGTAGGGTGTTCGTGCAGGACTCTGCTGTGAAGGATAGGGTGCGTAATTCTGTTGATTGTTCTGGTAGTTACCCTGCTGTCCCCCATATTGTGCATTGCCCTGTGGCTGCTGTTGCTGTGGTGGTTGATATTGATAAGGCTTACGCTGTGCAGGTTGTTGTGAGCCTTGAAAGCCGCCTAATACCAATTTTTCCTGCGGCTTGTGAGGGTTCTGCTGTTGCCCCTGCTCATCAGGATTATAGTAGTTTGACATATATCTTTACCCTTCTCTGGATGATGAATATACACGATGACGCAAACAGAAACAACATTCGCTTCCAACCCCTCTGTATACGTAGTGTTGCATGTTTAATCTTTATGCCTACATATACAGACGTATAAAGTTACAAGAAGTTGCGTCTCTTATTCTTTGTCCAGATGAGGTTGGAAGGATTAGAGTTTCCTGGGTTTACTCCACGCCTCTACTGCTTTACGGCGTGAAGCACCATTGCGTACCGGTCTGCTATCATCAATCGTGCTAAGCAAGTTACCTAGATCTATCAAGCTATCGAGATTGTGCGCTGGCAAAAAGTTGTCGATGAATGGGAGTGCTGTCTTCATGCCGATGGTAAGGGGGCGATAGTCCGGCGAGCCTAGTAACGGGTTCAGCCAGATCAGACGATGACAGCTATGCTGCAAACGATCCATCTCGACTTGTAAGACGCTAGCATCGCCACGATCCCAGCCATCGCTAATAACTAATACGACGGCACCACGCCCTAAAACGCGCTTCGACCATGTGTGGTTGAAGTAGTGTAAGGCATCGCCGATACGCGTACCGCCCGACCAATCTTGTACAGATTTGGAGACATCACGCACTGCGTCATCTACATCACGCTTCTTGAGTTGGCGCGTGATACGGGTGAGGCGTGTGCCAAACACAAATGCCTCCACGTTCATCAATCCGTTCGAGATGGTATGAATGAAGTGCAGCAATAGGCGTGAGTACAAACTCATCGAACCGCTGATATCGCATACAATCACTAACGGGCGCGGCTTACGCTTCGTTTTGCGCCATGTCAACTCGACAAATTCAGCCCCGTATTTCAGGTTACGACGAATGATACGGCGCATGTCAGGATACGTACCCGCGTGAGACGGCGTTTTGCGGCGTGTTGGGCGCATGCCAAGTTGCCAGCGCATATCCGCCATCAGTCTTTTTGCCTCCTGCACCTCGTCCCACGTAAAATCCTCGAAATCTTTCTTGCGCAATTGCTCGACTGCACTGAACGCCGTTCCCTGTGGATCGCCCTCGTCGTTATCATATTCGTCTTTTTCGAGATCGTGCTCGCGGTGTCGCTCGGTCTGGCGCATCTCCTGGCGTAGCTCTTTGCGCTGCTCAAGCGCGTTCATATGCTCTGCTAAGCGTTTGCGTTCAGATGGAGGAAGGCGTAATTGTTTCTCTTCGCGTCGTACCGCCCCGTTCTGCTCTGATTTCTTGCCCTGTTTATCGCGTAGAAACCAGTAGTAGCCGAACATCTGGTTGAAGATGGTTTCTTGCTCATGCTTGGTCACAAGGCTACATTTGAGCGTATTGTAGAAGTCCTCTTTATTGTTGATGTCGATGTAGGCGAGCGTATCGGCGAGGTCGAGCATCTGGCGCGGTCCAACGCCGATACCAACTTCCCATAGAATGCGCCCGAACTCCGTCAAGCGATAGAGCAAGCGTTCGCCACGCTCGATATCTATTGGACGCATCTCCAGGAGTTGTGCGTCTTGTGGTTGAGGAGATATGTTATCCATGCTTAGGACGCTCCTCGTGCCTTTTGCAGCGTTTTGCTAAGGTCGTTGCCGCCAACTCGCAACACGTCATCCTGATATTTGAGCAGGGCACCGAGGCTGTCACGTACAGGTCCCTCGACGAGTTCGCTCTGATCAAGTGCCAGGAGCGAACTGATCCAGTCGAGCGTTTCAGCGACACCAGGAGCTTTGAAGAGATCAATCGTGCGTAGCTCACGTACAAAAGTACACACCTGCCGTGCAAGCTGTACCGGTACTCCTGGCATGCGTGCCATAACAATCGAGTATTCCTTGTCGAGCGTGGGAAAGTCGATCCAGTAGTAGAGGCAACGACGGCGCAGCGCATCATGAATTTCGCGCGTGCGGTTTGAGGTGATAATGACAAACGGCGGCTCTTTCGCCCGAATTGTGCCAATTTCGGGAATGGTAATCTGAAAGTCCGATAGCAGTTCGAGCAAGTATGCCTCGAACTCTTCATCACTGCGGTCTAGCTCGTCGATCAACAATACAGGTGGCAGTGCGTTCGCGGGATCAATTGCCTGTAACAACGGACGTTGCATCAGAAAGTCGGGACCAAAAATCTCTTTCAGCTCCTCCTGTCGATTAGCCCCGCCCGACTCCATCAAGCGAATGTGCAGCATCTGGCGCGTGTAGTTCCATTCATACACCGCCGTATTCACGTCGATGCCCTCGTAGCATTGCAGGCGAATAAGTTTTGTATGTAGAAGGGAAGAGAGTACCTTCGCAATCTCTGTCTTGCCGACTCCTGGCTCACCCTCTAACAGGAGCGGCTTACGTTGCTTGAGGGCAAGAAAGACGGCGGTTGCTAGACTGCGGTCAGCGATATAGTTCTGGGCAAACATTGCCCGTTGAATATCCTCGATAGACGAAAATGTTGGTATTGTTGCTTGTTCCTGCTCCAACGCGAGCCTCCATCCAATTGTGAAAACGAGTGCAGTGTAGCACAGGGAAGTTATTATTTGTACACATATTCTAAGCTATCTGAGAAGATATTAGCAAATTTCTATTCCAGGGCGTTCCCCTTGCGGGCACCCTGGCTGGACATTAACATGCCTTCAAACCAGTATTTTCCCGTCCTTCAAGAACAATGTGTCATCAATCCATACTTCGCCCGACTTCCTAAGATCACAAATCATATCCCAGTGCAATGCGGAATGATTCAACCCCCCTGTTTCTGGATAGCTGTTGCCCAGTGCGAGATGGACAGTGCCACCAATTTTTTCGTCGAAGAGAATGTTCTGGATGCCACGCTGAATACGGATATTGTTGCCGAAGGCGAACTCGCCGAGGTAGCGTGCCCCCTCGTCCAGTTCGAGCATGGATTGCAATACCTCGTTGCCCTGTCGTGCGCTTGCCTCGATGACTTTACCCTCTTTGAAGACGAGACGTATGCCCTCGACTGCATGTCCATCATACGTTGTTGGTATCTCGTACTGAATGACGCCGTTCGCACTATTCTCGACGGGGCCAGTGAAAAATTCGCCGCTGGGGAAATTACGCTTGCCATCGCTATTGATGAAGATGCGGTCCTCGATTGAAAGCGTCAGGTCTGTGCCATTACCGAGAATATGTACCTTTTTATGCCCCTTGAGCCAATCGACGAGGCGTTGCTGTTGCACAGAAAGTTCTTGCCATTTGGCGATGGGATCGGGGTCATTCAAGAAACATGCGTTGAAAACAAACTCCTCGAACTCAGACAGCGACATATTCGCGTCTTGCGCGTAACTCTGTGTTGGGTAAAGTGTAATGCTCCAGCGAAACTCGCCCGCCTGCTCGCGTGCCTGTCGCTTGCTATACGCGCTACGATAGGCTTTACGTCGTAGCGCGGAGCGCGTCGGGTCAATGCCACTCAACGCTTTAGTGTTGTTACTAGAGGCAATGGTGAGTTGTGCCGTGACGCGCTCTGCAATTGCCTGTTGCGTTGGTGAAGGTAGGGCAATCTGTTCGTCGTTACCCTCACGTAACAGTATTTCTTCGAGACTCTCAAGCGAAATCTGAGGAAGTGGATGACCTCCGGCACGCAAAACTTCGCGGTAAATGGCCTCTACAAGTGGGGTTGCCGTTGGAGTGGCATTGATGGCAACAACATCGCCAGCTTTAATGTACAGAGAATAATGTACAAGTGTATGTGCCCAACGTTCGATGCGAATATCTTGCATGTGCAACTCCCTCTTCCAATATGGTAGATTAGTAAAATAATGTTATAATATGTACCCGCATAATATGTATCAACGGACGCTCACGAGGGGCTACCCTACTATATACGGTGGGTGTAGCCTACAAGAGCGTCGTATAGTAGGGTAGCCCCTTGTGGGCGTCCGTCTGTTACTCCATGCTGCATTCTCTTGCGTTACTTTGGTTTCTTTCCTATTCCCGCGGGGACAATCGTGAAAAAGGCGGCTCGCGTCTGATCAACGGTGCATGGTGGTACACCATCCTTCGCGAACTGCACCGTTACAAACGTAATTCTGTTGATGGCGTCAGCTCTACCAGCCGTTGGTACGGCGAAGGCGACGAGACCATCCGTTCCCGTGATGCCAGATAGTTGTGCCTGTGTTCCATCGGGCCACAGTACCGTAGCTATCGCTGTAGCACCCGCCACCCCCTGTGGATTCCCGACATCGTTTGGGTCGTTAGGATTTGTCTTTACATTTTGCACAAACTTCGCATACACCGCAACCGCTGCTGTCCCCAACGGAGGCGTTGACTGCGTTGCCCAAGCCCCACATTGATATGCTGGCAACGTCGGTGTTGGTGAGATATTATTGTTATTCAAATCAATTGTAACAGTAACAGGTGGGTCTCCAGGATTTGCGTTACTGCTTGCCGATGCACTACCGCAAGCAACGACAAGGACACTCAAAACAAAAAGGCTTATAATGGACCAGAATTTGAGCGAAAATGGTAGTAAGAATAGCGTTTTCCACGGCGTTAAAAATCGTCTACGCATAGATAAGATAATCCCTTTAGTTACTTATGATACTTGGAAAAGTATAGCATATCAAACAATGAGGCTAATATAATCGGAGGATTTCTGCTACGAAAGTACCACCTAGTTAGAAATGAACGTGCGAGAGGGAAAATTTTTGTTGATGCAAAAGGCAGGGAGACCGCAAGGGTCTCCCCTACACGTAACATTTGATACAAAATGTAGGGGAGACCCTTGCGGTCTCCCTGGCTAAAAAAGATAGCAATGCGTGGTCAACTGACTATGATTTTAAGTTGCATTCCCGCGTGAATAGTGCAATAAATGTTAAATGTTCCAGCTTGCGTGAATGGTCCGATAGCAGCAGAGCCGCTTGCAATGTTTACATTTACTGTCGGTGCCCCAGATTCCTGCTTATGATTTTGACTCGTACCATTCCAAGAACCATTCAGGATACTGTGCAAGACAGCAACATCGTCAACAAGTATCAGCTTCTGACCTTTTTTGATATTGATTGAGGATAGCTTAAAGTTATTCGAGGTCATATGTGCCTGCGGACCAGTGTTTAGAGTCGATGCATCCACAATGGTACATGCCGCAAAGAGGACTGTCATGAGTGCGAATGCAACCATGCCTACAAGAACTTTCTTATACATAGATAACTATTCCTTCCCATTATGTGTTTGCTGATTGTATGCTTCCTGCCCAATCATTACGATGCAGGAACAATTTCTTGATGGAAGACACTTCTACTTGTAACTATAGCAAAATAGTGTCAACATGGCAAAAAGACAAGGGAGGATATTCCCCCCTTTATTGACTCCGATTATAACATAGTTTCTATGCAAGAAACAGAGTAGAACACCCTATTTTTGCACCTTAAGAGTGTGCCTTCTCCGCAGTGTTTGCGGATATGTCTGAAACACCACTATCCGCCATCTTGTCCGCAACCTGTGCTTTTGCCTCCTCGAACTCTTCAGGACGCGTTTCACGCCAGTGAAGCCAGAGCGCGATAATCAGTGCCTGTAACACTCCTGCAATCGGTGAGGCGAAAAGGGCACCAACAATACCAAACAATTCAGCTCCGGCGATCAAGGCGGCAATTGAGACAATGGGATGTAGCCCCACAGCCTTGCCAACGATACGCGGTCCAACAACATCGCCTTCAAGAATGTGTACAATAATGAAGTAGACCAGCACACCAAGCGCGATTAACCATCCCTGTGTGAGAGCGATGAGTGTGCAGATGAGACCGGAGACGAGCGTGCCCAGAATAGGAATGAACTCCAAAATGAACGCCAGCACGCCAAGTAAGAGCGCATAGGGCACATGAAAGAGTGTCAAGCCTACTCCGACGAGGACTCCAATCAATACAGACAGCAGAAATTGACCACGAATATAGCCGCCTACAACGCGCTGTAAGGTATCCAGCAGGAAGTTTGACTGTGCCGCCTGTGGCATGTTTGTACGAAACCACCCTGTGATGCGTGCCCCATCAATCAGAAAGTAGATACTGAGAACCGCGACAACCACCACATCCAGCAGAAAATCGAAGAAGCCCGTTAAAAATGGTACCGCACTACCAGCAAAACTTCCGGTACTAGCGATAATCTGATTGCGTACCGAGACAATCTGGCTTTGCGAGATGCCAAAAGATTGGATTGTCTGTTCCAAAGGTGTCAACTGCCCATTGGTTTTTGGTGTAAGCCAGTACGTTACAAACGTCGTAAGTGTGCTAGCTTGATGAATTGCTGTATTCACGATAAAGTAGAATAGTAAACTAATCAGGCCGAGGACAACAATATACATGATGAGAATTGCCAGGAAACGCGGCATCACGCGCTCCAACAACTTGACACCAGGAGCAAGTGCGTAAGCAAGCAGGGCTGCGATGATGAGCAAGAGAATCGTGCGTATAATGTGTCCCGCCGCCATAAAGATGACGTAAGCTATCGCAATCCACACGAGAATAACGAGGCCAATATCGCGTCGCCGTGCCCACTTCGAGCCTGAAGCCTCGGCACGTGGCACCGCTAACGGACGAATGTTTGAAGACATGAAAAAGTTCCTTCCGATACAAGAAAAAAGCATTATCTAAGTGAGACGGTATATAGCCATCGTAAGTCACCGAAAACGAAAGTAACGCATCGATGAATGTGTGTAGAAGTCGAATAGGCTCTCTTGTTTCACGTTTGAACTCTCCATAAGGTTTACACCGTATCATTCCTATGCGTCGCGTCATTTGTTAGTCCAAAAGATAATTCTTTACGTGCCTACTCTGCTTGCTTTGATGTTTGTAGGAATCTTCTTCATTATTATTGTTGGATTCGTAAGAAGAGATACTTCTTCACTGTTTGGGTTACTGGTCGTAGTCCAGAAAGCATCCTTAGAGAGGAATTGAAGCATCTCCTCTTTCTTCACCTTTTTGAATACCAGCCGTTTTTAGGACTTGGTGAGCGTGTATTGAATAACGTCGAGGAGATCATTGAGTTCAAAAGGCTTCTCAACCAGGACAACTTCACGCTGTCCAATTTCATTCATACTATCTAGAGGAGTACTTGCACTCAAGAAGACAACGGGAGTCTCTTCTTGTCCCTTTATTGAGCGAAGAAGGTCGTAGAATGCTAGCCCATCGATTTCGGGAAGGTGATAGTCCAAAAGAATAAGGTCAGGTACGATGTCCTTGAGTGCTTGCAATGCTTCGTATCCATTTACGAAAACAAGAGCAACAAGCGGGATTTCTGATGACATGGTAAGAGTGAGAAACTCGGTAATAGTGTCGTCATCATCGATGACGAGTATCGTTTTGAGTGAGGATTGTTTAGTGAGTAGAGGGCGCGTGTCCTTCTGAAGCATTTGTACCTCCTCTTGGAGAGAAAAGCTTTACATTTCATGAAAATAATGCTTTTCATGAAGAGAATATTGGAAAGGAGGCTTCGTAACTTTCCACATGAAAGGGTACAGCGATGCATCTCTTCTATCAAGAAACCTCATCCCACGTTCTCTGGTATAGAATAACATCAACTATGATAAAAGTCAATCTATATATGAAGCATTAAAAAATTGTAATATTTACATAAAGTAGAAAGAAATATATGGAAATAATAAGAATAATAGAGAAAACTTCTTTTGACTTTTATATTCTTCGAGAACAACTGTTGTTGGTTTACATGTTGCCTATAATCCCAAAAACAACAAAACGTCTCAGGTCGCTTCTACACAAACCTGAGACGTTTCTTATGACCTACGAGGAAGGGTTATCGTGAGCTGTTGGCTCTTGTCACGAAGAAAGCAATGAGTGCGATAAGTAGAGTCCAAGCAGGAATATTGTTGGACTACTACTATGAGTTGCCTTGTAGCTGCTGAACCTGTTTTTCCAATAAAGTGATACGAGCTTCTAGTTCTTGATTGCGACTTTCAGCTTGAGCCAAACGACTTCTTAACAAGGTGTTCGCCTCTAATATGTTTTGAGGGTTGTTTCTATCTTCCTTACGCCCTCGGTTAGTAATAGTTACTGGCGTACTACCAGTAACAATAGATATCGCATTAGCTATCCACCCAAAAAGAGTTTCCAAATTATCACCTTTTCTTTTTTGTTCTATGAGAACGGCAACGCTTTAGTAGAAAACATATGCCATCGAGCGTAAATTTCTTGTAAAAGTGAAGGAAAGAATGTGCCTACTTAGTATACAACGTAAAAGGAGAGAATAAGTACAAAAGAGACTGTTTCATCGGCCTTCGCCAGTCATGAGTAGACAATGCAGTGCTGTACGGGTGTTTGCGGCAAGCTAAAAAGATAATACTTTGGGCTGATATATTCCGCCCATAATCCCAAAAACAAAAACGTCTCAAGCCGCTTCTACACAAACCTGAGACGTTTTGTTGATGTATATGGTAGCGCATACGGGATTCGAACCCGTGATCTCCGCCTTGAGAGGGCGGCGTCCAAGACCGCTAGACGAATGCGCCTTACTTGCTTGACTCCTCACATTGCGAGGTGTCTTCTTACGCAACGTATCATACTCCTCTCTGTTGGACTTGTCAAGACCGTTTTGGGACTGTTACTCTCCCTTATTCCTCTTGTATAGGAAGAACGATTTGTGTTAATGTGTCTGAACACGCTTTCTGCGGTCTACTCTATGCAATGAAAGAGGAATCATGGATCTTTCACCAGCTCAATGGATCTGGTTTCCATCTGAACGTACACTCCCCAATACTGTTGTGCTTTTTCGTCGTGTCCTGAACCTTAATACCTTACCAATCCAGGCACATGGTTGGTTGACCGCTGATAGTCGCTATCGGTTGACCGTAAATGGGCAGAGGATTCAATGGGGACCCGCCCCCTGTGATCCACGTTTTCTGGAGGTCGATCCTCTCGATCTTACCGCCTTTCTTCGCCCTGGTCCTAACGTGATTGGCGTTGAAGTGCTTTATTATGGACATGGTGAGGGCACATGGGTGAACGGAAAACCCGGCCTGCTCTTTCGTCTGGACGTACACTATCAAGATGGTCAACAGGAGCAGGTTGTCTCCGATGATCGCTGGTTGTGCTGGCTTGATCGCGCCCATCAACCAGGGTACTACAAGCGGTGGTTTCTGCGTGCGCTACAGGAGGAGTTCGATGCTCGCTTGCATCCCATCGAGTGGAATACTCCTCAGTATATGCCAGATGAACGCTGGTTGCCTGCCCAGATACTCGATGTGCCAGCAGATAAGCCAGCAGCCTCAGGCACCTATCAGGATTATCTTACGGACGCGACTCCCGAAGTGAGCCAAAGTGAGCTGCACCCGCGAACAATTGCCTTGATGCGCGAAGAGTTGACGCCAGCAACGCAGCTTACCAGTGCAGGAGTAGTGCATTGGCAGCGCGATCCACGCGATTGGTTCGAGATGCGTACCCCTCAATCATTTACTATTGTACGCGATCTCTCTGTCATCAAAAGCTATGAGACGGATGTCTGGGAACTTTCGCATACTCATGATCGCAAAACAGCCCTTTATGTAACCTTTGAGTGGACACAGCAGATCGTCGGCTGGCCCTGTTTTACCATTGAGGCATCTGAAGGGACGATTGTGGAGTTGATATGCCAGGAAGCACACGATCCATCTCGGACAGAATGGCTGGATACACATCTGTATAGCTGGTCACGCTTCATTTGCCGTGAGGGTCGCAATACCTTTGAATGTTTTGACTTTGAGTCGTTGCGCTGGCTGCAACTGCATATTCGAGAGATGAGTGGCCCTGTGAGCATCTCCAACGTTGCCATACGTCGTCGCATGTATGCTTGGCCTTATAAACCGCAGATATATTGCGCTGAGCAGCCCTTGCAGCACCTTTTTGACGCTGCTATCAACACACTCTATAACAGCGCGCAAGAGACGGTCGTTGATGGGATGGGGCGCGAGCGGCAACAGTATAGTGGCGATGGTGGTCATCAGTTGCGTGCTGTACGGGCTTTGTTGGGAGAGGTAGACCTGCCAAAGCGTTTTCTGCAGACCTATTGTACTGGTCAGACCTATGATGGCTATTTTTTGCAAAGTTGGCCCGGCTATGATCCTCTGGTACGGTTAGCACAACGACAAACAGGCAATACTGTCTGGGGGCCAATGCTGGATCATAGTGTTGGCTTTGTCTTTGATTGCTGGCAGCATTACTTAGAGACGGGAGATCGGGAAGCGGTACACGTTCCCTATACACATATTGCGGCGTTCGTTGCGTATCTGCGTCGTATCCAAAAGGCCGACGGCCTCTTACCCGTAGAGCATCTTGGCGTTCCTACCGTCTGGATCGATCAGGAAGCCTATCAGAAGCAACGTCATAAGCAATGTGCCTTTAACCTCTACGTAGCCGCCATGCTTCAGAACGCTTACGCGCCACTTGCTTCTACATTTGGTGATATTGCGCAAGCTCAAGAAGCAGAACAATTTGGCAAAGAACTGGTAGCCGCTACAGTTCAACGCTTTTGGAGTGCTGAACGCGAACTCTTTGTCAATAATCTGCCCTGGTTGGATGAAGAGGGAGAGCCGCGCCTCTGTGATCGTTCTCTCGCCACCGCTCTATTGTTTGCACAATGTCCTGCCGGTCTGTACGAGGCGAGTCTGCGTGCGTTAGAAGAATGTCCGCCATCGATGGGACTATCATTTCCCGCCAATGCCTGCTGGCGATATTGGGCATTAGGAAAGTATAGACGTGCGAGTGTTATTCTTCAGGATTTCCGAGAACGTTGGATGGCAATGGAATCAATAATACTGAATAAGACGTTGCAGGAGTTCTGGCATGCACAGCCCGATGCTCATGAGCAGTGGAGCCATTGCCCCGTTGTTCCACTCTACATCCTTGTTACAGAGATTGTTGGCTTAAAGCCGCTCACTCCCGGTTTTGCTCGCTATCTCGTCCATCCACAACTTGTGAATCTGCCCGCGCTTGCTCTGACCATCCATACTTCACAGGGTCCTCTCTACTTTGAAGCACAGAGAGAAGGTGCTGGTCATCGCATCACTATTCAGACCCCCCCAGGAGGGGAAGGTGTGCTTATCGTCCCTCTGGCAACAGAGGTTGCATTGTCGGTAGTGCCCGAAAGCTCTTTCCCTTATGAAGAGGGATACATGCGTTATCAATTCCAGGCAGCTCAACGGTGTACATTCTGGCTTTCTAAATGATAAGAAACCGGTTATACATGTAAGAAGCAACGGACGCCCACGAGGGGCTACCCTACTATACACGGCGTGCGAAGCACGCAAGAGCGTCATATAGTAGGGTAGCCCCTCGTGGGCGTCCGTCCCCTCTCCGGTCATTCTCGTTATTTGAAGTATATTGCCCTTTGCGTTCTCCAGACTCCTTGCGCCAAATCCATGTTTACTTCCGCAAATCCACACGTTCGAGCTTACCGCGTAACGTGAAGTTGAACGCTAGCCGCGTCCAGCTATCGGGTAGGTGTGGGTTTGTCGTATATCCATTCTCGGTAACGTCGAGTCCGGCGAAGCCGAAGATCGCTGCTTGCCAAACAGCACCGGCACAGGCGGTGTGAATGCCTGCTGGTGTGTTGCCACGCAAGTTGTCGAGATCGACGAGGTTGCCGAGGCGGAACAACTCTTTAGCCTCGTTGGCCTTGTTGAGTTCACAGGCGAGAATGACATGGAATGCGGGCGTGAGCGAGGAACCATAGTCATGATCGGTGATTGGGTAGTAGTAGTCCCAGTTGGCCTGCTTGGTCTTGAGGTCGAAGTCCTGGTTTAGCACCGTGAGCAACATTAGCACATCCGCCTGTTTGACGATGCGATACTTTTGCAGCGGATAGAGGCCGATGATGCCCTGGAAGGAGTCGGTACGCCCTGTATACTTCTGTTGGTCGAGTGGCTCAAGATCGAAGAAGCCGTCGAACTGCTCGAATAGACCCGTTTCCTTGTTCTGGAGAATGCGAATATGCTCTATCACATCTTGCCAGTGATTGTAGTGTGAGTCGTTCAAGCCAAGTTGCTTCTCCAACGCTTGTACCTTGTCGGGAGCCGTTGAGCGTAGCCACTGCAGGACATCGAGGGCTGTTTTCAGGTTCCAGCGAGCCATGTAGTTGGTGAATGTGTTGTTGTTGACGTGTTCGTGCCATTCGTCGGGACCAATCACGTTCTTGATTTCGTAATCGTTGCGTTCCGCGTTCTTCTCGACGCGGCTACCCCAGAAGAGAGCCGTACTGAGAAGAATTTCCGCACCGTAGTCGCGCATGAATTCGTTATCACCGGAGATGCTCCAATATTGCCATGCCGCGTGTGCGACGCTTGCGCTAATGTGTATCTCCAATGGTCCATTGAGGACGGGAATCACCTCACCATTTTCCGGGTGAATGATAGAGGAGGGCGTCGATTCGTCGCCGCTCAACGTACTCTCCCACGCGTACTGTGCTCCCTCGAAGCCATTACTTTTTGCCTTCTTACGCGCCGCCGGTAGCGTATGATAGCGATACATCACGAGGTTGCGTGCCAGGTTTGGCATGGCGTAGATGAAGAATGGCAGCATGAAGATTTCGGTATCGTGGAAGATGTGACCGAGATAGCCGAAGCCCGTCATACCCTTTGCCGCGATGCTATAACGATCATCGTGCGAAGAGGCGTTGATGCGAAGTTGATACAGGTTGTAGCGTACACCAATCTGCGCCGACTCCTCGCCCTCGATAATTACATCGGCCTCGTTCCAGAACTGTTGCCATGCGGCGTGATTTGCCGTGAACAGGCTATCATACACCAGCGACGAGCTTGCCAATAGCTCCTGCTGGTGTGCCAGTGCTGTCGGTAGCGGCTCTACACCGTCGCGTGAGGTGTACATCGTGACCAACTTCTCCGTCGTTACCTTTGCCCCCTGTGTCAGCGTGCCAGAGAGCTTGATAGCAGGAGCAATATCAGAGTTGTATAACTCGGAACTGAAGCCCTGCGTCTCAGTGTTGAAACTGAATACTTGTGCCAGATGTACCTTTGTCGCAATCGTTTGACTCTTGAGCCACACGGTATTGTCCTGGTGTCCCTGATCCTCGGTCTGCCAGTGCATCAGGTTATTGTTACCAACGGCAGTGTTGAGGCTGGCGAACAGGTCAACTTGCACTGGTTGTGTGGCTTGTTCGGCGGTAACGCTATAGCGAATAATGCCGACATGCTCATCCGCTAAACTTGCGATACGCTCACTTTCGATAAGCAGACGAACGCCGAGTTCATCTTCCCAACGCACTGTACGCGTGATTACGCCGTTCTGAATATTTAACGTGCGAGAGTAGTCTAGCAGCTTACCCCTATCGAGGCGGACGCGCTCGCCATTGACAAACAGGCCAATGGGTATCCAATCGGGGGCATTCGCCAGTTCTTCTCTGCCTATCGGAATTTTATCGAAAACGCCATACATCAATGTTGCCGGATTCTCGCCCGGATAGCCCTCTTCAAACGTCCCACGTGTACAGAAGTAGCCATTGCCGACGGTGTACACCGTCTCCTGACTATGCAAGTTCTTGGGTGTAGGGTCAAAGGCATCTTCGCTTATGTGCCAAAGGTCCACAGAAGCATCCTTCCTAAAATTTCAGGTATAGCTTTCTACAAGGCTATACCCGTAATTTTATGTGTTAATCTATCAAATCTTGTAGTGTTTTGTTCTCCATAGTGGGAAGAACTTTGTCTGCATTTGAGAAACGTTCTTTGGGACCAATGCCCAACGCCTCCATGCCAGCGGCTTTAATCGCTTCGACACCTGCTGCCGCGTCCTCAACGCCTAGGCAATCGAGTACCGATGTATTGACCAGACCAGCGGCGAAGACAAACACGTCTGGTTTTGGTTTGCCATTGACGACGCTGTTGCCATCGGCGATGCCATCGAAGTACGAAGTGATTTGCAGCTTGTCGAGTACTATCGACGTGTTCTTGCTCGCGGAGGCAATGGCGGTTTTGATGCCTTCCTGTCGCAATTGCTTGAGCAGCTCGACGCCGCCCGCCACTACCTCTTTCGGAGTCATGTTCTTGATGAGTTCCGAATAGTAGCGGTTCTTGCGGTCCATCATCTCCTGTATCTGATCTTCTGACACCTGACGGCCTTTGAGCAGGTACATCAGCGAGTCACGTCTGCCGACGCCGCGCAAATGAGCATCGTTCTCCTCATGGGTGAATGGGATACCCTCGTCATCTGCCAAGTGTTTCCATGCCTGATAGTGGTACTCAGATGTATCGGTGAGTACGCCATCCAGGTCAAAAATGATCGCCTTTGGTCTTTTCATGAAAATGAAACTCCATTTCTGAAGGAACTATGCTGTGTCTCAATCGTAGCAAGACATCAAGGTATGTTTACCTCTACATGAGTAACGTACCAACGGTAGAAGAGGTGACATGAAAATCTTTTATGGTTATACTGTTGGAACGGCAGCCTCGCGTCTCACGGCTGACCCTGCGAGAAACGAGGCCGTAATAGCTACCGCACTAAATAAGAGAATAACACTAAACGCATCGGTGAAGCTTTTCGTATGATCGAGTACATAGCCAATCACGGGTGGTCCGATAATTGCCGTTGGGCTGGATATCATACTCACGAAACCTTGTGCCACGCCTCGCTTGACCGTCCGCAAATTTGCCGCCGAGTTGAAGACGGATGTATACGGAATGGTCGCTCCTACCGCGATCAACGAGATGCCAATAACCCCCAGTATCGGTATACTTAACGGTATCATCAATACTGCGACACCTACCGCACCCAGAATCGTACCCATGCGTAGCAGTGGAATCGCGCCAATGATGCCGCGTCCTATTAGTAGACCGCCAAGTGGACGGAAGAACATGCCTGTGAGTAGCGCAAACGAGCCAAGCGCAGCCGCAAGCTGTAGCGATAGATGGTACTGGTCAATGAGATAAATAGTCAACCACGTTGAAATCGCGGCTCCTAAACCGAACGTGCCTAGATGAGATAAGCCCAACGTCCATACTGACGGCGAACGTATTCCCGCTCCTACGTCGATTTTTCCATCTCTACGCGCCTCTTGCCCATCGTTCACAAAAAGCCATACGAGAATAGAGGAGGCACTGAACAGTCCCCAGAACAGAAAGCAACCACGCCAGCCAAAGTATGGTAGCAACAACGGTGTAATCAACAGACCCAACGCTTGCCCAACCTGTGTTGCACCCCCATAAAGCCCCTGTCCAACCGAGGCATGCTTACCCGCACTAGCCGCGACACCAGCACCTGCTACAAATGCACCACCAGAACCTAGACCAACGAGTAAGCGGCAGAACAACACCCACGCTAGCGAAGGAAAGAGCGGCAGCAGGACACCTCCAACAACAATCAATCCACTAAATGCTAATAACACTGGTTTTGTACCGAAACGATCAGCCAATGCTCCAGCCGGAAGGTAGGTGAGAGCGAGACCAAGAAAGAGCAGCGTTGATAATAAGCCTGCTTGTCCACTATTGATGTGCAGTTGAGTGCGTATCGTCGCGATCAAAGGGCTATAGTTGGTGTAGTGAATCGAGACTACAACCGATGTAAGACATGCCGCGAATATCCGCAAAGAGACGCTACTTGGCTTTTTGTTGCCAGCATTGTCCTGTGATATCACTGAGGGGAATGACATAGAGATATTGTACTTTCCTGTCCAAACGTTTGTGTTTATGCAATTTATTGTAGCACAGCGTACTAGTCTTCTACCCTTCATGTAACAGTTTTTCGTAGGGACTAGATGTATCGCGTCCGCTGCTCAATTTATTGAGCGAAATCTTGCTGAACACTGCCTACAAGCCATATTAGTATGATCTCGCGTGATAAATCACGCACCGGACGCGATACATCTAGTCCCTACGAAACCATTGAATCAAGTACGAGCGCAGGAAACTTATTTATGACAGGAGATGTCAAGTAGCGGAGACTATACTGGCGTATATGGTGGATTGTGAATGTAGGGTCATAATTCATTACGCCCTCGTAACAATCGACCACGTTTCCTATCTATTGAAAACGTTATTCAATGATTGCCGACAGTATCTACCGTCAAAAAGGGCGTAATGAATTATGACCCCTACACACTAAAATTCTGTTTTTACAAGGAGAATGTATCTATGCGTATCGCAATCAACCTTGGCCCTAATGCCGATTGGGATGCTACGTTAGCGGCTGCTCAGGTGGCTGACAAACACGGTTTTGATGCTCTCAGTTTTCTGGATCACTATCACACGGAAGAACTGCAATATCCTTACATCTGCGGCTGGTCCGTCTATGGAGCCTTGGCGATGGTGACATCACGCATTCGTTTGGTGCCTATGGTTATTGACCGCATGAACTACCTACCAGGAGTGCTGGCAAAAGAGAGCGCGACGCTTGCTATAGCGAGTGGGGGACGTTTCGAGCTTGGTATTGGCGCAGGCGATTTCTTCGAGGAGATGCGAGCGTGGGGTATCGCAATTCCTGATGCCTCGGCACGGATTGCAGGACTGAAGGAGACCGTTACTGTGTTGCGCCGTATCTGGCAAGGCGAGCAGGTCACTTTCGAGGGGGAGCATCTCTCCTTAAACAATGCAGCCTCAATGCCTGTTCCACCTCAGCCAATTCGGATTATAGTTGGAGCAGGCTCTTCAAAACGTCTGATTTCAAGTGCCCTTGAGTATGCCAACGAGATCAACGTCTATGCCGACGATAACGTAATACGCTTTGCACAACAGGCAATTGAAGCATCATGTCGTTCTGTGAGCCTATCTGTCTACGCCTCCTGGGACTTGCCCGAAGAAGACATTGCCGCGAAGTTAGCAACGTGGGAGCAACTCGGAGTTGAGCGTACATTCCTCACGTTCTGGCCTCCCTTCGACAAAATTCCCACTGCCGTCAAATATATGAGGTAGGGACCAATTTATCGCGTCCTCGGTGGGGCTGGGGTGGGGTAACGTGTGGGTAATGATTCGTTGTGGTTACGTGTACCCCGCGCCCCACCCTTTGGACGCGATAAATTGGTCCCTACCTCGCTCATCACGTCGGCTTGGTAATCAACGCATCCTGCGTCACAAACACATCGTAGGAGCCTGGGGCTTGAATTGCCGCATTACCATAGGCATCGACAAACGGCGTCATCCACGATTGTTGCGCGTGGGCCGTTGAATAGAAGTTGTCGTCGCCTCCGTTGAGGGCAACCGCCGTATGCGGTCCCTTATTTTCCAGGTTAATGTCGTCATAGCGTCCCTCTAGTCGTGTGAGCTTGTAGCCCGAATGCAGGCCAACAATGTTGAGCCATGCAGGAAACTTGAGAATGTTGCCTTGCACCATCCATTCATCGCCCTGAATAAGATAGGTGTTATCAGATGCTGTGTGACCATTATTATCGAAGAGTGTCAATTCAACGCTCATCTGGTGTTGAGTATTCGCTATTCTTGTTGCGTGAACATGGGCAACTCTCGTCTCACCCGTCAAACCAAGATAGGTCTGCACAGTCACAACCGCCCACAACAGCGAGAGGGCTAGTACAATGAGAATAACGCCGCTAATGCCACGTCCCCAGCGCACCCCTCTATGTCTGCGTCTTACATAGAAAGAAGCCTTTTCATCCTCATATCTCTCTGTATCTCTCTGTCTCGTAAACGCTGTAAAGAGCAAGAAGATACCGACTAGCGCGACCAGTAGCAGAATAACCTGTGGCAAGCCAAACGTGATGGGAAATGTCAT
>CAXUHG010000001.1:154721-160735 GCA_964250805.1 uncultured Ktedonobacteraceae bacterium | reverse complement strand
GCGCGACCAGTAGCAGAATAACCTGTGGCAAGCCAAACGTGATGGGAAATGTCATGAGCGTGCGTCCCTGCCTTTCTCGGTTTCAAGGGCGCCCGCAAGGGGAACGCCCCTCCCATATACGCATAGTGCTGCGTGATGCATCGTCATATGGGAGGGGCGTTCCCCTTGCGGGCGCCCTTGCCCCTTTTCATAAACTATTTATTATACATCTTCCTCGCCAAACAGACGCTGTATCTCTTTGAGCGTAATCGCCCATGACTCCGAGGTCGGATCAATTACTACGAAGTGGTCTGCTCCTGGTAGCTCAATCAAGGTAATATCATCGCCTGCTTCATTAGCAATGTGTGCATAAGCTTGGCTCACATTAAAGGGAACACGATCATCGCGTGTACCGTGAATGAGAACCTGTGGCGTGCCAAGTGGTAACAACGCTGCTGGCGAAGCCGTTGCGTATCGTTCAGGGACATCTTGCGGCTCTCCTCCCAGCAGTTCAATTGCAGCATCATTGCCAAGACCGAGTTGAGCGACATAATCCAGGTCCACACAACCAGCGAGGCTAACTGCTCCCAAGAGTGGTAGTGGCTCTGTTATGTGCAATTCCCCTTCCGTAATCCGCTGGCGTGCCGCCAGCCACAGGGAGAGATGTCCGCCCGCTGAATGCCCGACCGTCACGACTTTGTGTGTATCCAGCCCATATTGGGACGCGAGCGTTCGCACGTAATCGGTGGCAAGCGCAACATCGAGCATTGTATTAGGCCAGCCACCTTCAACATTGCCAACGCGTCGATATTCAACGTTCCACGCGGCGAATCCATTATGTGCTAGGTTCCGCGCTAATTTCCGCATTAAAGAGAGCGAATATGCAGAACGCCAGAAGCCACCGTGAAGCAGGACAACAACGGGCGTAGGCGTCTCTGTTTCCTTTTTCTGTGGAAGATAGAGTTCGCCATAGTGAAATGCATTAGGACCATAGGAAATACGTATGCCATTGTCGCGTCCTACTAGTCGGCGTATTTCCTGTCCAAAACGTGCAAAAATGCCCATGTCGCCTCCTGCAATACACGATACGCTTAAAACGCATCGCTACCAGCAATCCATGCTGGCGTCTGGGGAAACAGAATATCGAGAACCGGCTGTAATTCTTCTGGTATTTCCTGTCCCTGCTGCCGTATTGCCCATGAGACAGAACGATAGCCGAACAACAATTGGATGAAAACCTGTTGGCTCATCTTGACATGGCGTGCTGCATACGCACTACTCGTCATAGGATCGAGCAAATGAATACCCATTGCGTCGGCACCCAGCAGAAACGGCTCATTCTCTATTGTTATTGCAAGCACTCCTGACCGACCTGGATTATGTTGCTGCCAACGCTCATTCCATAGTGGTAGCAGTGCATCAATGAGTGTAGGAAGATGCTCCGTTCGTGCCATCCAATCGGCATCGGGTGTACTCGTTGTCAGACTTTTCACTTGAAAATGGTCCGAGAGCAAATAATATGCTTGTGAGTTCATTGGCAAAGGCCAGGAGATACTCTTATTCTCTTCTCCAGGTCGGTCTTGAACCAGTTTCACATGCTCTTGTAACAATGCAAGTGCTGCATACCAGTCATCCGCTGTGACCTCATAAGCAACTGGTTTCTCTGGTCGCATGTTGAGCAGAAGATGTCCACGTACTGCATTCTTGTTATCCACTGCTAGATACGGTTTCATCCAACCTCGGTCATGAAAGAGCCGCTCTTGAAATGTTTTATCGCGCTCGAAGGAGGCAGGATACGCTGCAAAGTGTCTTTGATACAGCGCAAGTAACGCGGGAATATCTTCAAAGGTTGCCTGTCGCACTTTATAGGGACTAGCCGCCTGTGCCTGAATAACACTATTCTCAATCGTGTGCCATGAAGTATCAAACACGTCAATGAAACCGAAGCGATGATAGAATTGCCCAATGCCATCCAGCAACAATAAAGCATGATGCTGCTCCTGTGCATACGTGACAACATCGCGCAAAAGAGCAGCAGCAACACCCTGATTGCGATGTTCCACCATTGTGACAACGCTGCCTATACAGCCCGTAAGTAGCCGTGCAGAGCCGATACGCATTACGCGCTCATCGACGTGACAGCCACCGAGCAGCGTGTTCCCAAGAAAGGCACCACGCAGACTACGAGCCTGAAACATCGGAATGTTCTCAGTAAACCTACGTCTCCGAGGCAGAGCCTCAGCCGCATCTACTTGAGGATGAAACGTCTGTAGTGCTAGCGTATAGTAGGCATCGCGCTCGGCAGGTGTCTCCAGTGGGCGAATAACAAAGTCTGGTGAATCAGCGTGTCTCAATGACATAAAAAATCCTCGCTCAACAAAAATAGTGCTTGTATGCACTATAACATATCTTTGTGATACTATGACACAGTGTGCAATCGTGCATACCGTATACAAGTCTCTTCGTAGACGATTACTCTCATTCAAAGAGGAAAATATTATGCCAAAAGCAGAACGCCGCGCCCAAGTGACATGGGAAGGCAGCCTTGTACAAGGACATGGAACAATTGTTAATACAAGCAGTGGTGCCCTCAACAACTTTTCTGTGACATGGGCTTCGCGCACTGAGACTCCCAACGGCAAAACAAGTCCAGAAGAATTGATCGCGGCAGCCCACGCGGAATGCTACGCGATGAGCCTCACGAACACGCTTGCGAGCAGCGGTACGCCAGCCGACAAACTCGATGTAAGCGCGGTTTGTACCGTAGAGTTGAGCGCGAGCGGTGCCAAAATCACGGGCGTAGACCTCACCGTCAATGGCAAAGTTCCTGGTATTGATGCCGCCACCTTTGAGAAGGCGACGCAAACCGCGGAGCAGAGTTGCCCTGTCTCCAACGCCCTACGCAACAACGTCGCAATTACCATACATCCTCAATTGGAGCAATAACTTTAATACCCGTCAAAAATAGAAAGACCCGTGAAGGGTCTTTCTATTTTTGACGGGTATTGTCAGGACATAGCTATGCAATCCTATCTTGATCTCTACGATTTTCGCATGCATGTGACCGCCATGTATCAGAGACGCAATGCGGCGTTGCTTGCAAATGGTGCAGACGAAGCCACTATATTGCAGCGTTTTCGACAGGAGCGTGATGGCATATTCGCAACTCATCCCCAATCGGCACTCGATGAAGAGCAAAAACGGAACTTCAAAGGCATTCCGTATTTCCCCTTCAATCCTGCCATGCGCTTCGCCGTCACCGTCGATTTTGATGTCGAACACACACAGCAAGAAGTGGTCATGAACGCCAGCGAATCCATGAAAATGACAACCGTAGGACACCTTCATTTTCCTGTTGAGCAGCAAGAGGTGACGCTTTCCCTCTACTGGCTCGACATCTACGGCGGTGGTCTCTTCCTGCCATTTCGTGATGCCACCAGCCCAAAAGAAAGTTACGGTGCTGGTCGTTACCTCTTCGACACCATCAAAGGCAGCAACTTTCTCTCATCAAGCGACGAAAATGGTCGCATGCAAATTGTGCTAGACTTCAACTACGCCTACAACCCCTCGTGTGCCTATAACGACGCATGGACATGTCCGCTGGCTCCTATCGAGAATAGGTTGAGTGTAGCAATACCCGCTGGAGAGAAAAAATACAAAGAGTAAAAACATGGCTATCGGAGTTCGATAAATTAAGATCAAAGTTGACCTTTGATAATTTTTCGTAGGGACCAGATTTATCGCGTCCATTGTGTGATTTATCACGCGAGATCATGCTTGAGATATCTTGTATACTGGATTCGTCAAGATTTCGCTCAATTCATTGAGCAGTGGACGCGATAAATCTGGTCCCTACGAAAACTGCGAAAGATACCATTTAAGGAGAGAAGTTTTATGCCGTCTCTTACCAGTATTTTCCTACTTATTGGTGCTGCTCTTCTGCTCGATATCGTGCCAGGGCCAGATATGCTCTATGTCATCGCACGTAGCACAGGACAGGGACGCTCGGCAGGCGTTCTTTCGTCTGTAGGAATCGCTCTTGGTGGCTTGATTCAGACATCTGCCCTTGCACTTGGACTTTCTAGCCTGTTTCTCGCGGTGCCAATCGTGTATGACATCATCAAGTACGTTGGTGTTGTCTATCTTATCTATTTGGGAATACGCACTATTGCCAGTCGTTCGTCGATGATCGCTGACCCTGTACAAGAGAAGACGAAACTGAGACAAGTGTTTTTACAAGGAACTCTCACGACACTGCTCAATCCTAAAGTCGCATTTTTCTATATTGCCTTTATTCCTCAGTTTACCGATCCATCCAAAGGAGCAGTCTCTTTTCAGTTGCTCGTGTTGGGTGCCTTGTTCAATATAGTCGGCTTGCTGGTTGATAGTAGTATTGCTCTACTAGCAAGTTTTCTAGGTGCATGGCTAAAGCGTAGTGTGAGGGCTGCTAGCGTAGTACGCTGGCTTACGGGAAGTGTTTTCATCGGCTTGGGAATTCGTCTTGCATTTGAACAAAGAAAGTGACGCGCGAGCAATTCTACAGTGACGCAACGATAATAGGCAACACCTCACCCGCTTTTTCGTGAATAACTACATCGGCGGCTGGATCAAGCGTTGTCGGTTGCAGGTTAATGATGATAAGCGGGATGTTGCGGTTGAGTGCGAGACGTGGTAGCGTCGCCGCAGGTATGACCTTGAGCGAGGAGCCGACGACAAGAAAAAGGTCACATGCTGCTGTCATCTCTTTTGCGCGCGCCAATTCTGCGTCGGGTACACGTTGTCCGAAGAGAATAGTCGCTGCTTTGAGCAAGCCGCCACACGCATCGCAACGTGGATCAATCTCACCTGCATCTATACGCCGCTGCAAATCGCTCATAGAGGAACGTCTTCCACAGAGCGTGCAGGCTGCGAAACGCGAAGTGCCATGCAGTTCTACGATATGCTCTGGATTGTTGCCCGCGTCCTGATGCAGTCCGTCGAAGTTCTGCGTGAGAATGCCGCTGAGGACGCCGCGTCGCTCTAATTCGGCTAATGCTTTATGAGCGGCGTTTGGTTGTGCGGCTGTCACCAACTTAGAGAGATTACTGCGCGTCTGCCAGTAGCGTTGACGTGCCTCAGGCTTCTCAAGAAAATCGCGGTAACTGGTTGGAGGATTGCTTTCCCACGGCGAGCCAGGGCTACGAAAATCAGGAATGCCCGACTCCGTGCTAATGCCCGCGCCCGTTAATGCCACAATGCGTCTCGCCTGTTGCATCAACTCCACGGCGTCGGAAATACATTCTTGTAAGCTAAGCGTGTTCGTCATAATTAAAGTATAGCGTTGATGGGGGGAGATGGCAAATCATTACACCCTGGTGACAACGCACAATTTCAAAGGGCACCTAGATACAGTTCAACCCTTTTTGGCTTCTTGCATTGGTGAAGGAAGTTGTAGACATGGCTCAACCTCGTTAAAATCGTGTGTCGCCAACAGGGTGTAATGAATTAGACCCCTACAATACGTTCGTCTTATATAATATTCGTAATCAACCTATAACGAATCTATTCTCGGAATGATTTGAAAGGAACAAGAGTGTCTTGGAGGAAAACTATGCAACAAAACTTTTATCAGTATCAACAGCGTCGTCTATCGCTACTGCTCGGCTGGGGTTTCCTCAGCATGATTACAGGGCTAGTGATACAAATCAGCCCACAATCGTTCTGGAAACAATTTGGTCTACAGGCTCTCCTATGGGGCGCGATAGATGCCGCCCTTGCTGTGTTTGGTTTGCGTGGCGCGAATAAGAGGCAAGGACAATACGCCCTCGGTGAACTCAGCCTTCATGATGAAAAGAAGGAGGCACGTAACTTCTATCGCATTCTGCTTATCAATACAGGGTTGGATGTTCTCTATGTTGCTTGTGGTGTATGGCTGATGCAAAGGTTCAAGAAGCGTGCCGACCGTCGCGGTATGGGACTTGGCATACTTGTACAAGGTCTGTGGTTGTTTCTTTTTGATGGGCTTGTTTCACAAGAGGTGCGAAGAAGATGGAATG
>CAXUHG010000001.1:62437-154621 GCA_964250805.1 uncultured Ktedonobacteraceae bacterium | reverse complement strand
GTCAAAGTCTTTCATGAGCATGTTTTTTTGTTGCATCACAAAATTCTTCATGCGTTCATATGCGCGATACCTTGCACTCGATGGTCTACCTAGTTGACCAGTCGTACTTCTATCTTCGCTAATAATCTGCTCTACCCCTTGCCGTACAAGGTCGTGTTGCTGCTCTGGTAGGGGAGTGAGCGCGGGTGTGTCGTAGTCGCAACGGGCGGCGTTGAGGATGGTGAGTTGCGACTGCGTGACGCTCTCACCCTTGCGGTTAATCCATGCCAGTGAGTCGTTGCCCTCGTTTGTTCGCATGTAAACTAGTACACCTTGTGGTGCCATAGGGCTTTGCTCGTGAGCGCGGGTCGAGAAGACGACGTTAGGTAGCTTTTCAACCTGTGCCTTTAGCTCTGGACGCGCGTCAGTAGCATTTTTCCATATCTGGTACGCCTGTGAGGTCAGGTCTGTTTCTGTATCATTGCTGTCCTCGTCGAGAATACCCGCCCTCTCATTGTAGATATCGCGCAGAGGCGCGTTCTGTCCGTCGTCCTCGAAGAATGCCTCGTCGGTGCCGACGACCTCCGCATTCTCTTGTAGTCGCTGGCGTACACGTTCGCGTAGGCGAATGAGCCGCTCCACACCGTCGGCGGGTAGGAAGGAGTAGCAGTAGATGGTGTCGGACAATTGCCCGATACGATCAACACGACCCGCACGCTGAATTAGACGAATGATGGCCCACGGCAGGTCATAGTTGACCACAATCGCGGCGTCCTGTAGATTTTGTCCCTCACTTAGCACATCCGTTGCAATCAGTACGCGTAACTCTTTCCCCTGCTCAATAGTCTTACTTTTACCGTTGCTAATGGGACTGAACCGCCACGCTAGACTCGTTGGATCGGGCGAGTCGCCTGTAACGCCTTCGAGTTCCGTCACGCCGCGTGCTTTGAGTTGTTGTGTGAGATAGGTCACGGTATCGGCGAATTGTGTGAAGATCAACACCTTCTCGTGCGGATGCTGCTGCGTAATCAGATCGTACAGTGCATTTAGCTTCGCATCCTTGCGTGCGTCCCATGTGGCGCATTGTTCCAGTACTCCCAGTAGCCCTCGGCTATCGGCACGCAGTGCCTTAGGAAGATTGCTGTTGAAGAAGATTGGGCGTATCCATTTGAAGCGCGAACGAAATTGCGTCGTATAGTCGTGGTAGACCTCTGCTGCTTTTTTGCGATACTCGGCCTCCGTTGTGAGCGGGAGTGCTTCAATAGCCACCGCGCCCGTTGCCTCTTCCTCCTCCATCGCGCTCTGCTCGGCTATGTCCTCGTCCTGATCGGTAGTGGCGTCGAGCAGTTCGGCGTTCTGCGAGCCTATCGGTAGCTCTAGCCCGTTTTCGAGGGCGTGTAGGAAGACAAAGTTACGCAGTGCATGACGTTCTAAGGATTGAATAAACGCGGGACCTCCGCTCTCTAAGCGTTTGAAGAGACCTGTGCGACAGAAGCCCATCAAGCGTTTTCCCGCACGCGAGAGGTTTTTAATAGTGAGTTTTTCCGAACTTGTTGGTGCCAATCCTCTTTGACGACTATCCGAGACGAGGTAGTTGGCTAAACCATAGCGCGGCAGACTGAGTTTGCTAATGACCGTCAGCACGTTCTCCGTGTAGAGACGCGCATACTGGTCGTCGCTGCGTTCTTCGTCGATGGCGAATTTGACGGTACGCGGTACGCGCGTGGGAAAATATGAGCGTGTGCCATCGCGCATCGTGAGATAGCGACGCCCATTGGTCTTGTCAAGCGTGGCGTAGTTCTCTTGAATGAAGCCGCGTGTGCGCCGCACCATGTAGAGCCGCATTAGATCGTGCCAGTCTTCGGGATACGTACTCTCCTCGAATGCCGAGAGTGAGCGCACCGAAAACGGATGCTCCTGCATAAATTTCGCCTCTCCTTCCTTGCTGAGCAGCTTTTCGGGGCGAATACCCATATCCTTCGCTCGCTCTTCGGTGAGAAACAGGCGCAACTGTGCCGAGATATCGCGGTAATTTTTGTTATACGGCGTCGCGGTGAGTAGAATACACTTGCTATCGTTGCGCTCGATATACTCTTTGATGGCGTGAAAACGCTTGCTCTCAGGATTTCGCATGTTGTGACTCTCATCGACGATCACAAGGCGATAGCGGCGCAGATGCGGTAGCTCTTTGATCACAACGCTGCTTGACATGACCATACCCGTCAACTGGTATTCTTGCTGATAATCTTCCCACATGCTCTTCAGGTTTTTCGGACAGATAATGAGCGTGCTGAGGCCATGATCCTCTTGCATCACACGCGCCAGTGCCGTCGCCATCAGCGTTTTGCCGAGACCAACCACGTCGCCAATCAGCACGCCGCCGCGCTTATTCAGGTGTCGCGCCGCGATCTGTACCGCCGCCTCTTGATACGCGAAGAGGTGTTTTTTGATATCCTTTGGAATGCTGTACTCCAACAATCCGGCGCGTGCCTCTTGCGATAGGTGATAGGCCATTTTGAGGTAGATGAGATAGGGGCGAAGGATTTCCTCGCGTGCCCAGCTTTCGTCAATGATTTTCGCAAGTTCCTGCGAGATATCAAGGCACCAGTTGTCTCCCCACTGCGTGTCGAACCAGCGACACAGCTTGAGACATGCATCCTGCTCGACCACATCTATGTTGAGTTCGCCCTGTTTCGAGAGACCTGCGAAGGTCAGGTTGCTACTTCCCATATAGCCAATAACCGGCACTTGCTTGTCATAGCGATGCAGCAGGTAGAGCTTGGCGTGCAGCTTGTGGCGCAGATAGAGCTTGACGACGACGCGCCCACTCTTGAGATACGCGCTCAAACGTCGCAACCCCTCCTGATCGGCGTTCGTTGGTACGCCAATCGTCAACTGCTCGCGGAAATCCTGTGCCACGCGATTTTTGAGCCGAATCGAGGTAGACCGATCCATCGTAATGCTATCGTCTTCATTCTCGCCTCTAAAACGAAACTCCTCGCGTACCTCATCCTGTGGCTTCTCATGCATGCCAATCATCAGACGACAACAGCCGCCCTCGCCGCCCTGCCACTCCTCCATCAACCCCTCGATTTGTCGCCAGCCGCGTAAATTGAAATAGCCCACGCAAAAATCAGCACGATACGAGACTTTGAGCGTCTCACGCAAGCCGTCAACAAGCGATTTTTCTATATTGTCGTAAATGTTTGGCATCCTGTACCCCTACCCCCACCGATTCTTCTGATACATTCTCGCTTCGTACCCCGTAATTCTCCGTTTCCTGTTGCCATCGCGGATATGAAACTCATTATTTTTGGTAAACACGGCCTCATTTGAGGGCTGAATATCAATTCTGCACACCTCTTTTCCGAGCACCACACCAAACGAAATTGTATAGAACTGCGTCCAGATGCCAATTAAGCTATCTTTGAGCGCATCGCGTAGAAAGAGCGCATAGCCATCACGACTATTCTTCTGTGCATTCGCTGTCCTATAGTCATCCTCTAAGCCAACAACATTGCCAGCGTCATCGACGCCAATCAACACCGTTCCACCTGTATAGCTGTTCAGGAAAGCGGCAACCTCTTCGATAATATTGTTTCTCATACTATCATCTTTTTTGCCTGTCCGCGCATTCCAACAGGCCGCAACCTTGAACTCCGTTGTATCGGTCTCACCCTTCTCGATAATCTGCATCAGTGCGAGGTCTTCGGATTCTAGCGTGAAGAGGTCGTATGCATCCAATGCTGCATTTTTTATCCCCTGCTCAACTAGCGGAAACGTACTCAGGATATGGCTAAACTCTTCTCTCGTCAATTCGTACAGGTGTGCAATGATACCATCAAGCTCTGCCCTCAGCTTTCTGCGTTCCATCTGCTCGCTAGCAGCTACGTCAGGTGACCACGTAGAGTTAGGCATAACTGATTCCCACAATGCCTGAAATTCCGGTGTTGTGCAGACGAGTCGTGCCGCACGCTCAGCAATCATGTCGAAAACGACATTTCCTTTTGTGAGGCGTGGTATAGGTAACTGGTAAATATAGAACATGTTTAAGTTGGCTGAGATTTTTTGCCCTATAAAATAGTCTGCAATGAAGCTATCCATCATAGCTGTTGTGAATAAAACTTGTCCATCATCCAGGAATTCATCGCCTGTATCTTGCTGAAAGCGACGTGAGATGATAAGCGAATTTCCTACAAATGCATTATGTGGAAGAACAGTTGCAATCAATGCTCTCTGGTCTGTAGTACGCCCGATAGCTCGATAACCTAAGCGATAGCACTGATAATCTAGCTTTTGTCCTGTATCATTTCTTCGGCCTAATATAGCCGTCCTTCCCTCTTTCTCATTTATCCAGTATTGCGGTTTGGCTAGAGTGTTGGTAAATTGATGTATCATCTTCCCTTGATAGAGCGGTAAACGGTCTGGTGCTGGCTCTGTCTTGAACAACTTACTATCATTCGTCATGTCAAATTCGCGCGAAAGAGAAATGTTCCATGTACCCTCAAGCTTTTCGCCTAGCAATGGGAATTTGAGCATCTTTTGAGCAATGGTGACATCCACTTCGTCCTTGAACTCCATGATGGAGAGCGAGTCGGGCGAGAGTTTGTGAATAAGCTCGACGGAAGTATTCAATGCTCCATGTTTGGGGAAGCGTTCCAGTTCCGTAACGTCCTGGCGCATGAAGGCCGAAGGAAAGCTTTGTGTCTGTCCCCCTTTCTCGAATGTAAGTACGACAAATTTGAAGCGACTATCGACATTTTCAAAGATTGATTTGCGGTTCTCGAAGCCAAAGATGCCTGTTATCTCTGTTTGCTCGAAGAGCATTTCGCGTAGCTGTTTGGCTCCGAGGTCAGTGTAGATGCCGCTTGGGATGACGATGCCGCACTGCCCCCCCCCCGTTGTGTAACAGATTGTAGCACTGCTCGGTGAAGAGCTTGTACAGGTTGATGTCCGTGCCTGCCTTTTTGCCGTTGACCAGCGATATCTGGTTGCGGTATTGTGATGCGGCGCGGAAGTAGGCACTCTGGTAGGGAAAGTCGTTCTGATAGTCGAGCCATGCGGCGCGTATCTCCGGTACCTGTAACAGTTTGCTGCGCTCGGCCTCGAAGTCTTCGATCCGCATTTTGTTCTTGCTCACCAGCTTAGAGTGTATGGCGAAGAACTCTTTGGCCTGTGGCTTGAGAATTTCCCAGGGCGGATTGGTGATGATGATATCGAAGCCGCCGCGCTCGTTCATCACTTTATCGAACTCGTAGCCCCAGTGGAATGGGTGCAGCTTTGCAATATCGCTCAGGCGAAGGGCGCGTTTCTTTGGTTTGCCCTCGGCCTGTTTCTCAACGTCCCATGTTGCCGCTTCGTATTTTACGCCGAGGTTGTTGAACTCATCCAATAGAAGTTCGTTCAGGTTCTCGATGGCCTCTTCGCGCTTCTGCTGAATCATGTCGCGCAGGTCGCTCAAATCCTCGGTGTACTCTGGAGCGTCCTTATAATTCTGAATGAGAAGGTTTTTCTCGGCGACTACCTCGGCATAGCTTCTTTGAAAGAGGTTGCCTTGTGTGACCTGTTGATTATAGATATCTTCGTTGATATGCAGCATGCCAATCAGTGAGTTGCCGGGGAGAATATTGAAGTCGATATTGGGAAGTGGCTCTAGCTGATCGACATTCTGCACCGACGAGACAAGGGCGAGAAAGAGGCGGAGCTTTGCGATCTCGGTACCCTCTTCCATAATGTCCACACCGAAGAGATTCTCGGTGATAATCTTTTTCTTAATAAAATAGTTGAGGCTATCGTGCTTGGACTTAGCACCTCTTAACCAGTCTGTCAGGTTGACATCGTTCAGATACTCAATTTTTCCTGTGATTGCTCCGTAGATTTTTGTCAGCACGTTCATCGCCGAAACAAGGAATGCACCGGAGCCACAGGCGGGATCGAGCAGCGAAATCTTGGGCAGCACGTCGTTTAATAACACTTTGCAGAGCGGGGCGTCGAGCCGCATGAGCAACTCTTCCACCGTCTCGAAATGCCGACTTCTGGTTACACCTGGAATGCCATCAGTATTGACGCGCTCCAGGATGAGCTTGTGAATGGCGCGTTCGCACAGATATTCCGTTATCTCTGGTCGCGTATAGTACGCGCCGAAAGACTTCTGGTTGATATATTTCTCGAAGATATAGCCCAGCACATGTGGACTAATCTCATCATCATCTCCATCAGGAGTATCGTCGAGATTCCACGAATAGTCTCTAAATAACTTCAGAACGCTCTCGAACGCTGGGTCGGGGATAAAGATATGGGGCCAGCGTTTCTCAATAGGGTGAGGCAGGAACAAGCCACCATTCAGGTATTTGATAGTACCAAGTCTTGACTTCGCTTCCGCACTACGCTCACCTGCTGGTTTAGCAAAGCCTTCAAAGAAGAGAAGATGCAGGAAATCGCTGTAGTAGAGATTCTCGCCACGTTTTTGTGAGTCCGCCAGTTTGTGTTGCAGATACCAGATATCGCCATTGTCGATAAACTTTTTGCGTTGTAAGAAATAGACGAACATCAAGCGATTGAGCAGCACCGAGGTGTACCAACGCTTATCGCGTTCGTCGTCGATACCTTTGATCGTGTCTAAAAAGCGTGCATGTTCGTCTTTGAAGTCTTCGTAAAATTGTTTGGTGACAGTCTCGACATCGAGGGCGTCCTGCAGCTTACGAGCAACGTCGAGAACGGGGACCTTGCCCTCCGCATCGAACTCGCTCGCATCGAACACCATGCTCTCCAACTTGCTTAGCGAAAGGTCGCCGGGCTGTCCCTTGACGTAGAGATGAGTACGCGGATAGGACTTGTTGCCCTCGCGCTTCATCCAGTACCAGAGGCTCTGTGTGTGCCCTTTGTCAAGAAAAATGAGCAAGTTTTCCTGGTGCAGAGACGAGACATTCGTATGAATAGCCTCTTGCGTCTTCTTATCGGGAATTGTGCCATCGGGCATCTCGATCTGAAAAATGGCAACACCCGACAACTGCGCGATCTCGGTACGCTGATAGGAGAACTGTGATAGGGAAACATTTTCGCCTCGTGAATTTTGAGGGCGACCCCAGCCGAGTTCATTGAACAGAGCGCGAAAATTCAGGTCTTGCAGGTAATCACGAGTACGCTTAATATTGAGGTTCTGCGTATTGCTATTCCCTTGAGTATCGGGGGCCATAGAGTTTCTGTTCCCATTCTAGCAAATAACGTTACTTTTTACGCGGTAAGGCGTAATTTATTGTGTGCAATCCATAATACGGTCTAACGCCGCGCTTGTAAAGTACGAATATTTGGTAATTGGTAAATGTGCAGGGAGACCGCAAGGGTCTCCCCTACACATATGATATAGCCTGTAAGGGAGACCCTTGCGGTCTCCCTGCACTATTCCACCCCCTCTTCGTTTTCATCACTCGTCGCATGCTGCTTACCCATGCGATATTTGATATCATAGTTGATGATAAAGTCCAGTTCTTCGTCGGTGAAGCCGTAGTGTTTGGCTAACACGCGGTCTATTTCGTCAATGATGGGTTTAGACAGACCTACGAAAAAAGTCTGTAATTCAACTTTTCCTGTTTTAACTTGGTTACGAACTCGAATTTCAGAATGTTTATTGAGGTCATCACCTAACTTCTTTGCTAAAAGTTCTAAGTTCTGATTATCTTCCATAGAAAATGACGCAAAATTTAGCGGAAACTTTCCAATATCACGGTAGCCACAATGAAAACCATCTCCATGACATCTCCAATACCAGTAGAATAATGAAGAATTTAATACCGACATCGCCACTAGTCGATAGTTTTTTAGAATATATACTTTTTTGAAATCATCGGATACTGTAACCTCTCCTGATGCCTTCCTAAAATAAGGCGTGAAATCAATCGCCTTAATAAAGTTATTGATGATTCTGTGTACGTAAAGTGGGATAACGGCAGAGTCATTCATAAAATTTACTAACTCTTTGTCTTTGATCTTTTTTAGGATACTTAAAGTTATATTTCCTTCTATACGAGGGAGCCAACCAATTTTGTCAAATTCGGACGCTTCTGCGTATTTAACAAGACTCATAAGTGCTGGACGTTCATCTTGATACCAGCGGTAATACTTTGATGTGAAAACAGTAGATTTTGTGAACTCTAGCATTGCATTCGACTTATTTGCAACAATAAGTATCAATAGGCGCTGTGCTGCTCCTTCAAAAATGCGAGATGGAAATACGTCAAACGCCGAATACCAGCGGATAGGCATTTTTTGTAACAGAGTTTGTAAAGATGTTGTTCTATCTGTACAAGCAGCAGAGATTGGAACTATAAAGCTGGAGTAACCTTTGGGATTACTTAGAAAAAAAGATCTTTCTAGCATCGTAGCATATATATTTCCACTATCTAAAGTGTGATAATCAACTAACGTGTAGTCCTTCTTAACCTTGCTATACTCCACATATGGTGGATTGCCAATAATCACGTCAAAACCGCCATCATGCATAGCACCATAAAACTGTGAGTACCAATGAAAAGGCTTATGGCTTTCTTGCCACTGCTTGAATTTGTGTTGATACGCAAAATCTTGTTTGTTGTTTTCGTCTATCTTGTATTTGGAGGCGAGGCAGGTATCGAGTTCAGTGTTTAGTGAGTCAAGTTCGTTCCGTAATGCTTGTTTCGCGGTGGCAACAGCGCGGTACTCAGGTTGTAGCTCTGTTTGCAATTTGCGGAAGCTTTGAAAGTTGCGCTCAATATGTTGTGCCTGTTGCTCGATACGTGCTAGCATCTCGGTAGAGAAGAGCATGCTTTCGAGGTTTTTGTTGACGGTGGTACGCACATCGTCTAAGGTGGTGAAACCAATAAGAGTGTTCCCTGCACGGATGTTAAAGTCGATATCAGGCAATGGCTCTATGCCTTTGGGACTCTTGACTTGCGAGGCGAGTTTGAGAAAGAGACGCAGCTTGCATATCTCAGTGGCCTCTTCCATGATATCAACACCATGCAGGTTGTTGATGATGATTGACTTGAGAATGAAATAGTCACGGTTATGGTGTATAGCAACTTCACGCAAAATGCCCTGGAACGTTGCGATTATGTCGAGATCGCAGCGTTGGTACACAGGGAGTTGGACGTGCTTGTCTACCTGAGTCTGCATACGTGTCAAGCACGCCGCATAGAGCGGTCCAAGAATGTTGAGCGCGGCAAAGAGAAAGGCACCGGAGCCACATGTAGGATCAAGCACTGTCACCTTGCGAATATGTTTGTAGAAGGCGTTCAGCAGGTGTATATCCCCACAATAGGTGAGCACATCCTGAGTAAATTTGCGAATATCCAGGTTGTAGGTGATGAGATCGGAAATAGAGGTAATTTCACCATTGACGAGTTTGCTATGAAGAGATTCATAGTGTTGCCGACGCGCCACCACCTCACGCCATATCTCGGTAGGCAAGGCAAAGTCTTGGGGCGCAGGCTTGTTCCATTCTATACGCTTCGAGATGTTGTGTAATCCTACCTCTATCTCTGGTGGTAACGAAAGATGCGTACCCTTCGCAACCGCCTCATAGATATACTCATCAGGATTATCGCGTAAAAGCGACCAGACGGGACCGTCGGGAACGAAAGCAAGTGCATAATCTTCTTTCACGGCTTCAAAGAGATAAGGAAGAATTGTGTTTTTGCCAATGTACTCCGTGATATCCTCTTTTGTGTAGTACGCGCCCATCTGTTTCTGGTTAATGTACTTCTCGAATATATAGCCAAGTACATCAGGGTTGATTTCATTATTTTTACTGAGTGGGCGATCATCCAGGTGCCACTCGAAGGCGTCGAAGAAATCGAAGATTTTCTCGAATGCATCATCGGGTATATGGATAGTGAGATTTTCCTGCTCCAACTTATGTACGTCAAACAAGCCACCATTGAGATAGGGTATTTCGCCGAGTAGCGCGTCCAGTTCGGGTTCGTGGATGCGTTGACCCTCTAATGTACTCAGGTCAGAGAAGAGGCTGAGCAGAAAATAACGGTAAAATGTGTGAAACTCATCCTCGCCGTACTGCTCTCGAACGCGGTTCAGTCGTATGCGTAAATAATCTTTTTCGCCATTCAGCTCAGTTTCACTTGTGTAATTTAGAAAACCTTGCCTTTGAATGAAATAAATAAACATTAAGCGATTGAGCATGAGAGAGGCGTACCACTCTTTATCACCCTGTGCCGTAATGCCGTAGATAAAGTTCGTAAATACTTTGAGTTCTTTCTGAAACCTGTCGTAAAATTTTCTGGAGACAGGCTCAGTGTCGAAGGCTTTTTCGATACGGCCTGATACCTCAGTTGTTCCAGGCTCATCCTCAATCGTGAAAAAGAGGTCTAGCAGCTTTTGTGAAAGCAATTCGCCCGTTTGCTCCTTATGCAAACGGCTGTAACGAGTGCGAGGAGCTTTGCCCTTCTCACGCTTGACCCACTGCCACACCTGACTCTCTTGTGTCTCATCCGCGTATACAATAATATGTTCAAACGCATTCCTCGTCAGTTCGCGTTCGATTTTACGCAAGATAGAATCGGTAGGAATTCTTCCCTGTGTATTGAGGTCACACAAATAGACGTTGACGCCGCTTTTCTCGACAAGGGGACGCAAAATATAACTATGGGTATCAACGACAATGGAAAAAGGTTTGTCCTTGACAATATTCCACATCAGTTCTTCAACAAAAAGCTGCCGAATGGTGAAATGCTTGAGGTGTTGCTGTATACGCTGTTTACTCGCTTGCATCGACGTATTTATATCCTATCCACAGATAATGTTTCGTGTGTACATAAGAGATAGTACGATATACAATGTAAGCCGTAATACGATTTAATGTACTGGTTGTAAAGTATGCATTTGAAGCAAAAGCTTGTGTTTCTGTTTGCCTACTTGAATGAAAAGGCGTTGGAAGTTGAAGTTTCTGACATCTTGCTGTATCTGCTGATGGAGCGATAGCGAAGGAAGTTGGAGGGCCACAGACTTTTCCTCTTTCTATAATACAAACGAAATCTCAATGCACAACCTACGAGCATTTCATTCTAAGAGGCACTTATACTATAACAGGAGGAAAGCGCATTTGTCAATGTAAAACACTTGTTCGTATCTTTACATTCTGTAGCATTACAAGGCGAAGAGTAGAATATTCTAAGCAGAAGTAAGTTTTATTTGTTACATAATAAATAAAACGTTTGTACGTTGTTAGATACATTGTTGTGGAATGTTGTGTAGAGTTGATAAAAGGGGTGGAAAGTGTTGGGGAGGGGGCACGACAGGGAAGGAAGCATGACAGGGCTTGTCCCTGTCATGCCTTAATTGTTATAATTTACGGCTTTAGTGCCTTTGCAGAGCAGCGACGACAACCGCTATAATCACGATAAAAGCGATAATGCCAAGCACGATGAGTATGATTGGTAGTAGCAGGACGGCAAACGTTGCTCGACCACCGCTCAAGCGATGTACGCCCATTGTCATGAAGATTTGCAGCACGATGCCGTAGATGCCTAAAGCACTTGCGGCTAGACTACCGATAAAGGGAATGATTGAGAGGATGAGGGACGCGATGGCTATTGGAGTATAGTACAGCAGGTAACTGTACATGTATTCCAGGAACGAGCCATCGCCCCCAAATGCTTTGGCAATCAGGTGATAGATTCCCACACCAATGAAAAGGCCGACTGGAACAAGAACGATATAACTGAATGGCAGAAAGCCAAATGCATTTCTGAATGTGTTAATCGTGCTTGCTGGCAAGTTTTGGGCATTTAGTGTTGCTGCGAATGTAATATTGACAATAGCAAAGCCGAGTAGGAAGCTTAGCACAGTCAAGGCAACGATCTCCACCCATATGATGTTCCACGCTGCCTTGCCCTTTTCCGCTGCGAATGTCGCCGCCCCAGGCTTTGTCAGCACACGCCAGTACTGGCTCGGCAGTTGCCGAATTGCCGTGCCGAGTGGTAGCGGAGAACTAGCTGGTGGTGGATTGTAGCCATAGTTCGGCGGATAAGGCGCACCATAACCCGCTGGCACGTTGGGCTGATAATTGGGAGGAGGCGTCCCATAACCGCCCTGTCCTTGCGGTGGGTAGCTGGAAGGTAGCGTCCCGTAGCCTCCCTGTCCCTGTAGTGGATAATTGGGAGGAGGCGTCCCGTAGTTCCCTTGTTCTTGTTGTGGGTAGTTGGGCGGTACACCGTAATTATTTTGCCCTTGCGGTGCATAATTCGGTGGGAGTTGTGGTGGTGTACTTCCATAATTCTCTGAAGGAGATGGATTCGTGTATGAGTCCTGATTTGGATTTGGTTCCTGGTTTGGCGTGTTAGACATAGTAGGTACTTCCTTCTTTCGCAGTATTCCTATGAGCCACCAGCAAGCAAGTGACTAAGCCAAAGGTCATGCGTATGGTAACATACCCTGAATTGTTCTGTCTATAGCTTAAATAGGATGAGTGGAGCTATTGTAGGGGTCTAATTCATTACACCCTGTGAGCAACGCATCATTTGAGCGGTCTTGTAGACACGGTTCAACCTCCTTTGACATGGTGCGTTGTCAACTGGGTGTAATGAATTAGACCCCTACATTTCCCCTCCCCTTGCAAGGAGAGCCGCGCGGACGGCACGAACTAGGTCGTCAATCTCAAACGGTTTCCCCAGTGCTGTGATAGCACCTACGCGTTGCCCTTTCTCTCTGACATGTCCGTCAGCGGTCATCAGCACTACGGGAATCGTGTTTCCGTAGCGCATTCTGAGTTGTTTCGCAACTCCCTCGCCATCAAGCAGAGGCAAGCCCATATCCAGTACCATCACCGCCGGGCGCACCTGCTCAATTTGTTCTAACGCCTCAACTCCGTCCATCGCGGTTTCTACCAGAAAACCCTCCTCTTCAAGCACTACCTGCATCGTTTGACAGAGATTGAGATCATCATCGACCACTAGAATGCATTTCTCTTGTTGACTCTTACTCTCAATTGGCTGTTGTTGTATATTCATTGGAATTCCTCTCTTCTCTCATGAGTTATTCGCTGCTGAACTGCGTCTCATCTACCGCCAGTAGTGGCAAGCGGATTGTGAAGGTACTTCCCTGTCCCTCTTCGCTCGTTACAGCAATGTTTCCCTGGTGCTGTTCAACGACTTGCACCACACTTGCCAGCCCAATACCTGTTCCCTGAATCTGTCCTACAACATTGCTTGCTCGATGAAACCGCTCAAAAATAAGCGGGAGGTCGGATGCGGGAATACCAACTCCTGGATCGGCAATACGTAATACAGCCCAGCTTGATTGTTCTTTCGTGAGCAACACCGTAATTTCTCCTCCACCGGGGCTGTATTTGATAGCGTTACCCAGGAGATTCGTCAGCATGCGGTCGAGCCGTGTGGCATTGCCATTGATGAGAAACGGTTCATCATGTACCGTCAACAGAAGTCTATGACGCTTACTTGTTGCCTGCTGTTCAGTGATCGCTGCTTTGAGCAAGAGAAGGAAATCGAGCTGAGAAAACTCTTCTTCTGGAGCTTGCCCCTGTTGTAAACGAGTGAGGCTTAATAAATCATCAATCATTCCGTTCATTTTCATCGTCGCCCGCTCTATTGCTCCAAGTCGCTCTGAGAGCCACTCACCCTCAGGTGGAGAGCCGCGCTTCACCCGTCGCTGTATCAGTTGCGTGTTGGCTTTGATAGAGGCCAGAGGCGTTTTCAGATCGTGAGACACGCTGGAGAGGAAGGTAGTACGTATTGCAAGGGCGGCCTCAGCTTCGGCATGTGCTCGTTGCGTTGCCTCTAACAGGTGTATACGCTCTTGCTCGACCTGTTTGCGATCAAGGCCGACCGCAATTGTGTTAGCAACCGAGGCCATCGCATCAAGTACTGAGGGAGAGAGAGCGTGACGGGCAAAGAGGGCCATCACGCCAACAACACGGTTAGAAACTAGTAGGGGATAGCCTGCAAAGGCAACCATTCCTTCCTGCCTTGCCCATTCTTGATCACTCACGCGTGGGTCGTGCATAACATCGTTGGTCAAGTGAGGCAAACGTTCGGAAGCAATCAAGCCGATTTTGAATGTGCCAACTTGAATACGGCTATGAACACCATTCAAGTGAGTATATAGACCTGCGCTCGCCTGCAGTTCGAGTATCTGGCTTTGCTCGTTGAGTGTCCAGATACGGGCAAACGCAGCATCAAAATAGTTAACCAGAGATTGAGCGCATTGTTGAGCCATTTCATGAAGACTTGTGCTTTGAATGAGAGCCAGTCCGACATCCCTGATCAGTTCAGCCAGGCGCAGTTGCTCCTGAGAATCCGGCTCTTCACGAGACAAAGACTCATTAGTTATTGGCGCGAGTTCAGATACTATCTGTCCTCGCTCCTTCCCGGCGTTATTCATGCGTCCTTCGTTCCTAAACAAAATATTATAGTATCGCTTCCTTGTTATATATCACTTATACGATATACGTCAACAAAAAGAGGCAATACTTTTCATTTGGATGCGACCCATCTATAATTTAGAGTTGCAAACTCCTCTTGCTCATGTTACACTACGCAAACGCTATGCGAATTGACAAGTAGTATATCCTCGTTTTCATGTACTGGAAGGTCCTCCGATGTTGCTTACAATCACAACCACATATCAGCCCGCCACCGACCTCGGCTATCTGCTACACAAACATCCACAGCGTCTCCAATCGTTTTCGCAGACCTTTGGCAAAGCCTATGTGTTCTATCCCGAAGTGAGCGAGACGCGCTACACGGTTGCCCTACTTCTCGATGTTGATACTATTCATCTTGTCCGCGGACGGAATAAAGGGATATCTCTCGATCAGTACGTAAATGATCGTCCTTACGTTGCCTCATCATTTTTAAGTGTGGCTCTTTCGGATGTGTTTCGCACCGCCATGAATGGACGCTGTGAGGCACGTCCTGCATTAGTGGATGAGAATATACCTTTGCAGGCGCATCTCGCCGTTGTCCCGTGTCGTGGCGGCGAATCGTTTTTGCGTAGCCTGTTTGAGCCACTCGGCTACGCTGTCACGTTGAAACGACATGTGCTCGATGAGACACGTCCTGAGTGGGGCATGAGCGACTACTTCTCGGTCACACTTAGCGCGAATTGCCGTCTACGGAACTTGCTCACACATTTGTATGTTCTCATACCTGTACTCGACGACGACAAACATTATTGGGTCGGTGATGAAGAGGTCGAAAAACTGCTCAAAAACGGAAAAGGGTGGTTAGAGAATCATCCTCAGCAGGAGCAGATTGCTCACCGCTATCTCAAACATAAGCGCAACCTCACACGCGATGCCCTTGCTCGCTTGATCGTCGAAGAGCGACAGGCAGAAGAGGAGACGGACGCGCAAGAAGATGCCACCGGGGAGAAAAACGAACGGCGCGGAAGCTTGCACAAGCAACGTCTGCAGGCGGTCCTCTCTGTGTTGCAGTGTAGCGGAGCAAGGCGCGTACTAGACCTCGGTTGCGGTGAGGGCAAACTGCTGAAACTGCTCTTGCAAGACAAAAGCTTCGAGCAGATACTTGGCATGGATGTCTCATATCGCGTCTTAGAGCTTGCGAAGGAGCGGTTGCACATAGAGCGACTTCCTGAGAGAGTGCGGCAGCGTATCACTCTCTTGCATGGTGCCTTAACCTACCGAGATAAACGTCTCGCTGGCTATGATGCTGCCGCTGTTGTCGAGGTCATAGAGCATCTTGATACCGCGCGGCTTGCGGCCTTTGAGCGCACACTCTTTGAGTTCGCGCAGCCACGTACCGTCGTCATCACCACGCCGAATGCCGAATACAACGTCAAATACGAGACATTAGCGGCAGGGGAGATGCGCCACAAAGACCACCGTTTCGAGTGGACTCGCCCAGAATTTCAGCAATGGGCAACTTCGGTTGCGGACCGCTCTGACTACTCTGTGCAATTCGCGCCTATTGGAGAAGAGGATGTGCTAGTCGGCGCACCCTCACAAATGGCAGTGTTCACACGCAGTGTGTAGGGACCGATTTATCACGTCCTCGTCGGCGATTGATTGCTCACAGGACGTGATAAATCGGTCCCTACCCAGCACCCTTGCTTCACTAATAGGAAGAAATACGAACAATGAAGATAACGATTCCAGAATTGTCGCTGGTCATACTAATTGGAGCCTCTGGCTCTGGCAAATCTACCTTTGCGAAAAAACACTTCAAGGCTACCGAAGTGCTTTCATCGGACTTCTGTCGCGGCCTCGTCTCCGACGATGAGAACGACCAGAGTGCCACGCCGGATGCCTTCGCGGTGCTGAACTTCATCGCCGCCAAACGCCTTGCCGCTGGCAAATTGACCGTCATCGACGCAACCAACGTACAGCCGGAGTCGCGCAAAGGCTTAATCGAACTCGCACGAACGTATCATACGCTCATAACAGCCATCGTTTTTGACGTACCGGAGAGGTTATGCCAGGAGCGCAACGCGAAGCGACCAGACCGCGACTTTGGGCCACACGTTATACATCGTCAATTGACACAGATGCGCCGTTCTTTACATGGTTTGCATGGAGAGGGTTTTCATTCAATCTACACATTGCACTCGTCAGAAGAGGTTGAAAAGGCAGAGATCGTATATGAACAACTGTGGAATAATCGCAAAACAGAACACGGTCCATTCGACATTATCGGCGATGTACACGGTTGCTTTCCCGAACTGCAGACGCTCTTACAGCAACTCGGCTACCAGATTGTGCGTGATGACGATACATTCTTGGTGACGCATCCTCAAGGGAGAAAGGTGGTCTTCCTGGGCGACCTCGTAGATCGCGGACCTGATACGCCCAGTGTGCTACGTCTCGTGATGGACATGGTGGCGTCGGGTACGGCACTGTGCGTTCCTGGCAACCACGATATTAAACTAATGCGTAAGCTGAAGGGGCACGATGTCCGCATCAATCACGGCCTCGCCGAGTCGCTGGCTCAGCTTGCCAAAGAGCCACCTGAGTTCAAGGCGCGTATCGTAAAATTCCTCGACGGACTGGTTAGTCATTATGTGCTGGACGATGGCAAGCTTGTTGTAGCGCACGCTGGTATGAAAGAGACGATGCAGGGGCGTGGCTCGCGTGCCGTCCGTGAGTTTGCGCTCTATGGCGAGACAACAGGCGAAACCGACGAATTTGGTTTGCCTGTGCGTTACGACTGGGCAGCGGAGTATCGCGGCAAAGCTATAGTTGTCTATGGTCACACGCCCGTACCTACACCCGACTGGCTCAACAATACTATCAACATTGACACAGGTTGCGTCTTCGGAGGAAAATTAACGGCCTTACGTTATCCCGAACGAGAGTTGATTGCTGTTCCCGCACAATGGACGTATAGCGAACCAGCCAAGCCGTTTCTTGTTCCGGTAGAAACGTCAACTCTGAACGCGCAACAGCAGCAAGACGACATGTTAGATATCGAGGACGTGACAGGCAAGCGTCTCATTGCTACACGTTTGAACAAGGCCATCACTCTTCGCGAGGAAAACGCGATTGCAGCACTTGAAGTCATGAGCCGTTTCGCCGTCAACCCGAAATGGTTAATGTACCTGCCGCCAACTATGTCGCCCTGTGGTACGAGCAAACAAGATGGGTTGCTAGAGCATCCCACCGAGGCGTTTGCCTATTACAAGCAAGAGGGCATTCAACAGGTCATTTGCGAAGAGAAGCACATGGGATCACGAGCCATTGTGATTGTTTGTAGAGATGAAGAGGCTGCTCGTAGACGCTTCGGAGTAGTCAACGAAGGCATCGGCATCTGCTACACACGTACTGGACGCCGCTTCTTCGACGATGCAAACCTTGAGAATGCGTTACTGGAACGTGTCCGTAAGGCACTGAACACAATAGAGTTTTGGGGAAGTGCAAGAACCGATTGGGTTTGTCTCGATTGTGAACTTATGCCCTGGTCTGTCAAGGCACAAGCACTGGTACTGCAACAATACGCCGCCGTTGGTGTAGCATCGCAAACTGCATTGAGTGAAACCGTCGCTGCTCTCACACAGGCCGCGAATTCTACAACCGAGGTACAATCTCTACTGTCTAGCTACACGGAGCGACAAGCTATGGCGAAGCGTTACGTACAAGCCTATCGCAACTACTGTTGGCCTGTAGAGTCAATCGACGACCTGAAACTCGCTCCATTTCACATTCTTGCATCGGAAGGTCACACTCATTTTGATGTCGAACACGAATGGCATATGGATATGCTTAAAGTTCTGTGTGACGAAGATAGCAAGCTTTTGCATGCCACGCCCTACAAGGTCGTCAAGCTAGACAATGAACGAAGCATTGAGGAGGCTATAGAATGGTGGGAGACGCTTACTCTACGCGGTGGTGAGGGTATGGTGGTGAAGCCCTCTAAATTTATCGAGCAAGGCACACATGGGATTGTACAACCAGCCGTAAAGTGTCGGGGTCCTGAATACTTACGTATCATCTATGGACCAGAGTATGATGCACCGGAGAACCTGGAACGCTTGCGCCAGCGCGGGCTAGGAGCGAAACGTTCGCTTGCTATGCGAGAATTTGCCCTTGGCGTCGAATCCGTTGAACGTTTTGTGCGGAGCGAACCTCTCCGTCGGGTTCACGAATGTGTCTTCGGCGTCCTCGCCCTCGAAAGCGAACCCGTTGACCCTCGTTTGTAGCATATGTAGGATAATGGACTGGCCTGTGCCGTTTGCCAAACGGCACAGGCCAGTCCATTATCCTATAAGCCGCTCAATCAACAAAAAATGCTCACGGTCATGCTCGATAATCTCGGCGACAATTCCACATACCTCTTGCTCATCGCCGCCCCAGGGTGGGCGAACGGTCTCGGCTAAACGTTTATCGTCAAGCTCGTCTACCAGAAGATGCAGGAAATGAGTTTGTGTCTCTTTCCAAGATGTAACAACATCTTGCGCTGAGCGCGATGAGTCTTGCTCGCGCATTGTAGCATTGGCCTCATCGCCGCTTGGCGTCACCTCAGGTAATGGCTGATCGTGTGTATAGGCAACCAGTAGGGCATGAGTTGCGGCCTTCCAGTGTGCCATGTGTGCCAAGAAATCCTTGACCGACCAACCTTCGGGCGAAATGGGCTTTGTTTGTTGCTCTTCGCTCAGCCGACTCGTCAGGATGTCGAAACGATCCTGATCGTGCTTCATTGACTCTAGCAGCGACTCTTGCGTTGGCAGTGGTGTTGGCATGGAAAACACATCTCCTTATTCTTGTTGTTGTAGCATTTCTTTTAGTACGATTTGGATACACGTAAACTATACAACAAGAATGAGGAGATGGATGGGCAACATCCTCCTACGAGAGAACGGACGCCTACAAGGGGCTAACCTTACTATAGACGGCGTGCGAAGCACGCAAGAACGGTGTATAGTAGGGTTAGCCCCTTGTGGGCGTCCGTTTGGCTTGAACAGTATGCCTCTTGTGGACACTGTGGAGGAAATCATGAAACTCGCATTATTGCCACTATCACTAACCATATGCCGCCTCGCACCGAACACAGAAATTCCCGCGTGGGCATTGCAGAACCGCTCCTTGCTCTCAATCACGTATACCAGCGACGAACTCTCGATTGTATGTCCAGCATCTGTTGTACCACAAGGAGTGCGCTCCGAAACGAATTGGAGAGCGATCAAAGTGCAGGGGATGTTAGACTTCTCACTCACAGGCATTCTTGCCTCTCTTGCGGCTCCCCTTGCCTCCGCGAACATCCCGCTCTTCGCCATCTCAACATTTGACACAGACTACATTCTCGTGAAAGAGCAACATATAGAGCATGCCAAGAGTATATTAGAGCAAAGTGGACACACCTTTGAAGCGTAAAGATGCGTCTACGCGTATTACAATAAGCTTATCCAAATCTTTTTTTGAGGAGAATCTTTGTGACTATTAATCTCACTACTCTTCTTGTGTGGATTATCATTGCCGCTATCGTTGGCTGGCTGGGCGAGTTAATCGCGCGTCGGCGTGCCCCCGATGGCATTATTGGAGCTATTATTCTCGGCTTTATCGCCATCGTCCTGGTTGATTATGTCTTTCGCATCAATATCATTGGCGACCCAACGATTGCAGGAGTGCATCTCATCACCACGATTCTTGCAGCCGCCATTCTGGTGTTTCTGTGGAGTGCCTTTGTGTACCACCGTGTGTATCATCCATACCGTGAGCGTTACTATCGGCGTGACACGCGTACACGTCGTCCAGAGCGTCGTCGGCGCCGTAGCTTGTTCCGCTAAGTCTTTTTATCCAAGTAAAAGAGGCACTCCAATTTGCACAATTGGAGTGCCTCTTTTACTTGCGTTTATAGATGTAGTGTCACACTTCCTTGCCCCACCGCAACACGCTGGTGTAGCACTCGTCCAGCGATACGTACCACAACCTCGTACTCTTTCCAGCGAGGTTTGTAGTTCGCGTGTTGCTCGTCGATGCGCACCGTCACGGCATCGCCATCGACACGACAACTAATCGACGTGGCGGAGAAGGCACCGTTACGATACGCCTGCGTTGAACCATCGTCCTCGTACAGTGTATAGCTCGTGAGACCATCAGTTGCCATATAGCAGGTGAAGGTCAGAGGCGCGTCGTTTGGCTCGTCGGCATACTGAATAACGGGTCCTGTCGGGAGAATGCTATTGCCCTTTACCAGTAGAGGCCAACGATTCAGCGATACAGGAATAGGACTGTTCGTGCCACCTGGATATTCTGTGCCATCCCAGTAATCGAACCAGGGGCCAGCGGGCAAGTATACAACTGCTGTAGTTATTCCAGGACTCGTGATTGGCGCGGATAGCAACGACTCTCCAAGCAAAAATGCATCTTCCGTATCACACGCTTGCTCGTCCTGTGGATGGTGATAGTAAAGCGGTCGCACGATTGGCTCGCCCGTTGTTGATGCCTCTTGAAACAACGTATACAGATAGGGCAACAACTGATAACGGGTCTCTATCGCTTTGCGGTAAGCGTCCTCAAAAGGTTCGCCAAAAGCCCAGGGTGTTTGGTCGGGATTATGAATAGCGTTATGGTTGCGGCAGAATGGCAGGAGCGCACCGAGTTGTGCGAAACGTACCAATAGTTCTCCATTGGAGGCATCCCAGAAGCCGCCAATATCCGAGCCAACGAAAGGCACACCACTCATACCTAGACTAAGACACATACGGAGAGCAAGCGAAATGTCGGCCCACTGGCTCACATTATCGCCCGTCCACACGGCGGCGTAGCGTTGAATGCCAGCCGTACCCGACCTTGTGAGTACAAAGGGACGCGACTCAGGCCGTAAATGGCGCAATCCGTCATAGGTGGAACGTGCCATCTCCATACCATAAGCGTTGTGGAAGAGGGCATGCGATACGGGTGGACCATCCAGTCCTGTGCCATTCTCGCCGCCAGCACGGTGTAACACGTTCAAATCCATTGTCTTGCCGTGAAGATCGTCTTTACTGTCGCCTGATCCTGCAAAGAAGTTTGTCAGTGCTGGCTCGTTCATGTCGTTCCAGATGCCATCGACGCCTGAATCGAGCAATGGAGAATATGCGCTACCCCACCATTCGCGCACTTTGCTCTGCGAATAGTCGGGGAATACACACTCACCGGGCCAAACATTGCCCTTGAACAATTCTCCGTTCTCAAAGCGGCAGAACGTATCTTCCTGCATCCCTTGCTGATAGGTGTTGTATTGCTCGTCAATCTTGATGCCAGGGTCGATCATCGTCACGGCATGCATATGTTGCTCATGAAATTGAGCCAGCATTTTTTCAGGGTTGGGGAAGCGTTGCGCGTCCCACGTAAAATCACGAAATCCGTTCATATAGTCAATGTCTAGCCACATAGCGTCATTAGGATGGTGCCGTTCGCGCATTTGGGCTGCGATGTCCTGTACCTCTTGCTGTGATGTATAGCCCCAGCGACAGAGATGATGCCCTAGAGTCCAACGTGCGGGTAGCGGCATACGACCTGTGAGCGTGGTGTATTGGCGTAACACGTCCGCGGGCGTAGGACCAGTAAAGAAATAGACAACGAGCATATCTCCTGTAACGGTGATAGTAGCCTCCTGTGGCGAGACGTTACCCATATCCATGTCGATTTGTTGTGTTGCGTCGATCAGTACGCCATACGTTCTGCCATTCTCCATTTTGAAATTGAGAAAAAAAGGAATAGAGGTATACATGGTTGGTGTTGCATCGGTATGGCGTTCCGGCGGATCGACGTTCCAGATGGGGAATGCCTGTCCACGTTTATCCATGCTACCTGTGCGTTCGCCCATGCCAAAGATGCGCTCCGTATCCGTGAGTGGCAGTGTAAGGCGTAAGGCTGTATCTGAATACGAGAAGCCCTGCAGGTACGGCTCAATATCCGCTCGGATAGCTGATGCATCTGCGCCAGCAGCTTGCCATGTTTCGTCCCCTTTTATGACCATCCACGAATGATAGGGCAATGAGCCACTGGCACCATCGACCAAGGCGTAACGTTGCTCATCGAGCAGCGTGTTGCTACGCTGGAAACGCACACGTATCGTCTTGCTTCCCAGTAAGGCACCTGCGAACAATCCTATAGTGCTGTTCTCGCCAGCATCCCATTGGTGTTCTTGTCCCAGCTGGTGTACATAACGAGGTTGGAAAACCTGTGTAAACACGAATAAAAGCTCTCTTTCTGTACGAAATGTACGGATGGAGTTTTCTCAACAGTGATTTGGAAATACACATAGTATCTTAACACATTGTCAACCTTGGCTTACTCTCAATTGAGTATTATACGTGTGGGGGATAAATGTTACAGGGAAAAACGTTCTGGGGGGGACGTTCTACCAGGTAGCATAAGGTAAGGGATGTTTACCGCTCCTTAGCGGAAAGTGATCCTCGTACCGAGAGAACAATTTTTTTATCAATGGCTGTAGGACGATACAGCATCGGTGCAAAACCGTAGAAGCCTCTTGTCTTGGGACATGGGGAGTCGTCACATCTGGATTGCTCTCTCGGTACGAGGAAGGAACGGCGTGTTTCAGCTACACTGTCTGTTTCTTGGGGCAGGTGTCTGACAGAGAAGTATCTTGGGGGAGATGCTTCTGCTGCTTCGCCAGTCTCCACTTTGGGAGGATGGACACGGAGAGAGAACTCCTTATAAGAGTTCTCTCTTCGCCTTTTTTTGGCAAAATCATGGTTCCGGTGAGATTAAGCTATGTCGCAACGCGAAGCGCACCAACTGTGTGACATCGTGCAACTCTAATTTCTCCATGACGTTCGCACGATGCGCTTGTACCGTCTTGATGCTCAACACAAATTTGTCCGCGATCTCCTGATTGGTGTACCCCTGCGCGACAAGTGTGAGTACCTCCAATTCACGTGGCGTCAATACACGGAGCGTGTGCGTTAAATCTGAGTTTTTTGCCGTTGCCTCCGCCTGTTTTACTGATGAAGTTGGTTGCTCTACCGGAGCAAGATACGCACGAATAAGTGCTTTTGCTAAACCCGGATAGAGATACGCCCCTCCATGTGACACCGCCCGTACCGCCGCGATCAGGTCGGTTGGAGCCGCCTTTTTGACAAGATAGCCTGCCGCGCCAACGTGTAATGATTGCAGAAAATACTCTTCGCTTTCGTGCATGGTGAGCATCAATACCTGCGTCGTCGGTTGCTGCTGCCGAATTCTACGACACGCCTCAAGACCATCAATATCAGGCATACTAATATCCATAATCACTAAAGCAGGTTGTAACTCGAAGGTAAGCGTGAGCGACTCCTGCCCCGTTCGTGCCTCTCCGATAACCTCTATATCCTTTTGTGTCTCCAACAAAAGTTTTAAGCCTTGTCGTAAGATATCGTGATCGTCCGCGAGTAGAACGCGAATAAGGGATTGTGTCTCTTCGTTATTCAACATGTAGAGTACCTCCCATATTTTCCACGGGAAGGGGCAAGTATACCTCTACTGTTGTACCTCTACCTTGCTCAGAGCGTATCGTCAAATCTCCCCCCAGTAACTCTGCTCGTTCGTGCATTCCGAATATGCCTAGCCCTCTTTTTTGCACAGTCGTATCGTATCCATCACCATCATCGATTATGAGCAACGTAACATTGTGTTGATGACAATGCAATGAAAGCGAAACATGTTGCGCATGAGCATGGCGAGCGATATTGGTTAGGCTTTCTTGTGCGATGCGAAACAGGGCGATTTCATATGCAGAAGGGAGCGTGTGCTTCTCTTGTGTCTCTGCTAAGCCACTCATGTCAAGATCGACTCTCAGATGTAAACGCTCTCTACTATCCTCGACGAGCCAGCGGAAGGACGATGCCAGTCCCAAATCATCGAGCGTACTTGGTCGTAGCTGTTGCGCCAGCACACGTACTCCCTCCAGCGTCTGTTGAATCAGCGTATTCATATGCGTAATGCTATTGACAAGTTGCTCTTGCGTCTGGAAATTGATGGCACTTGTAGGCAATGCCTGTATACGCTGTGATAAAAGCTCGGCGTGAATAAGTAGTGCAGTAAGGTTTTGGCCTGCTTCATCGTGTAGTTCGAGGGCTATGCGTCGTTGCTCCTCCTCTTGAGCTTGAATAATGAGCATTGTTTGTTCGCGTCGTGCCGCCTCTAATTTATCGAGCATAGTGTTGAATGCCTGCGCTAGTTCACCCACCTCTGAAGCCGAGGTCGAGAGATGAGCGCGTTCGTCGGTTTTTCCTTTGCTTACGGCTCGAATAGTTGCTAGCAGATTGTAGAGGGGCCGAAAATTGGCACGGAGCAGGAAGGTATTGGTGATAAGGGTGAGCATGGTTGAGATAACAATGAAACCAGTATCAATAAGGTAGTGATGTGTCTCCAGGCTGTGACTTGTCACCCACAGACCCGCGATTGCCTCACCAATGAGAAGCATACTGTTGCCAAGAATAACTTTTTCAAAGAGTGAAAGCTCAAAGATTTTTTTTCTCATCACACCTTACGTCACTCTACCTGAACGTAGAGGTTTTGCTGAGATGGTGCAAATCCCTCCGCCAATGCTTGTACAGTAATTGTCCAGGGACCAGCCATGAAAAGATGCAACTGCACAAGATACTCACCATGACCTAGAGGCTGAGTAGTAATCTCTTTTGTTGGCATGTCCATATTTGTCATATTTGCCTGTGAAGAAATGCGAGCTTGTTCAATTGGAATACCCTGCCTATCTGTCAACGATAACTTTATCATAGCAGGCTTATTTGTCTTCAGTTGCTGTTGAAGGACGTGTAGGCGCAGAATGTTGGGAGAATGTGGCTGATAGGATGCAGCTAGGAGCAAACTCCCGGTGCAAACAAATGCAAGGAGGCACCAGAAAAACGGACGCACGCGCATGGCAGAAACTCCAGGAATAGATGGTACAAAGCTAGAAATAATAGGTAAAGTATAGATGTTTGGTAACGGAAGTGTCTATAAGTATATCTACCTATTTTGCGAAAGATAAAATAAAGAGAAAAATCACAACTCGGTAATGCCCTTCTGGGCAAGAATATCTCGCAAGTGCTTAATGCCTAGGCGCATTCGTGCTTTGACTGTGCCGAGAGGTATTCCATACTTTTCGGCTATTTCTGCATGTGTCCAGCCTTGAAAATACGCTAGTTTGATAACAAGGCTCTGCTCAGGAGGCAGCATGTTTAAGGCCGCCTGTATATGCTGTGCTTGAATAGAATTCCATGCGCCTTCCCATGCGTCGGGTTGAGCCGTGTTCTCATCGCGGTCAACCTCTTCCCACTCCGCTTGCTTCAATATAGAGCGACGTTTTACCGTTCGTAAATAGTCAATAGTGCGATGATGGACGATTGAAATAAGCCAGCTACGAACTGTTCCTGTTTGTGCCGAATAGGAGTCTGCACGTTTGAAGACCGCCATAAATACCTCCTGTAACAGGTCCTCCGCTATTTGAGAATCGGACACCATGCGATAAGCGATGGTGTACAGGATACGATTATAGCGATCATACAGTGGCTCCATTGCCCACGCATTTCCCTTGGCAAGCTCGTGTATGAGCATTTCATCGGTAATCTCCCCATCCGATGGAGGCTGTGTATTGTCACTACCACCTCTGTTAAAACTCGCCATTATACCTTCTTCTCTTGGTTATATTGCAGCCTGTGCAGGCAATTTATCTTAGCATAGGGGCGGAAAAAGAGCAATAAAATTTTTATTATGAAACTTTCCCTATGACTTGTGTTCTGCTGCTAGAAACACTTTTCCCTCCATCTGCTCAAAAGCAAAACGGAGTGATGACGGAATAGGATGGGGGCGACCAGTGAGATAATTGCACCACACCATCACTGTCCTACCCGTGGCAAAGATGTGTTCATGCTCGTTTCTATCCCGTATCTGTTGTTCCATGATGAAGCTGGTGCGCCCGACATGCACAACACGTACACCAATCTCCACGTTATCTGAGCGCACTAGTGGTAGCTCATACGTACACGTTGCCTCTTTCACCAGAAAACCATAATGACTCCCATTGGGATTGGTGCGAATACGTGGATTGTGGGGTGGATGCGAGACGACGCTTTCTACTTCTTGATGCTCCTCACGTGAAGGCCACTCCTTGAGCCACGTGTCCAGTTGATCCAAATAATAACTCCGCGCCTCTTCAAAATACGTGAAATAAACCGTGTTGTTGACATGTGCAAGGGGATCGAGGTCGCGAAAACGGATTTGCACTGGATACCAGGAGGGAAAAAAGTTGTTCTCCACAGACTGTGTTCCTTTCTTCTGCCCGTCACAGCGTATATTGCTTACATCATAACCCAAATAGTCAACTTTGCCAAAGAGCAAAAACATTGCAATTTCAAATGACAAAAATTCGCTAAAAAAGCAGTAATCCACATCCTCAAAGACAACGTATACTAGTGTGATACCGGGTTAAAGGGGGGGATGGCGTAGCAGCAGCAAGCATGCGTTCACACTTCAGACCGTCGCAGTCGCTACGACTCTAAAACCTTGGAGTGGGTATCATCACTTTTCATTATCCTATACATAATCTCACGTCTACCAGAGTTGCATATACCCTTCTCTTTCCTTCTCTGGTCCTGGGAAAGGTCTCCAGCGTCCATGCATAATGTGTGGATGTATTGGAGACCTTTCTTTTGGGGGAAAATCGCTTTTAACTCAGCTATAGAAACTTTTTGAGATGTGTACCCGTAATGAAAGTGGATTGCTCATGGAAGTGTATAATAGATGTAGCATGTTTATGAAGTTGACACTTAGTAAAGGAACCATATGAAAATAGTACATATTGCTCCTCCCTGGATACGTATTCCCCCCAAAAATTATGGTGGTACCGAAGCCGTTATCGCCAACTTAATCAATGAACAGGTTGCCGAGGGTCACGATGTAACATTACTCGCTCCTGGCGATGCGAAGACATCAGCCTCTCTCAAATCATTTTTCCCTCAATCGCTCATTGAAACAGGCGTGCCCTGGCAAGGGCACCTCAAGGCATATTATCATTTCTATAAGTCGGTCGAATATATAAAAGAACACGATTTTGATATCGTTCACACGCATCTTTCTTCTAGCTCTGATATGTACCTGTTTCCTCTCATGGCATCTCTCGTCACACCATGCCTCACGACGTTGCACAGTCATTTCCCTTTTGATCGTGTGCAATCATGGACAGGTGACGCGGATGAATATTATAAAGAGTGGTTTTTATCCGAACCTATGGTTGCCATCAGCGAATACGAGCGTAAGCACACGCCTTATCCACTCAACTTTGTCGGTGTTGTGTATCATGGTCTGCCAGCGAGCTTTTTTAAGCATAGTGTAAAGCAAGTTGGTGATTGTTTTGTTTGGCTAGGACGTTTCGTTCCTGAAAAAGGTGCTCACCTCGCCATACGGGGTGCTCAGCAAGCAGGAATTCCTCTTATTCTTGCTGGCATTGTAGATAAAAATATTGCAGAGGCGGTAACGTACTTCGAGGAGCAGATAAAACCATACATAGACGGTACACAGATTAAGTATGTTGGTCCCGTCAATACACGACAAAAAATCAGCTTGTTAAGCACGGCACGCGGCTTCCTGAATCCTATTGAGTGGGAAGAACCATTTGGCATGGTGATGATCGAGGCCATGTCCGTCGGTTGTCCCGTCATTTCATTTGCACGCGGCGCAGCTCCTGAAATTATCGACGAAGGCACAAGTGGCTTTCTCGTTGATACTGTAGAAGAGATGATCGAGCGTATTCCGCGACTAGTCGAACTGAGTCGCGCGACCATTCGTAACTACGTAGAGGAAAAATTTTCTGTAAGGACAATGGCTCAGAAATATGGAAAGATATACCAAAAAGTCATTGCATCCTCGAAAAAGGCGAGGCATGATAGTCGTTTCAAAGACGACGTTTCACTTGTACAACCTGCCTTCATTCCATCACCAACACCAGCGTTTAAAGTAGACGTTCCTGCGCAGGTGTCGTATCAGAAGCCGCGCCGGAATATGGCAAAGCCGGAAGAGCAACGATCTTAGCAACGCGCCGATAGAGTTCTACGCAGATGTCGGGCGAATGCACCTCGAAGGGGCAGTGGCAGAACACATACAGCGTTAAGCCCTGTGTGAGCCATTGCCCCAGTTGTTGCGCCCATTCATCGAGAAATGGCGCATTGACCTCTGCGTCGGGATGCCCGATGTAGCGCACAAAGGCAACGTCGTTTGTAGTGACAATCTGTAGTGGTAAATTTGGCTTGCGTTCGCGAGCTTGCAGCATCTGTTGTTCTTGCTTCGTCCCCGTGCGAATTGGGCGTGTGTCCATCAACACGCATGCCACATTATAACGACGTAGGATATCATTCAAGTGTTCTGCTCCCTGCTCTGTGTAAAAACTGGGATTGCGTACCTCAACCGCTAAACGCACATCGAGAGGCCAGAAAGCTAGAAACGCCTCTAACTCTGGCAACTGATTCGGTGAAAACGCAGGTGGAAGTTGTAGAAATATTGGTCCCAAGCGTGTTCCTAAACCGCGCATCCGTTCCACAAACGCCAACGTTTCCTCTTTGCGCCTGTCGATATGAGCTTCATGGCTGATATCGCGTGACACTTTGGGGCAGATGCGAAATGTCTCTGGCGTCTCCTGCCGCCATCGTGCGACCGTTTCAGCGGATGGTAGGGCGTAGAATGTTGTGTTGCCCTCAACGGTCAATAATTTCCTACTATATAACCGCAAAAAATCGCTCGCCTGCGTCTTAGGCGGGAAAAAATTATTGTGTCCAACCCACTCTTTATATCCCCATGCAGGGCAGCCTATGTAGAACATATATCTACTCCTTTTTGTTGTATTATAGTCTGCTTTTGACGTTCTGCAACAAGCTTGACAACAATACAAATGTATGGCATGATGTTGAAGGTCAAATTAGCAAAAGTAATATCATACATGTATCTCGCACCTCTCTAAAAAGCATCCTATCTTAATAGAGCCGTTGTAGATGTTCGTTTTCCAGGCGTACCCCTTTTCGATAGTGAAAGGCGTTACACATGGCGATTACATATGCTCCCGAAATCGAGGAAATCGAAGCTCCTCCAACCGAAACACTTCCCGAACGGCAGATTGGTGGCTGGTCGCCGCGTCCTCAACCGCGTATTGGCCTCGATCTTGGGAGCGACGACGAAATGTTGCTCATCGAAAATAACACAACCATCTCCTGGAGCCTCTATAAAGACTATCATCAACTCGGTATCATTGATCCGGGCGAACTGCTCGTCTTCCATATCTGTAAGCACGGCACACTGAATGTACGTCCCCTCAACACAACCGATATCGTGGAATACCTTGTGTTGCCTCTGAACTACTTCGTCAATCAGGTATATATCTACAGGCACTCTATCGACGAAAATGTCGAGGTCTATGACATGCGTGCCACCTGAGAAAAGTATAGAAGTAGCCCTAACGGGTTATTTCTGCTCTCAATACCGCTATCTAACGCGCCCATACGTTATAATATTCAAGAACCTGGATAGAAAAATTGTGTGAGGGTAACGTATGTTGTCTGCCGTAATCACGGCCCTACTGCTTGTGTTGATGATCGCAATCGTCACAAGCTTTATTATTGGTGGCTGGTTTGCACATCGCCGTCATAAGAAGGCATTACTCCAACAACAGGCATCTGCCGAAACACATCCACTGCTTCCCCTTGGTAACGCGGCACCTTCTCTTGTTTTACCCGCTTCCTGGTACACGCGCCGCCGTACTCTTGTCTCGCTCAGCTTTCTTATCATGATCCTGCTCACGCTGTTTATACAGAGTGGCTTGACTGAGGGCGGCCTACGTACATTGACAAAGGGTATTGGTTTCTCTTTTCTGAGCGTCTCACAAGCTAGTGATGTAAAGATGTTGGCTCATTCTAATACCGTCTCTTATGTTCCTATAGACGCGAGCGCACGCGTTGTGCGTATTGACTCCGCCTCACGTACACAATATTACACGGACTATCAATATCAGGTCTGGTCATACTCGTCGTGTTCAGGCATTGCGATGGCAACGGTCATGAATGCTTATGGGCAGCATCTTATCGCTGCCGACGTGCTACAGGTCGAGTTGAATCTTGGCGTCTACGATACAAACCTCGGCTTGCTCCGCGAGGAGGGTATCGCGCTTACCGCCGCTCACTATGGTTTCGATGCAAGTTTGAGCCATGCACGTACATTACAAGACATTCTCGCTCTTGGTAATTCGGGAAAGCCCGTGATTGTCGGTGTGCGCGATAGTTATTACTACCCCGGTGGACATATTTTCGTTGTACGTGGTGGTGACAGTCAAAATGTCTATATCGCCGACTCTTCTCGCGCAAACTTCCAGCACATGTCGTACAGCATGTTCCTCGGCATGTGGCAAGGCTTTAGCGCAGTACTAACCCCGCATCAGTAACTAAAATAACAACAAACATGAAAAAGAGCGGCATACATGCCGCTCTTTTTCATGTTTGTTGTTATTCTAATAAATCATTATTGGAGTGTACAATTTGACGAAACTGTAGAGCCAACCTGCATCTGTCTTCGACATGTTGACACAGCCATGTGAACCTTGGGACGAGAAGGGATCACCGCTATCATCGGCATGTGGATAATTGGTCCCTGGTCCATAGTTGACGCGCCACCAGCTATCGTGAATGAAGTAGCCTTCGCTATGATACTGCATCGCAAAGTTGATGGGTGTGGGCGGGTAATAGTCGGGCGAACTTTGCGGAACACCGGATTTGAATGTGGTCGGTGATTGCTTACCCTCGACCCACCACACACCAGCAAGCGTAGGTTTGGTTGGACGCCCTGTTGTTACAAGAAACGACTTTACTAGCTTGCCATTGTCGTACACACGCATCGCTTGCTCTCCTAATGAGACAATCACAACACGCTTGCTAATATTACCATAGTGCTGCATCAGTTGAATGTCGGTCTGATGAACCTGATTATACGGTGTCTTATCGCTACTATTCGTGGTCATCGCATGAAAGTTGGTCAAGTACATATTGAGGTCATCAACCGCTTGCTGGTAATCGGCAAGTGTTTTTGCTGCACTCAACTCGTCCTGTGCCCAGCCGCCCATACCGTTCATGCCGTATTCATAGCCAAGAGCGTAGTCGGTATTGTTGGAAGGATCGTGGTACTTGTGTTGCTGCCCCCATGACGCAACCTCCTGATTCAACTGCTGTTGCAGGCTTGCGCTCTCGGTCTTGAGCGTAGGCAACTGAATTGCGGTAACGTGACCGTTGAGCGTTGTCAAAGCCGCTTTATAAGCTGCATCTGTTTTCGCTGCTTGCAGAGCTTGCTGGTCTGTGTCGTACTGTTGCTGATAAGTCGTCGTATCGCCGCCGTATTGCTTCATTTGCGCAATCCACTTTTGAAACGCCTTGAGTTGAGTCGCACTCTGATTGTTCAACGTCGTATCAATAGTGGGAGTAGGAGCCATAGTTGGCGTACTCGTAGCATGTGTTGTACTTGCGCTACCATTGCCTGGAAAATTGCACGCACTCAACAATAGAGTACAGAGAAGGAAGGTACTCAACAAGAGAATTACTGCTTTCTGCCTCTTAGCAGGTTGGGAAGGTATATCTTGTAGTGTTTTCATAAAAATTTCCATAAAGCTTTCTAGTAAGTCATATAAACTACATATATTATAATATAACGCGAAGGAAACGAGAAAATACCTGCTAGATAGAGTGTACTCAGACGGACATGTCTTGTCTATGAACTAGCTCACAATATGTTGTACCACAAATGGGAAGAAGCATGTATCCGCAAGCAAACGGCTTTCAGTTGTGGTAATCGCTAGCTCGCTTTTATCACAGGCGATCCAACGACGATGAAGTTTTTCGGCGACAATGGGTGTAACACCACTTCCACAAAAACAATCGAGAACGAGGTCATATTCCTCAGAAGAGGCCGCTATGATACGTTCGAGCAATGCCTCTGGTTTCTGTGTTGCATAGCCTGTGCGTTCGGGAGCGCGTTGATGCAGATGAGGAATATCACTCCACACATCGCTCGGCGGAATAAGCGAATCTTCGGAGTACGTGTACAGGCGACCAGCCGAGCGAATCGTCCAGGAGATACGACCATCTCCCCCAATCTCTCGACGCATGTTGTTGCGCTTCTGTGTGCCACGTCGCTCGCCGATCCGTTCGCTATGAAAGCACGGGGATGCGGATTTGGTATAGAGCAAGAGTGTATCATGCTTACGAGCGTAGCCCTTCTGTGAGCGACCACCTCCAGAGTGATAGTGCCAGATAATTTCGTTGCGAAAGCCGCCTCCTATGCTCTGCTTGAATATTTCGTCGAGCATAAGCTTTACATAGTGTGTGGTACGCCAGTCGAGATGAACGTAGATGCTACCATGCTCGGCAAGCAAAAGATACAGGAGAGAGAGTAATTCATATAGCCATTGGAGATAGGCATCTATATCGTTGCCCCATGTGTCCTTGTATGCGACCTGTGAGCCGGAAGTGAAGACGCGTCCAGTCATGAAGGGCGGATCAATGTAAATCAGATTGACCTGAGCGGCAAATTCTTTAAGCAGTAGCGGAAGTAGTTCGCTATTGTCGCCAAGTAGGAGGCGATTGTGCCACGAGAAATGTTGAGACCTATCATTATCTTGTTGCGGCGTGTGAGTTTGTATTGTGTGTAGATAATGGGGAATAATAGGAGCGTGTGTGTAGACATACGCCTCTGTGTTTGGTTTGCCCTTCCAGGTGAGTTCCGCCATAAGATGTGTACCTATTCTTTTCCGCTACCTGCCCTACATACTCTCATCATAAGGGAAATTATGGCTACTGTCAATCCGTTTTTTGCACAACCGAAATACCTACGGTATGCTGACTGCAATATGAAACACGTTTATACATAACGATGTACGTATACGCAAGGAATATATTTCCAACACATTTCATCACCTGCTAAACAGGTGATGAAATGTGTTGCCTAAGTAGACGTACTATGGAGATTATGTACTGGAGAAGAGATACTCATGCTCAAAAAATTTACGAAGATAGCTTTGCTCCCATCGCTACTCTTCTGTGTACTGCTTATTTCAGCTTGTAGCACATCGAAGGTGGGTACTGTCCCAAGCGGAACACCTGATCGTGGAAGTGGTACACCAGCCGTCATTCCAACTGCTACGTCGTCGGCGAAAAATGTGTCTTCGGCTCCTGCTGGAACGCTAGGAGCCTCCTATGCCTTTGTGCGTAAGGATCAACTTTGGGTAGCTGTGCAGGGCGTGAAACCGACGCAGGCCACTCACTTCAACTATGACCAGACGCCGACCGTCTTCTGGCATCAACCTCTGTGGTCGGCGGATGACGCAAATCTTGCCCTCATTACCGATGCTGTCCCCACAGGTGCTGGTGGAGGCGGCTGTCCTGCTCCAGACCTAAGCGCGAATGGTGCGCTCTACGTCATGAACACGAAAACGCAGCAATTCACGCAACTTGCCTTACCAAATGTTACAAACAATGTGCAGATGAATGGCATGCCACGTATGGATTCCTGGCAGTATGCATTTTGGCAGGATACAACGCACCTGTTAGCGTGGTACAATAGTGGTCCAGGTAAGACAGGCACAGGCTTATACCGCTATGACGTAGATGCACACACGTTGACACAGGTGCTACCTCTGAGTGCATTAGGAGCCTCAACTCTGTTCGACCCACAAAAGAATACGCCATTGCTGCTTTCGCTTCGTTACAGTAGTGGGCAACTTTTTTATCAGGTAGTCGTACATCCTTTTGAACAACAAAGTCAGATAGTTCTTTACAGTCATTCGTTGACGCATCCTGAAATGCAGAGCAAACAGCTATTGCAAATGGGTAGTGAACCCTGGTGTACGGACGCACAAAGTGGAGCCTTTGTAAAGCCAGGATGGGATATCTCAGCCGACGGGCAACAATTGGTAGCGCAGATGATTCATGCAACCGGCCCAACACAATCTGTTGGTACTGTGCAAGTCCTAAACCTGAATGATAACTCAACCACCGGTCTCTTTGCACAGGTATCGTCGGACATGTTGAGCCAGGATGTTGCGCTGACATGGGGGCCTGATAGCCAGACTGTTGTGGTAACGGCCTATCACACGATGACTCAGATGGGACCTTATTCGGCGTCGCTTGCCAACCCGACAGCTATGCAGCAATACGCGCCAAATGTCGTTGGACAGGTAACGTGGCGTGCCGATAGTGCCGCATTCGCGTTACAAAATACTGAGATAACAGATACGACGACAACTCCTGATGTCTATGTGTTTGCACCAGGAGATGCACACGGGCAGAAGCTTCTTGCCGATGCTCATAATTTTTCATGGGGTTAAAAATTCATGCAGTACGCCCTCTTAGTTTTTGTCAGTCTTATTGCGTATGGCGCAGGAGTCTATTTACTCCTGCGCATTACTCCAATGCTGCTTCGTAGACAATACGACGAAGGGCTATTTATGGGTATCGCGGCACTGGATATCGTCGGTGCCCTGCTTGCCTTTGGCGGTGTTGTCGTTCCTCTCGCGCTTTTTAGCGGAGCCTTGCCCGTTCGTATTCTCGGTGTACTCCTGTTACTTGGCCTGCTTGTCGTTGCCGCACGCCTCACCAGTCGTAGCTTACGACCACGCGTGATGAGCGGTACGTTCCGTTCTTCGCGTATTATCGCAGGCGTCTACAGCATCTTCCTCGTTGTGGCTACTCTTTACTACATCGTGCAAATATTCGTTATAGGCCACTGATACATCGCGCCTCTGTGCTATGATAGATATGGTTCTTTGTTCATAGCCATCATTATTGGTAATTTCGTAGGGACCCGATGTATCGCGTCCGCTGCTCAATTCATTGAGCGAAATCCCGATGAATGTTCTGCACAAGCTGTCTCGGACACGATCTCGCGTGATAAATCACGCTTTCGGACGCGATACATCTGGTCCCTACGAAGAATCATCCTATCAATGTCAGTATGGAACGCGCAAACGTGTTCCTTGCTCGTATCGGCAATCGCATTGACAAGCGCGTCGTCAGCCAATTCCTGAGTCGTCTCTTGACCACGCCCAATCTCTCAGTTTGAAGTAATGCGACGGTAAATATTCCTACGCTATGATTAACTCTCTTTCCCAAAATCCACTTCTTACGAAAAAGCGTAGTATTTTGTGAGAGGCGACGTCGGTCGGTTTATCCATGCGTCCAAGTTGGAGAACCGCGAAGTAGACCAGACGTGCTTCTCCTATAATGGTGGATACACCTTTCTTGAAAAGATGTAATCCGTTTGCAAACTACTGGCGTAGTATAGTGTGAGAAGCAAAAACGACTGATTGTCAAGGCGCCCACCGTGTCAATCCACGAAACGGGTCGTTCGCCTTCTCATTCATTCACCACTATCCTAAATTATTTCGGATTAGAGGTGTAGAGTATGTTGAGCAGTCAACATGATGACAGACAATATTCGTTGTATGGAAGGATCATCACAACAATGGAAAATTCAAACGAGACAGTCAAGGCAACTTCACGCCGTAACGTACTGAAAGGCGCTATTGCAGGGGCCGCCGGTGCTACAGGACTTGCCGTCGCAGGCACAACGATCTGGTCGAACACCGCGAAATCGGCTTCAGCACACAATGCAAATTGTGTAACACCTATCGCTGACATCTTCACCATTGCTCGTACCGCAGAGCGTCTGGCTGTGACGTTCTACACCAATGGCTTGAAGAATGCCGAGAAGCTTGGTATCACCGGTGCTGACAGAGCCTATATCCGTGCCGCCCTCATTGAAGAGCAGATTCACGAACTCTTCTTCGCAAGTGCTGGTGGCAAGTATCTGGCAAGTACCTTCAGTTTCCCAGAAGGCCCAAAGACCTTTGAGGACCTGGGAACCTTTATTGCGACACAACAACAGCTCGAAGGTGTTTTCGACTCTGCATTCCTCGCGGCTGTAAAAGAGTTTGGTTTACAGGGCAGACCGGACCTTTCACAGATTGCTGCACAGGTTGCCTGTATTGAGTCAGAACACCGTGCGCTTGGGCGTGCAATCGGTGGTCTTATCCCAGCCGATAACTGGGCATTCACACCAGTCTTGATCGGCAAAGTTGGCGATGCACCAGCCCTCGTTGCGAAGGCCGGTTACCTCAGCCCTGTCAATGGCAACCACTATACCTACGAGCAGGTCAGCACAGGTGGCGGCGGTGTTGTGTACCGTAGCCCATTTGCGGTCGCGTCATGTTCATAAGAGCTATTGTTGCATAGCCCGTGCATCGGGTATGTAGCAAATCGCTTCAAAAGAGAGATAGCCTCTTCTCAAAGGAGAGGCTATCTCTCTTTTTATTTTCTTCGCGACAGCCGGTATCTCAATACTTGTATCGAAATGCTGTCCTGTTACGTGTTCATAATAGACAATGTTCAAAGCGTGTTGTTTCTCTTCCTCCTCTTTTTTTCCTCTTCTTGGAATTCGATAAGAAATGAATAAGAATAAAATAAGTTATCGAATTCTTACATTCCTAAGAAATGTACTACCTTCACTTTAATATAGTTTAGTTTACGCTTAGAGTGGCTTATAGCAGAGCTTATAAGCTCAAAAAACGCTTGAATTTTCTACTAGAACAAGCTACTCTAAGGGGGACGAAAGAAAGTGAGGATCAAACTTATGCAGACACGATCAAGAGTGCAGACGAAGACACCAGTTCCAGAGATTACCGACGGCATGTTAGTGAAACAGACACTCGCTGGCGATCAACGTGCTTTTGAGTCCCTTGTACAGCGCTATCATGTTTCTCTTTTTAACTTCATTTGTCACTGCCTCGGAGATTATGATCAGGCATGTGATGTCTCACAACAAGTTTTCTTACAGTTATATATTTCTATGCCAACCCTGCGTACCGGTGAGCCGCTTAAAGCATGGCTTTTCCAAGTTGCACGTAATCGCTGTCTCGATGAGTTGCGTCGTAAACGCGCCATTCACTTCTCCGAATTGGAGTCGGCGAACGATGAGGATGATCTGTCACCACTCGCTATTATGCCCGATACACGGCCCTTGCCCGAAGAAATCGCTGAGCGCAACGACTTGCAACGCTCCCTACGCTGTGCTATTGATAGTTTGCCTCCCAAATTCCGTTCTGTTGTGTTGTTGCGCTACGCTGGTCAACTGAGTTTCTCGGAGATTGGCAAGACGCTTAGTATGCCAGAGGCAACAGCAAAAACGTATTTCCAACGTGCGCGTCCACTATTACGTGCAGCACTTAGCACACAAACACAAACTGCCTCAGTCTCTTAATAATCCGTTAAGAAAACTAGGTAAAACTGAAACTTCCCTCTTCTGCGATTCGTATTAACACTAGATAAGAATTACATAAGAGGGAGTTTCATTGATGAATTATTCACACCAAATGCTTTTTGCCGAAGACGTGACAGAGAACGATGATATTGATGCATTGTTCGGTCAGCTTCAACAGATAGCTCCTCCATCAACTCTCGTGGGGGATATTCTTGCCGCCGTTGAACGTCTCCCCATTCCTGCGCAACGCTCCGTTCCTAAAACATGGGAAGATTTTGGGTTTGTTGTCTATCGTGGAGACGATGACCTCTCCTAAATAAATGAAGACGCTTGTAGCTTAAAAGCTGAATGTTCTCTTATACAACTCAGCCCTGGCTTTTGTGGGAGCATCCTTACATCCTGAATGCTCTGAGCGCAAGATATAGATACGTTTCTACTGTTCTTCGCCAACAGGCCAAGAACAGTAGGAATAACGAACAAGTTTTTATGCGATTTGATCCGAAAGTTTCCCTGTATCTACAAGCCAACGTACAAATTCGAGGCGACGATGCTCAATGACTGCGAGGTGACGTTGCCGTTCAGCATGATCCCTACGAAGTTTACTTAACTGCTTGACCTCTCCTTCTGCAAACCCACCTTTACGCAAAATCTCGCGGTCTTCTTTACGATCCATGGAAGCCTCCTTTGAGTTCGATAACAGATGTACTACAATGAGTGAGCGTATATACAGGTACGGTGTCTATTCGTAGTAGGAAAGTTACGTCCTTTGTAGGCCAGAATGCACTGACATGAAGATGAATGGGTGTTTCCAGCGTGAACTGGTTGAGGGTGGGGAATGCCTCATTCATAGAATGAGACGTGTCGCTTCCAGGCATGGTGTGTGCAGTACCTATAACGTGCATTTGAACACCCCGCTTCCGCTAAAAGATAAAACCCGCTGCGGCAGCGTCGCCGGTGCGACTAGAGACAATATTCCTATCTCTACTCAAAGAATACCCGATAGTGTGTGAAAAACGCGTAAATTTTTGCTCGTTTGTGTGAAAAGCGTGTGAATATTTTATCAAAATACAAAATCGTTTCCCCAGAAGAGATAAATAATCTATTCCTGCTCTTTCTCTACATCGGCTGGTGGCACAAAATAACCTACTCCTAATTCGTTGCGTAAGAAACGTGGCTGCGCTGGGTCTGGCTCTAACTTTTGTCGTAGGTGGCGCATAAAAGTGCGAAGGTAGGTGTTCTCTCCACTATAATCTGGTCCCCATACCCTTTGGAGTAGTTCCCGATGTGTGAGTACCTTGCCCGCGTTGCGCGTAAGTTCAAAAAGAAGGTCGTATTCTGTTGGAGTCAGGTGAATCTTCTTTCCGCCAGAGTAGACCGCGCGATGCGCATAATCTACGACCAGGCCATTTTCTCCTCCATTTGTATAACGCGATTTTTCTTCTCCAACTCCTTGATTTCTCAGGCGCAATGTCTCATCCGAACGACGCAGTACGACGCGAATGCGTGCAAGCAATTCGTTCAGGCTAAATGGTTTGGTCAAGTAATCATCGGCTCCAAGATCGAGTGCCTTAATTTTTATAGTTTCTTCACTTTGCGCGGAGAGAATGATGACGGGAATGTTGCTCCATTCGCGGAGACGACTCAGAAATGTGAGGCCATCGAGAGTAGGAAGGCTTAAATCGAGCAGGACAAGTTGTGGTTGAAACAGGGCGACAAGATCAATAGCTTGCGCTCCGTCGCTTACCGCTTGCGCTTGGAAACTCCTTGCTTTAAGTTGTACTAGCAAGAAGGTACGCATCTGGGGATTATCCTCGACACAGAGAATGCGAACTTTTTTATCTTGTGTAGACATTGTTTTACCTAACTATTGGCACCGATGAATTACGTATGAAGAGTTGTACTTACAGTTGGTAGGGTAAAGGAGAAACTCGCCCCTTGTCCAGGACTACTCACTAATGTAAGCTTGCTTCCGTGTGCCTCAACGATACCACGACTAATGTAGAGACCGAGGCCAGTTGTTGTATTTGTTGTCTGTCCCTTACCCTTGTTTGTCATGGAAAGCGTGCTGAAGCGCTTAAATAGGAATTTCTGTTGTTCCTGTGTAAGTCCAGGTCCGTTATCACTGACACACAATGTCACACTAATAGGATGCGTGTGAACGCTATCCTGTGAAGCGAAGACCGGATTTGCCTCCACTAGAACAGTATCACCTTCTGGTGCATAGCGGAAGGCATTGCTAAGCAAATTGGTAAGCACACTCATGATAAGTTCGTAGTCTGCCTGTACCACTGGCAAAGCCTTTGGATACACGATATGTAGTCGGCGTTGCGATGAAGCAATGAGTGCGGAAAACCGTTCTTCAAGGTCTTCAAATAATTCCGGCAAAAGTACCGCTTCTAATCTGAGTTGTAAACCGCCAGCCTCAATGCGTGTTACTTCTAGCGTGCGGTGTACTGCGCTGATGAGACGCTTGAGCTGCTCGTCCGCCGTTTGCAATGCCGCATACTGCTGCTCTGGCGACCATTGTACATCTTTTGCGAGTAATGAGGTGAGTTGGGCACGTACATTCGCTAGAGGCGTCTTCAACTCATGTGCCATTGTTGTGAAAAAGTCGTCGCGTGCCTGTTCTAGCTTCTTGATGGGAGTAATTTCGCTATACAGGAGAACCGCGCTACTAATTGTGCCATCGCTTGCCCGCAAAGGGGCAGCACTTGCGAAAATATACAGCATTTCATCATCGCTGTCTTGCATATGCAGTTCAGCCTCATTCGCCTTGCCATCCTTGAGTGCCAGATGAAGTGGACGTTGCTCATAAGTCAGGAGCTTACCAGATGCATCATACGTCCGAATCGGTTGCAAAAGACGTTTAGCATCTTGACCAACTGTTGCCGCCTGCTCTACATTCAACGATGTGGTAAGCATTCGTCGTAGCAACTGTATGGCATGTTGGTTGATAGTAATGATCGTATTGTCCTGTGCTGATACCAGTATTACTCCCGAAGGTAGGCGTTCCAGAAGGAGTTTCAGGCGAGCCTGTTCGGTCTCCTGCGCCGTTTTCGCTAATTGTAGAGCCGTGTTCTGTTGCGCCAGTTCTCTTGTACGCTCAACCACCTCTGCTTCAATGCGTTCGCGTGCCTCGACCAGCTCTGTTACATCGTGACAAACTATAATGTACGCGAATATGTCGCCTATCTCATCCTGTATAGGCGTATAGGTAGCACGAATAATGTACTCTTCGGCATCTGCACCAGTCACTTTAAACTCGCTAACAATGCCCTCGTGTGCGCGACGCTCTAATTCTGGTATCAGCTCCTCTGTGTTAAGAACGTCGCCAAAGAAAATGGCCTTGCTTTGTTTGAACGCCTCTGAAATTGATAAACCAATAACGTTATCGTTCCAACCGAGCAATGTATATATAGTTTGATTGGCCTCGGCAATACGCCAGCGCGGATCAAAAATAATTACACCATCAGGCATTGCCTGCATCACATATTTTTGTTGATGCGCTTTACGTCGCTCTGTCCGTACCTGTATTTCAAGTTTATGGAAAAGACGTGCATTCTGTATCGCTATCCCTGCTAGCAGTGAGAGTTGCTCCAAAAACTCTACATCGACTGCCGGAAAACTTCTTGTAACGGGATAATATACTTCGATGCTTCCAAAAACCGCTTTGCTGCTTGCAGTTTTTTCGGAAGGTGGATATAACTCACCGACATTGGAGGATGTTGAGAGATGTGGCTCGAAGATAGGTACACTTATGACAGAAACGGGACGGCACGGACTGCCGTTCTCGTCAATGTATGGGAAATTTATGTCCGCGAGCAGAGTGGTGTCGCTGATTTTCTGTGTCTTTCGCCGCGACTCTACCCGTGAAAACAGTACATGTTCATTAAGAAGTGGATACCAGTCCTGGAATAAGAGATGAATGCCTTTTTGCGCGGCAAGCGTTATTCTACGTGAAGTTGGAGTTACACTCGTATATATCGCGTCATAGTCCGAAACGGTATGAGCAATGAGCAGCACAGCACTTGCACTCGCACCAAGTAACTCGGATAACACCTGTAAAATACGATCCAGTACGGTCGGCAACGCGTAGGCACCTATCATCGTTGAGGAGATAGATTGGACTGCCTGAAGTTGAAGTTGCGGACGCACGCTTTCGGTGATATCCTCAATGGTAATAAGTAGCACATCGTGAAGATTGATCAGTTCATGTACTTTTTTAATGTTGACACGCCAGTAAGTACGTCCTCGCGTTGCATTGTAGCCCTCATAAGACAACTCTTTATAGGTGATTTCCGCACTATTTGCTGCCACTTCTTGCAAACTTGCTGTAATATCCTTGTGTATCTTTTCGGGTAGAAGTTCCTCGACTCGCCTTCCTCTTACATCTTGCGGGTATCCATGTGCTACGAGTTGTGTAGAGATATATGTGTTGAGATAACGAATACATAGGTCGGTGCTATCGAGAATAGCTATTCCGACAGGTAAATATTTGAATAGAGCCTCAAATTGCGTCAACTGCTCTTGTTCCATAGATATTTTCTAGTGTGCTGCTATTTACAGAGATTTTTCTGCACAAAGTCAAATAAAAAAGTGATATTTTTATTATACGTTTTTTTTACGCCGTTGTCTCATCCACAAAGCCTTGAAATTGTATCTTCTTTACGATTCTGTTATGATGGCTACAACCGTAGTCACAAGAGAAGAGAGATACCGTAAGGAGAAATTTGTCGATGGATTTGCGAGGGAAGCGTGTGCTGGTAATGGGGCTGGGTCTGCAAGGCTCTGGTATGGCGGCAGCACGCTATGCCGCTCAACAGGGAGCGATAGTGCGTGTGACGGATATGAAGTCGCCAGAAGTACTAGCACCAAGCGTACAAGCATTGGCTGGTCTGCCCATCGAGTTCGTGTTAGGCAAGCACCGCGAAGAAGACTTCATAGAGGCGGATATCGTGATTCGCAACCCCGGCGTGCCGCGTACCTCGCCCTATCTTCGCATAGCTCAAGAGCATGGAGCGCGAATAGAGATGGAGATTGCCCTCTTTTTCCTTGCATGTCCAGGTCCCATTATCGGTATCACAGGTACGCGTGGCAAGACGACGACGACGACATTGCTCTACGAAATACTCCGTAAGAGGAGCGCAGATACCGTTCTAGGTGGCAATGTCGCAGGCGTCGAAACTCTCTCGCTCTTACCGCAAATTACACCGCAGACGCAGGTTGTGCTAGAGCTTTCAAGCTGGCAATTGGAGGGACTTGCTCCGCACAAAATCAGTCCACACGTTGCAGTGATGACCAACGTCACGCCTGACCACTTGAACACTTACAACGGTATGGAAGACTATGCAGCGGCTAAAGCGAATATCTTCCGCCATCAATCGTCAACCGATATCTCGGTATTCAATTACGATAATCCCTGGACACGACGCTTCGGCGAAGAGTCGCCTAGCACCACATGGTTTACCAGCATAGAGCGTGGCGGCAGTTTTGCTCGCGGCTCGACATCTCTTGAACCATTTGTTTTTACCGAGACGCCGCTTGCGGGTAAACACAACTTAGAGAATATCCTGTTAGCAACTACAACAGCGCGTCTGCTCGGCGTCTCCGATGACGTTATTCGGAATACCGTGCGTACCTTTGGCAGTATTCCTCACCGTCTCGATGAGGTGCGCGTTGTGAACGGTGTGCATTACATCAACGATAGCTCTAGCACGACGCCCGTCGCCGGACAAGCAGGCATCGAGGCATTCGATGCGCCAATCGTGTTGGTCGCCGGTGGCAATACTAAGCATCTCCCCCTCGATTCATGGCCTGCAACGATTGTGCAACGCTGCCGTGACGTAGTGCTACTGGCAGGGAGCGGCACAGACGAATTGTTGCCAGTCCTTCAAGACGAGTCCCAAAAGCAGGGACGTACATTCCCCGTGCGTGGCGTTTTCGATACATTCAAGATCGCTATAGACACCGCCGTTGAACTGACACGCCCCGGTGATATTCTCCTTTTCTCCCCCGGCTTCACCAGCTTCGGCATGTTCCTTAACGAATTTGATCGTGGCGATCAGTTTGTGGCGTATGTGCGCGGTTTGAGGTAATGAGGCAGGGAGATTTCACAAGGGAGATTTCACAACGGACGCCCACGAGGGGCTACCCTACTATACACGACACGCGTGAAGCGCAAGAAAGTATAGTAGGGTAGCCCCTCGTGGGCGTCCGTTGGTTCTATTTTCATTACTCACCGTCTTTCATATTGTTGGGGTTGCGACAACCGCGCAAATTCTGATAGACTAACCAGTGTTAGGGCACGGTCTATCACGTTACCCTCTATGGAAGAGGAACTGCACCAATGCTGATGTTTGTGATATGACTCCAGTTCGATGCCCTAGAGGAGAACATATTCTATGACCATAATGATGAGCAGAAAGTCTCTGGAAGAATACGGATTAGTTAATCTTGGCACTATACATTGGAATCTTTCCCCTGCTGTCCTTGTTGAGCATGCATTAGCGCGTAAAGAAGGGGAAATAGCGGCGAACGGCGCGTTCGCGGCACGTACAGGGTCGCACACGGGGCGTTCCCCAAAAGATAAATTTATTGTCTCCAATGAAGAGTCGGACGCAAAAATCTGGTGGGGCGAAAACAATCATCCCATGACACCCGAAACATTTGAGGTTGTACGGCGGAGCCTTGCGGATTATTTACAGGGACGTGATGTCTATGTGCTGGACGCTGCCGCTGGTGCCGATCCGCGCTATCGTATGCCCATTCAGGTGATTACGGAACTGGCATGGCACAACCTCTTCGCTCGTCAATTGTTCTTGCGTAGCAACGAAAATGACGCGACGAGCGACAGTCTTGGTTTCACCATTCTGTGCGTGCCGAATTTTCATACTCATCCACATTCGCATGGTACGCGCTCGGATGTTGCCATCATCATTGACTTCAAAGAGCGTCTCGTGCTGATTGCGGGCACGCAGTACGCGGGTGAAATGAAGAAATCTATCTTCACCGTCCTCAACTTCATCCTACCAGCCGAGGGCGTTTTACCCATGCACTGCTCCGCCAACATCGGGCAAGAGGGCGATGTCGCGCTCTTTTTTGGTCTCTCTGGTACGGGCAAAACAAGTCTCTCTGCTGATCCCTCACGCCGACTAATCGGCGACGACGAACATGGCTGGGGCGAAAACGGTGTCTTCAACTTTGAGGGCGGTTGCTACGCCAAGTGTATCAATCTTTCACAAAAGTACGAGCCGCAGATTTGGAACGCAGTCCGCTTCGGCTCTGTCTACGAAAACGTCGTTTTGGATGAGGAGACGCGTGTACCTGAGTATGACAACGATTCGCTGACGGAAAATACGCGTGCAGCCTATCCCATCGACTACATCGACAACGTAATCGAATCTGGCATGGGGAGTCATCCCAAAGCGGTCATCTTCCTATCCGCCGACTCGTTTGGCGTATTGCCTCCTATCTCGAAGCTGACGACAGAGCAGACAATGTACTACTTCCTATCGGGCTACACCAGTAAGCTTGCGGGTACAGAGGCAGGTGTCACGACGCCACAGGCCACATTTAGCTCATGCTTCGGTGCCGCTTTTTTGCCACTTCGTCCAGGAGAGTACGCGAACCTGCTCCGCGAACGTATCGAGAAGCACAATGTACGCTGCTACCTCATCAACACAGGCTGGACTGGTGGCCCTTATGGAACGGGCGAACGCATCAATATCAACTACACACGCGCAATGGTACGAGCCGCCATCAGTGGGGTATTGGACGACGTAGAGACGGTTGTAGACCCCATCTTTGGCCTACACTCGCCAACAATGTGTCCAGATGTTCCCGCCGAACTCCTGATTCAGCGCAACACCTGGAACGACAAAGACGCCTATGATCGACAGGCGGCAGACCTTGCCGCCCGCTTCAAAAAGAACTTTGCCCAGTTCACTGAGGTTGGTGATGCTGTAGTCAACGCGGGTCCACGCTAAAACCTGCATTGGAGAGAATAAGAGCTATGAAGCCGCTAGCGGCTTCATAGCTCTTATTCTCTCCAATGTTACTAGAAGTACTATTCCGACTAACTACTCGAATTCGCCCGCACGTAAAATACTGTTTTTTCCGTTCATTACAGAGAATTGATATCAAAAAGCTTTAAGATTGACTCAACATAGTGTAAAATAAAGGCTATCAGCACTCATATATTATCGGGATAAAAGGATTGCCACTATGAAACAAGGTAATGGCACGGATGTATTGGGACTTAATGATCCGCGTAACGCGAGTATAGGTGTTATCTATGTATCTCCTAATGACGAAAAGAAAAGTGTCTTAGCTGCTATATTGACGCAAGAGAAGCTTGGTCGCAAGCAGGTCGCCGTTGTGCTACCTGACCAGAACAAGGCGTTTCAACGCCCCGGCGATTTCGACGATCTAAAAAGTCTACGCGGCAAATTACAGACGCGCATCGTTTTTATCGCAACGGGCGGCCCTGGCCCAGCCGCATTCGCACGCCAGCGCAACTTTCCCGTCTACTCTTCGCTAGAAATCTTTGCGAAGGCTCTCAAGGATGAAGAACAGAATCCGTCTGAAAACAAAAAAGGCGGTTGGCTCTTTGGTACAGGCAGACAAAAATCTGCTTCACTACCACCAGCCGAGCCAGTGAAACCAGAGGTGACGCCTGCCGGAACATACATCGCACCTTTATCGGGTGAGGAAGAGCCTGTTTCACATAACGATTCCATCGTTCCTCTCGTGCTGGGAGGTGCGGAGGTCGCGGGTGCAGCGGCTATTGCAAATGGCAACGGTTATGCAAATGCGCCAAAAGACAGCACTATTTCGTCATCACCATTAGACGATGATTGGGATGCACTAGCTCCTATGCCTGTTGCGAGTGCAGCAGCAACACCTGAAGCTGTCTCAGCTAAAAATGGTTCAAATGGTAGCAATAATGGGCATTCTGCCGAAAGTGAAGAGGGCGAAGGCAGTCCAGGTATCATTCTCCTTGCCCCTACGCGTGGTAGAGCGACGGTAAAGTTTCCTGTAGCGAAAGATAATGAGCCTTCCGTCCCTCCCGTTGTCATTCCCGTCGCAAAGTCAGCGCAACAGGCTCCACCGCAGCGAGCCACAAAACAGCGTAACAGTGGTAAAGTCGCGGCTGCTGTAGCTACAGGTGCCGCTGGGAGTCTAGCCGCAGCATCGCTGGCACGTACTGCTGGCGTAGGTAATGCACCACCTCCGCGAGTTGTTCCACAGGGCGGTGGAGGAGGAGGCAGACCAAGACGCCGAGGTGCATTAATTGCCGCCCTCATAGCATTGCTTCTACTCACAACAATTGTTGTTGGTGGTATCGCTATCTCGGCCCCAAGCCTGTTCGCACCACTCAAAAGCATCGTTCCGAAATTTACCGCGCAGAGTACCGTCAACATCGTGCCCGACAGCAAGACTGAGAACAACAACTATCTGATTAGCGGCGTCACCAACAATCCCGACGCTACCAAGCGTGAAGTAAGTGCGCGTGTCGTCGTCGGCACCTCACCATCACAATCGAAAACCGTCAATGCAACAGGTGTGAAGCAAACACCCGCAACAGCAGCAAAAGGAACTATAACATTTTATAATTCTCAACCTAATGCACAATTTGTTGGCGTTGTTGTCTTCACTCTTCCAAGTGGCGTAAAGTTTGAGAATGATGCAGGAGTTTCTATTCCAAGCGCGAATTTGCCCGTGACAGGCTCTAAAACGGTGAGTGCCCATGCAATTACTACAGGTACGGTAGGTAACATTAACGCTAAAGCTTTTGATGGTGCTTGTTGTACAACAGGTGTTGAAGCCATCAACGGAGCATTCTCAGGTGGGCAAGACCCACAGAACTATACGTTTGTGCAAGCGAGCGATATTCAGGGGGCTGTGAATGTGTTGGAGCCACCGTTGGTGGTGCAGGCGCAGAATTCCTTGAAAACGCAGATTAAATCTAATGAGCAGGTCGCAGGTTCTACGATGTGTTCACCTTCCATTGCGCAAAGTCAAAATCCAGGCGACAAGGCATCATCAGTAGCCGTTACAGTGTCGGTGACGTGTAAAGCGGAGGTCTATGATCAGAAGGGGACGCTAGCATTGGTCTCGGATCTGCTCAAGACGAAGGCCACGAATGATTATGGACCGAACTATGCGCTTGTCGGCAATATTGTCACACAGGCGCAGGTGCAAGGAGTGAACAAGGGCGTGGTGAGTTTGCTTGTCAGCGCAAAGGGTGTCTGGGCGTATTCATTTACTAATGCGCGACAACTGGAATTGAAGAAATTGATTGCTGGCAAGAGTGTGTCTGATGCGGCGACTATTCTCAAGAGTCAGCAAGGAATCGCCAATGTTTCTTTTGACCCCAATAGTGGCACACTGCCAGGCAATACCGATGATATCAACTTTGTGATACAGACCGTGACAGGCTTGTCTGGTGGTGGCGGAACTTCGGGCGGAGGAAATCTTACTCCGACTGTGACTGGACCAGGAACGAATCCGACGACACAACCTGGGCTGGGTGTTGGTGGTGGTAGTTAAGGAAAGGTAGACAGACGTGATGCTGTCTCTGGAAGGCAAGCAACTCGGAAACTATGAGGTTATCCGCCGCATTCGTGTCGGCGGTATGGGGGCTGTGTATGAGGGCAAGCAGCGCACGGCGTTCGACCGTCGCGTAGCCATCAAGGTCATTCTTGGTGACTACGCGGCTGACGCCGACATGCGACGCCGTTTCGCACGTGAAGCCCGTACCGTCGCACGTCTGCATCATCCTCATATTCTTCCTCTCATCGAATTTGGCGAAGAGCAAGGAATGCTCTTCCTCGTGATGCCATTTATTGACGGTGGCACGCTCACCGCTTATCTACGGCGCAGTCTACCGCCTCTGGCAGAGGTCGCCGCTATGTTCCAGCAATTGCTCGATGCCGTCGAGCATGCTCATGATGCTGGACTCATTCACCGCGATATCAAATCGTCGAACGTGCTGCTAGAGCTACGTCGCAATGGTGCGCCATATGTCTATCTCGCCGATTTTGGGCTGGTGCGTAAATCGCGCAAGGCCGAACTGGAGCAAACGGACAAACAGATACCGCTCGATCAAGTTCCTGGTACGCCACACTACATGGCACCAGAGCAGACGCGTGGCATTATTACAACATCAACCGATATTTATGCCCTCGGTGTCCTGCTCTATCAAATGCTGACTGGCGAACTGCCCTATAACGACGATGACGATGTGCGCGTCATTCAGATGCACTTGCACGCTCCCATACCTGCGCCCTCTGCTATGGACAACTCCATTCCCTTCGAGCTAGACGAAGTGGTGCGTACCGCGATGGCGAAGCGCAGCGAGGATCGCTTCCGTAATATCGCCGAGTTCCGTCAGGCATTTCTAACGGCAGTCAAAGGACCAATCGAAGTTGTGGAAGATGTGCCAATGGAGATAGAGTATACTGCTCCACCGTCATCCCGTCGCTCCGTCCATCTTCACCGCGATGTGCCATCGCCAGCACCAATGCCGCTTCCAGTTCCACTGGCACCTCCACGCCGTATGCGTAATGGATCGCCACCTGCACCAGTACGCGAACGGCAAGATAGGCCACGTATCACGGAAGAGGTGGTGCAGAAGCCACAACAGCTTCGTATCACAGAAGAGCCAGCACCTGTACGACGGAAACGCAAGCGTGTTGCAGGACCGTTGCTTGCAACAATGCTTATTCCCGTAATGCTCTTACTTTTGTTGCTCATGCCGCGTGTATTGGGCATAAGCCTCTTTCCATCGGGCTTTCCGATTCTCGGTACACCGCCTGTCGCAACTGTCTTTGTAACACCACAGACAAAAACGTTGCAGTCAACCTATGTGCTGACGGCTTCACCGAAAACAACAACGCCTGATCCAGCGGCACACACCATTCCTGCCCACGTCTTGCAAAGTAGCATGACTGCTAATAGCTCGGTGCCAACGTCAGGCAGTAAAACGATTGCAGGTGTGCAGGCGCACGGAACGGTAGAGTTTTCCAACAGCACCAACATACAGGTCATTATTCCAGCAGGAATTATAACATCATCTTCTGGCGTAAAAGTGCAACTCACGCAGAATGTGCCCGTTCCGCCGCGTCAGAACAAACAAGATGGCAATGCGCCAGGAAATGCCATTGCTCTCAATGAAGGGGCTAGTGGAAATATCGCCGCCCATACGCTCGATGGTACATGCTGTGTGACTGGCGTTGCGGTAAAAAATATCCAGGCATTTACTGGCGGCATCGATGCTCAGGTACTACACATCGTCGCGCAAAGCGATATCGACAATGTGCAAAACACTTTGCTACCCAAACTCAAGCAACAACTTGTACAGAAGTTGCAACAGCAATTGCCAGGGGATGAGACAACGGCAGGTGTACCTACCTATACTACAACTGTGACGCCCAGCAATGCCGTCGGCACACAGGCTGATACAGTGAACGTTCAAGTCAGTGCGTCAGCACATATCCTTTCGTATAGTCGATTAGTTATGGATTCCGTGACCGCTAAACTGTTGGATAAACAGGCATCACAAACGCTGGATACACATTATCAGGCGCAGGGAACACCGTCAATTACTTCGTCTCATGCTGATGTACACGTAAAAGATAACCTTATCTATCTGACCGTTGCGATTCATGGTACGTGGCTCTACGTCTTTCCACCACAACAGATTAGCCAGTGGCGACAAATGATTAAAGGGGCAACAACTAAGGTAGCATTAGCCTATCTTATTACGCAAGAGGGTGTTTCTACTGTGCAAATGCACCTGCCTTTTCAATCGGACCATTTTCCAACAACCGATGATGGCATCACTATCAAAATTGTTGGACAAGATGGTGCCATGCAATGAACCTTGAGAAAATAATCTTGATGTGCGACAGGGAGACCGCAAGGGTCTCCCCTACACGGTAGGGACGCATGAAATGTAGGGGAGACTCTTGCGGTCTCCCAGCATTCACTGTGCTATACTATTGATGTATCACAGGTGAACAATGCAGCATCAATGGCGATGTGTGTACATACACTGTGTTTATAGAGGAAAATGACGTGCAAGAGAAGACATTATCTACAACGAATAATATACACTACTACGACAATATCTTACAGGCAATTGGCAATACTCCGCTCGTGCGGCTTCATCATGTTGCTAGTGATGTTGCGCCGCTTGTGCTTGCGAAAATGGAGATGTTCAATCCGGGTGGGAGCGTCAAGGATCGCATTGGAGTCGCAATGATCGACTACTGCGAGAAAAAGGGTATTCTGCGTCCTGGCGGCACCATTGTCGAGCCGACGAGCGGCAATACAGGGCATGGTTTAGCAATTGCCTCAGCCATCAAAGGCTATCACTGTATCTTTGTGATGACCGACAAGGCGAGCGAAGAGAAGCGTAGCTTGCTCCGTGCCTATGGTGCCGAGGTTGTGATTTGTCCCAGTAGCGTCGATCACAACTCGCCAGAGTACTACAAAAACGTTGCATACCGCCTTGCTGATGAAATTCCAGGGGCAATCTGTCCCGATCAATACTCCAATCCTGCCAATCCTGCGACGCACTACGCCACCACTGGACCTGAAATTTGGCGCGATACAGAGGGACGCATCACAACGTTCGTGGCTGGTATTGGAACAGGCGGCACCATCTCTGGCACTGCGCGTTTCCTGAAAGAGCAAAATCCCGCCATTAAGATCATCGGTGCCGATCCCCCCGGCTCGGTGTATTCCGGCGATACGCCCAAACCGTACAAGGTTGAGGGCATCGGGATGGATGTCTATCCAGGCAACTACGATCCTTCGCTGGTCGATGAGTTTGTGCGCGTCGATGACCAGACCTCGTTCTACTGGGCGCGTCGCCTTGCGCGTGAGGAGGGCATTCTCACTGGTGGTTCTGGTGGCACTGCTCTAGCTGCTGCCCTCAGCTACGCTCGCAAGTTGACGCCGAACGATGTTGTGGTAGTATTGCTTCCAGATACCGGACGTGGCTATCTCACTAAAGTCTTTAACGATACGTGGATGCGCGAAAATAATATGCTGATGCAGACTGAGTTGACCGAGCCAAGCATGCGCGATGTGCTGACGTATCGACGTAGCCACACACGTAGCATGCCACTCGTCGTCAGCGTCACACCAAGTGATACCGTTGCCGACGCCGTTGAACTCCTGCGACGTTACGGCATTAGCCAGACGCCTGTGATGGATAACGGACGCATGGTCGGTAGCTTGACAGAAGATCTGCTACTGCGTCGCCTTGCTAGTGGTGAGCCACTTACGTCTTCTACCGTTGGCGAGGTGCAGGGACCACCTTTCCCATGCTTGAATGCCGATGTGCCCGCACGAGACGCCTACACGCTATTCGGTAGCGGTCAATCCGCTGTGGCTATCGTCAATGATGCGGCACTCGAAGGTATTGTGACAAAGAGTGACCTCTTAGAGTTCTGGGCCAATGCCCGTAGCTCACACGAGCAAGAAGTAAAGACGAGCTAATTGGATACTCCCGCGATTACAACGGAAGAGAAGCAAGGTTCTTCCCGTCCCATCTATATCATTGGCGACGTTCATGGTCAGTTGAAGAAACTGACCATGCTGTTACAACACGCGAAGTTGCTACGGCAAGACCTCTCGTGGAGTGGTGGAACAGCGACACTCTGGTTTCTCGGCGACTACGTTGATCGTGGACCCGATGGAGTTGGCGTGATTGACCTCATCATGCGTCTGCAACGCGAGGCAGAGGCGGCAGGCGGCTCTGTGGGTGCGCTACTCGGCAATCACGAATTGTTCTTGTTAGCTGCCTACCGCTTTGGAAGGCGTTCGACGGGACTTGGTAGCAACTTCATCTCACGCTGGAAACAGAATGGTGGCAATATAAAAGACCTGAAAAAGCTCACACGTCAGCACCTCGATTGGCTGAGCGCGTTACCACCGATGGCTCTTGTCGAGGATACCATTCTCGTCCACGCCGACGCCCCACTCTATATTCAACATGGTCGTACCATCGCCGATGTAAACGCCGACTTCAAAAAAATCATGAGTAGAAGTGATGCACTCGCCTGGGAAGAACTGCTCGAAGCGTTCGCATGGCGCGGAGCCTTTAGCCACACCCTCGGCGGCGACGAATTTCTAAGTCGTTTCCTCGCTATGTACGGCGGCAAGCGCGTCGTACACGGACACACTCCCATCTACTACATGCGCGGCATCCAACCCAAAGCCGTAACCGAAGCATGGACCTACGCCGATGGGCGTTGTGTCAACGTAGATGGTGCCATGTTCCTTAATGCTTCGGGTTTTGTGTACGAACTTCCAACGCAAACCTAAAATAAGCTTACCCATGAAGAGAACATCAAATGGCTGGAAGTTCACTCTGCTCAACCTCTTCTTGCAGCATGCATTCGATCCAGTCTTCTATAAGGGGAGCTGCAATGCGATAATAAACCTCTTCTTGAAGCGCAAGGCCGCGTTTACATAACTTTGCAAGAGCTTTCTCAACTTGTTGTGTATTCATTTCGTGCTTATTGCCCTGCTCTGCCACTACCTGCTGAATTGTAGCTCTACCCAATTGTTTCAACGCTTTTAAGCATTGTCTCTGCTCCTCGGTACTTCCCTTCCCCCATAGATGAGCAAAGTATGTATCCTTTAGTGCGTCTACAACATCCTGTTTTGCTTCGTCAACATCTTGTATTCGTGCCTTTTCTTGCTTAGCGTCCTTCAAATAATCAATTATTTGAGAGCAGAGAGCTTGGATATAAAACGGGTGATTTCCACTAAGATGCATAATTTCACGTACAATCTCTTTTTCAAAAAAAGACGCTCCCGGAAAATCGGGGGTAGGATGCAAAATAAGACGAGTAGCCTCGTCTCGCGTGAGATAGTGAATGCTGAGTGACTCGATACCAGTAAAATACTCACTCCAGTTATGTCTCATCTCAGTAGGAGTTCGCGTGCCACTAAATAAGAGGGCTATGTGTGAGTAGTTTTGCTGGATATCGCTAAAGCAATTGAGCAAGAGGTCAATGTTTAATTGTTGTCTCGTTGCCGCTGTCTCCAAACGCTCAAATTCGTCAAATGCGAGGAGGAGTGTTTGGTTTACACGGCCTAAAGCTCTATCAATGGACTTTAACCATGTACCGAAGTGGTAATACAATAAGTTCTCATTCTCGTAAAAAGAGACGTTGAGTATGTTAGATTCTAATCTGTTGATGCGATACCCATGATTTTTTAAGACATGAAAAATTTCGTTGATGATAGCTTGTAATAGAGTGGTGGCATTGGTGGTGATATTGCCTGATTGCACATTGATAACAACAGGAATGCAGCGAGAGTTCAGCATGTTGGGAAGCTGATTCAATATGCTTGTCTTTCCCATGCGTTGCTCACCAGTAAGGAAAATTGGAAAACCATTTGCTTTATTGATGAGTATCTGGTCTAATTTATATATGATATCCTGGCGTCCAACAAAAGGATGATCGTTAGTTTTCAGCGCTTTACCAACGATGTAGGGATTTTTAATACTTTCGATTCCCTCTTTTATCAGATTGACTTCATCGAGTTCTTGATATGCGATTTCCTCCCAACTCTCTAGTATTTCTTGCCATGTCTTGTTTGCTAGAACATCGTCGAAGAGTCGTCTTTCAATGCGGGCAAGATTTCTAATCATCTCCTCCATCGCCTCTTGCTTTATTGAACGAAGTGATGTATTTCGATAACGAGCAGCCTCCGAACACGCATTGTTTAGAAGAATGAATGAGGTAGTCCATTCTGGAGGAAGTAATGTATCATCTCGTTGAAGTCTTGATAAAATATCTTGCCTTGCTTGCTCAATTTCTCTCAACCTTTTCCTCCATTTAAGTTCACGAAGCACCACATCACGAATGACCGGATAGATAACAGCACTTTGTGTCGCACGCTCTCGCGCTATAAATAGCAGTTCTTCGATGGTTCGGTTGACGAGTTGCTCGTGCTCGACAACGTGCCGACTCGCGAGGATTAACGTTTGTTTGAGACTTGGTAAGGGCGGGTATACACGTTCATCCCAATGGAGTGAGGAGGCGTGAAGATAGTTGAAGGCATGAGGAGGATTTTTGAGGCTAGCTCGATATGTTCTTAGAGAAGAGTAAGCACTAAATGGATAGAGCGGAAGGCGATAGTAGCCTAGCATGTAGTAGATGACAAATCCAGGTGCTACGGTAAGATTGGGGAGAATATAATGATTCCAACTGAGTTGCAACCCTTCTACACCACTCGGTCCAACTGCTGTGCCTACTATACCTCCCATAGCTGTTGTTACCGCTATAATCGAACCTGCAATGACTGAGACTACACGTTCGACTCCAATATTTAGCAGTCTTGCTCGTAAGGTTCCTTTGACGAATCCAAAGATGAAGCCGCTCACGATAGCACCTAGTAGTAGTCCAACAATTGCACCAATAGTGCTGCCAATCACTGCTTTAACGAGGGTTTGTGCCACAAGAACACGATAGACGGCAACACCGCCCAGATATGCCGCTCCAATTCCCAACGGAATGCCTGTGAAAATACCGAAAATGAGACCAATTGTGGTTTCAAGATCAGTTTCCACTCCACCACGATTAGTAATGTCATGCGCGCTTCCAATGCCAATACCACTAATCACACCAACAACAAGAATTACTGTATGGGCAACAAAAAAATATCCCGGAGTTCCTAGTATCGACTGTACTGCAACGCACCCCCAGAAGCCAGCCCCCAATGCGCCAACGACTGCATATTTGAGGCTCCAAAACCTTGCTACAAGAATAGCTAAACCAATTGGTAGCAGCGTGGCCCACGTAGCATCTCGAAAGAAAGCGATGAGGCCATACAAGGAAAAAGACTGCTCGAAGAGATGATAATTTCTGTAGATATTAGGCAAGCAGAGACATAGTACACAGCGCATTACTAGCCCTGGTAAATAGGAGCAAATGAATAGAGGAATGAGCAGATACAGTACACGTTTTAGACGTATCGCCCTTTTCTCCCTATTCGTCAACGTGCTTTCCGGTTCAATTTCCTGGCGAAATTTGCTCGGTTGAAAGAAACAATAGCGAATCCATGTGCATGGTTCTACCCAGAGCAAGTGCCAGTATTTTCTAATAGTAGCTATGTGAGGAAACAATCTCTTGATATCCTTCTTCTACCTGTTGCTCAAATTCTTGCCAATAGTGAGGATCAGTAGGGCGATAGAGGTCAGACAGTTCTTGTGAAGCAACTTTATCATTGTAGAGCAGGGCACCCGCTAATTGTAGCTTCAATGGAGGCCATTGATCGACGAGCTTGAGCTTGCCGTAAAGCATAATCTTTTCCTTCTCCTGATCCGTTAGTGCAACTTGCAATGCCTTTGCATCTACGAGGCTTTGCGCCTCCGCTTCTGTAAATGGTTTGACGCTGATTTGCTGAAAAACGTTAAAGAAGGGACTCGTTGTGTCATCCCAGTTTCGTATGTGCGCTGCGATTATTTTGTTCAATGAGCTTCTTGTACTAATGATGAGCGACAAATTAATGTGAGCGAGGGCGCGCAAGCTCTCTAAAAGTTCTAATTGGAAGTCTGGATGTTGACAGAGCTTCTCAAACTCATCAATACAAAGAACCGCTACAATTTTTTCGTGCTGTAGCTTTTGAACTCCAGCATCGAATGCGCGAAGGTATGCGCTGATGCTTGTTTCTGTTGGAAGAGGAATGTGAAGTTGCAGTAGTGACTCTTGTAAAAAACCAAGTGTGCTATCACACACGGGTCTTGTTGCATCCACAAACCCAAGTTGGACCTGTTTGCCAAATTCTTCTGGAGCTTTTAGACGTAAGTAGTTGAGTAACCAGGTCTTACCTATACGACGCGGACCAACGATGGAGACCGATTGACCTGAGCCTGCGCGAGAAAGCAACATTCGCCGCTCTTTTATACGTCCAAAGAACTCGTCAACACTCTTTAGGACGCCGTTACAACAGAAGATGTTAGATTTCATGGAGGGTGAATCTTCCGGTATGATCGACTCATCGTTTTCTGAATTATTTGAGGGTTTAGGAAATAATTCCTCAATTTGCATGGCATATAGTTCACATAGCTTTCTACGATAATAAGGAGTTGGTCTCGCTACATCACGCTCCCAACGACTAACGGTAATCGTAGCTATCTCAAGTTCTTCCGCCAATTCTTCCTGCGAAAATGCTCTTCTCGAGCGTTCGTCGCGTAATCGCTGCCCTAGTGTAACCATTCAAAATATCCTTTCAAGAAGAACAAGTAGGCTAAGTACAACTTTGAATACTATTAAGGAGCGATTGTAGGCTATTTTACATTTGATATCCGAATGATTAGACAGTGATATTGTATATCATACAAAGACATATCACAATAGTTACAGATTATTCTTCTTAATCTCTATGTAGTGAATACGCGTAGTTTGATTTGCTACAGTTTTCTTTAGCAAGGAGGAGACAATGCGCGACAAGACAAAATTTTTGCAAGAAAATAGTGTTATACGGTCTCTATCACGTCGAGGAGCATTACGCTTCTTGTTGAGTTGCCTCGTCGTAGATGCTTTACTAAGCAGCAATCACGAGCAGAAGAGCATTGTGTGTACAGGATTTATTCCATCGCAACATGGTTTTCATTTTCCCAACAGTTTTGTAAACTCTGTACTTGTATTACCCCAAATCCGTGTAGTGACATACGGGCGTTGTGGTGGAATGGCTTATACCGCGCTTGACTATTATTTCTTTGGCAGCAAGATTCCCCCATATACATATCTTCCAGAGCAGCTGTCACCTGACATAAATGAGAAAACTACATTTTCGCCGGGTGCATATCAACTTTCACATCATCTTTTTGTGAGACAGGTAGACACGATGCTTGCCCTAGAGCCTTTTGGTCGAACAATGGATTTTGTCTGGTGTACATTGGCGTCAAACCAATGCCTTTTTCAGTGGTCAGTGCGATCTGAACTAAAAAAAGTTTGTTATTTTGTAGATAACAACATTCCTATTCCACTTGGTTTAATTGCAGTATCGAATCTCATTCGTATTGGAGAAAATCATCACGTTGTACTTTGTGGGTACGAGATGAATATAGAAGCGCAAAGAGTGTCTTCCCTCTTGATCTACGACCCTAATCATCCTGAGCAGACAGTAGTGCTAACTATAGATTACAATTCGTCATGCTTTCGTTCCTCAACCGGAAAAATCTGGCGCGGCTTTTTTGTTCGTGATGACTACGTTCCACAACTACCTACTTGGCTCGACAACTAGACAAGTTCTAGTACACTTTCGCACAGGAAAAGCCATTATTTTTGATTAGTCATTGAATAGAGATGTTATGGTTTTATCGCCACCGTTAGACTACACTTTCGACATGAAATGCTGCTACGAACAATAAAAAAGAATCAATAGCTTTGCATAAGGCTAAAGGTGAAATTTCTACAGTTGTGAACTTACGAGTAGCACGACTCATCTTAGATTAAGTCGAATACAGAAGAGGAGAACACTTTCAATGAGCGGTCAAGTGAGACAATGCCCGCACTGCTTTGGATCGGGTATGTGCATGGATAGCAATCGTATGAACGTAGTGTATTGGGCTTGTAAGAAATGTGTGCGAGAGATGCGACCAGATTTAGACGTGCGAAAGAATCAATTTAAAGTTACCTGTTCGATTTGTCGAGGAAAAGGTAGCATCTGGTTTGGACGTGGATAAAAAAGGAGCAGTGAAGCTAAGGTTTCAACACAAGAAAATACTCAGCTTATAAGTAGTTCGATGTGAACAACACCATAAACAAGGAGACATATCATGCTTTCGGGAACAATTCTTCTTTACGTCATCATTGCCGTTGCTGGCTTCGTAGTACTCTCAATTGTCAAAAGCATTCTTGTAAAAATCATCAGCTTATTGATTTCTATAGGATTTGTCGTTGCGCTCGTGTACTTGATCATTGTCCACTAGAACATGGTGAAACAAAAAGTAGAGAAATGAGGCGTAGTGATATGTCTCATTTCTCTACTTTTTGTTTCACCATGTTAGCCAAGAAGTGCAGCCAACAAAATCCCTGGCACCTTCAATGGTGACGGATTCGCCTCAAGGTCTACCAGCTTTGGAAACACCTTTGCCGCCGTTTTGCTACGCGTTGCGAACCAGGGTGGCGTCGGAGTACTGCGGAATGGTGCCCGTAGCACGCTTTTCTGTGGACGCGAGAACATAAGCGTGTTATGCACAACGCCGTTGCCCGACTGAATGTCGTTGAGAGGATGACCGGGGAAGGCTCCCCATGTGGTCGAGCAGAGAGCGTAACTGGTGCCAGCCCAGTAGTTGAGGCCGATTGAGCCATAGCGCAAATTCGTGATAGCTCGCTCAATAGCCTCACCAATCACTGGGTCTTTCAGCGATGTAGGATGTACTAGCACCGTTGCATTCAGCGTACCCCACAAATCGTCGTTTGCGAACGCAACTGCTTTATCAATATACTCGACAACGCTTGCCGCCTCTAGTGCAGTCTCAGCGAAGAGACCACAGAATGCCTCCGTTGTAAAGCACACATCGTCTGTATGCTGTGCATCGACATCTGGAATGAATGTCCACGGAAGTTCTTGCGCGTTAGCTGTACCAAACTCTTCTGCATCGGAATGTTGCGCCACAAACATCTTCTGGCGATCTTGCGCCCCTGGATAGTATGAAGGGCGCGTCGGAACCTTCTTCAGAATATCGCGTATCTTCTGCACAAGCTGTTCACACTGTTTCCATTCTTTATGCATAATAACAACGCGTGTCGCATTACAATTGAAGCCTGCGTTATTTGTCAGCATCGACACGATATGCTCAGCTTGATAGGCAAGGTCGCTGTTGCTCCACTCTCCGGGTACAACAATCACTGGACTCACATTGCCAAGCTCGCCCGTAATGCGCTTCGTCAACAACGGTCGATTTTCAGCCTTACGCGCCGCCCCCTCGGTTCCTGTGCCAAAGACAATCGCGTCGAACGTTTTGTCCGAACCCGTAATATGAATTTCATCCACACCTGCATGATTACAGAGGTAGGCACCTTCCGCCGCTCCACCGTACACTACACGCAGAAACCCTTTCTCGACCAAGCTACGAAAAGCCTCTTCCATCAGTGGACCGACATAGGCGTTGACGGGATTCATCTTGATGATAACCACCTGATCTTCAAGAAAGAGCTTATTGAAGATATCCATTGGACCGATGCTCGCAACATTGCCAGCACCAAGTACCAGCGCGACCTTGCCATCGTGTCGAGTATCTCTATAGATTGTTGCCTGTGTCTGCGATAACTCCTCCGCTGTAACTCCTGGCTCCATCCAGATTTCTGCCGTGACGCCTGTGAAGACGATACGGTCATAGGTCGTTAAGGGAAACACCGGCGCGACCACCTGTCCATTAGGAAGCGTCTTGACCTCGCCTGGAATTTTCGGGTGCCCGTTCATCTCAATATCTAACAGCGATTGACGCAACTGACGCAAGTTCTTAATCACTGGATACACGCCCGCCAACCATTCTTCCCCCGGCGCAATCTCGGCTGTTCCTTTGGCCTTTTGACCTGCATCTACCCAATGCTGGCTAATTGCGAAAAAATCCTGAATAAGTTCGTCGATGAGCGCAATACGTTCGCGCAACGTAAAGACAACCCAGTCCTTTTTATGCTCCTGTAACACCTGAATTGCCGCATCCATTGTCTCATGTGCCGATGCCTGAACGCTGCTCGCTACCGTTGGAAACTGTGGTGAACCCTCGCGTGTACTGACTGACATAAATGTACCTCCATTGATTGCTTTCGTAGGGACCTGATTTATCGCGTCCGAGGCTCAATTTATTGAGCGAAATCTTTGCAAACCCTGTTTACAAGCCGTTCCAGACATGAACTCGCGTGATAAATCACGCCTCGGACGCGATAAATCTGGTCCCTACGAAAGAATGCCGACCTCGATGTCATTTCTCTAGTGCTGGCGTATTTCCAAAAACTCTCTGTGCCCCTTGCGTTGGAGCCGCCCAATGAGCCGCATTTGCAATTACACGTTGCACATCCTTGTGATAATATGTGGGGAACCTTTCATGACCGGGGCGGAAGTAAAAGATTTTGCCGCGACCACGTGTATAACAGCCGCCGCTACGAAAAATCTCACCGCCACTGAACCAACTGACAAACACCAATGTTTCTGGTGGCGGTACATCAAAGGGTTCGCCGTACATCTCCTCATGCTCGATGTCAATGTACTCGCCCAGCCCCTCCGTAATCGGATGACCAGGAGCAACCACCCATAGCCGTTCAGAGTCGTTGCCCTCGCGCCATTTCAGGTCGCATGTCGTGCCCATCAATTGCTGAAATATCTTCGAGAAATGCCCCGAATGTAACACAACGAGACCCATACCATCCAGCACGCGCTGATGTACACGTGCCACAACCTCGTCGCGTACCTCGGCATGCGCCATATGCCCCCACCATACCAGTACATCCGTTGCGTTCAGAATTGGTTCAGTGAGGCCATGTTCAGGTTCATCAAGTGTTGCTGTCCGTACCTCAAAACCAGCGTCATGAAGTCCCGCTGCAATTACCGTATGCATCCCGTTCGGATAAATCGACGCCACCTGTTCGTCATTGCGTTCGTGACGGTATTCGTTCCACACCGTCACGCGTATAGTTGAAGCCAATACATATGTCCTTTCGTTTAAGTGCAAGAGCAGGTTTTTTGTACCTCCCTTATTGTACAACCTGATAGATAATTCAGGGAGACCGCGAGGGTCAATACAATTAAGATAAGATGAACGTTGACAGATGGGGACAGGACGGAATGATGATATGCTATAATCCCTACCAAGAACATCATTAAAAAGTGTTTTCCTAACAAAGAAAGAGAGGTGCAGCAATGTTATTAGAGTATCGCTCTCCACGCATTACTACTGTGTGGAGTGACGGCCTATATGCTCGTCACCGCTTCAAATCTCTAGGAAAGCATAATCTATGTTCACTTTCAATAGGAGCTTTCGCGCATCGACGATATACCTGATTTACTCAGGGGCAAGTTCCTTCTTTTTTGCGTTGATCGTCACGGTCAACCTTGTGTATCAGTTAGAGATTGCGAAACTCAATCCACTCCAACTTGTGCTTGTCGGCACTGCTCTGGAAACTGTATGTTTTCTGTGTCAGGTGCCAACGGGTGTACTTGCGGATGTCTATAGTCGTCGCCTCGCCGTTATTCTCGGCACGCTCATTACGGGCATTGGCTTTGTCGTTGAAGGCTCTATTCCACTCTTCGCAACTATCGTACTTGGGCAGGCTCTTTTTGGCATTGGTGCCACTCTTGCCGATGGTGCGGAACAGGCATGGATCGCCGACGAGGTGGGTGAGGAGCGAGTTGGGCGCATCTTTCTCCTCAGTTCACAAATTGGCTTACTCGGTGGGCTGTTTGGCGCATTAGTTAGCGTTGGCATTGCCAGCATTCGCCTCAACCTACCCGTTATTCTGGGTGGTGCCTTCACCATTGGCCTTGCCATTTTTCTCATATTCTTTATGCCTGAGAACGGCTTTCAGCCAACACCAAGGGCTGAGCGTCAGTCATGGCGACAAATGAGAACGACCTTTCGGAATGGCATACAAGCCGTGCGTGGCAGACCAGTGTTGATTACTATACTGCTGATTGCGCTATTCTACGGACTCTATAGCGAAGGCTTTGATCGTCTCTCGGCGGCGCACTTTCTAGCGAACTTCACATTTCCTGTCCTCTGGTCGTTCAAGCCAGTTGTCTGGTTCGGACTCTTCTCTGTAGCGGGAACATTACTAAGCCTTGCCGCGACAGAGGTTGTCAGGAGATACGTAAATCTCAACAACCAGCAACTGGTCATGCGTGTGTTGTTCGGCCTCAACGCGTTAGGAGTTGTAAGCATTCTCGTCTTCGCGCTTGCAGGCAACTTCTTTCTCGCCGTCGTTGCCTATCTGAGTTTCGGCGTCTTCCGCCGTGTGAACGAGCCAATCTTCACCACATGGCTCACACAAAACATCGACGCCAAAGTACGTGCAACGGTAATTTCGATGCGTGGTCAAGTCGATGCACTTGGTCAAATTCTCGGTGGTCCGCCCGTCGGCGCAATCGGCAACATCTTCTCTTTACGCGCCGCACTCGTCTCGGTCAGCATTATACTCTCGCCCGTGCTAGTGCTGCTGGCCTATGCGTTTCATAAGGCGAAGCCTCGTATTGAGGTTGTGGAAGAGCCTATTACTCCATAACGAATTGTATCGTCACCAAGCATTGTATCGTCACCAAACTTTGTAGGGACTACGTTTACGGCGTCCGTTGCGCGATTTATCGCATGAGATAGATACTGATATAGCCCTTAAACATGCTTGGCAAGGACTTCACTTGCAAGTAGGGTGCATTTCTTCATAACATCAGTCTTGCATCGTTTCCCTTCATACGTGCGGGAAGACGCCGCTCGCGTGCATGAAACCAGTTGAAGAGATAGGCTAGCGTCACAATCACAAAGAATGCGTTTCGTATAGCCACAGTCTGAAAGAAACCTGATACCATAGGAATCTCCAAAGGAGGAACTGGGCGCGTGTAGAAATAGGCGAAGATCACCGTTGTCAACACGGCTGCTGGCCCCCAGAAGCAGAACCAGAACAGATCGAAGGCTCCGACATAGCCGAGGAGCGGAATGAGCCAGATAATATACTGTGGGCTAAATACCTTGCCAGTGGCGATAAATACGAATATGAGAGCTATACCGGTTTGGACTACATCCATCTTTTTACGCCATTGCATAAACAGGCAATACACAAAGCCGATTATCAACAGTGTTGTGCTGATGGAAGAAATAAGGCCACTGAACGGATTCGTGATGTTAATCGAGCCATACATGTTCGTGATGCCAAAAGGGATGCCACCGAATACTCTAGTAAGCCAGAGCAACGTGCTACCGCTCGACTCGACCTGTACAGGGCGAGCAGCAAAATAGGCAAGCTGTTGCATAATCGCCCCCTGGAAGTCAAGGAGCGCGAAAAATCCTGTTATCCCAACAAGAACGCCCGTAAACAATAAGCAGTTCTTCCAACGCCAGCGATGCATACCTTGCACCGTTTTCCATAGGTGTTGTGGTAATGTCGTCAAACTTAGATTTTTCGGCAAGATGTACAAACGCTCTTCCGCGTGCTGCTCGGCAATGAATAGAGCGGGTAGCAGCAGAATAGGGTATATCTTCAATAACACGCCAAACGCAAGCGCGACATAGGCGATTGCCCAGTGTCGTCGCTCCGCTGCAATGAGGCTTATCAGAGTGAGTGCCGCTGGCAACAGGTCAAAACGTACATGTCCAGTTGCGACAGCTCCGCCAAGCAAATAAAGCGTGAAAATGAGACCGGCACCGCGTGGTCCATAACGCAACAGTAGCCAGTAGACAAACACGGCGCTAAGTGCCATCAAAAATGCAAACACGAGTTGATAGTACGAGATAGGAGCTAGCAGTGCTAATGAAAACGGAATCAGCGTGAGCGGTGGATACTCAATCGGTAGCATATGAAATGGTGGATATGTACCCTTTGGTAAAAAAGAGCATTGCTGTGCTGGCAACAGATGTGTACCATTGCTACCGAACCAGAATGTCAGCGCATAGCATTGATAGCGGGCTGGATCAGTATAGGGCAGAAAAACTTCCCATGATGCTCCAATGAACATAATAATTACAACAAACGTAATAGGTATATATGCGGCTACACCTTTGCGCGCAAGAAATGCCTCCTGTAGATAGATAAAAAACTCTTTTATTGGATGTATGCTTTGAATATTCTCTCTATGTTCGTGTTGCAGCAACGAAGTGTTCCTCTCAATTTGACATGTTTCCGAGGTGGGTGCTAGAATTTCGAGTGACGCACACTTTTTCTCGTGTGCCTTTGTTGTTTTGGTCATATTTGCACACACTGCATGACGAACGATGAGCAAAGCTAGTCACGAACCGCGATATTCACGCCTCCACCTATTAGGAATGCACGAATCTCGCTTTGAGGAAGGATACAAGATCATGGATAGCAGAAATCGTACTGAGACAAAGACGTTGAAAGTTGGAGATACCGCACCAGATTTTACGCTCAAGTCCGAGGATGGTAACGAATGGCATCTTGCCGACGAGCGCGGCAAGAAAAACATAGTCCTTGCCTTCGTTCCCTTCGCCTTTAGTGGCACCTGTTCCGCGCAACTCCCCTCTTACGAGGCGGACTTGAGTCGCTTCAAGGATTTCGATACCGACGTTGTGAGCATCAGCATGGACAGTCCATTCGCACTCAAAGCATGGGAAAAGTCGATGCACACTTCGTTCCCCCTGCTCTCAGATTTTTACCCACAGGGGAAAGTTGTAGACCTCTATGGCGTGCGTCATCCTGCTGGCATGGCTGAACGCGCACTCTTCGTCATAGACAAGCAGGGCACCATTCGCTACATCGAGATACAGCACGCCGTCGGCGACATGCCCGACAACGAAGACCTCTTCGAGGCTCTACGCAAGCTCTAGCAGAGAGGCAATAAATACAAAATGAGGAAAAGCGAACGCTTTTCCTCATTTTGTATTTATTGTCTCTATCCCTCTTGCAAATTGATTGGTTGCCACTCGCTACTGTCATACTCTGGATACTCGACCTCCCAGATATGTCCCGGCTCTTCACGTGCCTCCCAGCGTCGCAACGCGTCAAGCAACACTTGACGCTGCACGTTGTTCTGGTGTGGTGCGCCAAGACTATTGCCCAATTTGAAATGAAGGGGCGCAATAGCCCTTGGGGGACCTGCCTGCTTAGATTGTTCAGGAGCGACAGTGATTACTACCGTTGGTATTCCTACCATCTCCACCTCACGGGCAATCGCTACCATTACTCTATGGCAGAGAGGGCAGCCTGCCGTGAGAATAACGCCATCGGCTTTTGAGTGCAGAAGAACCTTCGCCATCTCTGGTGCCGCGCGATCATAGAGGTCACGGAATAGCTGCGTGTAGCCCATGAACCCGATATGCTTATCGCTCACACCTCCAATGATGCCTTCGTCTGCTAGCTCTCGTAGGCGGTCAAGCGGAAAGACGACATTCATATCTTCATTGGCATCGTGAGTATCGTAGTGTTCATGCCGCGCTATCAATTGACTGGCTGACGTGTCCCCCGGAATAACGCGCCAGCTATTATCTCCCGCGAGATCGAAAGGGTCCTGGTCACGTAGTTGTACGCCAGCGGTTGTGATGAGCGCGAAAACCGTGTCCTTGAGTTCATGATTGCGCGGCGTATATGGAATACAGCGTTTCGACATTGGCATATATAGTGTGTCCCTTCTTAGAATAATGCTTATTTCATAATAATCATAAGGAACAGGGAGACCGCAAGGGTCTCCTCTACACGTTAGGTTTCTGGAAAGATGTAGGGGAGACCCTTGCGGTCTCCCTGTTTTCTCCCCTACACGTCAGGTTTCTGGAAAGATGTAGGGGAGACCCTTGCGGTCTCCCTGTTTCCCCAATGGAATTTTCGGTTTCCGTTTCCCCAATAAATTTTAGCCTTGACAAAGACAGAGATGATAAGTATACTTAGAGTATGGAAACAACGTTACCAGATAGAAACAAGGCACCTATTACCTATAAACAGGCTCGTGAACAAGGACGGGACTTGCTACGCCGCAACGTCATCGAGACAGCAAGTCGTCTCCTAGTACAAGAAGGACCGGATGCCCTCACTGTACGTCGTATAGCGCAGGAGCTAGACTGCTCGACCAAAATCCTTTATACCATGTTTCATGGCAAGGACGGGGTTGCGAATGCGTTGTACATTGAAGGGAGCGAACGCTTGCAACAGACGCTTGCGCGTGTTCCATTCGTAGATGACCCCACAGAATACCTGAGTGCTATGGGGTGGGCTTACTGGAACTTTGCGCTTGAAAATCCAGGTTTTTATTCAGTTATGTTCGGCGGTGCGATTCCAAACTTTCGTCCCTGTGATACAAGTATTCATAAGACGAAAATTGCATTTGAGACTTTTAACAAAGCCTTACTGCAATATATGGATCGAGGTATGCTTGCGAAAGATGACGTGGAAACTATCGCTAAAACGCTTTGGGCATCTATACACGGTGTTGCAAGTCTGCGACTGCTAGGGCATTTTACGACACCTGAAGAGGCCGAGGATGTATTTAATCGTGTACGGCATGCGGTTGTTTCGTCGCTCATTCCCAACACATCTTCATAATAACATCTTTCATGCTTGTCTGTTTGTTGTATCGTAGCTTGTTTTTTTATACTGGTAACAATGTTGCTAAATAGCAATGCTGTTGCTGTCATAGAGAAAATTAGAAGGAGATATCAATCATGTTTACGTACAAAGGAAAAACAGCACTCATAACAGGTGCCTCATCGGGACTCGGTTTGACGTTTGCACATACATTAGCTGAACGGGGTATGAATGTTATTCTCGTTGCACGCTCTGAGGAACGTCTTCGTACATTAGCAAAGGAGATTGCTGAACGACACAATGTGCATGCGGAAGTGATTGTTGCCGACTTGAGTCAGGTGCATGAAGCGGAGCGCATTCAACAAGCGGTTGAGCAACGTAATCTCGCTGTCGATTTACTTATCAACAACGCGGGGTTTGCGACGCATGGTTTCTTCGATACGCTCGAACCCGAACGCGAGCAGGAAGAGATTATGGTTGACGTAGCATCCGTTGTCGCTTTGACTCATGCCTTCTTACCAGCTATGGTTGCACGAGGAGAAGGAGCAGTGATAAATGTATCCTCACTTGCTGCATTTCAACCAACACCATACATGTCTGTGTATGGGGCAAGTAAGGCATTTGTGTTGTCGTTTTCACAAGCTCTTTCAGAGGAATACAGAAAACGTGGTATTCATATTCTCGCCCTTTGCCCCGGTGCCACCGAGACGAATTTCTTTCAGGTTGCAGGTGAAGGTGCTGCTGTTGGGCGCAAGCGTACTTCTGAGCAAGCGGTAGCAACTGGTCTACAAGCACTTGAGCAGGGACGTACCTCTGTTGTTGATGGACGGGCAAATGCTTTCACTGCATGGACTACTCGCTTTCTACCGCGCTCACTTGCTGCTCGTATTGTTGGGCAACTGGTTCGTCCTAGTGATACTAAGACAAGAACTCGTGTCAATGCGGCTCTCTAATAAAAAGTACCACACGGAAATTGCCAGCAAAACAACGTTTTGCTGGCAATTTCCGTGTGGTACTACGATTTAGCTCTTACAGTTTTCTCCCTGTTCTCTAACTTCCGTATCGCATCCTCATACAGCGGTAATGCCAACTCCCGCGCCATCGCTGGCTTGATACGTTCATACATCCAGTCGAACTTCGCGCGTACACTTTTGGCGTTCCAGTTATCGTTAAGTGCGTCAATACGATCCAGAAAGAAGTCGATGTTGACCTCTAAGAAGCTGAGACTGTCTGCAGCCTGTACCCAGTCGGCCTCTTCCCAGCCGCCTATCTCATGTACGCGTATCAGCTCTGCCACCTCTGTAATCAAGGCTTCAGGTGTGTGCTGTGTTCGTAAGAACTCGCTGACGATTCGAGCCGAGCGTTCTGAATGTTCTCTGTTATAAATCGGATCATCGGGACCAAGCTCAGGGTTTTGCTTCGGACTATCAGGTCCTGGAAAGGCTCGCTCCATGTCGTGCGTAACCGTTGCCAACAGCATCGCCTCTGTTGCGTCGGGGTCGATGCGTCGTAGCCACTCTTCGGCCTTGAGCAGATGCGTAGCGTGGCGTCCGTAATGCTCTTTGACCCAACAGCGTGATGCTTCCAATAAATCGCTCACCCTCTATTCCCCTCCAGAGGCTTGCCCCATGTTACTGTGCCAACAACTTGTAATGGGAGCATACCATCGCTGTGATAGCGCGACAAAAACTCGCGTACCCGCGCATCGAACTCGACTACCTTTTGCTCTCCCATACGCTCCTTTGCGAACCCACTTCGCGAATGCAACCCCTCGATAAAGTCGTCGATTGACTGCTGAAAAGGAATGGGTGCCGTCTCTTTTCGACCTAGCTGTAGAAAAAATTCACGTTTCTCTAACTCAGCTACTGCATTAGCTGCTCCGTGTCCCCTACCCATTCCAAACTCGGTGCGCAAATTTTTCAACTCATCTTGCCAGGGCATGAGTAGCGTGTTGCGATAGATGAGCGCGAGCAAACCATTCTGGGTGAGCATTGAGCGAAAACGCGGAAAAGCTATCGACCAGTCGGGCCAGTGAATGCTTGAGCCAGCCGTGATCAGCGCGTAGGGCGGCGAGAGAGGCACGTCCTCAACTCTTCCGTAAATCCAGTGCAAGTCGGGGGCATCGCCGTTGGGTAGTCGCTTGCCCTCTTCGATCATGTTGTGCGAGAAATCAACCGCATCGACGCGCTCGACATGCGTAACAAGATTTCGTGCGATATCGCCTGGACCCGCGCCAACATCGAGAACGTTTCGTGGCTCATCAGAAATCAAGCTGGTAAGAATGTCGAATACTTCTGGTGGATAGGGTGGACGATAACGGTATGCATCGACTACTTGGCGGCCTTTGAACGCTTCGGCGTAGTAGGTTCCGAAACGTTCCGGTTTTGGTTCCATCATCTTTCCCTTCGTTTGTATATTCGTAGTTTATCGTTGATCTTGATTTGATGGTTTTCGTAGGGACCACGTTTACGGCGTCCGAGGCATGATTTATCACGCGAGATCGCGCGTAAAACGGTCTATAGACGGTATACACAAGAATTTCGCTCAATAAATTGAGCAAACGGATGCGATACATCTGGTCCCTACGAAGTACCATCACGTAAACATCAATGTATCTCTTCTATTCTACGATATAAATTCACATGCCAAAAAGTCTTGACAAATATAATAGCAATATGCTATATTATGAATAGCGAATAGCTATTGCAAATAGTATTGGATAAGCTGGATGCAAGACTACAATCGCAGTAGTTTGGAGATATCTCATGGATATTGGCGCATTATATGCATTGCTTCTAAATCCAAATATCGTGTTTCTGCTCTTTATTGTCGCAATGCTTGGTACCTACTTTGAGCTTGCCCACCCAGGAACTATGGTGTCTGGAGCTATAGGTGGCATCGCGTTCCTGCTATTCCTTTTCATGGCAGTAGCCCTATCGCCAAACTGGGCTGGTTTAGCCTTGATGCTACTTGCGGCGGGGCTACTCATCTTGGATGTGAAATTGCCTGGACATGGTGTACTTACAGTGGTGGCAGTAGTCTCGCTGGTCGTAGGGGCGTTGCTCTTTTTCAATAGTGGTGGTACACACAGTGGAGCATATCTCAACCCGCTCGTTGTCTACGGTGTCGCGGCTATGGTCGGTATCGTTGGCTTTCTTTTGGCGCGAATTGCGCTACGTCTACACAAAATGAATATTACAACAGGTGTGCAGGGTATGATTGGTGTCACCGTTACCGCGAAAACGCCTCTGTTACCAGAGGGACGTGTGAGCTATGGTGGCGAAGATTGGGCTGCTATTCTGGACGACCCAACGTTGTCCGCTGAACCTGGGTCAAAGCTGCAAATAGTGTCTGTAGAGGGTCTACGCTTGCACGTGCAACCACTTGGTTCAGTCTTACAAAGTGATGCTCAGGCTATACAAACCCTCAAGTAAGTGTTGTTTTCCAAGAAGGAGAAATGTTCATGGACCCTATCGTTGCGACAGTGATTAGCGTCATTGTCATTATCGCGCTCTTCCTCGCACTCTCAGCTATTCGTATTGTGCAGCAATACGAGCGTGGCGTGATCTTTGTTCTCGGACGTTTGACCGGGGCAAAAGGTCCTGGCGTCTTCCTTGTGCCACCGTTCATCTCGCGTATGGTCAAGGTTGACCTACGTATCGTGACGCTCACTCTGCCACCACAAGAGGTGATTTCGCGGGACAACGTGACGATCAAGGTAACAGCCGTGTTGTACTTCTATGTTGTTGATCCGGCGGCGGCTGTCGTCAATGTGATGAATTTTATCCAGGCATCAACGCAGATTGGACAGACAACGCTTCGTAATGTGTTAGGTCAATCTGAGTTGGATGAAATCTTGTCACAGCGCACCAAGATCAACCAGGAACTGCAATCGATTATCGACGAGCATACTGAGCGTTGGGGTGTGAAGGTGACTGCCGTCGAAATCAAGGATGTTGAACTGCCCTCTACGATGCAACGCGCAATGGCGAAGCAGGCCGAGGCGGAACGCGAGAAACGCGCTAAGATCATTCATGCAGAAGGTGAGTATCAGGCGTCGGCACAGTTGGCGAAGGCCGCAGGTGTTATCGCTGGACAACCCAATGCGATGCAACTACGCTACCTACAAACTTTGACCGAGATTGCCGTTGAAAAGAACTCGACCATCATCTTCCCGCTACCGATGGACCTGATCGAGCCAATGGTGAACATGATGAAACGTCAGCCAGAGGCCAAGCAGGAGCCAATTAATGGCAATGGCAACGGTGGATACATTCCGCAAAAGGATGTCCCACTGTCTGAATTACCACGTTAAGGTAAAACACCACAAGAACAGAGCGTGCAAGCGACCGCTTGCACGCTCTGTTCTTGTGGTGTTTTACGCGTTATTATGATTCTCGTCTTGTTTGCTGTGCAGGTATTCGGCGCAAGCACGATACGTCTCTTCCGAGATGAGACCTTTGGAGACATAATGCGTAAGCATCACGTCCAATTTAAGAATGCTCATCAAGTTGTACCCGTGCTGACGCAAGCGTTCAGCGGCACCGTGTTCGCGGTCGATGAGAACGATAGCATCCTTGACTTTCAGACCATTTTCTTCCAGCAGGGTTGCAGTTTCTATTGTGCTACTTCCCCTAGTGATGAGATCGTCGATGATGAGTGCGGTATCGCCTTTCGTAAAACGGCCTTCGATACCGCGTTTGCCCGTCCCCTCTGGACGGATACGAGCGTAAATCATGGGTGTCGAAGTCTCTAACGAGTAGGCCGATGCCAGGATGAGACCTCCTACTGGTACACCCGCGACTACATTGAAGGGGTGAACGCGTGCGCGGCGCAGCGACTGCGCCAGATTGATTTCCTGTTGCATCAGTTTTGCTGCAACGCTTAGGGCGGTTGGGTTACTAATGAGAACTTTGGGGTTGATGAAAATTGGCGAACTTACGGCGGACTCGCTCACCGTAAAATTTCCAAATTGGACTCCTCCAAGATCAAATAGTATCTGTGCCAACCAAAGATTATCCAGTGACTGCTCTTTCGCCACCTCTCATCATCCTTTCTGCGGAGAATGTGTTGTTTATGGAGTATATCATATTATAGTTTCTACGCAACTGTCCACGCGAGTTTCTCTCTTGTATTGCAGCCCTTTCTATGATAACGTACCAAAGAATAGAGTAAAAAGAAATTTTCAGGGAAAGCACTATGCCAATTATTAGTTGTATAGATGTAGGGAAGTCGTTTGGGGCGGAGCGTATCTTCGCAGGTATCTCATTTCAGATTCATGAAAATGATCGTATCGGACTCGTAGGTCCAAACGGTGCCGGTAAATCTACGCTGTTGAACATTTTAGCTGGTCGTGAAGAACCGGACGAAGGCATGGTCTCGGTTGCGCGTAATACACGTATCGGCTACCTCACACAATACGCCGATTTTCAGCCAAGCAATACGCTACGCGAAGAACTGCTAACGGTTTTCTCCGAACTGCGCTCCTGGGAGCAGGAATTAAGCGTGCTGGCTCAAGAAATGGCCTCGCCAGAGACACAAGGAAATAAGGCGTTGCACGGTACGTTGCTCGCGCGTTACGACGATTTGCAGTCGCGCTACGAACATGCGGGTGGCTACACCTATGAAAATCGCGTTGAGCAGGTCCTCGATGGCCTCGGCTTTACACGCGAACAGCAAGAGTCGCCTGTTATGCGATTAAGTGGCGGACAACAGACTCGTGCCTCGCTCGGCAAATTGCTGTTGCAAGAACCTGATGTGCTACTAATGGACGAGCCAACAAACCACCTTGACCTCGCCGCCCTCGAATGGTTAGAAACCTACCTGCTTAGTTGGAAGGGCGCAATGGTCATCGTCGCGCATGACCGTTATTTCCTCGATAAAGTTGTATCACGCACCATCGAGATGGCCTTTGGGCGTATTGAAGAGTACCCCGGCAACTATACCAAGTATCTCGCTTTGCGCGAAGAGCGTATGGAGCGGCAGATGCGCGAATTCGAGGCGCAACAAGCGCATATTGCTCATACCGAAGAATTTATCCGTCGCTACAAAGCTGGGCAGCGTAGCAAAGAGGCGCGAGGTCGCCAGAAACTACTGGATCGTCTTGAGCGTGTCGAGCGACCACAGGACTTCCCTGAGCTACACTTCGAGTTCACGCCCGTTACTGATAGCGGCTTGATTGTCATCTCTACACGCAAATTAGAGGTTGGCTACGGGAGTGGTGCAAGGCGAGACCCACAAAGGAGTGAAGAACCTATCGTGCTTGTACGCGTCGCCGACCTGGAATTGCTGCGCGGCGACCGTGTTGGCTTCATCGGTCCCAACGGCGCGGGCAAGACAACCGTGTTGCGTACCTTGATTGGCGAATTGCAGCCGATTCGTGGACATGCACAGCTTGGGCATGGAGTGCGCGTTGGCTACTATTCGCAGACGCATGCTGGCCTCAACTACGAACGCACCATTCTTGATGAGATTCGACAGGTGAGCTTCTTGAGCGAAGAGGGGGCACGCAGCTTTCTAGGTCGTTTTCTCTTTTCAGGCGACGATGTGTTCAAGGCAATTGGCTCCTTGAGCGGTGGAGAGCGGAGTCGTGTCGCGTTAGCAAAATTGACTCTGCAAGGCTCTAACCTGCTGATTCTCGACGAGCCAACGAACCATCTCGACCTGCAATCACGTCAATTTCTTGAGGAACTTCTCAGTGAGTTCGATGGCACTTTGCTCTTTGTCTCCCATGATCGCTACTTCATCGACAGCCTTGCCACCAAAGTATGGGCAATCGAGGAGAGTGTTCTCATCCCCTACATGGGCAACTACACCGACTATCGCACGAAGAAGCAACCAATTCTGCTCGACGTACCCGAATCAGTAGCCAAGAAAGCCGTCGTAGCCGCGAAACCAACAGCCCCAGCAGCAAAACCGAGCAATAAAAAAGCACCCAAGGTAAAGGCACGCACTGTAGAAGATGTCGAACGCGATATCGAGAAGGCTGAGGCGCACGTCAAGAGCGTTGAAGCAGCCCTATCAGAAGCCGCTCTCCAGGCCGATGCCGAACAACTAACGCGTCTATCGGCTGATTACGAGCAAGCGAAAGCGCATGTAGACGAACTGCTCGTCGAGTGGGAGCGTGTTGCCGACGCTATGGGAGCGTAGCTAACGCGAAGAAGAAAATAATTCGTCGTTTTACAACCGGGAATTAAGGTGGGGAAAGGAGAAATATTTTTTTATTAGGAACACCCCCATAAAAAAATTAAATCGTCTTCTCCCACCGGCAAAAACCGTTGTTAAACCCACTAATTATTTTCTTCTTCGCACACCCACGATCATACCACTTATAAATCCAATAATCGCCAACACAAGCGGCAAGACTACCGCCAGTATTAGCCATCCTCCTAAAAAAACGAGCGGTTGAAGCAGTCGTGCATGCGCCTGTAACTCAAAAATAATCTGCCTGTAGGCTGGTCGATAGCCAATGCTAACGCCGAGTATAGCTGCAGTTATTATGCTAAATAGGAGCGTAACGAGGACGCGCAGAAAACCATATAGATATGCGCCGCGTGCGGCATTGACGCACAAAATCGCAAGTCCCAGACCCTCCAACGCAAATGAAAGCGCAATTGGTAACGTTGGGCGTACAACTGGTAGTATTCCGCCAGCTATACCCAGTAACAGCCCTGCAAGCTGCACAATCGTCCCAACAAAAAAGGACATGGGCGAACTGCGTTTCTTTTCAGAAGCAATCAGGTCGTTTTGGGGAAGTTTTTTACTCCTGTTCTGATCTATGGCAATACTTGACATAATATTTGTCTTGATTGCGTAGCTTTCTGGATTGCTTGCATCTAGCTCAAGCGAGCGTTCGATGGCTGTAAGTGCCTCTGAGTTGCGACCCATATTGCTGAGAAGCACCGCTCCCATGCTCCATGCCAGTGCATTGTTCGGCTCCTTCTGCCGCAACTGCTCGACAGCAGACAACGCCTCTGGAAAACGTCCCATTGTGCCGAGAATTTGCCCTTTCAACGTCAACCCTCGACTATCATCAGGTGTAAGTTGTAGTGCTTCCTCGGTGAGATGCAGCGCTCCCTCCGTATTTTGTGCTTGGAATAACTGCAATGCTTGGTCGAGCAACTTGCTACTTTGCTGTTGTTCTGTAGGCGACATCTGTGCGGTTGCCGTTGCTCTATACGAGCCTTGTTGTGCTTGCAGCGTTGACGACGGAGTATGCACACCCATCGGCGATGCAGGTGGCGCATAAGACGACGGAAATACTGGCGATTGTGGGATATTGAGCATATCACCAACCAGAAGAATAGAGTTTGGTGCCTGTCCGAATATCTGCGGGCGTTGTTGTTCTGGTAACTTGTTACTGAGGTACGCATAGAGGTTTTGTAGTGTAACATCTCCCGCCCCAGTATTGGTAGCCGCACCGCTCAGCCCAACGATCATACTATGCATAAATAGACCTAAACCACGTTCTCCCATTTCGGAACTGAACTCATTGCCTCGGCATGAGCAGACGAAGATGCGGTCTTGTTGTCTTTGTAGACCCGCCAGTAACATTGGACCGAGCAGTGGTTGTGCATCGAATGGAAATGTACGTTTCTCGCTCCAACTTTTGCCCATTTGAGATGAATCCAGGATCAATACGATTTGAGCCGCATTGCTGCGCGTCAGTAACTGTTGCGCGAGCGAAAGCAAAGATAGTCCTGTCTGAGTATCGTTTAGCGTGGTATTGGCTAATGCAAGATAGCCATTGCCAGTATTGGCATCGATAAACGCGCTGCTTGCAATATAGATAAGGACGAGATCGTCAGGTTGAGCAACTGCGAGACAAAGCTGCAATGCAAGAGACTCAACGAGACTTTTTGTTGCATTTGCGCCATAGACACACTGGACATCAGCAGGTGCCCACTTACCTCCCCTATCATTTACCAACCATTGAGCAAAAGCGCGTGCATCATTTTCGGCAAATTGTAGTGGTTGGAATGTGGTATCGTGGTATGAATTGACACCTACAATAAGTCCAAGGCGTCTGCCCATTCTGAATTTCCTCGTGTCTAGCATTCTTTTTGTGTTACATACATAAGTATTGTACGCCAATTCGTGATACTTGAGTGGGAAACAAACAAAAATAGGTACTTTTTGGATGAGCCGTGAAGAACAAAACATGCTTGTACGTACAGAATGAAATTGTGATACACTCTTGAGTATCATCTTCAAGGAGTTGCTGGTAATGACGCGTGTTTTAGGATTGACAGGCAATATCGCATGTGGCAAAACCTCTGTTGGACATATACTGCTAGAACTTGGTGCCGAACGCTACATCGACGCCGATGCGACGGTTCACTTGCTTTACGAAGCTGGACAACCCATTGCCATTCAGGTCGCGCAAGCTTTCGGCTCTAGCGTTATGAATCCCGACGAAAGCGTGAATCGCAAGGCATTAGGAGCTGTCGTGTTTCAAGATGCCGCAGCGATGCGCCGCCTGGAACAGATCGTACATCCAGCCGTTGGAGGAGCGTTAATGAAAGAGCTAGCCCTTGTCAGTCCCGAAGGCATTGCTATCATCGACGCCGTGAAACTCTTAGAAGGCAATTCGGGCAAACTCTGTCAAAGCAAATGGATGGTAGTTTGTCCCGAAGAACAGGAGCGTGCGCGTCTCATCGCTCGCAACGGTTTTAGTGAGCAAGAGGCCGACGCGCGCATTCGCGCACAGTCTCCCGTTGCTCCCAGACTCACCCTCGTCGATGAAGTCATCGACAACGGCGGCTCCCTCGAACAAACACGCGCTCAGGTCGTGGCTGCCTTTGAACGCTTTCGGCGCGAATTTCCTGCATAGCTTCAATAACTCTTTCCTTCCAGCATTCCCAACACATGTTCGCGCATAGCCCTTATCTGTTTCAGTGCCTCATTGCGTCCCTCTGAGGGCGCAATCATGCGTTGCATCAGCGTCACAAAATCTTGCAACGCTTTCGCTAACGCCTCGATCTCCGCCGTTGTGAGTAGCAAGACACCACCATTGCTCGCTAGCATTGCCTGCATGCGCCTGTGAATGTCCGCCAATAAGACCATATTGGTGTTGCGTTGCGTCGAGGGCGAAACGTCTCGGCGCAAATAGACGAGATAGCTTCCCAGCATGGTGGCAAGAACATGAATATCAGTGAGCGAGAGGTGAAGACTGGGGACATGAGTTGGCGGTTCAGAAGAGTTCATCGTGTTCCCTTTCCATGCGTTTGCGCTAATGGATGCCTGGAGGACTCCTCAGCATGCACCGCAATTGGTCCCGTGTAGGCAACACCTGTTGTACGGCGCAAGCCAGCCCGTACTACTGCCGCATTCCCCGCACTGACAGGTTTATTCTGTTCAATATTCCAGGTCGTGATGTAGAGAACTCCTGTCAGTCGCGCCGCGTCAAGCGAGTTGAGATGATGCGCGGACAAGTAGGCACGAAATGGGAGATTGCCGGTGGGTAAAGGCTGCGTCACCTGTTCCTCAATACGGTAGCGTTGCCAATGGTACGTGTGTGTGTTCCGTCGAGCCATACAATCCTCCTCTATTCTGCCTGATTTTCTTGTGTCTCTGGTCGCGTCTCCTGCATGTCTGCGCCCCAATCGGGTCGATCCATCAACTGAACGGCCTCCTGCATCTTGCCCTCCTGCATCAGTCGCGTGATGCGCTTCGCTCCCAATTGCAGTCGAGCCGTGATACTGTTGTGATTGGCGACAATGGCTGGGCCGTAGAGTCCCAAGTGTGATGCTTGTTCTTCCAGAGCTTGTCGTTCGCGGAAGTGGGCGACTTCGCTTTTATGGTTTGTCATTCGATGCTTTTCTCCATTTCCTAAGCGGTATGGACCAATTCATTGCGTTCGAGGGGTGGGGCGAAGTACACGTCACCATCCACAATCGTTGCCCACACGTTCCCTCACCTAACCCCACTGGAACGCAATGAATTGGTCCATACCGTGTCACTGTGTTATGTCCTTGAAAAGCATACTCAATATGGCAGAGGGGCAATTGGTGCATAATGTAGGAATGATAAATGGATGATAGGTGATCAATAGGTGGAATGGGCGTATTCGTTCAAGTGCTGGACAAAGCAGAATATCTCTGTGCATAGAGAGCGTTGCATGGTATACTGGCGAGAGATGTGTCGATCAGGCAGATAGAGGAAAACAATGACATGCATCGTGAGGAGATGCGACTGTTAGGAGGCTATCAGGCATGGAACGTGACGATGAAGAGAGAGCCAACACCTTCCCATCTTTTCGCTTGTGGACGTGCGGTACTTTTCGTGCCGAGCGGCTTGTTGAGGAAAGTGGAACCTATGAGATAATCCGAACTGCAGAATGGGGAGGAAGTAGCTATCCGCGCCTGTTGCTCAAAGCTCTGCTGTGCTGCCCTGGACGACGAGCAAGGCGTGAGGCTCTTGTAGAGATGCTCTGGCCTGAAACTGATCCTGAGCAAGCCACACAATACATCAATACCGCGACTACAAAGCTGCGAAAAGTCCTTGAGCTACGCAAAGGACATGCCAGTTTGCTCCTCACAGAAGAGGACTACAAGCACTACCTTCTGCAAGGACAACAGTCTCTCTGGGTCGATGTTGATGAGGCTCTTACTCTGCTGAAGAAGGCCGAAAGCATGGGGCGCACCTCGCTCGAAGCACTGCCACGACTCGAACAGGCTACACAGTATTTCAATCAGGGCACCTTTCTTGATGGCGAGGAGGGGCTGTGGGTAGCTGGCAAACGTGCAACGCTTGAGCGGGTGCGCTATCGGTGTCGGCTCTGGCTCGCTGAAGCATACGAGCAGCAAGGTATGCCAGGACAGGCAGAAATGGTCATCACGACGCTGGTCGAAGAAGACCCACTGGATGAAGACGCGTTATGCCGCTTAATGGAACTCCTACATCGGCAAGGAATGACTCACAAAGCCCTCCGCCTCTATGAGCAGAGTGTACAGAGGTTCCATGAAGAACTGGGTACCGAACTCAACCCCTCTACGATTGTCCTGGCAAACCGTCTGCGAGAGCAACTGAGAACACAAGAACGCATTTCTGTCTCACTCATTACTCCTCACACTAAGTTACTCGACGAAAGACCTCCTTTTTCACATGCTGTTACACAGGATATAATGGAGATTGTTCGTGAACTAGAGGGAGCCACCGATTTGAAATCATCAAGTAATCTCAAGCGTCGTGCAGTCATCGCACATCTTTTAGGGATACCTCCCGCGCTCTTTACATCAGATAAATATGTCGTCGATACATTAACTGACGAGATGAAGCTCCAAGAAGAAACATTATCTTCATTGTATGAAGACATGCTCATTATGGGTTGGGATAGCTTTCGGAGGAGTAAATCACCAGAAATTATCAACAAGATTGATGAACATGTCAATAAGCTAACTGCACTTGCTCACCACGCTTCAACGGCTGATGCAAGACATTGGCAATCGCTCCTGTGCCGTTTCAGTCAACTTTCCACAAGAATTGCACAACACCGTATGAATGAACCACGCGCACTGAATATGGCAAAACAAGCAATTATGATGGCTATAGACCTTGATGACGCAGAAGCTATTGCTTCAACCTTCTATGGACGTGGACGAGTTCACATGGAATATAGTAATACAGCTACGGATAATGTTCAGAAACGCAAACATTTTGACCTTGCAAAAGCAGACATTGATGCTGCGTTAGGTCATGTAGAACGGGTGCATGTTCCGCTTGCGGGAAATATTTATTTACTCGCTGCTGAAATTTATGCACTTATAGCTGGAAATGATATGGCTCTCCGTACACAGTGCGAGAGGTGGCAAGACAATGTTGCTGCGTTTGTAGATAGCGACAAGATCGAAGATGATGGAACTTTCTTAAAGCTCAATCCGACAGCGTTACATCATGAACGGGCAAAAACCTTACTTCGCTTTGGTCGGATTGATGATGCACGCCGTGAACTCAACTTAGCATGGGAAACGCTCCAGCCAAATCTCTTTACGTGGCATATGAATATGCATCTTACACAGGCGACACTCTTTCTTGCTGAAGGGAATATTGAAGAAAGCGCGAACGCAAGCCTCAGAGCGCATACATTGGCAAAAACAATCCATTCGCACAAGGGGGAAGTAGAGGTACACTACCTGCTTGGACAACTACAGCAGCTTGACGCGGCTCACTCCTCTATCCGAAATCTCACAATGATGACAGGAGTGTCACATGAGTGATGAACAGCGAAACACTCTCGCAGATTTACACTATCCGCTTGAATCTAAAAGTACAAGTGAAGGAAATTGGTCTCAGTGGAGTTCATTGTCCATGATTGAGTTGAGCGCATTAGATACCTATCACTTTGTAAGAAAGATGATTCCACATTCAGGACAGAAGATATTGGAAGTTGGGAGTGGAAACGGTTATTTGTCGCTTGAGCTTGCAAGAGACGGTCATGATGTTGTTGGTCTTGATACATCACAAGAGATTATAGAGGTTGCGAAAAGAACAAAGAATGCTCATTCAATGCCCTCTGGATTTGGAAGTTTGACATACATTTGTGCGGATATAGGCACTTGGGAAGCAGCGGAACACTCTTTTGATATTGTCATCATTACTCGAACACTCCATCACTTACACCCACTACAACCTATTCTCACAAAGGTAAAACATCTTTTGACGGAGAAAGGACGCATCATTTGCCAGGATTATGCTTATGATCGCTTAAATGAGCAAACAATGAGTTGGATGTATTCTATGCAAAGGCTTCTGTTTTTAGGAGGGCTTTCTGAAGAAGACCCTGCAACAGCGAGCAGCGATGTAGCTTCTATTGAAGCACTACAAAAGGCGTGGTTTCAAAAGTCGAATGGTCGCCTTAATAGGTATGAAGAAATACTTAGTGTATTCCAGACAACCTTTCACGAGCAGTTTTTTTCGTGGGTTCCCTATCTCTTTGTCTACATTGGAAATGAAATTCGCCATGCAACGCCAGAGAAAGAGCGTTCATTGCTGACCTTCCTGAGAAATATGGAGCAATACCTGACCGAAAAAGGGGCTATACAAGCAGTGGGCTTTCGGTATGTTGGTAGCGTTCGAGAGCAAGAGATAGAATGAGTCAAATACAACCAATGTCTAAAGGAGTTCTCTACGTCATTACGTGTGCGAGTTCATCAGCATCACGGGTACGCAGTTTGTTATGCAGGCGCAAGCAGCAAGATGGGATGTATGCGTTATTCTTACTCCACAAGCAACAAAGTTTGTTGATGTAACGACACTGACTCATCTTACAGGGTATTCAGTACGAAAAAACCAGTTTCTGGAGCGGATCGCTTCACCTTGTTTTTGTCAATGTGGGTGGTCAGCAGCGAGGGCCATATGTAGCGCGAATCATCATATGCGAGCCACTGGCTTCTCTTGTTCACGGGAGATAAGCCCCACATCTGAGTATGAGTAGCAGCATGTGGAATTTACTCTTGTGGGAATGTCGCTTGTCGCATGTGCCGAGAGAGAAACAGAAATCCGGTGATCAGAAGCAGGCCACTCCACACGATGCCCACGGTAGGCAAAATGCCCAGATGCTCCAGGCTCAGCCCAAGTGCGGAGGAGCCGATGGTGAGGACGCTGAACAAGATCAGGCGATAGACGCTACTGATGCGGCCTTGCAGGGCATCTGGGACGACAGCGAAGCGATAACTGTCCATGAAGATAGCACGGATCGAGTCGGAGAGAGCGATGCCCGTGAAGACGGCTCCCAACAGCAGTGGCGTCGTGATGAAGCCATAGAGAGGCCAGAGCAACACGAACACGATCAGAGCACCGCCCAAGGCTTTGCTAAAGTGTATGCGCCGCTGCAAAGGCGGGCAGAGCACCGTGCCAAGCAGGTTCCCGACGCCACCAGCCGCGACGATCAGGCCGTAGAGTACCGACGGGATATGCTGCTGTTGCACAATGTCCAGGACGAGAAGCAGGCTGGCTGTTATGGTGAGGTTGACATAGCTGGAAATTAGGAAGATCGAGCGTATGACCTCATGCTCCCACAGCCAAGTGAGTCCCTCGCGCACTTCTAAGAGCAGGTGGTGACGCTCCGTCCTCCGTTCGTCTTGCATGGGCGAGCGTATGAAGAGCAATGAGCTAAGCAAGATCAGAGAGGAAAGCGCGTCTGTGACGAACGGGAGTAGCCTGCTGATGCTAAAGAGCAGGCTACCCAGCGCGGGTCCGAGCAGGGAGCTGGCGCCAACGATCACCTCGTTCTGTGCGACTGCTGTGGGGAGCTGGCTCTTTGGCACTATCCATGCCAGTGCTGCAAATTGGGCCAGCTCATAGAAAAGCGAAATAGCTCCCAGGCCAAAGGCTATGGCGTAGAGGAGAAGCAGCCGCAGTGGTCCACTGGTCAGGAACAGGGTCAGGGGAATGCTCGCCACGCACAGCATCAAGCAGAAGGTACAGAGAAGCATCACCCGTTTGCGCGGCCAGCGATCCACCAGCACCCCGGCGGGTAGGCTCAGGAGGACGTAGGGAAGCTGTTCCAGGCTATACGCTAGACCGGCAGCAGAGATCGAACGAGTCAGTCCCACAATGAGCAGTGGAAACGCGAACTGTGTGCATGAAGTGCCGAGCGAGGAGACGGCGTTGCCGAGCCAAAGCAAAAGATAGTCACGATTGCGCCAAAGGGAAACCGGCTGTGGTGGAATGACTTCCGTCTGTTTTGCGATAGGTGACATGTGGAAACCTCTTTCCCTCAAGAAAAAAACAGAATCAGTACGAAGATATCCGAAAGAAATGATGGGACGGAAAGAGGAGATGGGGAACGACCAGGCAATCTCTTGCATGAACATTGAACATGCGCTTTTTAACAGAGGAAAAACGGCATAAACTAGGCTTGATGGGGAAAATCAGCGATGCACAAGCCTGTGGCCCATACCTGACACCTCTTTGCCGCGCTTCTCCATACCCGCTTTCGCACCATCGAATACTTGTTTTCCCATCTGCATATTGTTGCTATCAACATTACAGCGCAGTTATTGCCCTCCATTCAAACTCGATATGCAGCGACAAGAGACTGCATCTTCCAATGAGAGACGAGGGAATATATGGGAATACGTGCGGTGATGTGCGTTTTAGAAACTGAAACAGGATAGAGCTAGCGATGATCCGGCATACGTTGTCAGAACCTCCGTTAATTTCTGGTTGCTGGACTATTCTACACCACACGATGAAAGCGGTCAAGAATCCTCTTGTCCAGTGCGATGGACATATTTCCCGATAGACCTATCAGTGTAGTTCTGACAATTAGGCATTATGATACTACATAACGCCCTAATTTCCGATCATCGGAGCGAATGTGTCCGATGACAGGATGCCCTTGAGGATGAGGAGTAGTGACGTGATAGAGCGAAGCCATGCCATTCATGCTCCCTTCGTACCAATCACAACGAAGAGTGGATCATGACCTCTACGAAGCCATGAAGCTTGCTTATCGACATGTCGTTCGACCTCAATCTGTGCGAAACCTCCTGCTAGCTCGTAGTAGCGTTGTACGAGCGCGATATGGCTCTCGTTATCTCCCTCGTACCAGATGCGCACCGCCTTCGTGGGAAACATACGATCTGAGAAATTGACCAGGGAGACGCCGCCGGGTTTGAGTACCCGCGCTACCTCACGAAACACCTCTACAGGCCGTTTGAGATATTGTACCGAAACTGTATTGATAACCGCATCGAAAGAGGCATCAGGAAACGGCAGTTGTGGATTCTTATTGAGATTATGCACTACATAGCGCGTCAATTGCGAATTGGCTTTGAGTTCAGCCTCGTTCATACCCAGCCCGACCACCTCTGAATACTGCATATCCTCTGGTAAATGCGAACGAAAACTGCTCATGATATCCAGAATTCGCGCCTGTGCAGGTACATGGCGACGAATCGCGTCTGTCACCGCAGCAATCGCCGTATCGTCGATATGCACAACCATACGTGGCGCAACATAGAAATTGCTATCGTCCGACTCATCCTGTCGTGTAAAATCGCGGGGGGAGAAGTTTTGTGTCATTATGTAACCTTTGTCTATACCGTTAAACTCATAGTTCTTATCTTAGTAATTTGTACAACGTATAGTTGCAAAAGACAAGAGTTACAGACAACACACTCCGTTTGCTATTGACACGCCTCTTACGATTGCGTATAATCCGCTCAACAATTTATCATTCACTCCAACCCTACCACAAAGTAGTGCCGTTTCATCTCACGGTTGAACATTTCTTGTATTGGAAGTAGCTGAACAATTCGTTTGAAATTGGTGAGATTTGCATTGTTGTCAACGTATTATCACCTGAGAGGAATGTGATTTTCGAGTTTTACTCCCACTTGCATTCTTTGATGGAGAGAGTTTTTAAGTCGTTTCGGTAATGTTGAAGGAGGCTACTGCACTATGCAGAAGCGCATGACACGTATTTTTGCCCTTATAATGGGTATTCCCCTGTTACTGGCATTTCTTGCCGCCTGTGGTTCTGGTACGACTGGTACCGGTTCTAGCTCAACACCCACTGCCGGTTCTAAAACCATTGAGATTGCCACCGAGTTGCCAGTCACAGGTAAAGACACCAGTAGCGGCAAACCAGCGGAGGATGGTGCCCATCTTGCCGTTGATGAAGCAAACAAAAACAACACCGTTCCAGGCTACAAGTTTGTATTTGTGGCGAAAGACGACGTTGGCTCCCAAGGTATTCACGATGCTGCTGTTGGCGCGCAAAACGTGAGATCATTGATTGACGACGCTCTTGTCGCTGGTATCGTCGGTCCTTTCAATAGCGGCGTGGCACAGAGTGAAATGCCAATTGCGAACAAGGCCCCGATTCTGCTTATTAGCCCTTCAAACACAAATCAGTGTCTTACACAAGAAGGCGCGGACATTGGTTGTACAGGCGCGACTGATTATGTACCAACTCTTCGTCCAACAGGTAAGGTAACGTACTTCCGTATCGCAACAACCGATAACCACCAGGGACCGGTGAATGCCGACTACCTGTACAAAACGCTAGGTTATAAGAAAGCATATGTGATTGATGATGCTGAAACCTATGGCGTCGGTATCGCTAATACATTCACTGGCGAATGGAAGACTCTGGGTGGGACAATCCTTGGACGTAGCAGTGAGTCGAGTTCGACAACATCATATGTCTCCCTTCTTACACAGGTTGCTGCTCAGAAACCTGATGTGATCTACTTCGGTGGCCTTGACTCTACTGGAGCCATTTTGGTCCGTCAGCAGATGCAGCAGGTACCTGCATTGAAAAATACTCCGTTTGCCGGTGGTGATGGTATTGTGACGCCTACGTTTGCCTCAACTCTCGGCGTGAGCGGTGGTCCCGTGTATGGTACCGTTGCTAGCGTTGATGTAACGAAAAATCCAGCCGCTGCCGATTTCGTCAAGAACTATCAGGCTACATATGGTGCTCTTGGTGCGTATAGTGCCGCTGGCTACGATTGCGCCAAGATTGTCATTCAAGCTATAAAGGCGGCTCTGGCAAGTGGCGCACAGACACCGCAGAACAGTGGTGACTCTGCTGGTGCAAAGACGTTCCGTCAGGCGGTCATTGATCAAATGTCTAAGGTCGATTATACCGGTCCTACTGGACATCACACCTTTGACAAGAATGGCGATACCACGAACAAAATCATCACCATCTTCCAACTCGCTAACGTGAGTGGTAAGCCCGATTGGAAGGCCATTACCGTCGTAACGTTGTCTTAATCGACACGAGGTGTAGGGTCACAGGGGTAGTGTGAGCTGTCACAAGCTCACGCTAGCTTGTGACTAGAGGGAATAGTTAGCAGATAAAAATTTGCTTGACTATTCCCTTCTCCTACCAATTATTCAATCTTCCCGCATACAAAAATTTAGGAAGTTGAGAATGATGTAAACTATGCTTTTATTACAAGAATTAATTGCTGGTCTTGTAACAGGTGCGATTTATGCTTTGATCGCGTTGGGTTATACGATGGTCTACGGTATCATCGAATTGATCAACTTTGCTCATGGCGATATTTTTATGGTAGGCACTCTTATCTCTATTCTTATTCTTGGTCTGCTAGGGGTAACTGGCGCATCACATCTCAATCCCTTTGTCCTCACGGGTGTCATGATTCTAGCGTGCCTTGGTTCTATGCTCTTTTGTGCCGTGTTAGGTATCGTGATAGAACGCGTTGCCTATCGTCCTCTTCGCAATGCACCACGTCTCGCGCCTCTCATCTCCGCTATTGGCGTTTCGCTTATTCTGGAGGATGCAGGAAAGCTGTGGAAGGGTGCTAATTTGATTTCATTCCCGCAAATCTTTCCGCAGATCAACTACACTCTTCTCAGTAACAGTCAGGGCACCGTAAGCATAAGTAGTATCAATATTCTAGTGCTTGTCGTTGCGCTTGTACTTATGATTGCTCTGCAACTGTTCATCACTCGAACCCGCACAGGACGCGCCATGCGTGCCGTCGCTCAAGATCGTGATGCCGCAGCCCTCATGGGTGTCAACGTCAATCGCGTGATCACAATTACCTTTTTCATCGGTGCGGCTCTTGCGGGAGCGGCTGGTTTTATCTACGGTTTGCAGTATGGCAGTACGTTCTTTTACATTGGTTTTCCACTTGGCCTTATCGCCTTTACCGCCGCTGTGGTTGGTGGCATTGGGAACATCGTTGGAGCTATGCTAGGTGGTGTCTTGATCGGAATTATTGACGCCCTCGCCACATTCATCCCCGATACTATATTGCCACATGGTGGTGCTGCTTGGCACGAAGCTGTAATCTTTGCAATCCTGATTCTGATCCTCATCTTTCGTCCCTCTGGCCTACTTGGTCAGCAAACACCGGAGAAGGTATAGAGATGATGCAAATTCCTACATATACGTTGTCGGAAATGAGGTGATACGGTATGTCAACGCTAACACGTTCCAGTTCGCTTCTTCCTACAGCGGCCCCACGCCCGCTCCTGCTTAAATGGGTTGTTGCACTACTGGTACCTATTGCGGTCTTTACCTTTATTTGGAGCGGCGAAGAAATTGTCAATAGAGTGCTATTGGCATTGTTTGGAGCTTCCACTGCAAAACAAGACACGGTTGGACTTGTCTTTGCCGCCGTCTTTATAATCGTTTTTTATGCTATTGTGATTACTCTCGCAGGCTATCTCGTCGCTGCAGATACAGGGCATCGTAGTACTCTTGAGGTATGGATAGACATCCTCGTCTTTGTGCTTGTTCCGCTTTTCCTTGTCATGGGCATTGGGCTTATTATTGGTTTAGCTCTATGTGCTATTATTTGGCCCATTTACTTTTTTGTACGCAATCGTCTCCGCAGAATAAGGAACTACACAACTCCTCCACCACTCGAAAACCTCGTAGTCATGGATGACGTGCAGCAAAGTCAACTTATAAATCGTGCGATAGCGGGTAGTTTCTGGTTTGCTGCGGCCTTCGCCGTTGCATGGCTGATTGCGGATATCGTCTACTTCGCCATTGGATCTCTGCCTGTTCTCCTGCTCATCTGGGCGATAATTCGCACTATTCTTCTTCCTGTTGCGGGCTATTTTCTTGGTCGTTTAGGTGGACAGCTTGCCTTGCGTCGCACTCTTTCAACGAAAGAGGTAAAAAATAGCGAGGAGACTGGCAATGGTCGCCGAGGAGTGCGTGTGAGCTTACGACGCAGATTAGAAACGCTGTCGAGAAGTCGAGCGAGTGAAGAAGCTGAAGACCTAGTTCCAAATGATTTCCCACTGCGTAGCAGAGGTGCCCAGCGTTTCTTTATTACCTTGCTTGTCCTCTTCGTCCTCTTTTACCCCTTCATTGACCCATTCTTGTTTGGACCAGGTACCGATGGTCGTTTAGCTGGTTATGGTGATGCAGGGTACTACGTCATTCTCGCGCTTGGCCTCAACATTGTGGTCGGCTTTGCGGGCTTGCTAGACCTCGGCTATGTGGCGTTCTTTGCCATCGGCTCGTATGTGTGGGGCATTGTTGGTTCACATCAGTTCACGATTATAACTGGTATACCTGTCAACATCCAGATTCTACCCTGGCTCTTTTGGCCTATGCTCATTGTTACTGCATTGATTGCAGCATTGTTTGGTGTTTTACTTGGTGCGCCAACTCTGCGTTTACGCGGTGACTATCTCGCAATCGTAACCCTCGGTTTCGGTGAGATTGTGCCTATTGTCTTTCTGGAGTTAGATAAGTACACAAACGGTCCGAATGGTATTGTTGGCGTGCAACCACCTGCATTCCCTGGTGCTGATTGGACTACTGCACTCCCCTATTACTACCTCATTCTCGCGCTGATTGTTTTGGTCCTGTTTGCGAATATTCGTCTACGTGACTCGCGTTTAGGGCGAGCGTGGATTGCCATTCGTGAAGATGAGATTGCAGCGTCATCTTCAGGTATTAACCTTGTAAACACAAAACTGTTAGCTTTTGCCGCCGGTGCATTCCTCTCAGGTATCGCTGGTGCCTATCATGCTGCAAAACTCGGTGGTGTGACGCCTGATGACTTTAGTTTTAACGACTCTGTAATTTACCTTGCGATGGTCGTTATTGGTGGCCTCGGCAGTATCCCCGGCGTTATTGTTGGTGCGCTGGCTGTCTATGCGATTAACGAGTTCATCCTGGCGCAACTTGATACTCTGGGTGCTGACCCGACAAGCATCATTCACCCAATTTATGCTGTCATTCAGCAAGCGATTCCCGGTTTTACCTTTGGCAATATCCGCAATCTCGTCTTTGGGACAATTCTTGTGGTTGTGATGATCTATCGACCCGAAGGCTTGATACCTAGTGCAAGAAGGCGGCGTGAGCTTCATCAAGTTGACTCCGATGTTGAGGCCGCCGTCGATTTAGGTTCGCTCGATCCTGTGCCAGGATCGCCAGGATTTGAGTCTGAAGTGCATGTCGAGTAGTTGAGCAACAAAAGAACAGGAGAAAATGCATGAACGTTGAACGTGCTACTCTGGCTGATGAAGGTGCAGAGATTGTTACTCAGCCACTGCTTGAACTAAGTAACGTGACGAAGAGCTTCGGCGGTTTGACAGCGGTACAGGATGTAAGTTTACAGATTCGACCAAGAGAAATTGTCAGTATCATTGGTCCCAATGGAGCAGGAAAGACAACCGTTTTTAATCTCATTACAGGCATCTATCGCCCAACTTCTGGTACGGTTCTGCTACAGGGGAAATCGCTTGCGGGCTTACACCCCGATCAGGTACTTGTACGCGGTATCGCTCGTACATTTCAGAATATTCGTCTGTTTAACAACATGACTGTCTTGGAGAATGTGCTGGTTGGTCAACATACGCAACTCAAAGCAGGAATATTAGGTTCACTCTTCCGCCCACCGCGTGTTGTGAAGGAGGAGCAAGAGGCTCGTAAACGCGCGATTGATCTGTTAGGTTTCTTTGGTCCTACCCTTGTTGAACGCCAGGATGAATACGTCCTTAATCTCTCATATGCGGAAAAGCGTCGCGTTGAGATCGCAAGGGCACTCGCGTCAAAGCCCAAGCTACTGTTGCTCGACGAGCCAACGGCGGGTATGAACGATACCGAGACCGCCGAAGCCGTAAAATATGTGCGACGTTTACGGAATGAATTGGGGCTGACGATTCTCTTGATCGAGCATAAGCTGGCGGTAACAATGGGTCTCTCAGACCATATCGCGGTGCTTGACTATGGACGTAAAATTGCTGCTGGCCTTCCCGATGAGGTACGCAATAACCCACGAGTGATCGAGGCATATCTTGGCAAGCCTTCCGCAATCAATTCAGCTACTACTGAACAGTAAGCAGAATGATCCTCTTTCGGAGCGTACAGAGGAAAAAGACCAACTAGTATACGAGGAATAGTATGACACCTGTATTGCAATTGAACGATGTGAATACCTATTATGGTCCAAGTCATGTGTTACAGAATGTAACACTAGAGGTCAATCAGGGCGAAATTGTTTGTCTGCTGGGCGCAAATGCTGCTGGCAAGACAACAACTATGAAAACCATCTTCGGACTTGTGCATCCCAAAAGTGGCACCATCCAGTTTGACGGTAAACCTATTCAAAGCAAATTGACGGGTGATATCGTGACATCCGGTTTAGCACTTGTGCCAGAGGCACGCCGCATTTTTCCACGTATGACCGTCTATGAGAACTTGGAAATGGGCGCATTCAGCCGTCGGAATCGTAACGAGATCAAAGATGACATGGATCATGTCTTCCAGATTTTTCCACGTATCAAAGAACGCTTGAAACAGGTCGCAGGTACAATGTCTGGTGGCGAGCAGCAAATGTTAGCAATGGGACGTGCTCTCATGTCGCATCCCCGTATGATCTGCCTGGACGAGCCATCAATGGGACTTTCACCTATTCTTGTGGAAACTGTTTTCAACACTGTGCTACGTATCCGCGATGAAGGTGTAACGGTCTTTCTGGTTGAGCAAAACGCATCTATGGCACTTGGCCTCGCCGATAGAGGCTACGTGCTACAAACAGGCAAAATCGTTCTGACCGATACCGCGAAAAATCTTCTCACGAACGATCTTGTACGACAAGCCTATCTCGGTGGTGCATAAATAAACTCATCAAAAATACCTGAGCCATATGGCTCAGGTATTTTTGATGAGTTTATTTTCTATCCAGCTTTCTATGTAGCTCCTCGATACGCTGAATCACCTCTGCCAGCGTCGTAACTCCCATATCCTCCATATCCTCACGTAAGCTTTCCAGAATCTCTAGCCGTTCCATATCATCGTATTCGTCAAAATCGTCATCGTCTGATGCATCTACTGCTTTCCCTTTCGGGTTTTCTGTATTCATCGTTGTTGCTCCTTAATACAAAAATGAGGTATTTGCGTCTTGATAGCTCCAACCGACCTGCGTATCGTCACCTGTATCAACCACATCAGGGATGCCTTGCGACTGACCATGTGCATCAATTGTTACAGTATAAAGCCCTTTACCAGAGCGAAGCATTTGGCCTTGCCAGTGCAAACGGTCTCGCGTAAGAAAAATAAAATGCTCGCTATCAGATGCCCATAAACTATCTGGGACAGGTTGTAGCAACGTATTAACGCCTGCTACTATTGTACTCTCATCAGGAGTTGCTCCATCGCTCAAGAGAATACGTTGCTGATGCCCCACAACGTCTACAAGCTGTAGCGTATGCGACCCATCTAACAACAAGAACTTGCTATTTGGCGACCAGTAGGGCACGCTATCGCCCTCCACAGGAAAGCTGAAGGTAGAGCCTGTCGTAACATTGACGAGCATATCTTTTTGACCTGTACTATACAACACCGTATTGCCATCGGGCGACCATGCAAACTGGATACAATCGCATGTTGCCAACGTCTTCTCTTGCCCATTTGGTATCCGTAGCACGAGTTGTATCAGCAGGGCTGTTTCCGAGAACTGTCCCGTAGCTTGTTTTGGAGAAGCCGCTTTAGCATACAAGAGTAGCTGCTGTGCGTGTTGAGGTTGCCATAGCACACGTTCGAGAGCAGCAGGTAGAGGATGACCAGCAAGAGAACCAGAAACCAGAAAACGCGCACTGATACCAGTTAATGAGGCTGTAAATATACCGCTTTTCGTTATTCCTATAGCCGAGGAATCTGTGTATGATAGAGAAAGTAGCGACTCGCTTGATGGTAAAACTCTTGCGGCAATACCATTGGGTTGATCATTTTGTGATGCCCACCACATCGCATTTCCTGGTAAATTTGAGCTTGTTGCCTCTTGCCGATAGACAAGGCGCGTCCCTGCTGTATTCCACATCGGGTTGCTATACTGCACTCGCGGGTCAGAGAGCATGATAGGAATAGCGTTACCGCCATCAACACCAACCGTATTAACTACACTTGGCGCATCCGCAACCTGTCCCGTAATTGCATTCGTCGTAAGTTGTCGTGCCATCGCTGTCTTCGCAAATTGCTCATCGAGTGTGCGAAACACGAGAATTTGATGTGTTGGCGACCAGCTATATCCGACAACGGAAGTATCCTGTGCAACCGCCTGAAAAGCATTCGCGCCACTCGGATCGATTGTCCACAGGTGTCCAGCGTGTATAAATGCGATTTCGCTACTTCCAAGATGTCCAGGGCTACATGCTGCAAGACCCATGAGTAGTAGCAATAGCAAGCAAAGAAAAACCCTTCTCATGTGCCGAGTATAGTCTTGTCTTGGATAGAGGTCAAGTACATAGTATGACGACGAAGTTGATAAAAAAAAAAAACAACCCCCCCCCGCGGGGGGTTTTTAAAATAATAGGGAA
>CAXUHG010000001.1:51902-62427 GCA_964250805.1 uncultured Ktedonobacteraceae bacterium | reverse complement strand
TCTCTTTATTTAAATTACCTAGAACATCCGCCCGCCGGTTTTTTTATTATCAACTTCGTCGTCATATTACACATTGGGACCATGCTCGAAGAAAATTATATCTTTCGCGTCACGACGGCTTCCCTCCGCAGGTACCTCATCGGGGTAGCCTACAGGGAAGATACTATAGCTTTTCCAGGTTGTGGGAACGTTGAGGAAGTCGCGCAATTCCTCTTCCATTTGCAAGTTCATATGCTGATTCGAGGTAGCTAATCCAGCGGCTGCGATAGCGTTCCAGACATTTGCCTGTACAATTCCCAGTGCCTGAGCCGCGAAACCCTGCACCAACTCCGGTTTCATCCCTGACGAGAGTTGGCTCTGTGCAATCGTTGTATCCTCGAAAAACACAATGCTGAAAACACCTGCGCGATAACCAGGAAGACGATTTAACGCACGTTGCAATTGTTCGCCCTGAAGTTTTTGCTTCAATGTGATCTCGATAAAGTCCCAGAACTCTCTATTGCGCTCTTTCAGGACGATCATACGTGCTGGCTGACTATTCGCCGCAGATGGCGACCAGCGAGCCGCCTCAAGGATACGCAAAATAGTCTCGTCACTCACTGGACCAGAGGCAAGCTTACGTATAGAGCGTCTCTTCAAAATGTTGTCGAGGTGGGCTTCAAGGTCCGTATGATTGGGTGATAACATCTCATCAGCTATCGTCATGTTATTCTTAATTTCTCCACTGTATTATTTTTCTGAGGGAAGTCACTTCCTTTTCTTAATATAACACAATTGGTATACATTTGTAAAGTAACTTACTAATAGTTAGAGAAAGTGGCAACGTGACAGAGCTTGCCCCTGTCATGTACACTTATCATCGTAGATATGATATGATTTTTTCATCGTATTATGATGCTATCGATACTACATAGGAACCAACTAATGACACAGCTTGAACGCTTACTCTTTCTTAACCATAGAGCCGAACGACGTACTGGACAACGCTATATCGTTGATGCCGCGCTTGCACTTACCTGTGCCCTTTTTATCACAGCTTGTATTGCTCTGCTCCATCTCTCCGGTATTCGCAATATCTCTTTACTCTATCTTTTCATAGTATGGGGCCTTGCCATCAGGCGAGGGCTTTACTCTGCGTTATGGGCCTCAATTTTCTCCTTTTTCTCATTTGACTTTTTTCTTGTTCCTCCATTTTTTACCTTCACGATTAGTGACCCTGCTGAGTGGCTTGCACTCTTCTTTTTTCTAGCAACCGCTGTTGCCACTGGCGTAATTGCCTCGCGCTTACGTCAGAGTGTGCAAGATGCCAAACAGCGCGAAGATGAGGCGCATGCACTCTACCAACTTGTCAGTGCTACAGCTAGCGAAGGCAACTTGCAAAATCAACTCAAGATTGTGGCACATGCGATTGAAGAGGTTTTCGCACCATCGGGCGTGCGAAACTGCTGTATTCTACTACCCAATAGCGAGAGCGAACGCTCAACCTTGGAAGGTGTACAGGCTGAGGAAAATTCTATGGCTCCCTCCTCCGATGAAGAGGCGATGCGCTCATGGGTAATGAAGAATGGGCAATCACGCGACTTGTACGATGTACCTCTTGTACCAAAGACTGCCTCGACCTATGCATCAAAAGTTGTTGTTCACAGTACAGAGACGACAAACACTCCTCGTCGCTATATCCGACTCATTCCCTTAACTGTGGGAGCGCAGGTGGTTGGCATTGTGCGCTTGACCGTAGAAGACGACCCTACTATCAGAAACGATCAAAAGTTACTGGCGTCCGTCTATACATCTCCTCTTCAAGACGCAAACACTTCATTTTCTGTGAAGCGTATTATCAACACTCTCATTGGTGGAAAGCAGGAGCAAGCATTGCTGCAAACTTCCTTCTTCCAATCATTTTTAGATCAAGCGACCGCTATTCTCGAAAGTGCGCGTCTACGTCAGGAGAGCCTACAAATAGAGGTGTTACAGCGTACCGATGCTCTGCGAGCCGCGCTACTGTCATCCGTTTCTCACGACCTACGCACTCCCCTCTCGTCTATTAAAGCAGCGGCCTATAGCCTACAAGAGAAAGATATCACCTGGGATGACGAGTCGCGACATAGTTTCGCGGTAACGATAGAGCGTGAGGCTGATCGTCTCAATCGGCTCGTAGGAAATATTCTTGACATGTCTCGCATTGAAGGTGGCGCACTCAAGGCCGAAAAAGAACTTTATCCGCTGGACGAACTGGTCTATCACGTAGTCAACCATATGCAATTTGTGCTGAAGAATCGCGATGTACATGTTTCTGTACCCGACTCATTGCCACCTGTCTCTTTAGATTTCCTGCAAATAGATCAGGTCCTGACAAACTTGATTGAAAATGCTGTGCGCTATACACCGGAGAAATCGCCGATAGAGATAAGTGCGGTCGAGCAAAATGACGAGATGCGCGTGAGCGTCGCCGATTCCGGGCCAGGAATACCGGAGGAATATATAGAGCGCATCTTCGATAAATTTTATCGCGTCTCCGGTGCGAAGCAGAGGGGAACTATGGGAACTGGACTTGGTTTAGCGGTTAGTCGTGGACTGATTGAGGCACATGGAGGCCATATCTGGGCGGAAAATCGGAAGGGGGGCGGAGCTGTCTTTCGGTTTACTCTCCCTCTAGCGAAGACGAGGATTCTGGTATGAGCAAAGGGACTGCGCGGATTTTGATTGTCGATGATGAGATGGAGATTAGGCGGGCACTGCAGCGCAATCTGGTTGCACATGGCTTCGATGTGGTTGCCGTTGGAAGCGGTGAAGAGGCATTGGATGAAGTCACTCTGCATCGTCCCGACCTGATGCTGCTCGATCTTGGGTTGCCAGGGATGAGCGGTCTTGAGGTGTGTAAACGTGTGCGTGCCATCTCAAACCTGCCCATTATCGTCCTCTCCGTCAAGGACACCGAGCGCGACAAGGTACATGTACTCGATCTTGGTGCCGATGACTACGTAGCAAAACCCTTTGGCATCGACGAAGTGCTTGCGCGTGTACGTGTCGCCTTACGCCATCTTGCCCAACTTCAAAATTCTACAGGCACAACGTTTGTCGCGGGACCGCTCAAGGTCGATTTCGCGCAACATCTCGTCTATGTAAATGGTCACGAAGTCAAGCTAACACCAACGGAGTACGATCTTCTCACTACGCTGATTAAAAACAATGGCAAGATCATGACACGCCAGATGTTGCTCTCTCAAGTGTGGGGCACGGGGTATGGAACAGAGGCGCACTACCTGCATGTATACGTCGGTCAGTTGCGCCGCAAAATCGAACCCGACCCTACGCATCCGCGTTTTATTATCACCGTTTCAGGCGTTGGCTATCGCTTTAACGCCGATGATGCAGTTTAAGAATTACATGTGGGAACTCGGACGGACGCCCACGAGGGGCTACCCTACTATACACGACGCTTTCACGCGCTATGTGTCATGTATAGTAGGGTAGCCCCTCGTGGGCGTCCGTGAGTTTTTCTACTACCACCGTTTCAAAAGGTGTGCTACCTTCCCATCATCCGTCTCTTCGTAGCGTATCTGGTCAGGCTTAATATCCGTGAGCTTTGCAACGTTGTCGGCTGCGATAACCATGTCGGAAGGCTGTACAACCTCCCACACATGCTGTACTGCATCTGGTTGCCCATGTCGATAGACAAAGAAACTGGGTACATCTGCCTCTTGCGCTACGTGGTTAGCTATGCCGAAATCTTCTTTCGCCTGAGCGTCTGCAAGATGAGGTGACACAGCCCTGAAATGCTCTGGTGAGCGTGTAGACGAACGTTTTCCAATATATAAAAATGTCACTGGCACAGAATCTTTGCTACTCTTTACTGCCTCATCAATAACCGCTCTATTATGATTTGATTCAGGTACGAGGACCGCAAGTATCGAGCCAGGTAGTGGCTGTTCGCGCTGTGTTGCTATAACTGGCACGCGCCCATGTTTCTTGTGACGCGAGTAGTTGTAGTATGCTATTGCCATACCTACCACCGACACCGAGCCGCCAAATGCCGTCGCAAGCGGCTTGTTTACCAAATTCGTTGACCATGCAATCACGACAAGGACCGTTGTGAAAATCCCAAGATAGTAATTGAGCGTCGAACGTGTCCAGCGTCCCTCTGCCTCCGGTTTCTCATTAGTTGGTGTAGAGTCTTCTGTTGCACGATCCTCCACCTTTTGTTCTACACTCTCTGACGGATTTTTCGCCGACAATTGCTGCTCTCTTGTTGGTTGTCCAGCATTCTCTGCCAATAGTATCTGTTCTTGCTTCCGTGCTTTTCGCGTTCGATAGCGCACAATGTCCATACTAATACAGGTGAGTGTAAATGCGCCTAACAGACCAAAGGCATACATATCACCGAGAACATTGATATTGCCATGTACTGCTATGAGTACAAGTATTGGAATACCCACCGCCAGCATAATTGCGTAGTGTGGCGTGTCACGTAACTTGTTGCGACGCGTGATAAACTCTGGAAAAAATTCCATGCGTGCAAGTGCTAGGAAGACATGATAGGAGCCAATAATCGCCGTATTGCCTGCGAAGATAAGCAATGCACCAGCACTAATCGCAACTTCTGTTTGCAAAAACATGCTACCCCAGTGACCCCCAAGAAGCGAAATCAGCTGCGCTGATTTCACTGGATCAGCCGCATATTGTGGTTGCAGCAATGTTGAGAGCATCGTCAAAAGTGGACTGGTGAGACATACGGTTATCACGACGAGGAACAGTGCCATCTTTCCCACTGCCCTACGCGGCAGTTTCATTTCAGGTGCAAGTTGTGAGATACTCTCCAATCCTGAGAATGCTAGAAACGATCCCGCGAAGCCCGCTAAAAACGTCGTGAATGTAAGATGCTGACCCACAAACATCTTGGGAAAGAGCGCGAGAAAATCTCCGAACGAGATGTGCGTAAAAACAGTGAGCAAAATGGCAATGTCGCTAAAGAAAGCAATAACCGCTCCTACCATGCTTACCTTTGCGCTCTCACTTACTCCTACCCAGTTAAGAATGCCGAGCAGTACAAGTACAAGCAGCGTAATCCATACACTGATACCAAATCCTAAAAACACTTTTTGTGGTCCAAGTGCTGGCACAACGACGCTTAGATAGAGTATGCCTGAAAGACAGCTAATGGTGGCAGTAAGAAAGTAGTCCACGAGAATAAACATACCGCCGAGCGCACCAAACCATTTATTCAATGCCTGCGCCGATACTGTAACAACTCCCCCACCCTGTGGAAAGCGATACGTCACCTCCACATACTTGAAGGTTAATAAGATGAAGACAATCATGGTCAGAAATACAAAGAAGCCCGCTAGCCTATTAACTGTTCCATATAGTATCCCTGGCACGTAGTAAATCGAGGTACCAATATCCGCAAAGACAATAGCCCAGCAAAGAAATGCGCCAAGCTGTTGCTTCTGGCCTTTATTCTCATTCCCCTGCGATGACTGAGATGCCTCTTGTGTTGTAGACTCTGTAGCCATAAACCCACTTTATCCTCTATTACACGAAATGTTACATAATCAATCAGCTTATAAGAGCTTGATACCTACGAAAAATGCTTGCACGAAGATTGATTATGAGGTTGCCGTATCTCTCTTTGTAGTACGTAGTGTATCACTTCAAGGGTGACAGAGAGAAGAACTTGTACAATCTTTAGAAATTTTTGAGCATTCCTCTGCTCGCTCTTACATTCTCTTGAGTGAGGCTGCTGTATGATTTCTGCAGGAAGTATACCACTATAACATCTCGAAGAAGGGAAACGTCAATATGAATGGCGCACGCATCCTCCTGGTCGAGGATGATGAGGGACTGTACGATGTTGTGTCCCGTAACCTACAGGCACGAGGCCACAATGTCAGTATTGCGACAGATGTACAAAGTGCGCTCACGCAATTGCACTTACATGTCTTCGATCTCATCTTCCTGGATATCAACTTACCCGATCAGACAGGGTGGGATGTGCTACGTATCGCGCAGCGGGAGGGAGATATTCGCCCTCAGCAGATCGACGGACAGGGCGAGAAATTGCCCGTTGTCATTATGTCTGCTGTGCGCGTTAGCCCTAATCGTCTGACAGAGTTTCATCCCCTTGCATATCTGCCAAAACCTTTTCCAATGGAGGCTCTGATACGTCTGGCGGCAGAAGCGGCGCAGCGTAGCAAGAGCGTTGAGGCAATACGCAGGGAAGACGCTCCTGCTGAACTTTCTGGAGATGTATAGCTAGCCATATTGGAGAGAAACATCATGTCCGGCATTGTACTTGATTTGTTCATCATTATTGTGTCAATTGCATCGTTTGTCGTACTTATTGGCTTTACTAGAGCCTGTGACCGTTTGTAGGAGGACCTATGGCGAATACGCCTATCGAGTATATCCTGGTTGGTATCGTGACGTTAGCTTTAACTGTCTATCTGGTGATTGCGTTGCTTGCACCAGAAAAATTTTAGGAGGAAGGTGAAACTATGCCTGTAGCGCTTAGCAGTGTCTTGCAGGTGCTAATCTTTTTGGCCCTGATTCTTCTGATTACGAAGCCATTGGGCCTGTACATGACAAGAGTTTTCGCTGGCGAACGAACGTGGCTTTCAGTCGCCCTAGTTCCCGTTGAACGCTTTTTCTATCGACTTGCGGGTGTCAATCCCGAAGAAGAGCAGAAATGGACGACCTATACCATCGCCATGCTGCTCTTCAGTCTGGTAGGTATGCTGATACTGTATATTCAACTGCGTACTCAGCAATGGTTGCCTTTGAATCCTCAGAGCATGACAGCCGTTGAGCCACAACTAGCTTTAAATACTGCTATGAGCTTTACCACGAACACCAACTGGCAAAACTACTTTGGTGAGCAGACGATGAGCTATCTCACACAAATGTCTGGTCTCGCCTTTCACAACTTTGCCTCGGCTGCAACTGGTATCGCTCTTGCAGTTGCCTTCGTGCGTGGCTTAACGCGTAAAAGTGCCCAAAATATCGGCAACTTCTGGGTTGACATCACGCGCTGTATTCTCTACATTCTGTTGCCCATTTCTATTATTGGTGCCCTTGTTCTTGTCTCGCAAGGCGTTGTGCAGAACTTCAATGCCTATACCAATGTGACATCACTTGAAGGCTTCAAACAGGTAATTGCACAGGGACCTGTTGCCTCGCAAGAATTCATCAAAGAGTTCGGCACCAACGGCGGGGGCTTCTTCAATGTCAACTCCGCTCATCCTTTTGAGAACCCTAATGTGTTCACAAACATGCTAGAGATGGTCGCCATTTTCGCCATCCCTGGTGCCTTGTTCTACCTGTTTGGCAAGATGGCGGGAGACACTCGACAAGGTTGGGCATTGTGGATCGTCTCTGCCATCATCTTCTTGATTGGTGTTTCGATTGCTATTCCTGCCGAGCAAAGCGGCAATCCGCAACTGGCGCAGATGAATGTGAACCAGACCGTTTCAGATATCCAGAGCGGCGGCAACATGGAGGGAAAAGAGGTTCGTTTCGGCATCTCTCAATCAGCTCTCTTCGCGGTCGTGACAACGGATGCATCCTGTGGTGCAGTTAATGGCTTTCATGATAGTTATACACCGATTGGTGGCCTTGTCCCTCTAGCGAATATCGCCCTTGGTGAACTGGTCTTCGGTGGTGTGGGTTCTGGTCTCTATGGCATGCTCATCTTCGCTGTGTTAGCGGTGTTTATCGCGGGTCTGATGGTTGGACGTACTCCTGAATACCTCGGTAAGAAGATCGAGCAAAAAGAGATTAAAATGGCAGCACTTGCCATTCTTATTCTTCCTGCATCCATTCTACTCTTCTCAGCAGCAGCTATTGTCTTGCCTGCGGGTGTCAGTTCTATCGCGAATGCTGGACCACATGGCCTTTCAGAGGTACTCTACGCCTTTACCTCGGCGACAGGCAACAACGGTTCGGCCTTTGCCGGTCTCAACGGCAACACTCCGTTTTACAACTGGACGCTCACCTTTGCGATGATTATTGGACGTTTCGCGTTCGTGGTGCCTGTGATGGCTCTTGCTGGCTCGCTTGTTCGCAAACGCGTAGTGCCCGCAGGACTTGGTACCTTTCCCACTACTGGACCACTGTTTGTCGCTCTGGTAATTGGTGTGATTATCATTGTTGGTGCCTTGACGTACTTCCCGGCCTACGCTCTGGGACCCATTGTCGAGCATCTTCTAATGCTAGCAGGAAAGACATTCTAACATGAGTACGAATGTAGTAGAGAATTTTCAGGCACCACAGACGAAACAGTGGAAGACGCGTCGCAAAAGCGACACCTCCATCTTTGACGCAACCATTATTCGTCGTGCCATTGGAGACTCGTTCAAAAAACTTGACCCACGCGTACAACTGCGCAACCCTGTGATGTTTGTCGTGGAGGTGGGTAGCGTCATCACGACTATTGAATTTGTACGCTTACTGATTCAAACGCTTACGCAGTCTCATGCAGACCCGCGACTGCTTAGCGAGACATTCTTCGTCTTAGCCATCGCCATATGGTTATGGTTTACCGTTCTTTTCGCAAACTTCGCCGAAGCAATGGCGGAGGGACGCGGCAAGGCCCAGGCTGATACACTACGCCGTACCCGTACAACCACCCTTGCTAAGAAGCTTGCTAGCCCAGACTTCACGAGTAAGGTACAAGAGATTGCCGCACCCGACCTACGCAAAGGTGACTATGTGCTGGTCGAAGCTGGCGATGTCATTCCTGGCGATGGTGAAGTAGTGACAGGCGTTGCATCCGTTGACGAATCCGCCATTACCGGCGAGTCTGCTCCGGTCATTCGTGAAAGCGGCGGCGACCGTAGCGCGGTCACGGGTGGTACGCGTGTCCTGTCTGATCAAATTGTTGTACAGATTACCGCAAACCCAGGCGAAACCTTTCTTGATCGCATGATCGCCCTCGTCGAAGGCGCAGCACGGCAGAAGACGCCGAACGAGATTGCTCTGAACATTCTACTGGCGAGCTTGACCATCATCTTCTTGCTCGCAGTGGTGACGCTTGAGCCATTCGCTATCTATTCGGGCGAGGCGGTGTCCATCACAACGCTGATCGCATTGCTCGTCTGTCTCATTCCCACAACGATTGGCGGCCTGCTGTCCTCTATCGGTATCGCGGGTATGGATCGCATGGTGCAGCGCAACGTGCTGGCCATGAGTGGGCGTGCAGTCGAGGCGGCGGGTGATGTCGATGTACTACTACTCGACAAAACAGGTACAATCACACTTGGCAACCGCCGAGCTAGTCGCTTCGTACCAGTGCAAGGCGTTGACGAGCGTGACCTCGCCGAGGCTGCTCTGCTATCGAGCCTCGCTGACGAAACGCCTGAAGGTCGCTCAATCGTAGAACTGGCGCAAGAACGCTATGGTCTACAGGCACGCGAGCAGGACGCCTCCATGACCTTCATTCCATTCACCGCCCAGACGCGTATGAGTGGCGTAGACATGAACGGCAACTCAGCGGGAATTGTTCACTCTATCCGTAAAGGTGCAGGTGACTCCGTTGCCGCTTACGTTGCAGAGAACGGCGGAGCCAAAAGCGAGGAACTCGATGCACTCGTCAAAAGTATCGCGAGTGCTGGTAGTACACCACTGGTTGTTGCCGAGACGACAACAGGGAGCAATGGTAGTAGTACTGGTCATGCTCGCTTGCTCGGAGTGATCGAACTCAAGGACATCGTGAAGGGTGGTATGCGCGAACGCTTCGAGCAACTCCGCCGCATGGGTATTCGCACGGTCATGGTGACAGGTGACAATCCACTTACCGCTGCCGCTATTGCGAAAGAGGCGGGCGTCGATGACTTCTTGGCACAGGCAACGCCGGAAACCAAAATGAAGCTCATTCGAGAGCAACAAGGTGGAGGCCGACTCGTCGCCATGACAGGTGACGGCACTAACGATGCGCCTGCCCTCGCACAGGCTGATGTTGGTGTGGCAATGAACACAGGGACGCAGGCAGCGAAAGAGGCGGCGAACATGGTCGATCTCGACTCGAACCCGACGAAACTGATTGAGGTGGTCGAGGTTGGTAAACAACTGCTGATTACACGCGGTGCCCTCACCACGTTCAGTATCGCCAACGACGTTGCGAAGTACTTTGCCATCATTCCTGCAGCGTTTGCGGTGACTTACCCACAGCTCAATGCCTTGAACATCATGCGTCTGAACTCGCCTCATAGCGCGGTTCTCTCGGCTGTCATTTTCAATGCTCTGATTATTATTGCATTAGTGCCGCTTGCTCTACGGGGTGTTGCATATCGCGCCATCGGTGCGGGTCCGTTGTTGCGTCGTAACCTGTTGATCTACGGTCTCGGCGGTATTATCGTGCCGTTTCTTGGCATCAAGATTATTGACTTGATACTAGTTTTTTTGCACCTAGCTAGCTAGCAATCGTGGCTGACCGTCGAGAGAATATATTCTGTCGACGGGGGCCTCCGCACATAAGGAATTTTTAGATGAAAAAACATAGTACTGCCATTGTTGTAACTGTGGGGTTTTT
>CAXUHG010000001.1:8825-51892 GCA_964250805.1 uncultured Ktedonobacteraceae bacterium | reverse complement strand
CTTACATCTAGCTAGCTAGCAATCGTGGCTGACCGTCGAGTCGCATATATTCTCTCGACGGTCGCCTCTGAACATAAGGAATTTTGAGATGAAACAACTTCGTCCTGCCATTGTTCTCACTGTGCTGTTTATTATCGTCACAGGCTTGATTTATCCTGGTATTGTCACGGGTCTAGCCCAACTCATTTTCCCCTATCAGGCAAATGGTAGCCTTCACTATGCCAACGGCAAACTCGTTGGTTCGGACCTGATTGGGCAGTACTGGACCTCGCCGCGTTACTTTCACGGTCGTCCCTCGGCAACGTTAAACCTCAGTGGGACGCCTGCACCGTATGAGGCTGATAACTCTTCCGCCTCAAACCTTGGGCCTACAAGCGCGGTGCTGATAAAATCTGTGAAGGACCGTGAGGTGCAATTGAGAAAGGAAAATCCGAATGCTCCTGCTGGCCCCATTCCCGTTGATCTTGTTACCGCTTCTGGCTCTGGTCTGGACCCCGACATCTCAGTTGCGGCAGCCCTATATCAAGCACCGCGTATTGCGAGTGAGCGAGGAATGAGCCAGGATAAAGTTCGGCAACTTATTATGGATAATACACAAGGAAAATTCCTGGGCATCTTCGGCGAGCCTCTTGTCAATGTTCTTAACCTGAACCTTGCCCTTGACAACGCAAAGTAGAGTAGTATATGAGCGAGCAATTTTCTGAACGCCAGGATGGGCGGCCCGATCCCGAAACGCTGTTGAGACGCTACAATCTACGCGATAAAGACATATACGACACCGCACCCTCCTCCACTCCTACGAGAGAGAAGGAGGAGGGCAAACGCGGTCGTCTTCGCGTCTACCTCGGCTCCGTTGCAGGATCAGGCAAGACCTATGCGATGCTTCAAGAAGGTCATCGACGTAAGGAGCGTGGTACCGATGTTGGAATTGGGTACGTCGAGACACACAAACGTGCGCAAACTGAGGCACAGCTTGGCGATTTAGAAATTATCCCACGCGCGAAAATAGCCTATAAAGGCGTGACGCTGGAAGAGATGGATACAGCCGCCATTCTTGCTCGCCATCCCCAGGTCGTTCTCGTTGATGAACTGGCGCATACCAACGTGGCAGGTTCTAAACATCGAAAACGCTATCAAGATGTCGAGGAAATTCTGCAAGCTGGCATCGACGTAATCACCACGCTCAACGTCCAGCACCTGGAGAGCCTCAATGATCGCGTCGCGGACATTACTGGTGTGCAAGTTCGTGAAACCATTCCTGATCGTGTCCTTGATAGTGCCGATGAGGTAGAACTTATTGATATTGCTCCTCATGCGTTGCAACAGCGTATGAAGCACGGCAATATCTATCCCCCAGAACGTATTGACGCCGCACTGGAAAACTTTTTTCGTGAGGGCAACCTGACGGCATTGCGTGAACTCGCGCTAAGACGAACCGCCGAAAAAACGGAGTCGCAGTTACGCCAATACATGACCGAGCATGATATCACAGATACCTGGACCACAGGCGAACGTGTGCTTGTCGGCTTCGATTCTCGTCCACAGAGCCGTCAGATTATCCGCGACGCTCTGCGTCTCGCGCAAGGCTTACATGCTGACCTGCTAGCAGTATCCATAGAACTAGAAGGTCCATCCGTTTTCTTACGACGAATCACAGGCTTTCTCAGGTACGGAACTTATGCAGCTAAGAAACGCGAAGAAAATATTCAGAAAATCAATGAGTACGCCCTTTTTGCCGAAGATCTCGGTGCCGAGGTTATTCGCATCAAAAGCGAAGACATCGCTCATGGTCTTGCTCAAGTTGCGCGAGAGCACGCTGTAACACAAATCGTAGTTGGTCAACCCACCCGCAGGCGTTGGGAGGAAGTTCTGTATGGCTCCGTTGTCAACCGCCTACTACGCCTGAGCGATAGCATAGACGTTCATATCGTACCTATCAACCGCAAACGAGAAGCTACCTCTTGATTACTTGACAATGCCTGTATAGTTCACCAATCTTCAATTGAACCACCTGTAGGGGTCTAATTCATTACGCCCCTACTTTTCCCCATTAAATGGACAGTTACGGTACAAGCATCATCGGCATTATCTCAAGCGCATTCGTCCCCTTTGATACTGTGACCGTCTTAGGTGCCTGAATAATATGCACAGGTAAACGAGCCTGGATATCCATAAGGCTCTTCGCTGGCTGCAGCAAGGGAATCAACGCGAACGAGAGATGTGCGGGACCCTGTGGCAGGTCAAGACTCCGAATAGAGAAGATGCGACTTGTAATGCGCAGCAGCATCTTGGGCTTCCATGTGTTCGTTTGGCACCAGTAAACCGAAGGTACATCAGTGCTAGCAAGATGCTCGTGACCATACTTATCGGTAATCAAGATGATTTGCTGCAGGGGCATCTCTATCGTATCGCTTACCTCCCAGTCGGTTGTCAAAGAGATATAGCCCGCTGAAATACTTAACTTACTTGGTACACCTGCTGAATACCCAATCAAATTCATACTACCCGAAGAATCCGGTACATGCTGCGAAAACGTAACCTGTACTGGATGCGTAATGCTCTTAGGTGCTGGCTTGACAAAAGAGCAAAAACGCTTTGGTAGTTCTGGTAGCACATCACTCGTATCTGGTGCATCACTTGAGTCTACCATTGAAAAGGGCGATATTCCTGGTGACGCGAGGCCGCGCTGAATGAGTAGATAGCCGTCGCGTGCAGCAACAATGCCGTGCTTTCCATCAAGCAATAACTCTTTCGCAGTACGAATATAATCTACTGAATTCACAAAGGGGTAGAGATCGCTTGTCACATCAAGAAAGATATAGTCGGCATTAGCTGCATCATACGGAAAAAGATAAATGTCCGCGCGATGACTGATATGAGGTACTAGCGATGACTGAGCTGATATTGAGGCATTTGATGGAATATCCTTGATAAACGTTTGTGCCAGCGCGGTATGGGCGGAGCTTTGGGGCCAGACGAAACCTTGCGTAAAGGGAGTCACGCCCTTGCTCACGTCTGCTCGTATGACGCTCACTAGAATATAGCCTGTCAGCACGATTAAGAGACCGGTCTTCTCAAGCACGGGCATATATTTACGACCATTCGCCCACGCGATTATCGGCATAGAGATGTTCTGGTACTGCACATATCCCACTATTTTACGCACGCACCATTGAATTAACCACAGAGCCTCGATAGTCGCAAAAATGAGAAATGGTACGATTTCGGCATTATACTGATAAAGACCGCTGTACATCTGCGGGTCTGTGCTGAAGAGATTAAGCAGAAGCGTTGGTAGTGCAAGAACCAGTATCCAGGGAGCAAGCAATGCAAGATACCCGGTTGGTGTGAGCAGAACTCGTAGATAGTAGATATGAGTGGTTTCGAGTACATGGTCTTTTAGCAATGTTTTCGCATTAAATACAACATTGTGGAGAATCTGTGTTGGACTACTTCCTAAATAGGTATAGCGAGAGGTGAGTAGCGAATGCCCTGTAGGACTGAAAAAATGCACGACCACGAGACTGGCACCAAACCATGCAAAGGCGAGTGCGATAAGTCCCAAGCCAATGCGCCAGCGATGCTGAAATAGCATCGTCCATAAGCCCAGCAAGACAATGATACCAGGAATCTCCTCTTTACATGCCATCGAGAGAATCACAAAAACGAAAAGCCATCCCGTTCGCCTTGTATAAAGAAAGTACAATGCAAACAGGAGGAGAGAAGCGGTGAACGTAACAGCGTGAAAATCGAATGTCGTTGCCTGCTGTTGTGCGGGATAGAGTAGGTAGAGAACCGCACACATCACGCCAATCCACTCGTTACGTAAGCGTAAGCGTGCCAACCAGAACGCCGGAAACGCACCGCTTGCCACAATCAGCGTTTGTAGCACCATCAATGTCTTTGGTGTTGGTGCAATCAGATACAGTAGCGAGAGAGGGAGCAGAATAGGCTCGAAATGAATTGCAAAGCGCGAAATACCATCTACATCATAACAATTTGTATCTGTCAACGTATTGCAAAGCGTCTGATGCAGCAAATTGCCATGTACAGTATTCCAGATAGCTTGATCCATGATGCCCAAATCTTCGGCATGTGTCATATATGCATCTTGAAGGCGCGTTAAATAGAGAATATAGAAGCCAGCAAAGAGAAGTGCCGCGAGTGCTACTACGCCAGTTGCCCACCAGAATGTCCGTGTGCGCGGCATGAGTTCGGGTGCAGGATAAAACACGATACGTGTAATGTGCCGAATTCGTTGGTAAAGCAACTGTCCCCCAGATGCTATACTCATAACTACCTACCTCTTTCGGGAAATTTCTTTGCTCCATAGTATACATCTGTTGCTTGCTCTTGCCAAAAAATGGACTCAGCTATCCTTTAGTACTAGTATACCCTGCTTTATGTCCCGTTTTTCGCTTATGCCGTTACATACATATATTTAAGAGCATTTGTTATACAACATCATTTTGTCTATACTATGGTTATGGTGATTTAGCCTCGTGAGAACAAAACAACAGGCTTGCGTATATCACTATAGCTAGGTGATATACTATATCCGATAGCGTCTCACAAGACGCTGCATTGCTCGTATAGAACACGCATTGAAGCACAAGGATGCAAATTTCAGAATGGATCAGAAACAAGAAGACTCTTTGCAAAAAGCAAGTGAAAATACAGGAGACGGTGAGAACTGGGCAACCAGAGGCACAGGTGGTAGTGCAGGTGTGCAAAATAGCGACGAAAACGATCCTGCCCAACTTGTGCGTACCGAAATATTACAAGGAAGCAGAGCCGGCGATCAGCGCGTTCGCAGAACCTACGCCCATACTTCGTTAAAGCGCGTAGACTCCGGCCTGCTTGAAGCCACGCCAGAGACAGAGATTCCAAGAGGGAGACTTGGACGCTTCAATTACAATGTGAAGCGTGTCCTCATCGGTACTGCCATCCCAACTGCGGAAGCCGAGCAAGAGCGCATGACGAAGGTAAAAGCTTTAGCAATTCTCTCATCAGATGCCATCTCGTCGGTTGCCTATGCGACCGAGGCAATCTTAGCCACGTTGGTTGCAGCCGGTTCTGCCATGCTGGGTCTCACACTTCCCATTGCCGTTGCTATCGTACTGCTACTTATTATTGTCGCTCTTTCGTACCGTCAAACGATTTTTGCATATCCCAATGGCGGTGGATCATACACCGTCGCTAAAGACAACCTCGGAACATTAGCCGGACTTATTGCCGCTGCATCACTGCTAATTGACTACGTTCTCACCGTCTCCGTAAGCGTGGCGTCGGGGGTGCAGAATCTAGCATCGCTCTTTACCAACGGTATTCCTACAACGACTATTGTTATCATAGATGTCGCACTTGTCATTTTCATCACGATTGTAAATCTGCGCGGCGTGCGTGAATCCGGCACTATCTTTGCTATTCCTACCTATATCTTTGTCGGAAGTGCTGTTCTGCTGATTGTTGTTGGCCTCATCAAAGGTTTCCTTTTTGAGCATCACACCGTTGTTGGTCAGTTTGCTCATGTTGCCCCTATAGAAGGGTTGTCACTTTTCCTGATACTTCGCTCTTTTGCCGCTGGCTGTTCGGCGATGACGGGCGTTGAAGCCATTTCCAACGGCGTTCCTAATTTCAAAAAGCCCACAACACGTAATGCTGCCGCAACTCTTACCTGGATGGCTATTATTCTAGGAACGCTCTTCAGTGGCATTACCTTGCTGGCAACCTCTTATCACGTCGAAGCGAATGTGTTAACAGGTCATCCTACTGTCGTAGCACAAATTGCAGCACAGGTATTCACTGGACCTCTCGCCTTTATGTATTATGTGTTTCAGATAGCCACACTGTTCGTTCTCGTGCTAGCTGCCAATACCAGTTATTCGGGCTTCCCTCTGCTGGCCTCTTTGTTAGCACGGGACAATTTCCTGCCACACCAGTTTGCCTTTCGAGGTGATCGCCTCTCGTATTCAATTGGAATTGTCTTCCTAGCGGTATTGGCGGGTCTATTGCTGATTGTATTTAGAGGAGATGCAACGCTGCTCATCAACCTGTATGCGGTAGGCGTCTTTATGTCTTTCACTCTTTCGCAGAGCGGCATGGTACGTCACTGGTGGCACTTACGGAAAGAGCAACCAGGATGGCAACGTAGTCTTGTTGTGAATGGCCTGGGTGCTATAGCAACATTTCTGGTAGCCATAATAATCGCCTACACGAAATTTTTGCAAGGTGCCTGGATCGTCGTTATTCTTATTCCTGTGTTGGTAGTAACGTTTGAGCTAATTCACCGTCACTATACGCGCGTCGAACACGAGCGTACCTCAGAAATTCCTATTCGACCTGCTGACATTCACCATCGTCTCATCGTTCCCGTTGCTGGCTTGACTGCTCTTGTAAAACAGAGCGTATCGTATGCTCGCTCCGTCTCCTCTGATGTTCTAGCGATTCACGTCTCTAACCATGATGGGCATGCTGAAGCACTTAGAGTAGCGTGGGATGCATGGCAACAACAGTTTGCAGAAGACGAGCGCACACCGCTGGAGATTGTGCCAATCACGAACCGTAACACCGTACCTGGACAGGTTCTCGCGTACATTGATAATGCCCACAAAGAGTTTCCAACCGATACTCTGACGGTGATATTGCCGGAGGTCGAGGTCGATCATGGGTGGGAGTACTTCCTACGCAACCGTATCGCCCTCCGACTCAAGGCTGCCCTACTGTACCGTCCAGGCATTATCGTTACCGATATCTCGCCTTACAAGGACCCAAGACATTTGGTATCACATAGTGAAAGTGACTTTATTCCAGAAAACCCCAAGCAAGTCAAGCACCTATTCATTGTGCCAATCGCGGGGCTTGATAAAGCATCAAAACAAAGCCTTGCCTACGCTCGCTCCATCTCGGACTATGTAGTAGCTGTGCATGTTGCCGTCGAGCAGCAGAACGCCGATAAGATGCGTCACGACTGGGATATCTGGAAAAAGCATCTTAAACCTGATGAAAAGACGGAGCTGGTGGTGATCGAGTCGCCCTATCGCTCTCTAGCGCGTCCATTGTTGAACTACATTGACTCTATGCGAGAACTCTACCCTGATTACGCCGTCAACGTTATTCTGCCAGAGTTCGTTGTCGCGCATGTGTGGGAATATGTCCTGCACAATCAGACCGCGTTCCAATTGAAATGGTCGCTACTCTTCCGCGAGAACGTTATCGTGACCAGTGTACCCCAACAACTGCCAAGTCGGGCGCGTGAAAGGCGACAACCCTTAGAGCCAATTTTGCCCATATAACCTCCTTAATAACACCTTTTTCTGAGACAAGTTCCTTGTCCCAGAAAAAGGTGTTATTAAGGACTTTAATTACCCTTGCGTTTTTCTCTCATAGGCTGTAGAATCAAATATGGTTCCACCAGTTGTTGGTAGCGTGAGATGTTGTAGGCTTCGATCACTGTATCCTCGATCAGACACCTCTGTTCCACGATACCAGTCCCCAAGAAAGGTAGCAGAATGACCATTACTACTCGACCACGCACTATCGGTGAATTGCGTGAAAGTGGATATAAGGTTCTTTCCATCAAAGAGGAGTTACGCAAAAATCTTATTCAGAAAATACGGAACGGGGAAGAGTTGTTCCCAGGAATTGTCGGCTATGAGGATACCGTTATTCCTCAAATCGAAAACGCCATTCTTTCTGGTCAAGACATAATCTTTCTTGGTGAGCGCGGTCAGGCAAAAACGCGTATGGCGCGTAGCCTCGTCAATCTGTTAGATGAAGTTGTTCCAGTCATCGCTGGCTGTGAAATAAATGACGACCCATTCGCACCCATCTGCAAGGCGTGCCGTGACAAAGTCGCGGAACACGACGACCTTGTAGAAATTGCGTGGCTGCCGCGCGAGCAGCGTTACGGCGAAAAGCTTGCCACACCCGACATCACCATCTCAGATCTTGTCGGTGAGGTTGATCCCGTTCGCGTCGCCGAGGGTCGCTATCTCTCGGACGAGCTAACCATTCACTACGGCATGATTCCACGAACTCATCGCGGCATTTTCTGTATCAACGAGCTACCAGACCTTGCGGAGCGCATTCAGGTTGGCTTGTTGAATATCATGGAAGAGCGCGATGTACAGATTCGTGGCTATAAAATCCGCTTGCCACTCGATGTCTACGTCGTCGCTAGTGCCAACCCGGAAGATTATACCAATCGTGGTCGCATCATCACACCGTTGAAGGACCGCATTGGTTCCGAGATTCGCACGCACTACCCGCTCACAATCGAACATGAAATCCAGATCATGGAGGCGGAGAGCAACCATTATCCACTTGAAGGCATGGACGTTGTGTTCCCGCAGTTCATGAAAGAGATCGTTGCCGAGATTACGCACCTTGCACGTAACAGTAACGATATCAGTCAGCGTTCCGGCGTGAGCGTGCGTGTCAGCGTCTCCAACTATGAGAACGTGCTGAGTAACGCCACCAAACGTGCCCTACGTCTCCATGAGCGCAGCATCGCGCCGCGTGTGAGCGATTTGTCGTCGATCATCGCCTCGACCTCTGGTAAAATCGAGTTGGATACCGTTGGTGATGTCACGGAAGAGCGCGTCGTGCAGAAGATTGTCAATGCCGCTGTTCTCAGCGTCTTCGGACAGTACTTTGAGCAGCGCGAATTTGATCAGCTTGTAGCTGGCTTCGAGCGCGGCCTCAGCGTTCACGTCGCCGATGACATGCCCTCTATGGAGTATGTCAACCAACTCTCCAAAGTTGGTGGCTTGAGCAAAGCTATTGACAAACTCAATGGTCGCGGCAACCCATCCAGTATTGCATCGTCCATCGAATTTATCCTCGAAGGACTACACTTAAATAGGCGTCTCAATAAAGATGCAGTCGGCGGCAAAACACGCTATCGCCGATAAGGGACACGCGACATGTTTGAACGCTTTCGTAAGAACCGCTACGGGTACTCGCGTTGGGATGGCACACAGCGTATCGAAGGACTTGATGCCGACGATATTCTCAAAGCTTTGTCCGACGACTACCTGGAGAATGGCAACCTGCAAGAGGCGATGCGTCGCCTCATGCGGGAAGGCATTCAGAGCGAAGATGGTCGCAAGTCGATGGGCCTACGTGAAATGATGGAGCGTATGCGGAATGCCCGCAACGAGCAACTCAATCGTTACAATATGGCCTCCGGCGTCATGGACGACCTGCGTGAGAAACTTGACGAAATTAAGCAGCTAGAGCGAGAAGGCATACAGCGTCGCCTCGACTCACAAGATGGGCAACAGCCTCAAGAGAGTCAGCCGTCCCCACAAGGCCAGCAGGGGCAGCAGCTACAGGGCAACCAGTCTCAGCAGGGACAACAGGGACAGCAACCGCAGGGTAGCCAATCTCAGCAAGGTCAACAAAGCCAATCTGGAAGCCAGTCTCAGCAAGGCCAACAGGGTCAGCAGGGACAGGGACAACAAGGCCAGCAGGGGCAATCAGGAGAGAGTAGCGATGCATTAAGTCCACAGCAGATGCGGAAAATGCTCGAAATGATTGCCAAACGTAAGCAGGAGGCACTCAATAGTTTGCCGCAGGATATTCCTGGTCAAATCAAGGGTCTCTCCGAATACGACTTTATGGATGATGAGGCCCGCGATAAGTTCAATGAACTAATGGCGAGCCTGCAACAGCAGATGATGCAGCAATACTTCCAGGGTATGCAGCAATCTCTGCAAAACATGACGCCCGAAGATGTTGCTAAATTGCGCGAGATGATCCGCGATTTGAACAAGATGCTCAAAGAGCGGCAAGAGGGACGCGAACCGGATTTCGATTCGTTCATGCAAAAACATGGCGAATACTTCCCCGGCGTCAACTCTCTCGACGATCTGATCGAGCAGATGCAGCAGCAAGCGGCAGCCATGCAAGGAATCATGGAGAATCTGTCACCAGATCAGCGCCAGGAGTTGCAAGACCTCATGGAGCAGATGATGGGCGATGACCGTATTCGCGTCGATATGATGGAGCTTGCGCAGAACCTCGAAGCGATGGCACCATCGGAACAGACACGAACACGCTTCCCCTTCCGAGGCAAAGAGTCCTTACCACTCAACGAAGCCATGCGCATGATGAACCGATTGCAACAAATGGAGGGTCTGGAAGACCAGATGCAAGAGGCGCGACGCTTGGACAACATCGACGCCATTGATAGCGAAAAGGTCAAGGACCTCCTCGGCGACGAAGAGTATCAATCGGTTGAACAACTGAAAGAACTCATGAAGACGCTCGAAGAGGCTGGCTACATTCAGAAAAAGGGCAATCGCTGGGAGCTAACGGCGCGTGGCATTCGCAAGATTGGTCAGAAGGCGTTGCAAGACATCTTCAATAAGATGAAACGCGACGGCTTCGGACGTCACGTCAGCCCTTATCGTGGTGTCGGTGGTGAACGGACTGATGATAGCAAGCAGTATGAGTTTGGCGATGCGTTCTTGCTTGACCTCAAGCAAACGTTGATGAACTCTGTGCATCGAGAGGGTACGGGCACACCCGTTCATCTCGTCAAGGAAGACTTCGAGGTCTACCGTACTGAATTCACTACACAATCCTCAACCGTGTTGATGATCGACATGAGCTACAGTATGGTTCTCAATCGTTGCCAACCTGCCGCGAAAAAGGTGGCTGTTGCGTTGGAGAGCCTGATTAGCTCGCAGTTTCCACGCGACAACCTGTACATCGTCGGCTTCTCGGCGATGGCTCACGAGTATAAGCCGGAGGAATTGGTCGAGATGAGCATCTATGACAACCAGCGCGGCACCAACATGGCGCACGGCTTGATGCTGTCACGACAACTGCTCGCACGAAGTCGGAGCGTCAACAAACAGATCATCATGATTACCGATGGTGGTCCAACCGTCTGGTTCGAGGATGGCGTCTGGAAATTCGACTATCCCAGCCCTTATGCGGAACAGCAGACTCTACTAGAGGTCAAGCGTTGCACCCGCGAAGGCATCACCATCAACACCTTCATGCTGTATGATGATAGCTGGATGGTTGCCTTCATTGATCAACTTACCGAGATCAACAAAGGGCGCATGTTCTACGCCGACAAGGATAACCTCGGTGAGTACCTGCTAGTGGATTACTTGAACAGTAAAAGGAAAATCGTCTCGTAGATGTCGGACTCTGTAGATACACTCTCTAACGCGTTTCTTGAAGGGCTACAACAGTTGCACCTTTCACTAAACGAAACTCAGATCGAGCAACTCCTGCGCTATCGCCGGGAGTTGCTCGATTGGAATACGCGCATCAACCTCACCGCCATCATCGATCCAGATGAGGTCCTGCTCAAGCACTTCCTTGACTCGCTCTCCCTCCTGAGCGTCTACGATCAGCCCAACACAAAATTATTGGATATCGGCTCTGGTGCGGGCTTCCCCGGAATCGTCCTCAAAATAGTACGTCCACAATGGCGCGTCACCTCTTTAGAGGCCACAGGCAAAAAAATCACCTTCCAGCAACACATCATCGACCAGTTACACCTCGATGGTATCATAACCATCCACGCTCGCGCCGAAGAACTCGCCCACAAATATGCATATCGCGCTAAATTCGACCTTGTAACTGCACGAGCCGTCGCCTCCCTACCCACGTTGCTAGAGTACTCCGCACCCTATTGCCGTATCGGAGGGCAAATTCTCCTCCCCAAAAAAGGCGACCTCACCGAAGAGCTAGCACAGGGCAACCGTGCCTCGCAACAAGTCGGCGCGTCTCTAAAGGCCGATGTTCCTGTCCAATTACCAGGATTAGATGATGGAAGAAGATTGTTAGTGTGGGAACAAAAAAAAGCGTGCTCCCCTGAATTTCCAAGGAGCGGCGCAGCAATGGCGAGGAAGCCTTTGGGCGTATCATAATAATATAATGTTATTGACTCAACAGTATTTCGTAGGGACCAGATTTATCGCGTCCGAAGTGTGATTTATCACGCGAGGTCAGGTTTAAAGTTTTTCATATATCAGATTCGTCAAGATTTCGCTCAATGAATTGAGCGGCGGACGCGATAAATCTGGTCCCTACGAAATTATATCTAATCATTAAATTGCAATAGAACTACTCAAATAACGTCAACTCCGTAACCAGCGGGCTAATCTCCTTCACAGTACCATCATGATGAAAGAGGAACGGATTGGTTATGCCATCCTCATCCATTGGCACAAGGCCAGCCTCTTCGATGAAGCGCGATGCCACTGCATCGCCGCCACGATATTGCAGGATGGACGAGAGAAAAAGCTGCTTTCTAGCTCGTGTGAAGGCGACATAGGCAAGACGGCGCTCTTCCGCTATTCCCGTCTGCACAATGGGTCCGTCCTCAGCAAGCGTATAAGAGCGTCTATGTGGAAAGATACCTTCTGTGAGACCCATCACAAACACCACTGGACTCTCTAGCCCCTTCGCCTTATGAATCGTCATCAGATTGACGCAATCGCGTTTGTTTTTGCTGCTCTCCTCCGCCTGCTCTTTGAGTCGAGCCATTGCGCTGAGAAAATGGCGAATCGTGTGATGACGCTGTGCAATCTGCACCAACTCTTCCAATTCGTCGTAACGCCCCTCTAACCGCGCTTCGTCCTTTGGAGCGGTTGACTCGGCCTCTTCCTCGCTCTCGCCATGCTTGCCATCGCAGTGTCGCAAATGCGTATCATAGGCATATTGGCGTAGCAATGTAATCGCTTGAGCAGGATTGTTGTGGCATTGCTTATAGACACGACTGATAAGGGCAACGAAATCTTTGATACCGAGCTGAAACTCTGATGCTATCGTATAGCTATGCTCCTCGCAATACTGTAAAAGTGGTCTCCCACCAGCATGCGCCATCAGCGTGCCAAAGAATGTAGGTGTGAAGCGATGCGAAGTCTTCGTAGTACGCGTGAAATAATCTCGTGAGGGAATATTTGCGACGGCACGAAATGCCATGTTCTGCTCGCCACAATGAATTGGCGTAAACACATCATCCCATTTTTGCGGCGTTGGTCCCGAACGTGCTGCGATATACTCCTGATGCACACGCACACCGTCAATCAGTGCGAGATAGGCAAGGATATCGCGCGTCGTTTTGCGCTTGAAGAACGAGGAGCCACCAACGGTACGATAGGGAATGCCGTTGCGTGCAAGGGCAATCTCCGCCGAGGCTAGGTGATGATTTGTGCGAGAAAGAATAAAGATATCCTGAAATGAGAGTTCTTCGTGCCGTTCGCGCCACCCCTTGACCAGCGTTCCTATGCGTGTTGCAATACCATCGGCCTCACGCTCCTGATCCTCATATGCTGTAACCGTAACTGGCCCTCCATCAGCTTGTGTAGCACGTAATATCTTCTCAAACCCCGGCGTGGTCTCATTATGCCCAATCAGCTTATTCGCGGCATCAAGTATCTGAGGCGTCGAACGGTAGTTGTGTTCGATATGATAAATAATCCCTTTGGGATACATCTCCCGAAACGAGAGAATCGATGCCTCTGGACTCGCGCCACGAAACTGATAAATCGCCTGATCCGGGTCGCCCACCACAACAACATTATTCTTGGGAGACGCGAGATACTGAATCATCTTGTACTGCGACGGGTTGGTATCCTGCGTCTCATCAACCTGCAGATACTGATATTTCCCCTGCCATGTCTTGCGAAACTTGGGACTACTCTCAAGCAGTGATAGCGGTACATAGATAAGGTCGGAGAGGTCGTAGAGTTTGTCTTTGTGCTTCGTCTGCTCGTAGCGCACAAAGAAATCTTGGTAGCGTTCGGCAAGGTCAATTTCAATACATAAGTGCGAACGAAAAAAGTCCGCCGATTGTTCCGGCTTGACCATCGCCTCCTTTGCCCGATCAACTGCGCTCAACACGTCGGCAATCTCGATCTCCCAGTTCATGCCACGCGAACGATCACTGCGCCACGGACGCAGAATATCCTCCGCCAGCCATTGACGTGGCTCACCGCTCACCAGTCGCTGATTCAGTTCCTGTGGCGTCCATTCCAGCTTCTCGCGTAGCATGTGGTGTCCCAGTCCGTGAAAGGTCACAACACGCAGACCCTTCACATCCTTTGCCACGAAACCGCGTCCCTTGAGAGCTTTCAAGGCACGTTTCTCCATCTCATCGGCGGCGGCACGCGTAAACGTCACGCACAGTATCGCTTCGGGTGCAACCTTCTCGTCCGCGATCAAGCGCACCAATCGCTGCACAAGAATAGTTGTCTTGCCTGTACCCGCTGCAGCCACAAACGCCGCCGGACCATTGGTGTGTCCAATCGCGGCAATCTGTTGTGGGTTAGCGGTGAGTTGAATGGGCTGAGGAGAGGTACGAGTCGTCGCTTTGGGTCGCTGAGAGGCCATAACTACACAATCTTCTTCCTAAAGTTTCCTATGCATTCATCTGTTCCGAGGCACACTATAGCATGTTGCGCCCAAGCCTTGCAACCCTCTAGGACTCCTGTTCCATACTATTCTGCATGCGAAACGTGAACCGTGCGTTGTCTCGGACCATCCAACTCCACCAGCACAATCCGCTGCCACACGCCCAGCAACAACCGCCCATTCGCATACGGCACTGTCACCGATGGACCAATAATTGACGACAGCAAATGATCGGGTGCATGTCCTGGATCGTGCGGATGTCGGTACTTCAAATGCGGCAACATTCCCCGTAACGCATCAAGAAAATCACGATCCGTTCCCGGATCGAGGTCCGCCGTCGTAATCGCGCTCGTCGTGTGTGCCACAAACACTGTACACAGCCCATTCTCGGTATGCGCTTCACGTAGATACGACTCTACTCTATCGGTAACATCAATAATCTGGTCTTTTTGTTTTGTTGAGATTGTAAGTGTTTTCATGGATGACTCCTTTTTGATGGTTTGTGTTGTACACGTTAGCGGTGGAGGGCGGGCAGACACTATCATATCAGTAATAGACACAGTTTTTACACATGATTGGAGAATAGCATGGAGTAGTTATTGGCTACGCATGCTTCGTCGTATGTGATCTCTTGTCCTCAAGCTTTCCGGCTTACTTAAATGCTGGAGAAAGCCATTTATAAAAGATGATAGTTGCGTCGAGCGTTCCTGTTGCATTTTGAGCATAGGAAGGAATGATACCTACTTCTATGTAGCCTAACTTCCGATAAAGTCGTTCAGCATTATCTCCCTGACGTGTATCTAGCACAAGTAATGGGCGACCGAGTTCAAGTGCTAGTGGTTCAAGTGCTTGCATGAGTTTACGCCCAATTCCTTGTTGTCGTTGATGCCGGAACACAAACAATTTTTGGACTTCCGCTCGATGATGGGCATTGGGTTTGGTTGCAAGTTCGAGTTGAACGGCTCCTACAATACCCCCAGAATTACGAGCTATGAGAAGAATACGCTTCTGCTCAACAATTTCCTCCAAAACTGAATCCCAGTATCTATATGCCTCCTCTTCGCTGAGAGGTGGAAGAAAGCCAACAGAAGCACCACTTGCTACAGAATCCTGAAGAAGCCCAATGAGTTCGGGTAGAAGAGCGTGTCTATCTTCTGGAATAACCGTTTCGACTGAAACAGACGATGAATCTACCATGATATGCTGCTTTCTTTGAATGACATTTACGCCTAAGATGAGAATATCATAAAACATGGAGTTTTCGGAAGGTCGATTGGAGGCGTGACTCAATAGCTTTCAGAAAATACTACTAACTATTTCCACAGATCATAACTACATATGCATGTGTAGTATCATAGGCTAAAAGCAATGAGAGGCTATGGAAACATAACCCCATCCTTTTACACTATATGTAAGCTGTACAACCACTAATGCAATTGACACCACTGCATGTCCACATGTATATATTTGGGGCATATGCCATTACGGGAAACATACAGTTGTAGCTCCTCGATATAATCGGCATTGTAAGATATTGGTGGGGCGTCTATCAAAGAAAGGATAAGAATTTTAGTATGGTTATTGCCCAATCATTCTATTCCCAAGACACAACGCTTGTCGCAAGACTGCTGTTAGGTTGTTTCCTTGTCCATCTCGAAGGGGATGAAACAACTCTCGGAAGAATCGTGGAAACAGAAGCCTATTTGCAAAACGATCCTGCCGCACACTCATTTGCTGGCAAGACTAAGAGAAACAGTGTGATGTTTGGACCCGTAGGACATGCCTATGTCTATTTTATTTACGGCATGCATCACTGTGTTAATGCTGTGACAGGGCCAGAGGGAAGTGGTGAAGCGGTCTTGATACGTGCATTAGAACCGATTCAAGGCATTCCAATAATGCAAAAGAGGCGTCAAACCGAAAAGCTCTCTCTTCTTTGTAACGGACCAGCAAAGCTAACAGAGGCACTTGCTATCCCCTTATCCTTAAATGGCGTTCCGCTATTTGAAGGTTCTCTGCAAATTTGGTCTGCCGACAGCCTTCCTTCCGCGCCTTCCGTTGATACCTCTGATATTGTAGAGACAACACGAATAGGCATTCGTAAGGCGCAAGAACTGCCTTTGCGATTTTACCTTAAAAACAATAGTTTCGTTTCTCATAGGTAGTCAAGAAGGCAAATTTTCGCGTGACGCAATTTCCCCTTGACTTTCTATCTACTACATGGTAGAATTCAAATATGAACAAGACCGTAAACATGGCAACACACATTCTTGATGTTGCTCAACAACTGATACAGACTCGTGGCTATAATGCATTTAGCTATGCCGATATCGCTGCACAGGTGGGAATTCGTACTGCGACCATTCACTATTACTTCCCAACGAAAGCCGACCTTGGTCGTGATGTCGTCGTTCGGTATCGGTCAAACATGCTTGCTGGACTTGCTCAGTTGGATCAAGATGGGACGAGTTATGCCGAGAAACTCAAAGGGTATATCGAGGTGTGTCGCAACGCTGTAGATAACGGCACTCGATTGTGTTTGTGTGTAATGCTGATGGCAGATTTCGAGACTTTGCCCGATGAGATACGTCGGGAAGTGGAGGGATTCGACGCGGACAATGTGGCTTGGCTGACCCAAATTTTAGCAGCAGGTCGAGATGCAGGCATGTTTCGTTTCGCTGGTCCTGCTGATGTCGAGGCACAATTCATCTTCGCTACCATTGAGGGAGCAGAACTGGTCGCACGAGGCTCTCGCAATATCGCACGTTTTGATGTCGCCACACGACAATTACTGGAAGAATTGGGGGTAAAAGTATGACTCCTTAAATTTTTTTGTATCATATCTATCTATTAGTAGATAGGTATTTCATTAGCGAAAATGCTCTTTATTACTGGCGGAGCATTTCAAGTTTCTACGAATAAGTTGATCGTCAAGAAAGTATCAGACGCAAGGAGTACAGCTATGAGCAAGGTTTTTCTGTATGGCGAGTTTCAAACTTCACTTCCCGCCTTTACCCAGGACATGTGGGAGCCTGTGAATGCACAGTTGAAGGACGTAAAGGGCTTAGTTCGCAAGACGTGGTTGTATGGAATCGGCACAAACACGGTGGGCGGTTTCTACGAGTTCGATTCCGTCGAGAATGCACGAGCGTTTGCGACAGGCATCTATGCAGAGCAAGCAAAGCAACTAGGAGCCAGTCTCACCGTCAAGCTCTTCGATGGAGATGCTGTTGAAGCAGCTAGCCGAGATATGAAATCTCCCCATTATAGCTAAAGTAGGTGAAGCAGGGTCGAGCTTTCAGATGAAAGCTCGACCTTGTCGTTCTCAATAATGACAAACAATGTCTCTTTCGACTCACATCATCTCTCATATCACTACCCTCTCAGGGCTTGACTACGCCCACACTTATAGTATCATTGACGTACAATTCATATGGTAAATATACCTATTTCAATTTGTATGTAGGAGCTGTGTGTTGAGCAAGATGAACATTCATGGGGCGGAATACCCGATTAAGAAGATATTTAGCGACGACTTTGTTTTTACCATTCCACTCTATCAACGGGCGTATTCATGGACGACGGAGCAGTCCGAGGAACTTTATCAAGATTTGTTGCTAGCTATGGATGGTGGCAACAAGGCCACTGATGACCTATCACCTTATTTCTTGGGAAGTATTGTCCTCATCAAGGGCGAGGAGCCAGATGCACAGGTGATCGACGGACAACAACGCCTGACGACGCTCACTATGCTACTTGCGGCAATTCGCAGCCTCATTAGCCCTGGCTATGCAGACAGTTTGACCACTTTCCTCTCTGAAAAAGGCAATATCATTACTGGCACTCCCGAACGCTATCGTTTGCGTCTACGTGAACGCGATGCCAAATTCTTTCAAACATATATTCAAGAAAAGGGTGGCATCGAGGCTTTACAAGACTTACAGGACTCGCAGTTGCCAGAGAGCCAGCGTAACATTCGTCTCAACACACTCGGCTTCGTCCGCGAACTGAAAAAGCTCACCGATGCACAATTGACCGCCCTCACGCAATTTATCATCAATCGCTGCTTTCTCATAGTCGTCGCTGTTTCCAGTCCCGACCTCGACGCCGTGTATCGCATCTTCGCCGTGCTGAACAGTCGCGGCATGAATCTCTCATACCCCGATATTTTGAAGGCTGACCTCATTAGTCTGATACACTCTAGCAAGCAAGACGAGTACGCGACGAAGTGGGAAGAGATGGAGACGATGCTTGGTAGTGAGGAGTTTGAAAATCTCTTCTATAACCTGCGAGCAATTTTCTCTAAACGACGACAGAGCAAGGGCATGATCGAAGAGTTCAATCAATACGTCCGACCGCGCTTCACCAAACCGGAAGATTTTATCGACAACATTCTGTTTCCCTATTCACACGCCTTGAACAACATTCTCAAGACCAACTACCAGCAAGGTTCGCCAGCAAAGGCTAAAGAGATCAATGCACTGTTTCGCTGGTTGAACTACCTCGACCATGCCCAATGGGTACCGCCTGCGCTCTATTATTTCGTCAAGAACCACCGCAAGCAACCCGATAGCGTAATCCGTTTTCTGAACGACCTGGAACGGCTCGTCATCAGCTTCATGGTCTGTCGCGTCCCACCCTACAAGCGCATCGAACGCTATTGCGAGATACTGCATGCCATCGACGAAGAGATTGACCTGTTCAATCCTGAGTCTCCGCTACAGTTAAGGACGCGCGAGCGCAACGATTTTCTCAAAATGCTTGATGGGGATATCTATCTGCTCCACTACCCCTGTCGCTATGTCCTGTTGCGCCTGGACACAAAGCTCTCGGAGAAGGTAGCCTCCTACGATCACCAGACCGTGACCATTGAGCATGTCTTACCACAGCGTCCCGCCCTCGATAGCGAGTGGATGAAGGCGTTTCCGTCCAACATACGCCAGAAATATGTGAATCGTTTGGGTAATCTCGTTCTGCTCTCACAGGGGAAAAACATGAAGGCCGAAAACTTCGACTTCGAGGACAAGAAGCGCAAATACTTTCTCTCGAAGGATGGTATCTCACCCTTTGCCTTGACAACACAAGTGTTGAGCGTCCATGAGTGGACTCCTGTTACTGTAGAGCAACGACAAAGCCAATTGCTCTCCGTGCTAAAGCAAATGTGGCGGTTATGAACACCTAGAGGTAATACTTCCGTTACACATGTGTAACGGAAGTATTACCTCTACTTTTCTCTTCTTGCCTTATTTTGTTTAAGCTACGGCGAGCGAGCGTAAAACGACATCAACTGGCGTTGGTTTGGTTCCGCTTGCCTGTTCCACAATATTTGTAGGTGTTGTTCCGAACTCGCGGGCAATCAAACTGGCAAATCCGACTGTGAGGTTTGCCGTTGCTTCGGGCACGCCTTTTGTCACGACACGGGCAATAATTTCGTTGTCTGGCAACATCTGTGTAGCTATCGGGCGACCAGAAATCTGAGAGAGGCGCTGCCCCACGTCGGTAAAACTGAGTGCCTCCGGTCCCGTGACATCCACTGGCCCAGAGACTTTGAGTTTGCCAAGCAATGTACCAGCGGCTGCACGCGCACAATCCTCGCGTGTGACCCAACTGTGCTTAGCAGAGCCTTCGGGAATGAGCAGTTGTTCGTTAATGAGCAAAAGACCTACAAGGTCTCTCAGTCCCTCAGAGTAAATGCTATTGCGGAGGGCTGTCCACGCCACATTAGAAGCTGCTAATGCCTCCTCGGTTTGCCCATGATCTGCGAGGATGAAGTGAGATGCATTCGGGTCTGCGTTTGGACTTGAAGTATAGGTAATGTGACTCACTCCAGCCTCTTTTGCCGCCGCAATAGCAGCTTTGTGTCCTTCAACGCGTGACCCAACGACACTTGTGCTGATAATGAGAAGGCGTGTTGCTCCTGCAAATGCTGCTGGCAATGTAGCTGGGTCGCTAAAGTCGGCGCGACGCACTACGACTCCTTTTGCCGTGAAATCTGCTAGCTCCTCAGGATTGCGGGTAGTAGCGAGAATTTGGTCTGCTGGCACCTGTGTAAGTAGCTCTTGTATAACAAGACGACCAAGTTGACCATTTGCACCAGTAAGTGCATACATAGAAATGAACCTTTCTGCTTGTATGGTAAGTTCTGCGATTTTGTATTCAGGAAGAATACTCGAACAAAAGAGTATTCAGCATTGACCTGCTATCAATACAGGTTATCAGAGGTATCTATTGAAAACGTTGTTGACAATTTAATCCTCAATAGTTACTATAAGAGAGAAGCTTTCTTTTTTCAAGAAGGCACCGAAAAGTGGTATACTTACCAAAAAGTAACGGAGTCATTGCGTGGAAACTACAGTCTCAAATGTATATGATGCTTCTTGCCCAACGCGGTATGTTCTCGATTTGATTGCTGATAAGTGGGCTACGCTCATTATTATGTTGCTTAAAGATCAACCACTACGCTTTGCAGCTCTACAGCGAAAAATCGACGGGATTTCGCAAAAGATGCTCACACAAACACTACGTCGATTGGAGCGGAATGGCTTGGTACAGCGTACAGTCTATGCAGAAGTGCCTCCACGCGTTGAATATGCCTTAACACCTCTAGGAAGGACTCTCTATGAGCCTTTTGATGCTATCGTCAAATGGACACAGGAGAATGTTGATGCCATGATTTCTGCTCAGCAGTGCTATGACGAACGCTCATAGTTCTTAAAAAAAAGAGGGTGCATATAGAGATGGAATAGAGAAGCTGCAAAATGGCACATTTTGCAGCTTCTCTATTCCATCTCTATTAAAACAGCTAATTCACCGAAAGATACTGTACACTGAACAATTGTCGGTCGTCAGTCCACACATGCTCTACGGTAAAGCCCGCCGTTGCTGCAAGGTCTGCAAATTCCTCCAAGGTGTACTTGTAGGAACTCTCGGTCCAGATGCTCTCGCCCAGTTTGAAGGAAATCTCCACCTCTCCGATGCGAACCGTCTGGTTTTTGAGGCTGACAAGATGCATCTCGATACGGCTCTTCCCCGGATTGAAGAATGCATAATGTCCGAACTGCTGAATTTGGAAGTTGGCATCAAGTTCCTGATTGATACGCGCAAGCAGGTGTTTGTTGAACTGCGCCGTTAGTCCCTGCTGATCGTTGTAGGCGCGATGTAGAATGTTAAAATCCTTCTTCAAATCCACACCGATAAGCAATCCACCACCTTTACACGTTCTAGCAATCTGTTGCAGGAAGTGTTTCGCTGGCTCAGGATCGAAGTTGCCAATTGTCGAACCTGGATAGTAGCCAATTCTGTGCGAGACGGAGTTCTTGGGCGTGGGAATCTCGAAGGTGCTGGTATAGTCGGCACAAACGGGAAGCATCTCTAACATGGGATACGTTGCAGCAAGTGCGGCGACTGTTTGCATCAATAGCTCTTTCGAGATATCGATTGGTACATAAGCCGCTGGTGTCGAGAGCGCATCCAGCAGTCTGCGCGTCTTCTTGCTGCTACCACTGCCGTATTCGATGAGCAGGCAGTTTGGTCCAATAAGCGATGCTATCTCCTCAACACACTCCTGCAAAATGCTCAACTCTGTCCGTGTAGGATAGTATTCGTCTAGGTCACATATCTGCTCGAACAGGTCCGACCCCACTTCGTCATAGAAGTATTTACTGAGCAGTTCCTTCTTTGGCTTCTGTAAACCACGTATCACGTCGTTGCGAAAGGTGGCTCGCTCTGGCTCAAAATCGTAGAGCTTAGGTGGATTTTCTGTATGCTGTAGAATGTTACACCTCTTTCGCTAAACGAATACCCATAAACTGCCAGCGTGCGTTGGGCGGGAAGAAGTTGCGATAGGTTGAGCGAATGTGCGACTCAGCCGTTGCACACGAGCCGCCGCGTAGCACGAACTGGTTACACATAAACTTCCCGTTATATTCTCCCACAGCACCAGGAGCAGGTTTATAGCCGGGGTAGGGCAGGTAGGCACTCTGTGTCCATTCCCACACATCGCCATACATCTGAGCTAGCTTGCCATCAGGAGTAGACGCGCTTAATGGAGCAGGATGATAGAGACCACTTTCCACAAAGTTGCCTTTCATAGGAACAGTTCGCGCGGCAACCTCCCACTCAGCTTCAGTGGGGAGACGTGCATCTGCCCAACGCGCGTATGCGTCGGCCTCGTAGTAGCTGACATGGCAGACAGGTTCGGACTCCTCTACTTTGCGGAAACCGTTCAGCGTCATCATCTCCCATTGACCGTCGTGCTGCTCCCAGTACAACGGTGCCTCCCATTCTTCCTGTTGCACTGTACTCCAGCCATCCGAGAGCCACAGCAGGGGATTTCTATAGCCACCATCTTTGATGAACGCAAGGTACTCGCCGTTTGTAATCAGGCGCGAACCAAGCTGAAACGCCTCAAGAAATTGACGATGACGAGGCTCTTCATTGTCAAAGAAAAATCCCTCGCCCTCGTGCCCTATCTCCTGTATCCCCTCTGGAAAGGATACCCAGTGTAGCGCAGGTACCGAAGAGCCGGATGCAATCGAACGTTCTTTATAGATTGGGTGCAGAATGTTCGCCGACAATACATGCTTGATATCGGTCAAAATCAGTTCTTGATGTTGCTGCTCATGATTTAAGCCAAGCGTGAAAATCGGCGTTATCTTGGCTAGCCGCTCCTCATCAAGTTTTTCGAGCAACGTAAGCACCTGCTCATCAACGTAACGACGATAATCATAGGTTTGCTGCACGGTAGGCCGGGAAATCAAGCCGCGTTTCGGTCTACTTTGACGCGCACCAAGTGAGTTGTAGTAAGAATTAAAAAGGTAGGCGTAGTCTGGATGAAGCGATTTGTAGCTTGGGACCTCTGGAGCGAGCAGAAAGGTCTCCCAAAACCATGTCACATGCGCCAGATGCCACTTTGTGGGACTGGTATCTGGCATCGACTGAATCACATAATCCTCAGTTACAAGGGGTTCGCACAACAGTTCCGAAAAGCGGCGTACAGTCTGGTACCGCTCTATAAAGTTTCGTCGGGAATCGGGTTGAGGAAACTGGAAAGACTGAGCAAGACGAGATTGTTCCTGGATATCTTTTGCCATCGTGATTCTCCTTATACACTAATCGACGCTGGTAGAAAGTTCCTCGGTGACGATGTTACCTGTCGCCTATACAGGACACGCAACAACACCTAGTTTTTTACGAATCAAACGCTTGAAAGTTGCAAAAGCATTAATTGTGTGTGACGTTTAATTACCTACTACAAAAGAATATATATGAGTTCATCACATAGGCCACGATCTGAGTGAGAACTTGGTAGCACATACACATGGCTATAATACACTTCGCTCAGTAGCATGCTCTGTCCCCGAGCTGTTTGATCTAACGAAGTATTGACAATAATCATACTCATCAGATACAATATGACCGACTAGTCGGTCGGTACCATACGTCTTTGTACGATGTCTCTTACTAAGAGTAGCCAGTTCGCGTTTTACACATTATGAGGAGACCTTTATGTTGACCATGAAAACTCGCACTGGGTCGGTAGCTTATGAGGAGCAAGGAATGGGAATACCTCTTGTCTTGCTTCACGCCAACCCTGGTGATCATCACCACTTCGACAGCATCGTTCCTACGCTTGCCCGTTCCTATCGTACCATTGCTCTTGATTGGCCCGGCTATGGAGAGTCTTCTCCACCTCAGCCACCTCAGTCTGCCTCTGCTATGCTGTTCGCGGATGTTCTGGAAGATGTGGTAGCAGGTCTAAACTTAGAGGATGCCATCTTTCTTGGAAATTCTGTTGGAGGCTATGCTGCTGCTCGGCTTGCTATCAAACATCCTGAACTCGTTCGTGCCCTTCTTCTGGTTGATTCGGGAGGCTTTACATCTCAGACTCTTTTTACTACACTCTTCACTAAAATCAAAGGAACAGAGTTTATTACCCGCCTGTTTGCTACTCGTTTTGCTCAGTTCTACCTGAAACGTCGTACTCCTCTAGTGGAACAAATTATTGGTCGTATCGACGAAGGCCGCGCACTGCCTTCACGCGTTGCCGTTGACGCCGCTGTTTGGCGCAGTTTTCTTTCCTCTGGTCATGATTTGCGTTCTGTAGCCTCACAAATTACCGCTCCAACGCTGCTGATTTATGGCCGTTATGATCCAGTTATTCGCTTTGATCGTGATGGGCGCAATGCTCAGGTGAGTTTGCCTAACGCCCAAATGCTCGTTCTGGAGACTGGTCACGAGCCTTTTGCGGAAGACCCAGAAAACTTCTTGCAGGCAATTGACCCTTTTTTGCAATCCGTTTCATCCGAGAGGAGCTTCCATGTCCCATCCAACCCGTCAAGCTCTTCTTAATGCCGGTCTCGGACTAACTGCAACTGTAAGCCTCTCTCGTCTCACGGTTGATGCTATTGTCCAGAGCGCAGGAGTGGCTAAAGGTACCTTCTACGTTCATTTTGCTGATCGTGCGGCTTTTCTTGTAGCCCTGCATGCGCAGTTTCATGAGCGGTTGCACAACGCTGTACTCCAGGCTACAGCAGGACTGCCATCGGGGGCGCATCGTCTGCGTAAAGGCACCGAAACGTACTTAAACGGGTGTCTGCATGAACGCGCCGCCAAAGCTCTCTTATTGGAGGCTCGTTGCGAAGCATCGATTGTCGCAGAGGTGCAGCGACGCAATGCCGAATTTGCGGCTCTAGCTGAACCTGACTTTGCAGCTCTGAGGTGGTCTGATCCCCAAACTGCTGCCCGCCTCTTTATCACTTTAGGTGCCGAAGCGGCTTTAATCGAACTAGAAACTGGCTACAACGAAGCCGTTCGCTTGGCACTCTGGCACTTTGCCCATATTGAATAGAACAACGAATCGTTGAACGTCTCAATGAGAACACCTATGTCTTATGAATATTGATAAAATAATCGTGGTATTGTGCAGGGAGACCACAAGGGTCTTCCCGCACGCTAACTCAAAATATTAGTCGAGTAGTACAGGTGATTGTATGAGCCAGAGACGCAAGAATTTGAGGATTGGGTGAGCGTGTTGTACATGGTTTGCCATGCTCCATCGGCACTGAGCGATCCCTCATAGCCGTTCTGTGCCATCGTGCCGAGAATATCGACAGGCCGTCCAATGTTGGTACATGCCCACGCGCTCAGTTGCGCCCATTCGGTTGCGTTCGCCGAATAGTAGATTTCGGGAATGGCAACCTCGTTAGGTGCGCCAGAGGTAACGTACCACATCTGTTGCGCTGTCCAGCTATGTGCGCTTCCGTCGCCGTTTGCGCCATCAGGATCATCTCCATAATTTGCCAACAGTGCCGTCGTTCCAGCATGGTAGCCATCAATGAACGCTTTGGCCTCAGCGTAGGTCGAGTAGTCAACTTCTATATCGTCGGCGGCATACACCGTGATATGTGAGTTCGAGTGAATGTAGTTGATTGACGCATTCACGATGTTTGCCCATGCCTGCCCCACTGCACTCAACTGCGTAGTAGAGAGTCCTTCGGAATTATCGTTAGAGGTGCCTACAGCTATTTTGAGGTTCGTACCTGCAAGAGAGCAGCTATTCGCACCTCTTAGAAAATCAGTAACGTTTGCCTGTATCGCCGCGTCGGATGCGAACGCGTTGACACTGGTGAGCAGTGTCCCGTAGGAACCGCTACTATAATAAGGTTCGCCATAGTCGAGAATAATTAAGCCAGTTGCCCCTTGAGCCGCCGTACAACCTTCATTTTGAGTAGTGGTAGAGTTGAGCGTTGTTTTGTACCATGACGTAGTAGACGGAGGCGGATTTCCGTTGCTGTAATTGCGAGGACTGGAACTGGCGGCGTGCGTGGCTGTAGTGACGAGGATGCCACTAAATCCTACAACGCTTAGGCACAGCAAGACTACCACGCAAAGCTTGATATACGAAGTGCGAGCGAAATACCGAGACATAAACAATCCTCCTAGATATTGTAATAGATGATGCCTTTTGTTCAGCCATAATTGTAATGAGAAAATGGCTAACGAGATAAGTGGGGAATGAGAGAAGTATACCTATTACCAATTCATTTGCAGTGTCTATACGCTTTCCAGATTATTAGATAAGATTGAGGCTCTTCAATAAGATATTTGGAACCGAGCGTTACATAAGAATATGTTTTTCTTACATCAGACAAGCTATAAACGAGACCACCATAGGTATGTTCCAGCGTGGTACAATTCTCGTATTCCAGCGTTTTCTGTTGTACGACCACAAAGATGTATCGAAGTCAGGGAGAGACGCTACTATGACCACCTCAGAAAATTCCGTGAACGCAACACCAGCGACTACAACACCGCCGCACTATCTCGATGTCCATGCTCTTGCACAGCCCAACAAAATCGCACTTATTTGCGACGAGCGTTCACTAACTTACGCCGAGTTCAATCTCCGCGCTCGTCGTGTTGCCAACGCTTTGAGCAAACTCGGCGTGCAGGTGGGGGATCGTGTTGCGGTCATGGCTTACAACTCGATAGAGTTGCTAGAGATTACGTTGGGACTCTCGAAGCTCTCCGCCATCGCTGTACTGCTCAACTATCGTTTGCGCGAACATGAAGTGTCCTATATTCTCAACGATAGTCAGGCTAAAGTAGTGTTAGTTGGGGCTGGTCTGGTCGATGTCGTCGAGCTAGCGCGTGCCGAGGTGACAGGCGACGTGGTGTATATTGCTATCAGCAACGATGCTGCTCCTCCTGGTTGGCAACACTACGAAGCACTGCTTGCTGATGCGAGCGAAGAGGCACCACCTGTTGCTGAGGGTGGTCTTGGCTCAACCATGAGCTATACCTCTGGCACAACAGGAAAGCCAAAGGGTGCGTATCGTCCGCGTGGTGTACCTGCTGGCAACGTGGTTGGGATTTTACAGGCGTTTGAACTCTCGCCAACTGACATTCATCTCCTTGCTGGCCCCTACTATCACAGTGCCCCCAGCTTTTTTGTCTCTGCCCATCTTTTGCTCGGTGCCACGATTGTCATTCAACCTAAATACGACGCGGTGGAAGCTCTACGGCTGATCGACCGTCATTCTATCACTACAACATTCATGGCTCCCACGCTTTTGCAACGCCTATGCGATGTGCCCGAAGAAATTTTTTCGCGCTACAATACTAGTTCCTTCTCCACAATTATTCTCGGTGGCGCACCCTGTCCCTATGTGCTGAAAGAGCGTGCTATACAGCGTTTTGGTCAAAGCATCTGGGAATTTTATGGGGCGACGGAGACGGCTTTTGTGGCGATTCTCAGACCAGAAGATCAGCTACGTAAGCCCGGTTCCTGTGGCACAGTCGGGCCAGGGCAGGAGATACGCCTGTTGGATGCCGCTGGCAACGAAGTCCCCGATGGTACTGCGGGCGAGATGTGGGCACGTAATGCATCACTTGCAGAGTACTTCAACAAACCAGAGGCGACAGCGAAAAGTACGCGCGACGGCTTCTTTTCCGTTGGGGATATCGCCTATCGTGACAGCGAAGGCTACTATTATATCTGTGATCGCAAGATCGACATGATTATATCGGGCGGCGTCAACATTTATCCTGCCGAGATCGAAGCCGTGCTAAGTGCCCATCCTGCTGTAGCCGATGTAGCCGTGATTGGCGTCCCTGACACGCTCTGGGGCGAATCTGTCAAAGCTGTGGTACAGCTACGCCCAGGCGCAACCTGTACCACTGAAGAATTGGTCAATTTCTGTGAAGCGCGTCTAGCCGATTACAAAAGGCCGCGTACCGTCGATTTTGTCGCCGAACTGCCACGCAATCCCGCTGGTAAACTCCTCAAATCCACCATCCGCGCACCCTATTGGCAAGGGGTACAACGAAAAATCTAATACAACACACAAAAGCAACTGGGAGGCTGTACAGCCTCCCAGTTGCTTTTGTGTGTTGTATTATGCCTGTTACTCAGGTTTTTGTGTTGCAAGAATACGTTCGCGCATATTCAAGAATGTAGTTTCATCAATTTCACCACTGGCATAGCGGCGATTCAGAATGTCCAGTGCCGATGGTGAATTAACTGGCTCGTTAGGCTTGCGCTCAGTCACGGGTGCCGTACCGAGCGGATGACCGGGAAACGGCATATTGGGCGTGTAGGGAGCCATCGGCTGTCCCCAGCGCATGTTCCTGTTCCTAAACAAACGCACTACAGACCATACAAGTAGAATGATGAGTGCCAGCCACAGAAGCTGACTCAAACCAGACAAGAACACAAACGGAAATGCACCATGCATATGTCCTAAAAACATAACCATCCTCTTTCATAGAACAGTTTTTATCGAGCGTGCCACTCAGCACGTTGCTATCACAAACATCTATTTACTGCGCCTCTGATAGTGCTACTATCTTTTGCGTCTATGCATAGAATAGCCCATGTATATGAAAAAACTTGCACATGTTTGTAAAGACTGTGTAAGAAAAATAGGGATATCAAAACAACAAATGACTCAATGATAACGGCATCGCCGTTATCATTGAGTCATTTGTTGTTTTGATAACTACGCTACGCTACACGTTGCGCCATTCAAAGTGAAGCTGGTCGGACTCGGATTGCTACCACTCCATGAGGCATTGAAGCCTGGAGTTGCGGTAGCACCTGGGGCGAGTTGACCATTATAGCTAGCGTTCTGCACCGTTTCCTGGTTCCCTTGCTGCGAGAACTGCCCGTTCCAGCCGCTTGTCACTTGCTGACCACCGGGGAAGGTGAATTGCAATGTCCAGCCGTTAATCGTCGCGCTGCCAGTATTTGTGATGGTGATGTTGCCAGTAAAGCCGCCTTGCCATTGGCTCTGTACCGCATAACTTACCTTACAGGTACCGCTGGGTGCCGGAGTTGGTGTTGGTGGTTGCGGTGTAGGGCTTGGCGGTACTGCTGTAGGCGTGGGTGGTGGATTACCACCACCACCATTGTTATCCAGCGGAAACTCAATCGGAGTGAGGTAGGCTTGTTTCGCTTGATTGATGGTTGTCCAATCATCGTTGAGAATGCCACCCGTGTCGCCAGAGTCAGGATTCCAACACCAGAAGGTCCAGCTTATACCGTTGGCACCTTTGCCAAGATAGTTGGTAAGGGCTGTGAGCCATTGCTGATCGGAAGTAGTTGCTAGCTCGGTGCCAAACTCACCAAGCCACACCGGAGCGATATTGTTCTTGATAATGTATCCCCAGTGCTGATCCCACACGCTGGGAAGGTTGGCAGGATAGTTGGGGGCACTGAACCAGGGCTGATTGTAGACCGAGGCGGGATAATCGTGTGCCGAGTAGACAACGCGATTAGGCACACTCAACGTTACAGGTGCGCTTGCGACGCCTTCCAGATTGCCACCCCACCAGTAGCAGTCGCCAGTTGTAGCACCACCAGGGCCGTAGCAGTCTACACCCTCAACAAAGATAAGCCAGTTGGGATTGACAGAGAGAATAGCATTACCCGCACGCTCGGCAGCTAGTCGCCAGTCAATACTCGTATCGCCACACCCCCAACAGGCTGGCGCATGCGGCTCATTGTGCAGGTCGGCACCAACCACCAACGGATTGTTCTTATAGCGAGTTGCCAGCATCGTCCAGTCAGATATCCAACGCGACTCAGGATAGGCCGACGTATACCACAGGGCCGATTGCGCTCCCGAATCTGGACGATGCTGATCGAGAATGATACGCAAGCCATCCGTATTCGTCGCGTAATCAATGATCTTGTCCATGTCCTGGATACCGCTCAAGCCCTGCAAGTCAGGATTTTTGTTGAAGTCGATGCCGTTGGGCGTGCTTCCAGCATCAAAGAGTTGGTTTGAATAGGGAAGGCGAATGGTGTTGTAGCCCAGGCTCTTAATCTGGTCAAGCATGTCCTTGTAGTTACGTGTCCACAGTCCATGCGCTACATAGTTCGCCGTTTCAAAGCCAAACCAGTTGATGCCCGCGATACGCACTACCTGATTGTTGGAGTCTAGGATTTGCGACCCATTAGTATGCCAGTACCCCACACCCGCAGCTTTCGCGCTACTTCCTCGCATTTGTAAAGTGCCAAAAGTGAAGGCCGCTATCGTGAATGCGATAACGAGCAGAAACATCCCCCTGAGCTTCCACCCATTCTTTTGACGAGATGTCGCCGTTGCCATAACCTTTTCCTTTCTCAACCTAATCGTCTCTCTCCAGCGATCAACGATTTTGCTAAACGAATATATTTCTTGTATAATATGAAATAGATAGAAAGTCAATCATAAGGGTTGTTTTGATGAAAAACTGGATAACGAGTGACGAATAACTGACTAATTTCTGATGGCTATCCTCATCGAAGAAAGGTGGGTAGCCGTGTTACTTATGAAAAGAAAAAGTACCAGTACATTGACATTTGTGCATAATGCGGGTATAAAATAACAAAGTGTATCAACGTAGATTGTAAGCAATTACGCTTGCAAACTCTCTGGAGCATAACGATATGCATCCATTACGAATTGCTCGTCGGCAGCGCAATTTGACTATAGAGCAGTTGGCGAACGAGGCGCATGTGGGAGCCTCTACGCTGTGGCGCGCTGAACACAATCATCATATTAACGCTGAGTCGCGCCAACGCCTCTGTACATACTTTGGCATGACCGCTCAGGAATTGGGCTTACTGCACGATCAGGACACGTCCGCTATCTTACCCTTTACTCAGGTATCTCCAGCGAATACACGCTTTACAACTTCCCTAGTGCAGGAGACGCGCCCTGTCTATTCCTATCCGCATGATATCTTACGCCATAGCAGAACCATCTCTCTGGAGCAACAACAAAATGGTTCATGGCTGGCTGACAGTGCCAGTAACCTTGCTGTCCTATTCGACAATGGCTGGACAGTAGATGCTGTTCTCGACTCCTTACGGATTGCATTGCGTGGTATTGAGGGTATGCCAATTGCGATACGGCAGGGACTCACCACTGGTGCTAACGAAATGCTGTTGCCCAGCGAACGCATATCGTCGGAGGAGCGGCTCCTGCTCTCGAACACGTTACGTGAAAGTGTGGCAGAAGGCTGGCAAATGTTTCATACCGCACGCCCCTCTCAGGTACTCGTGGTTGCTCAAGCACAACTCTATCTCGTGCAGCAAACACATGCATTTCTCTCTGCCGACTTGCGCTATAGCCTTTATGCTGCTCTCTACAACCTCATCGGGGCTGCCTATTTCTTCCAGGGGCATTATGACGCTGCTCAACATGCCTATGAAAAAGCACATATCGCGGCATTAGAGGGGGCCGATATCTGGAATATGGCGCAAAGCCTCAACTGGCAAGCGATTGTATCGAGTGCAAGCAATCAACATGCTGTAGCCATCGAAGCAATCGAGACGGCTCTACGTCTACTTGTCAATCAGCGCGAGGAGCAGTATGTGCGCTTGAAAGCGCACCTGCTTGCGGACTGGGCATACAACGCTTCACTGCTACATGAACATACGAGCGTGAAGGAAAAACTGGCGCAGTCTTCAGTATTCTTAGCCCATCTTGGACCCGACGAGGAGTTCGACGAGGCACGCTGGCACCAGATCGCGGGTAGTTGTATGCTTCAACTGAATGATTATACTGCCGCCATCGAACACTTAGAGCTATCCCTCGCCCTGCTTCCCGCGCAATGGATTTCACGCCGTATTCTGACGCTTGTTCCACTCGCCGAAACCTACGCCCGTAAACACGATAGAGAGGCCAGTATTGCCATCGCCGAACGTATCGCTCCCCTCATCAACACGATGGACTCAACTATGCTTCAGCAGCGCTTTGAAGAATATCAACAGATTCTCGTCTCCACATTTCCACACGATTCTGTTGTACAAGCCTTCGTCAAAAAGTCACAGCAACGGCTCCTGTCGAATAATTCGTGACATCAGAGATACAGGGAGACCGCAAGGGTCTCCCCTACATGTAGAACGTGTATGAACATGTAGGGGAGACCCTTGCGGTCTCCCTGTATCTCTGCCGTTTGGTATTTGTGTTTACGATACTGCTTCTGATTCAGGTGTCTCGCGTTCTGGTTGCGTCTCTAACACTTTTGCAGGTGAGACAAGCATCCAGATGAAGTACACGACTCCAATTGCGAACATGATGATGGTGTAGAGCCAGGGAGTCGCAAACTGGGCATCACGGAAAATGGCAAGCTCGAACAGCAACCAGATCAGCGATAACACAACTATAGGCCACTCAAACACACCTAACTTGAAGGCTTGTGTACTTGGTAGTTTGTTACGCGTGAAGACATAGAGTAGTACTGTTGCAAGGTAAATGATTGTTGGTAGGAGCGTTGATGCACTGAACAGGCTGTTAAGCGCGTTCGTTTGTTGCGCGAAAATTGCTAACACGACCTCGATCAATACAGCTAATAAAATCGTTGCCGCAATGGGAGTATCGGTACGCTCATTCACACGACTGAATATCGCATGACCCGGAAAACGTCGATCACGTGACATTGCCCATGTTAGACGCGTCGCCGTAATAAAGATTACCAGACCACAGGCAAAGATCGAGAACGTGACCAGTACCAGGAAGATGCTGCCAATCACAGGGCCGAGCGTTCCCCGAACAATATCAGCCACAGGCGTTGACGAAGCAGCCAATGCTGTAAGATTGCCAGATGCTAGATTGAGGGCGATAAGAAAGATAAAGCCAACGATGCCGCTCAACACTACCGCTGACCACATCGCAAAAGGTACAACCCTATGTGCGTTCTCCGTCTCTTCCGCCAGATTCGCCGCCGACTCAAAGCCCACAATCGTATAGGAGCCAAGCAAGAATGAGAGCATAAACGGTCCCGTTTTATTAAGTCCACCAAGGTTGAAGTATCCGTTTGCTGGCACTGCCCCCATGCTGAACAGGTGATCGGGGTGAAGTATACCACGCACTGCTCCCACAATAATGAGCAACAGCGTCAAACCAACAATACCTATGACCTCTGTTCCTACAGCGGTGTTATTGATGCGTGTAGACCACACCGTAGAGAAGATAATAAGAAGTGCCTGAATGAGAACAATAAGTGCAGTTGCACCCCATTCGTTCAAAGGAGTCGCCGTGTAGTTGAACAGGCTTGGTAAAACCGTAGAGGAGATTGAATAATCAACCGAGACGGTGACGACGATCAAAAACATGAACGACACCCAACCTATGAGCCAGCCCAACTTAGGATTTGTCAACCGTGAAGCCCATTGATACGAATAGCCCGCCAGTGGAATACGCGACGCAAGAGCCGCGAACACCAGCGCGACAAAAAGTTGTCCTATTGCCACAAAAGGCCACGTCCAGATGCCCAAAGGCCCACCCCAATTTAGCACGGAGCCATACGTGGTGAAGATGCCAGTTGTGATCGAAATAAAACTGAAACCAATAGCAAATGAGGCAAAGCGTTTGATCTCGCGCCGGTACTTGGGCTGATATCCGAAACGCGTAAGAAGGTGGTCGGCTGCATTAGTAGACTCATTTGTAAGCGACATACAGTAGCTCCTTTAGATAGGTGGTAGGACTCGACAGGAATGCTCAAATCCATGTTAACGATGTGCTACAGGAAACGAGGATACAGGGTACGTTATTCGTAGAAAAAATCAGTGCTTGCTCCTTTCTTGCTCCAAGTGTAACACATTTTTCTGCGAAATGTGGCGTATTTCCTCGGTGCATCCACCTTCGTCATCTTCTATTGTCGCTCAAGTTCAGTTTCGATCAAGGCGCATACCTCTTTTTGCAGGTCTGCTATCATTTGTTGCATCTCTAGTGCAATCATCGCTGCCGCCTGTGGCCTGCGGTTCTCTACCGCACGCTGAAAATGCGTAAACCCCTGCACCATACGTGCCTGCATTACTTGCCAATGATCCCAGGTAAAAGTAACAAAAGGGGCGTCGAAGCCCATCTCCTCCATGATATTACAAGCCGCTCGTATCTCCGCCAGCGTCATTGTCTCTTTGCTCATCTGTTTTCCTATTCTCTATCACTGTACAACGGTCAACAATATCCCGATAACATGAGTATAACACAGATTTACTGTTTCATGAAGTAGTAACAAGAGATATCTAATCATGAAACAATCATAACCAATAGAGTATACGCATGAATGAGTATATTGAACTTCCAGATATGCCAGGGTATGTCTCTATAAAAGAGGCTGCAAAAATATTAAATCTCTCGACTCACAGGATTTATGAGTTTGTTGCGTCAGGTAGATTATCTGGAGTGCGTGCTGCTGATGTAATTATGATTCCGTTAGAGGATGTGAAGGCATTCAAGCGTGGGACCTCTGGACGTTCGCGGACAACAATTCCGAGGTGGCGTATTTCGGCGGGTGAGAATACGCAATTTATAACCTTTATCACCGTGCAGATTCGTGCAGGTCAACAGAACGTGTTGACCAATCAGCTAGAGCAGATACGGCAAAGCGGAGACTACCTTTTTCCTGGCACCATCGCACGCTATATTGCGCTCAGCGAAAAGACGCCAAACCTTGTGAGCATCTCGCTCGTCTGGCGTGGTACTGTGATGCCCGATAAAGCCACGCGCGATGCTGCCCTGCAACAACTCAAAACGACCCTTGCCAATGTACTCGATTGGGACACAGCGCACTACGATACGAGCAGAGTGCTGATGCATACGTGAAGCGATATTTTCTCTGCAACGTTTACTATATAGACACATTTTTATGTACCTATATACTATTCTTTCGTGGAAATATATCGACGTATTGTCTGGAAAGTAGCCGCTTTATGACTGATAGCACCGATATCATAGGGCAACAAGTTGGAAATTATCGCCTCGATAGTCTGCTGGGGCATGGTGGCTTCGCGGATGTCTATCTAGGGACGCATGTCTATTTGCACACGCAGGCCGCTATCAAGATTCTCCATACGGAGTTGGATGAGGAGGGCATCGAGGCGTTCCGCAATGAGTCACTTACTATTGCCCACCTGATACATCCGCATATTGTGCGTGTCCTCGACTTCGATGTCGAAAACAATAATCCCTTTCTCGTCATGGACTACGCCCCCAATGGTTCGCTTCGCCAGAGGCATCCTAAGGGTAATCGCCTACCATCGGCAACCATTGTCTCTTATGTGAAACAGGTTGCCTCAGCCTTGCAATATGCCCACGACCAGAAGCTCATTCATCGTGACGTGAAGCCAGGAAATATGCTTTTGAGCCATAATAACGAGGTGCTATTGAGCGACTTTGGTATCGCGCTGGTCTCGCAAAGCTCGCGTAGTCAACAAACTGAGGATGTTGTCATTGGCACAATGTCGTATATGGCACCAGAACAAATCCAGGGCAAGTCACGACCCGCCAGCGACCAATATTCACTTGCCGCCGTTGTCTACGAATGGTTCTGTGGCACGAAGCTCTTTCGCGGCTCCTACATTGAACTGGTAACACAGCATCTCTCTGCACAACCAGCACCTTTCAGCGAACACGGCGTGCAGGTTCCATCTGCCGTCGAGCAGGTTGTGTTCAGGGCACTCTCGAAAGACTATCACCAGCGTTTCCCACGTGTACAGGACTTTGCAAACGCTCTGGAACAAGCTTATCAAACACCGCAAGCGTTCATTCCAGCGCAGGCAGCGTCACCTGCACCGCGCCAACCTATTGTGCTGCCACCTCCACCAATATCAGCGCAGCAAGCACAAATACAGACACCACCATTCCAAGCACAAATGCAGACGCCAGCACCTACTCGACCCATCACGGCAACGTATACCGACCGAACGCCTCCTATCACGACACCGCCACCTATCACCAGTTTTTCGCCCAGAGCAACATCGGCGATACAGAAAACTGGTCGTATTGTGCGCCGTGGAGTATTCGCCCTCTTGACCATTATACTATTAGTCATCCTTGCTCTTTGCGGTGGTGGCTATGCTGCATATCACTACTTCACAACGCGCAATACCGCGACAACAACTGCTAGCAACGGCATCCCAGCGGCTACAACAAAGGCCGACGATTTCGTAAACGCCATTGCGAGCCATAACTATGACCATGCCTACAGTGACCTCGGACCATCCATCACCAACCAGACATCTAAAGATGCCTTCACACAACAAATACAACAAGAAGATGGCTGTTACGGAGCAGTTTCGGGGGATAATAGAGAAGTCAACAATACAACGGCACAGGGAAATAACCTCAACTATGTTTACAATCTTACCAGGAGCAAGATGTCTCAACCCTATCAGTTGCATGTTACTCTACAACAAGACGATGGCGGTAACTGGCAGATTACGGATTACAATAGCAATATTACGTCTGTGCAGTCGGCGTGTTCGTAGGGACCAGATTTATCGCGTCCGCTGCTCAATTCATTGAGCGAAATCTTGACGAGCATTCTCTACAAGCCGTCTCAGGCATGATCTCGCGTGATAAATCACTCCTCGGACGCGATAAATCTGGTCCCTACGAAAAACCATCGAACTATCAATATGGCCCTCTATCTTCTATCACCATCTCTGATGCAGGTTTACCTCCGGCAAAGATTTGAGCTAATCTTTCTCTTTCAGCCTGTTCTTTTGGTGTTAGTGGTTCTCTCGAAGGTATATTGAGAACTTCGCCTTCTTGATAAAGTTTTTGCATGAACTTTCTTCCGGTCAAAGTGCCTTTTTCTTGAGAACCCTTCTCCAGATTTTGCACCATATCGTGCAAAAGTGCCTCTGGTTTTTTCCCGTTCCTGGCGGCTTCTGTTGCTAATGCTGCGTATTCTTGATCGGTCAAGGTAACGGTCATTTCGTAAGCCATATACATACCTCCTCGTCTTACAAACGAAACTGCTCTTAGTATATCATCTCTGCTTCGTATTGTTCAGTATGTATGCAACATATTTCAGATGTACATGATACAATATCCAGCAGACCAATCAGTTTGTGTACCGTCCTGTATCCAATGATAGGAGACATATTCAATGGAGATTCTACGCACACCTGATGAGCGTTTTGCTAATCTACCCGACTACCCTTTTGCCCCTCACTACATCGAGACCGATAACCTCCGTATCCACTACGTCGATGAAGGACCGCGCGAGGCCGACCCTATTTTGATGTTGCATGGTGAGCCGTCATGGGCTTACCTCTATCGCAAGATGATTCCTCTATTTACCAGTGCTGGCTATCGCTCCATCGCTCCCGATCTCGTCGGCTTTGGTCGCTCTGATAAGCCTACACAACGCATTGACTATACTTATCAGAAACACATTGACTGGATGCTTGCCGTTATCGAGTCGCTCGATCTACAACGTATCACGCTCGTTTGTCAGGATTGGGGCGGTCTCATCGGTCTACGTCTCGCCGCTGAAAACGAGGGCCGTTTCTCTCGCATTGTTGCCGCAAACACCTTTCTCCCAACTGGCGACACTCCCCCTGGCGAGCCATTTCTAAACTGGCAACGCTACTCGCAGGAGACGCCGCGCTTCAATCCCGGCGGCATCGTCAAAGGTGGCTGTGTGACGAAGCCAACCGAAGAGATCATAGCTGCCTACAATGCACCTTTCCCCGAAGATAGCTACATGGCGGGTGCGCGTCAATTTCCCACGCTCGTCCCAACACGCCCCGACGATCCCGCATCCGAACCAAACCGCAAGGCATGGGAAGTGCTGCAACGCTGGGAGAAGCCCTTCCTGACCGCATTCAGTGACTCCGACGCTATAACCAAAGGCGGTGATACCTTCTTTCAAAAAGCTGTTCCAGGTACGAGAGGTCAACCTCATACTACTATCGTTGGTGCAGGCCATTTCCTACAAGAAGACAAAGGCGAAGAATTGGCGCATGTCATCGTAGACTTTCTCAACAAAACACCATAACTTAGATGTCTGTGGAGCAGGAACGCGTTCCTGCTCCACAGACATCTAAGTTATGGTGTTTTATCCCTTCCGCAATGCCGCGTTTAGAAAGGACAATGCCTTATGGACTTTGAACTGCATGAGGAACATCAACTAGCCTACGATAGTGCCTTCGCCTTTGCGCGTGACGAGATTCGACCCCACAACGCTGAAATAGAGCGTACCGACGATTTCCCGCGCTGGCTATGGAAACGGCTCGCGGAACAGGGCTATACAGGTATCGCCATCCCCGAAGAATATGGCGGTAGTGGTGGCGACTTTTTAATGGCTGCCCTTGTCGCACGCGCCATTGGTCGTGCCAACAGTGCCATCTCAATGTCCTATGGGGCACATCTAAATCTTTGCGGACACAATATTCTCCGCAACGGCACTGAGGCCCAGAAACAAAAATACCTGCCTAAGATTGCCAGTACCGAGATGATCGGGGCGCTTGGTTTGACCGAGCCGAACGCTGGCTCCGACGCAATGGGTATTCAGACAACGGCGCGAAAAGTTGATGGTGGCTACCTCATCAATGGCTCCAAAGTGTTCATCACCAACGGCCCCATCGCCGATGTAATGGTTCTCTATACCAAAACAAAGCCAGAAGCTGGTAGCCGAGGCATTACCGCCTTTATCTTCGAGACCGCGAACAAAGGCTTTCGCGTCGCACGCAAACTACAAAAGGTTGGTATGCATGGCTCACCGACGGGCGAGCTTGTGTTTGAAGATGCCTTCGTGCCCGATGAATGCGTGTTGGGTAAGGTCAACGAGGGTTACAAAGTGGTGATGAGCGGACTCGATATCGAACGTGCCTACTACGCTGTAAGTGCTGTTGGGGGTATCGAGGCCGCCCTTGAACTCTCGCTTAAATATGCTCAGGAGCGCGAACAGTTCGGGCAACCTATCGCCAACTTCCAACTGATACAGGCGAAAATCGCGGATATGTACACAGACTTAGAGGCGGCACGCCATATGTCGCACCGAGCGATGTGGCTGGCTCAGCAGGGCAAGCGCGTCAGCAAAGAAGCGGCAGCCGCCCTACTCTTCACTGCGCGAGCCTCTTCTCATGCCGCCAACGAAGCACTACAAATTCACGGTGGCTGGGGCTACCTCACTGACTTCGAGGTCGAGCGTATGTGGCGCGATGCCCGTCTCGGCGAAATCGGCGCGGGCACCAATGAGATTCGCCAATTGCTGATTGCACGTGAACTGCTAGGGCAGCGAGGGTAGGTAGCCATGAAATCAGTACGTATCGCTGGCGGTCTCGGCTTTTATGGCGACTCCTGGCAACCAATCAAGGCAAGCATCGAACGCGGCAACGTCCAGTACGTCGCGTCCGATCACCTTGCTGAACTGACACTAGCAATTCTACAAAAAGATCGTCAACGTGATCCTAATTTGGGCTACACACGTGACCTTGTACCAATGCTAGCTGATCTGTTGCCGCTTGCCCTACCGCGTGGCGTCAAGTTCATCCTGAATGCAGGTGGTCTCAACCCAATGGCGGCACGCGAAGTTTTGTTAGCGGCACTCAAGAAATTCGGCGTCAAACTCAACATCGGTGTTGTCTTAGGCGATTCCGTATTAGAGCGGCTCGACGAACTGCAATTGCTAGGTGTGTCGCTTTCTCACATGGATACAGGACAGGATATCGTCACCGTGCGCGAACGTTTGCTCTTCGCCAGTGCCTATCTTGGGGCACGTCCACTTGTCGAGGCACTCGCTGCAGGAGCCGATATCGTTCTCACCGGACGTGTCGCCGACGCCGCCCTCTTTCTCGCCCCGATGGTGCATGAGCTAGGCTGGCACTGGGACGAATGGGACAAACTAGCGCAAGGCATAGTCGTCGGGCATTTATTGGAATGTAGTGGACAGGCGACGGGCGGCAACTTTGGTGGCGATTGGCGTAGCATTCCCAACCTTGCCCATATTGGATATCCTATAGCCGAAGTGTCAGAGAACGGCGACGCTATTATCACCAAAGCTCCCAACACAGGCGGGCGCGTCAACTTCGACACGCTACGAGAGCAACTATTATACGAGGTACACGACCCCGCGCACTATCTTACCCCCGACGTTGACGTAGACATGACCACATTGCACATGGAGGAGATTGGTCCCGACGAAGTACGCGTCACAGGCACAACTGGACATCCTGCACCCGCAACCTTCAAAATCGTAGCTGGCTACGAAGATGGCTACATGGGACAAGCTACAATAGGCTACGCATGGCCTGACGCGCTAGCAAAAGCACAGTTGGCAGCAGAAATTGTGCAGCAGCACATGCAGGAAGCTGGTCTCAAACCAGAAGAGACGCTTATCGAATATTTGGGCTATAACTCGATTTCTGGTCCCTTAGCAGATCCCACGCACGTTGCCGACCTTAACGAAGTCTATCTTCGTATAGCCATTCGCTGTACAGATAAGCGCGATGCAGATAAGTTGGGTCGCTTGCTTACACCTTTAGGATTAAGTGGTCCACCCTTCATCGGTGGGGCAAGTGGTATCACGCCATCACGCGGCCTACTCGGTATCTGGCCTACACTCGTACCGCGCGGCCTCGTCGAAGAACACATCCATGTCAGCGTCGAGGAGGTAAGTGTATGAAAACGCAACTCGTTCGCCTCGTTCATGCTCGTTCCGGTGACAAGGGCGACAAAGCCAACATCGCCATCTTTGCGCCAGATCGCGCGACCTATGACATACTCTTGCGCGAAGTCACACCTGAGCGCGTCAAGCAGCATTTTAAAGGCATTGCTACAGGCAAAGTCGAACGCTTCGAGGTTCCCAATGTCCTCGCCCTCAACTTCGTCCTGTACGGTGCCCTGAATGGCGGTGCTTCGCGCTCATTACGAAGCGACACACTAGGAAAATCGCTCTCATCCGCACTGCTAAGAATGGAGATCGAAATATGAAATCGGTAGGGACCGATTTATCGCGTCCTCTGCGTGATTTATCACGCGAGTCGCATGTTGTTCTCGCTCCCAAACAGAACCAACAAAAATTTCATGCGATAAATCGCGCGTTGGACGTGATAAATCAGTCCCTACAGAACACATAGAAAAGGACATACATATGCCCAACAACGAAGAACGTGTACTTTCGGAGGTCGAGCGTATCCAAAAAGGTGGCCCCGAAAAATATCATGAGCGTAACCGCAAGCAGAACCGCTTGTTTGCGCGTGATCGACTCAAACTGCTGCTCGACGATGGCAAGATCGAGTTCGAGGATGGCATGTTCGCTGAAAACCAGAATCCCGAACTACCAGCCGATGCTATCATTACAGGCGTTGGGCGCATTCATGGTCGTCCCGTTGCCTTTAGTGCCTCGGACTCAACGGTCAAAGCTGGAGCGGCAGGTGAGAAATCTGTGCAAAAGAGTCTGCGTATCCAGGAAATGGCGATGCAGATGCAGATACCTTTTTTCTATCTGATCGACTCTGCTGGGGCACGTATTACCGATCAGGTTCGTCTCTTCCCTGGACGTAATCATGGTGGGCGCACCTTCTACAACCAGATCAAGATGTCCGGCGTTGTGCCACAGATTGCTCTCATGTTTGGTCCTTCACCCGCTGGCTCGGCCTACACTCCCGCCTTTGCTGATGTCGCAATCATGGTTGATGGCAATGCTAGTGCCTATCTTGGCTCACCACGTATGGCGGAGATGGTGACGCGTGAAAAGGTCACGCTCGAAGAGATGGGTGGCGCACGTATGCATTGTAGCGTCTCCGGCCTCGGTGATTTCCTTGCAGATAGTGAAGAACATGCCATCCAGATTGCTCGCGATTATTTCCGCTACATGCCACAAAACTACCTTGACTCACCTGCCGACGCCGAACCTGTCGCACCTGCCAGCACCAAACCTCTACGCGAGATTGTGCCAGAGGCGCAAAATAGACCTTTCAACATGTACGAATTTATCGACTCGTTAGTCGATGGGAGCAGCTTTCTGGAGGTCAAAAAACTCTTTGCACCCGAAATTATCACAGGCTATGCACGTCTTAATGGTCGTGTCGTAGGTGTTGTTGCCAACCAGCCACGCGTCAAAGGCGGCGTCCTCTTCGTCGATTCGTCGGACAAGGCCACGCGTTTCATCAATACCTGTAACGCCTTCAACATTCCCCTGCTCTTTCTCGCTGACGTATCGGGCTTCATGATTGGTGCAGCCGTCGAGCGGGCTGGCATCATTCGACATGGGGCGAAGTTTATTGCCGCCGTTTCACAGGCAACGGTGCCAAAGATATCGGTCATCGTGCGTAAATGCTATGGTGCTGGCCTCTATGCGATGGCAGGTCCAGCCTTCGGCACCGATTCGGTTATCGCACTTCCTACTGCACAGATAGCCGTGATGGGGCCGGAAGCTGCTATCAATGCTGTGTATGCCAACCAGATTGCCGAGATGCCCGAAGACCAGCGTGAGCCTTTCCGCAAAATGATGGAGGCACGTTACGCCGAAGACATTGACATCTTCCGTCTCGCGTCCGAACTGATCGTCGATACCATCACGCCATTCGAGGTATTGCGCGACGAATTGATTGCACGCTACAGTATCTATCGCACGAAAAATGAACAGTTTTCCGCACGTCGTAATCCAATTTATCCGGTGTAGGGGGAAACATGAAACATATCATATCAAACATGGCGGGCGTCGTCCTGGAATATCTCGTCAAACCAGGGGACACCATCTCCGTCGATCAAGATGTCGTCACGCTAGAGTCGATGAAGATGCAGATACCTATTCAATCGACTGTCAGCGGCATCGTCAAATCGCTCAAAGTCCCCCAAGGCGAATTCGTCGATGATGGGGATGTATTGATAGAAGTGGAATATAAAAACAAAAAAAGGGGGCGGGTTGGGCGCCAGTTTGGGTTTTTTTAA
>CAXUHG010000001.1:0-8815 GCA_964250805.1 uncultured Ktedonobacteraceae bacterium | reverse complement strand
AAAAACAACACCACCCGCGGCGCCATGCCCCGCCCATTTCGGTGTTATATTCCACTTCTATTGTGTTACAACTCGCAATATCACTAATCGTATATACTGTATGAGACATGCTAGAACCCAATTGAATAGTTTGTGAGAAAGAGGCTATATGGTAGCAGCGAACAAACAAGGTCTATACAAGAAACAAGGCTTGACGCAAGAAGAGCTTACCGAAATAGAAGTTCTTGCCTCGCTCTGTGAGGCATATGAGCAGTTGCATATGAAGCTGAACTGGGACACGCTGCGTTCGCGCCCACACGACCAGACGAACGATTTTCTCTACTACGAAAATGGTGTGCTTGTCGGTTTTCTTGCCTTCTTTAGCTTCAACCCCATTGAGGGCGAAGGAAGCGGCATGGTTCATCCTGAGTATCGGCGACGTGGCATCTTCACACAGCTATTTATAGCGGCACGCGAAGAGTGTCAGAGCCGTCATATACCCACACTCCTGTTAATTGTCGAGCATAACTCTCAATCTGGTCAAGGCTTTGCCGCCACGCTACAGCCACAATATCAGCATTCAGAATACAAAATGGAGCTAGCCGAGATTGTATCTTTGCCGCAACTAGATACGCGTTTGCACTTTAGAATAGCATGCGCTGAGGATGCGCCAATCCTTGCTCGTATTACCGCCATCTCCTTCGATATGCCCGAAGCAGATATCACTTGGTACTCGCAGAAGAAAATAGATGATGCCAAAAGCAAGGTCTTCATTGCCTCACTTGACGAAACTCCTATCGGTAAACTCGATGTATCTCTTAACGCTCAGGAAGCCTATATTGCGGGCTTTGGTGTTCTGCCACCGTATCGAGGAAGGGGCTATGGTCGTCAGATACTGGCGCAAACTATTCGTGAGATACTTGCACGCGGTCAAAATCATATTGTGCTTGAGGTCGCAACGGATAATCGCAATGCTCTCTCGCTCTATCAATCGTGTGGCTTTAGAGAAATTAGCAGTTACGACTACTATAGCCTACTCATGTAAATGTATCTTTTCCAACATTCAGGACAGCCATGCAACAACCCATTTGTAACTATTGTCGTCAACCCATTCAAGGCAACATGCTCTCTGCTCTTGGTACAACATGGCATCCAGAGCATTTTGTCTGTGCTGCCTGTGGTCAGCCCATTCGTGACACGAGCTTTAACGGTCGGGACGGCAAGCCCTACCATTCAACCTGCTTTCAAGAATATCTCGCGCCCCGATGTGCCTATTGTGGCAAGCCGCTCTCTGGCGAATATCTCATCGACTCCTGGGGCACAAAGTTTTGTAAAGAACACGAGAGTCAGTACCCGCACTGTGATTTCTGTGGTCGCTTGGTTTCGCCACAACAACAGGAACGCACGAGAGACAAGCCCGAAAGTATACGTTGTCCCATGTGCCGCTCCACCGCTATCGAAACAAGTGATGAGGCGCAACCACTCTTCAAACAATGCATTTCGTGGGTTAGTCGCCAACATTTGCGATACAACAACCAACCTTTGAGACTTGAGCTTGTGAATCGCGTCAAACTTGCGCATTACCTCAGCACTCACGTAGAGCCGCACGCCCTCGGTGCAACCATGAGTTCGACTTATGTACAAGATGGGCGCGTGGTGCGAACCGAAATTGGTGGCGTTGCCGTCCTACATGGCCTTCCCGCAATCCTCTTTCAAGGTGTGACTCTTCACGAACTAGGGCACGTCTGGTTGCTGGTACAGGGTATCACGAATCTTCCAATGTGGGCGGAAGAAGGCTTCTGTGAACTGCTCTCGCATCGTTTCTACACGGAATTGAGCACACCAGAAAGCCTCTATCACGCGCACAATATCGAGCGCAACCCTAACTCCGTCTACGGCGAAGGCTACCGTCGTATGCAAGCAATGGTTGACCGTATGGGCTTTGAGCGTTTCATCGATCATCTCAGTACAACCAAACGACTACCTTAAACCAGGGCATCCCCTTGCGAGTGCTTGATAACTTCCTTATGGCTAACAATTGGCTGTTTTCTGTTCGACATATGCCTGCTACAATGATGTTATAACCTGTATCATTATGAAAGAGAAAGACCATGTACACACCACCAGCATTCCGTGAAGACGACCTCAAACAGCTACATACTCTCATGCATGACTACAGTTTTGCTACGCTTGTCACACAACAGGACGGCGTACCGCTTGCCAGCCATCTCCCCTTCTTGCTCGACACTGAACAAGGGCAATACGGCATGCTCCTCTCACATATGGCGCGTGCCAACTCCCAATGGCAAGCCTTCGACGGCACACAAGAAGTCCTGGTCATCTTTCAAGGACCACACACCTATGTCTCGCCCTCCTGGTATGTCGATAACCTTGCCACTAACGTTCCCACCTGGAACTATGCTGTTGTTCATGCCTATGGTAAGCCGCACTTGATAACCGATATAACCGCTTTATATACCCTGCTTCAAACGCTGGTACAAAAGCACGAAGCCTTGTTCGAGCAACCCTGGACGTTTGCCTACTCAGAAGAATTTATGCGCTCAAAAATGAAAGGCTTCGTTGGCTTCGCAATGGAGATCACCCGACTCGAAGGCAAAGGTAAACTCAGTCAAAACCGCTCCGTAGAAGACCAACAGCACGTCATCGCTGCGCTCGAAGAGAATTGCGATACACTTGGCACGAACGCAACTGAAGTTGCGAAGTTGATGCGAAAACATAGGAATTGACAGATACACATCTGGCTTCGTATAATTAACTCTATGGTTAAGAATTCTTCGGAGCAACTGAATACCATCTTTTTAGCACTCGCCGATCCCACACGCCGAGCCATCTTAGAACGATTGGCACACGGTGAGGCTTCTGGCACAGAGCTAGCACATCCCTTCTCAATCTCCGTGCCAGCAATCTCCAAACACTTACGTGTGCTGGAACATGCTGATCTGATTTTGCACAGGAAGGATGGACGAACACATCGCTTTCGCCTCGCTGCCGGTCCTATGAAGAATGTTGCCGCTTGGCTAGAACAATACCGACACTTTTGGGAAGCACAATTTGACTCATTGGAAACCTACCTGCTAACTACACCTCAAGAGGAGCAAGACGCTGATGATTCCTCCAACTCCTCATAACAGTACTACTCTTGTGCTACGACGTACATTTCCAGCCTCACGTCAACGAGTGTTTCGTGCATGGTTAGAGCCTAAGGCACTGGGAGCATGGTTTAAGCCGAGAGGCATGAGCATAACCGTGAGTACGCTAGAAGCGTATGTTGGTGGCTCTTTCCGTTTTGATTTAGAGAATGGCGATTACATCTTCGGTACCTATCTACACATTGTTTCCCCTGAAAAGCTCGTTTTTACCTGGTCGGGCAATGCAATACAGGGCAAGGAAACTGTCGTCACTCTGGACTTTCTCGAACGAGATTCCGTGACGGAAGTTGTGCTAACTCAGGAATGGCTTGATGCGCCAGAACTGCGTCCGCTATTTGAAGCTGGCTGGCGACCTATGTTGAATGCGCTTGCGGAAGTTATCTCCACACACCCACACCTCGATTCCTGACATTCGGTTTACAATAATGCAACTTTGCTCCTTGACACTATTCACTTTCTCCTGTATACTTAACCTGTAGGTTAAGCGATTTGATTACCGTGCATCTGAGAAGGAGAAGAATAGTATGGCACGCATTACAACTGACAAAAACCTCGTCACTCACATCAACGTCTTCACAGTTTCCCCAGAGAACCAGCAACAGCTCGTCGATGTGCTCGTTGAAGCAGCCCAAAGCACAATAAGGAAGTTACCTGGTTACATCTCAAACAATTATCACAAAAGTCTGGATGGAACCAAAGTAACCACCTATGCTCAGTGGCGTAGTCAAGCAGATTTCGAGGCTATGTTGCAGAATCCTGAAACTGCTTCCCAACTCCAAGCTATCTCACAACTTGTCACGAGTTTCGATCCCCATCTCTATGAGGTCGTCTTTGTTGATGAGTCCGTAGCTGAGTAAGGTTTCTTCTACAAGGAACTTTGAAATAGGAAAGAAGCAATAACTTATGAAACAACAGGATTATCATAGCAGCATTGTTACACATGTCACTCCAGCAGAAGCATTTGAGAAGATTTCTCGTGTTTCAGAGTGGTGGGCAAAGGATTTTGAAGGACAATCAGAAAGGGTGTGTGATGTATTTACAGTTCGCTTTGGAAATGGTGACATGTACAAAATTAGAATAGCGGAAATGAAGCCAGAGAAAAGGATTGTTTGGGACGTAATTGAAAGCTTCCAGGGGTGGGTAAAAAATACATCTGAATGGGCAGGTACAAAAATTGTATGGGAAATTAAACAAGAAAAGAATGGAGCCTCTATAGACATGACTCACATAGGTTTAGTGCCAGAAATAGAATGCTTTACTAGCTGCACAAGAGGATGGAACTTTCTTACGCAAGAAAGTTTGCTCAAATATCTCACTGAAGGGAAAGGTCTTCCAGTCTAATCTTAATGTCTTAGTTTAAAGCCCGTTCTAGCACAATAATCTCCTGCTTCCCCATCGGAAACTGGTGTGCCGCTTGCTGGATAGAACGCGTGAACCTCACACGTTGTGCCAACGCGCGACCTGCAACATTCTGCTCAAGTACACCACTATAGAGTAGCGGCGCACCAGTTTCTTTGGAAATATGTTCCATTATCCCATTCATAATCTCGCTAGCCAACCCTTGCCTTTGCACATCCTTGCGTATCACAATCGCGCCAAACCAGGGTTGCTCCAGTCTATCATGCATCTCGACATATTCCGCAAAGCCTACTGCATCGTCATTTGCCTTCAAATAACAGCCCAGCATATGACGACCCGGCATCATCTGTGCAATATACCAATCGCGCTGCCATCGCTCAAGGTCATACTTCCCAATTTCCCCATCCGATCCCTCCGTTTGCAGCAACGCATCGGGGTTGCTCAAGAAAACAGGCAGTAATCTCTCAAGGTCATCCGCAACAATCTCACGGATTTGCACGCGGGTAGTTTCGAGTTCGATCATAGCAACCTCTTCTCTGAAATTTAGATGTAAATCTAATTAGAAATATACCAAATGGAGAAACATATGTCAATGAGAATATTATCGTCCTCTTGTATCATCGAGTGCTTGAACACCTCTCATGCCACACCTTCTGAAGAGGCTTGTAACTCAGTAGCACAATTCCTTCCTGCTCGATAACTTCGCGTGCTTCTTGCGAGATCAGAAAGTCCAAATCCGTCAAGTGCCTCTCCCAACTCTCTGGTTCGTATGCGCGTATCTCGGGGGTATCCAGAGCAGGATGGGCTGCCCATTCGCTCAACCCAATCGGAAGTTCTCTCAATGCTCTGGCAAACCATGTTGATTTCTTGGCGATGTCAAGCTTAAAGGTATCCACCACATTGTGTTCGTCGGTAGGCAAGCCTTGGCGTCGTAAAGCTTCGCCTGTCGATGAATCAAAGACACGCAGTGCTAAGCCGTATTCTTTTGCCAACTTGACCGTCATCTCGAAAATATCTGCGCGACCACCATTATACAAGCAGTGCCAATCCAGGTGAGTTGGCTTGAGCGAAGCCGCAAGCACAGCCTCAATCTGTGCCCGAAATTCGACTTCCAGTTCGGAGAGTTTGGCCTGAGCCAGGAATTCGGGGATGCGTTCATACCCGTAGAAAAAGCCAGTTTCATCAATCAGGGAAGGCACCTTTTCCCTAGAAGTGAGCGGCCTCCATCGATACAGGGGCACATCGCTGATGACGGTCAGATGAATACCAAAGGAAATCTCAGGATGGTCCGAGAGCATCTGTATGGCATGCAACGCCCAGGGACAGGGAACCATCAAGGTCGTCGAACTGACCACGCCTTCTTTGAGTGAACGCAGAATGCCCTCATTGCATGCATGAGATCTACCAAAATCATCAGCGTTGATGATCAATAAACGCGCGTCGTCTGGATACCCTAACAAGCGATTGGTTTGGCTGCTGTGTGATTGGGTCATCTTTCTTATCTCCTTTTAACACATCATGTCCGAATTTCAGGCCCCCATGCCGTAACCCTATCCACCGTAATCATAATCACCGGATTACGTTCCAGATTCATTGTGCGATATTGCGCATAACGCATGCGAAGTAGCTCAAGTGCTGTTACATGCCGCTCGTGCTCTGACGTGATCAATTCAGCCCTACCAGAAATCAGCACATACCCAATTTGTGACCAATCGTCGCTATACTGATCGATCAGTAGCGACACTTCAGGTCGCACCTCAATATTATGAACCCTCCGTAACTTCGTCACCACGACCCGTTTAGGCTTCTCGTCCAATGCAATATAAAAATATGTCCCATCGAAGGCATAGCAAACGGGTATCACATGAGGATTACCATGTTCGTCTGCCGTCGCTAACCGAGCGACTCGCATGCGTTGTACGAACGCTGTTTCGCTGTCATCTAAGGTTGTGTGGTGTGCCATGTTTGGTTTCTCCTAACCATTTAGAGAGCAGGGAGACCGCGAGGGTCTCCCCTACATATAGGGCGTACATAAACATGTAGGGCAGACTCTCGCGGTCTCCCGGTTATTCTTGAAAGTTTCCCACTAGACAATTCCCATCTCATCAGCTATACTTATTCTCAAGCAAGCAAACGTTATTGTTTGCACTCTTCACTGTATCCTCATCGTTTCCCCACATTTTAACATCGCGCAGCATCTTCCCACGCTGCCCAGGAGGTCTTCCCACTATGTCTACTCCTCAATCCAAATCCTCGTTACAACACGCACACGCCGTTTTCGCTGGAGGGGGTGTGCGCGGCATTGCTCATGTTGGAGCGTTAGAAGTCGCGGAACAGCACGGCTATCGCTGGGATTATGTTGCGGGTACCTCGGCGGGCGCGATTATTGCATCACTTGTCGCGGCAGGCTATACAGCCACGGAACTTTACGCCAGTATGCAAGAAATCGACTACTCGCGTTTCGTCGCCTCACCCGCACACGATCCATTGCACATCAGTTCCGTCTTCAACATCATAACGCATGGTGGCCTTTATGATGGTGCCTACATCGAAGAGTTTGTGCGCGAAAAGCTACGCGCGAAGCGTATACGCACATTTGGCGATCTATTGGTAGCAAGACAAAAACAGAACCCGAACCTCTTTCAACGCTACAAACTTACCGTCATCGCCTCGGATATCACGCAAGGCCGCATTGTCCGCCTTCCGCAGGATGCCTGTCTCTATGGTATCGACCCCAACGCCTTTGATGTCGCACGAGCGGTTCGTATGAGTGCAAGCATCCCCTTTTTCTTTCTTCCCATGCAGCTCACCGATGCCAACGGCAATCCTAGTTGCATCGTCGATGGTGCCATGTTGAGCAACTACCCTCTGTTTCTCTTCGAGAATCTGCGAGGAGAGCAAGACGCTCTGCCAACATTTGGCTTTCAACTCGTTGATACCGCGCAACAACATACACTCAGCAATGAGAGTAATATTGGTGATAAGAGTAATGATTCCGCGCCTCGTGGTATCGCCATGCTCAAAGCATTATTCACCACCATGATGTCAGCCCACGACAAACTCTACATGAACGACGAAACATTCGCACGCACCATCGCCATTCCCGTCAACGGCGTCACCGCAACACAATTTGACCTCACACAAGCGCAGGAGCAAGAACTTTACGAAAGTGGTAAAGCAGCGGCAATAGCCTTCTTCAAAACGTGGGACTTTGAAGCATATAAAGCAGCGTACAAAAGCGACAAACCTCTTATTACGCCACGTTTAACACAAGTTCACGAAGCCATGAAACAGCATGCTCGATCTTTACGCGAAGGACCAATGTAGGGGCAATAATTCATTACGCCCTGTAACCAACGGCGATGTTCCTTTTCATTGAATACGTTCTTTAACCCTTACCAAAAGTGAATCGCTTACAGGGCGTAATGAATTATTGCCCCTACAGTTCACTGCCATGCAGCGAGGTTTGGTAATAGGCCATCTGTGTTGGTGCCTCTTCGACACCAACCATAATTGTATGTAGGCGCGAGAGATCATATTCGGCGAGCCTCGTTCGTAGCTCGCCACAAATATATTCTGCTAAGCGTTCCGCCGTTGAATTGTCAATGGGAAGTTCCACTACATCTGTACGCGGAAACACATAGCGTCTGCTCTGAAAACGAACTTCCCACTCATCTTCGGAGGCGGTTAGTTCAAGATGTGGATTATGCAGTGGCAACAAAAAACGATGATTTAAGCGTTGACAAATCTCGCGTGTGAGCCGCTTCAAAATCGTGAAATCGAAGACAACTTTATCCTCTCCCAGTTCGCCCTCGATCTCCACCAGCACTCCATAGTTATGCCCATGCAAGCGTTCACACTTGCCCCCAAAGGTAATAAAATGGGCTGAGCTAAATTTGAGATTGCCGCCCTCAACTCTCACCTTACGCATAATCCGTTCCTTCGCCATGCAAAAACGCTCCTCCGTACTCTCTCGCCGTTGAAATATTCCTTCTCAGCATATCATTCGCTTGTGCAATCGACAAGTTTTTTGAAAGCAGGGGTCAAAGGGACAACCGTCCCTTTTGTAGAGTATTACCACTTCCAACTGTAAAGAAAGCAAGGGTCAAGGGGACAACCGTCCCTTGCGAGACGTGGGGTATCCTCACTTCTAACCATCCCTACTCGCCGCCGCAGGCGGCGAGTAGGGGGAAAGCAATTAACTTGTTAACTGGCTTACTGGACATCGCTTTCGCGTGACTGTATACTGTAGAAGTGCCAGCAGGGGCTATCCTGTACTTAGAAAAAGGAGCAGCAAAACAATGACA